>CAYGZP010000051.1:0-1069 GCA_964354405.1 Candidatus Woesearchaeota archaeon | reverse complement strand
GCGGGTCATCTCACCACCTCATTTTTGAATCCATCGAGCCATGTATCCGACCAAAAGATCGCCTTGCGATTCACACGGCGAGCGAGGTCATGGTGCAATTTATCATATTTTCCATAGAGCATTACGAAGGGGCTGACATCTAAATTCCGAAGGGTGATGATTCGATGCAAGTCCTCTTTGATTGAAGTATTGAAATTAGTTAGGATGTAAACCGAGGTCTCCCTTCGTGTATCGAATCCTGCATCTTTCAATAATTGGATCCCGCGCAAGACCTCCTTTTCCGTTCTCGGCAAGTCCCATGCGAAGTGAAGCAATCCGGTGAATTTTACCCTCCGAAGTTGTCTAGCCAATTTGGGGGTCAATAGGCGTATATCCATACCCCCCTCATGCAATTTCAGGTCGTGGTCGATGATCCAGTTCGATGTCTCCATAAACCAATCAGGCATAGCGAGGATGTTGTTGTCGAGCAGGTGAATGACATCAAACCGTTCATCGTAGAACTCGCTCGGATGCATCCATTTCTGGATATGCCCCTCTTTCTCCGGCACGACGCACCAGGGGCACTTGCGAATGCATCCCAATGTCGTCCTGCCTAATGATTCTTTGCTGGGGTACAAATCATAGTCTGGCTTCAATCGCACTATGTTCTTATCCCCGCATTCGAAATTGATGCCTGTTCCACCAATCAGAACGGGGCATGTGAACATCTTTGCGATACCTAATGCTTTAGAACGATTCTTCGTGAATAAACAGGAAATATATACTTTATCAGGATCGCCTCGTTCGATCATTGAAACCTCATCTCCTCTCTGTTTATGATGCGCGGATAATTGCATGAGGTAGAGGTTGCCCCACTTGCTGTCGGTATCGAGCATGAGGATGTTCATCTCCACACCACCTCGCTGTTCAACCAAACGATATGACAATTTTCGCATTCCCAGACCGGCTCCCCGGTCCTGGAGATGTTCCTTACGGGTCCCTGGCAGGTCTTGCAGTACGGGCGCGGGGGCGGGGGGATCATATGATCGGTTTCTCCCTCGTCGTTGCTGCCATCTCATCTGCGCTTGGG
>CAYGZP010000050.1:0-1078 GCA_964354405.1 Candidatus Woesearchaeota archaeon | reverse complement strand
TTTGTTCATGTCGTCTCTCCTTTCCTATTCGACTATTCCAAACGTCGCCGCGTACCAGCAGTTATTGAGTTCAACGTCCTGGTCAAGTTCCGAGCCTTGATTCAAAGCATGGTGCAACGCCTCGCCGAGAGAGAGAACGCGAACTGCACGCTCCGGCGCGCTGCATTCTGTTTGAGGTTGACGTTTGTGATTCACTATTTTCTACCGTTCTAAACCAAGGTGTGCAAATCAATGCCTTTTTGGAGATTGCATGATAAACACGCTGGCACAATGTTCTCCGGCACATGTTTGCCCCCTTTTGCCAGCGGAATCACATGATCCATCGTGGTCTTGTCCGTTTTCTTGCCACACCAGTAACATCTGCTTTTGTGTGTCTTAAGAATGATTTCCCACTGAGGAGTAGTGATTTTTTCACCATTGGCCTTTTTCAGTGCTCGACGATTCCTGTGGTGTGCGGTGCTCACTGCCTTGCCGTTGGGTGTCTGCCGATATCGTTTGAGCCGTGCGGCAAGTTCGGTTTTATGCTCTTCACGATATCGCTTCTTCTGTGTTGCGATCTTCGCCTTGTTTTCCCGCTGGTATTGGTGTGCACATGCAAGCCGTTCGGCTTTGTTTTCCTGATAATACTGCTTCGCACGTGCGAGACATTCGGCCCGATATTGCTCGTAATATCGCTTCATACTTGCGGCAATTTGGGTCTTGTGCTCCTGGCGATACGCGGCGCTTTCCGCCTTGTGTGTCTCCCGATAATGTTTCATATATGCGCCCCGTTCGGCCTTGTGCTTCTCCCGATAACGTTTGCCCGCGAGGGTTTGTGTTCTGTTGCGCATTTCGGCTGCATCAGGCTTGTCAAGAGAAAAAACGCGGGGCCCCCGTATTGCATCATCCGTTGCTTCCTCGACACCCTCGGGAGCCCCGCTACTAATTGACGAGAAGGCGGGCTGTTGAGAATGCCTATCAGCCGGGGGGTCTGATAGTTGACCTTGGGGGAAATGGTAGGACCCGCCTCCTCGATGATTATCATGCAACGGAGCGCACTCGGAGGGGGTTTGAGGTGAAGAAGGGGACATGCGCTCCG
>CAYGZP010000049.1:0-1087 GCA_964354405.1 Candidatus Woesearchaeota archaeon | reverse complement strand
AGGGAATTCTGGGAACGCCATCGCGCCCACGGGATTCAACCCGGGATCGAGCTCGTCCACCAGCTTTATACATCGGAGGGGCTGCGAGCGGCGGCCGTCCTGGCCCGGCTGCTGGGACGGGCCAAGGAAGCCGGACGCTGGGATAGCGAGGCGGCCCGGATCAAGCGATCGATGCTCGAAGACCCGAAATTCCGGATGTGGGATGACCGCGGGTTTATTAAACGGCGAGGATTAGCCGGTGAGGTCCAGGAAACAGTCCAGGCTTTGCCCGATTCCGGGCTTCCGTCCGAGGCGCCGTTGGCCGGGTCCGGCGAGCATTTTTTGAATCCCGATACGTCGGTCGCCCTGCCCATCGCCATGGCATTTGTGCCTCCTGATTCACCACTCTGTCGCAGGACATTGGCTTCTCTCGAAGCTCTTTGGAACCAGGCCTGGAAAGGAGGAGGCTACGGACGGTACCATTCGAGCTCCGAGCCCGATTCGGCAGGCGCCTGGCCGTTTCCATCTCTGTTTGTGGCGCGGGCGTGCGTAGAAACGGGAGATTTCAATACAGTCTGGCGCATCTTGAATTGGCTGAACACCGTTCCCGGAGCAAAAGCCGGCTCCTGGTTCGAGTTTTACGGAAGGCGGCTGGCCCCGCCTTTTCCTCAAGTCGGGATCGTGCCGTGGAACTGGGCCGAGCTGATCATCCTGTTCGTCCATCACATCCTCGGCGTTCAACCTCAGGAGCACGCCCTCCGCATCCGGCCGCGGCTTCTTCCCGGGATGACGCGCATTCGGGCTTCGTTTCCCTTCCGGGGATCGAGGCTTGAGCTGGATTTCGAGAAAGCGCAGAAGGGGAGACCCGCCCGGTTCCGGACCAACGGAGAAGTTCTCGAATCCGAACCCGGTGAGGCCTTGGTCGCTTATCACCGCCGAAATCTATGGCTGAAAGCTCGGCTGCCTTTGGCCGCGCCAAGAGGCCGGCCATGATAACCTAATCTCATGACGGACACCGCGTTCTCCAACAAGGCCGTGGTCCTGATCGTTTCGACCGTGGCCGCGTTTCTCGCGCCCTTCATGTCGTCGTCCGTCAACATCGCCCTCC
>CAYGZP010000048.1:0-1097 GCA_964354405.1 Candidatus Woesearchaeota archaeon | reverse complement strand
TCCGATGGTACGGGATGCGAAGTTCCGAGGACCACTCCGAGATGGTCTTGGTCTGGCCGTTCCACGTCACGTGGCGGTTGTATTTCCCTCGGTTGCGGTTCTGCTGCTCCGGCGTGGCCCATCGGCAGTTGTGCGGCGTGTAGTTGCCGTCGTTGTTTCTCCTGTCGAGCGAATGCCGGAGAGAAGGGCGCCTCCCCATGTCCTCAAGAAATGCAAGATAGGACTTCATCCATCTGCGGCAGACCTGGATGCCTCGTCCGCCATACGATGGGTATAGGCGGTTGTTCTTGTTCAGGCACCTGTTCCTCATGGAGGTGTAGGATCGATACTCGGGCGTGATCGGATGCGACTCGCCGTGGATCGTCATGCGGCCGTGCGCGAGGCTTACCTGATACCGTCCGTTCTCGCTCTGCAGGCAGCCGCATGATCTCGTTCCGAGGCTTGTTCTGGATGCCCCGACAGAGATGCTGCCGCACCTCACGACCTTCTCGTTGCCGCAGTCGCAGCGGCACAGAACCAAGCGACAACGCTTGCCTGATGGGGATGGGCTTGTCCACCCGGCATCGTCCAGGACGACCAACCGACCGTAGCGCAGGCCGACCAGAGATCGGAGGGGACGAAGTCGATGCGCGGCGCTCATCCTCGCCCTCGTCTCCGGCGAGAACGTCCTCGGGGCATGGCGCAGGCAACCACAGGACTTCGTCCTCCCTTGGACGAGGGAGGTCTGCGTCACGCTCTTCTCCGTTCCGCAGGTGCATCGGCACAAGCAGCGCGTATGCCCTATTCCTGCGACCCTTCGCAGGACGGTCCAACGTCCAAATACCGATCCGGGTCGGATGTTCAACTTCCTGGACATCAGCGCCTTTCGTCCAGATAGCCGAGCGTACCACAGAGCGCAAGCGCAAGGAACGCAGGAACCTCGCACCACTGGTCCGTCGCCGCAGCGACCGGCATCCCGACGACGCCGAACGCCGCCAGCACGGCGAACACCACGCCGAACAGGCCGACGCGGCGGACCGTCCTGCTCAAAGCTGCCTCTTGGCCCCGCACACCGCGCACTTTCCGCCGCTCGGCCCCAAATTGAAGACGCGCATCGA
>CAYGZP010000047.1:0-1098 GCA_964354405.1 Candidatus Woesearchaeota archaeon | reverse complement strand
CAAGTTCCGCGCCAGTCAGCGGCAAGGTAGCGGAGGGGAGATTGGAGATTTTGACGCCCATGATGATTCCTTAAATGGTGAGCGCCGAAACCTTGGCCTGAAATGCCTTCACACGCTCGTCAAAAGCCGCCAAGGCAGCGTCGTAAGCGTCCGACTTGGCTTGCAGGTCTGCGTCACGCTTGGCAACGGCTTCCTCGCGGGCAGTAACGGCCTTCTCACGCGCTGAGAGCGCCTTGGCAGCCAGTTCGCGGGCTTCCTTGGCATCTGACTCAGCGTCACTGAACGCCTTCTCACGGGCTTCCAGTTCCTTTGCCTTCTTGACGGCAGCGTCGTGCTTGCCCTTGGCATCGTTCTTAAGGGCGTCAGCGTCAGCCTTGACCTTAGCCGAGTACTCAGCGGCTTCCTCACGGGCCTTAGCGGCGTCCTCAACAGCCGACATCGCACCCTGCCGCTTGGCAAGTTCGTCGCGGAGAGCCGCCATCTGCGCCAGGTTCTTGGGGAGGTCTTCCACCAACTTCAGAAAGTCTACGCTGCCGGTATCGCCAGAGATGTTCATGGTAGTTCCTTAGGCGTAGTAGCTGATGTTGAGTTTCGCGCCAGCGGTCTGCTCAATAAACTGAATTTTGGAGATGTCGCCGTCGTACTGGAGAGTAACACCAGCAGCCAATGGCATACCCACGGAAGCGGTCGGGGCAGCGTCATCGCGCCACCGGACTGCCTGAGTCTCAGGCGTAATCATGGCGATGGACGGGCGGCACGACAGACCGTTCAGGTCGGTGGTGGGGACGGTCAGGCCCGTGGCGGAACTCAGCGACGTAATCTGCTCGTACCCCAACCGGGTGGTAATGGCTTTTAGGGCAATGGACATCAGATTCTCCTACGGTCTGTAAACGTGCGGATTTCAATAAAGTATTGGCTTACGGCTACAGGAGCCGGAGCGGCTGAAAAGGTAATATCCGCCGTCCGACCCGAGACACTGTAAACCCCGTTCAGCGCCGTAATTGTGTACGAAATCGCAACCGGAGTGTAGGTAATCGTAGCCGAATTACCTGTTAGGCTATAGACGCCGTTTGTCGCTGTCAACAAACGCGACCGGAC
>CAYGZP010000046.1:0-1106 GCA_964354405.1 Candidatus Woesearchaeota archaeon | reverse complement strand
GCAAATGAAATTGCATATTTTACAGCTGCAAGAGTATTAGCATCATTACCAGTTGCAACATATCCAAGCCTAACTGAGTTAAGCTATGTAAAAGGAGTAACATCTTCAATTCAAACTCAGATAAATTCTATTGGAAGCGGAATAAATTACAAAAACACAACTGACCAAGCAGCGGTTGTAGGAACAACGGCAAACACGAAGGTAGTAAGTCAATTAGTACCTGCTAACACCTTTGCAGTAGGAGATATTATAGAAATAAAATCAAGGTTTGGAAAGACAATCTCAACTGGTATAACTACTCTAAGAATGTACATCAACACAGCTGATTCTTTGACTGTACCTGCAGCAACTTTAATTGCAACAAGCGCAACATCAGCAGGGGCAAACAACTACTTAGGAACAGAAAGGCAAGTCCTAGTTAAAAGTGCAACTGTAACGCAAACAATTAATGCAGCATCAAGTTTATTTAGCGATTTAGGTAACTTCAACGGTGTGCAAACAAATTCAAATATTGATTGGACAGTTAACCAATATATTATCTTTGCAATTCAGAATGCGGTAATTACCGATTCAACTGTTATTTCTTATTTCCAAATTAAAAAACAATGATAAACATAGATATTCAAGAAGGGCAGTTTTGCGAGGTGGTAGATGAACTTACTTTCCATTTGGAAACAAGTGAGGGAATCTTACTTGTCAGCGTTCAGCAGTACACCATTAATAACATTACATTTGCGAATTCAAGTGAGGCAGTTTTTTTTATAATAAACTTTTAGAAAATTTATAGAAATGGAACAGAATCATGAAGGTACAGGAATAACAGGATGGGTAATAATGTTTATTAGCTTACTTTTATCTTTTCTGCATGAAGCAACTGTTGTATTTCAATTTATTGCAGCTTTAATTGCGATGTTTTTTGCTGCAATTAAATTTATTGAATGGATAAGAAAACAGAATAATACCAAACGTAAGAGAGGTCTTTAACTTTATCGTATCAATCTACCTGCTAAATCGTATCTAAGGGTATCAATTAAAATTTTTATAGATTGGAAATAAGTAGGTTGTGATATACTCATTTCTCCATTGTAATCGTATTCTATAATTTG
>CAYGZP010000045.1:0-1180 GCA_964354405.1 Candidatus Woesearchaeota archaeon | reverse complement strand
TTGCTTTCTATAGCTCACAAGGTAACTGGTTCAAAGTAGCCAAGCGCATGTTCTCAATAGCAAAGCTTCAGAAAAATAATACTGTGTTAGAGAAACTAAATGAACTACTTAATGGCGACTTGGGTCGTTTGTATTCTATCGTTAGTGATGCTAACACGATACTCTATCTCTTGGAAAATGAAGCCGAAATACCTATTGCTAAGATACGCTACGAAATAGACCAGTTCAGAGCAAGGTATGCGAACATCTATACTCTCAAGTCTGCTGTCAAAAAAGAACCCTCTGTGCTGGAGGCTATTCTCAGAATGGAACGCCTACCCAATACAACCGCAGGACGAAAGACACTCATCACTCAAATGGAAAAGCTAACAGAGTTCTTTGAAACCTTGCTGAACAAGAATGCCAAAGAGGAACTTGAGGACCTTAATTTATTATAAGCTTTTCTTTTGATGCTCTATAGTAGGCTTTTTTCTTATCAATATTTGCTGCTCTGTATGCTGCTTGATAAGCTTTTATCTTATTAGAATTAGCTGCTTGATAGGCTTTAATTTCATCAATATGTGATGCTCTGTAGGCTGCTTGAGTGTCTTTTCTGGTGCGACCAGCAATACATCTATTCACACAGTTACTATTTTCTTGAATATGAAATCCCTCTCTTATAAGTAGCTCTGGTTCATTCGCACAAGGATACAACTCTAACAATTCAATATACGCATCACCATGAGCTACTAATTCCTTTGATGTTGATGTATTTGAATTAAATCTATGAAATGCCATACGCACCGACAATTCCTGAGTAGTAGAACCGATATATACATCATCAGTTTTGTGTGAACGGATGATGTATATTTTTCCTTTTGAAAAGTCTCGCATACTATTTTTTATGGTTTGGTTGTGTTTTATGAATCCGTTTTGGTGCTTTCAATTTTGCTCCCGTATATGAATACAAACAATAAATCTGCAGGCTTGTGTCTCTGGTTGTAATAAGAAATGGTTTCATTCTTTATTACAACTATTTTTATATATAGTCGGGGGACAGGTTGATATTCTGGAATGTATAGGAATCATCTCTCCTTTCCCTGCTTCTAACTAACATTTTGTTTTTGGGGATTGAGACGGGACGACCCAGCTCAGGCTTGTGTAAGATGTTTGTGTAAGATGTGTAAGATGAGTGTAAGAT
>CAYGZP010000044.1:0-1199 GCA_964354405.1 Candidatus Woesearchaeota archaeon | reverse complement strand
GCGCGCTAGGCTGTTTAAAAATTAATTTGTTGCTTAGGTGAGCTTATGTTAGGAAGAAGCTTTGAGTGTTAAGCGAGTGCTTGGTTCGTTGAATTTGGAGTGTATTCGCGGGTTCTTGATGTCTCTTTATCATCGAGAAGGGCGGGGACGTAAGCCTTATGATCCTGTTTCCATGTTGAAGGCTCAGCTGCTGAAGCATCTGCGGCGTGTTCCAAGTGACCGACGGCTTGCACTGCTGCTGAAGAGGGATAGGAAAGCCGCTAGGGCTTGCGGCTTCAGGCGGAAGACGCCGAGTCACGGCTTGTTCACGCAGTTTAGACATAGGCTTGGCAGGGATGGATACGAGAAGGTGTTCTCTATGCTGCTGAAGCAACTGTTGAAGGACGGAGCGGTTGAAGGCGAAATCGTCGCCTTGGACAGCACAGCCATCAAAGCCTACAGCCAGAGAAGTCTCGACAACAAAACGGGGAAAAGTGACCGTGAAGCTCGTGTGGGAAGAGGCAGAAGAGGCTTCCTTTTAGGTTATAGGGTGCACACAGCATGCTGCGCAAGCAGTGAACTGCCCTTAGCATTCACAGTTCAGCCCTGCAACATGAACGAGAAACGCTTCATCAAGCAGCTACTAGAGAAGCTGAAGGGCCTAGGCATCAGATTCAAAACTGTTGTGGCTGACGCCCAGTACGACTCAGCAAGGGTTAGAAACGTGGTAAGAGAGTATGGCGCTGAGCCAGTCATACCATACAGGAAAAGTTCAAGGATTAAACGCGCCTTAAAGGTTGGAAAAGACTTCGTTGTCCACGGAGTCAAGCGTCTGGTCAAACTCTTCAGAAAGCGCGTAAGCGTTGAAAGGGTGTTCAGCAGAGCCAAAGAATGGCTGCTCCTAGACCACCTGAGGGTTAAAGGCTTGGAACAGGCTTTCATACACGCCTGCCTGAGCTTCTCAGCCATGCTAGTCGTGGCCTTAACAGCTGTTAGACAACGTCAACCCAGCCTCATAAGAAGCATAAAACATTACACCACCGGATGAGACGAGAAGAGGAGACGTCAAAGAAACGTTCAAGACAGGGTTGACCATCAAAGAAAAGCCAAGAAAAAGATAGAAGACATCCCAGTACGCTGGGTTCCGGATAGAAACAACCATGAGAACAGAAAACAAAAATAGACAACAGAAGAAAACAAGCAATCACACACTAAACAAC
>CAYGZP010000043.1:0-1208 GCA_964354405.1 Candidatus Woesearchaeota archaeon | reverse complement strand
GGTCCGAGTTGGGCTTGTCAGTCATTTTTGGGGATTCCTTTCGTGTGGTCAGCGCAGATTCTGCGCGGATTTGCGGGGGATCCCGGTGGTGGGGGTGTAGGTCGTGCTGATACGGGGGCCTTGGGGGTCGTGGTGGACGTGCTGCTTGGTTACGCTGTAGGTCGTAGGGCTGCGGTGGATCCTGCGACCGCTCGACGTTTCGCCCAGGCCGGTCCGAGCCAGGGCGAGAGCGGCCGGGGGCGCGTCGGTCACGCGGTGGTAATCAAGCGTTGTCCAGAAGTGGCACTTGCCGCACCGGGCAGATAGGTACTCGGTGTGAGACGGGCGAGAGCTGGTGTTGACCTGCTTGCAATGAGGGCACAGCCAGTCAAACTCAATCGTGGCGCGGAACGTGATATTGTAGGGTTTGGGCTGGTTGGTTCTGATGGGTTACTCCTTTCAGATTACCGGCAAAAGACTTACCGCGGCGGTGTCGCCGTTGCAGTAGTCTCGGGCGGATTCCAGGGTTTGGGCGCGCTTGAGAGCCGCGCGGGCTTGTTGTAGTTGGTATTGGGCTTCCTCCCATTGCCCTTGGGCTTCGTCGACTTTCGACTGGGCGTCGTCGACCTGGTCTTCGGCGTCTTCGACGGCGCAAGTCAGCTTGTCCAGTTCGGAGTCAGACGGAATGGGTTCGCACTCGACGGCGACGCGGAGGTGTTTGTGCTGGTCTCCTTGGATGCAGGAGTCGGTGGGATTCCGGCAGATGTGCGGGCGCGAGTGGCCGCAGTGTAGACATTTCAGGCTCGAGCCGTTGCAAGCCCGGGGGATAGCGGGTTGCATGATGGGTTACTCCTTTCCGGTTTGGTCGCCGGTGGCCGGCGTGATGATTGCCGGGGGTTCGGCGGTCATGGTTTGGGCTTCATCGAGGAACTCGAGAAAGTCGTCGCGCCAGGCTCGGACTTCGAACCAGCCGGCGCGGAGGATCCAGCGGAAGACAAAGCCTAGCTCGTCTTTGGTCTCGTCGTAGCGGCGAAAGTAGAGCTTGAAGTTGTGGCAGAGGATGAATTGGAGGTTGTCAAACATGAGGCATGATAGCCTCATTCATGGGGCATGTCAAGAGGGAAGTTGGGTTGGACCGCATCGCCGGATTCGGCGCGGGGGTCCAGCGCGGGCGGTTTGACGTTCTACGGCTAGTGCGCTTCCAGCGCACAAAACGGCGATGGTCGCCG
>CAYGZP010000042.1:0-1208 GCA_964354405.1 Candidatus Woesearchaeota archaeon | reverse complement strand
AATGGCCAAAGCCAAGTTTGAGAGAACGAAGCCGCATCTGAACGTAGGGACGATCGGGCATATCGATCACGGCAAGACGACGCTCACGGCGGCGATCACGAAGGTACAGGCGATGCTGGGCCTGGCGGACTTCGTGCCGTTCGACGCGATCGACAAGGCGCCGGAGGAGAAGGAGCGCGGGATCACGATCAACACCGCGCACGTGGAGTACCAGACGGAGAAGCGTCACTACGCGCACGTGGACTGTCCCGGTCACGCGGACTACATCAAGAACATGATCACGGGGGCGGCGCAGATGGACGGCACGATCGTGGTGGTGAGCGCGCCGGACGGACCGATGCCGCAGACGCGTGAGCATATCCTGCTTGCTCGACAGGTGAACGTGCCTTCGATCGTGGTGTACATGAACAAGACGGACATGGTGGACGACCCCGAGCTTCTGGACCTGGTGGAGATGGAGATCCGGGAGGTCCTGACCAAGTTCGAGTTTCCGGGCGACGAGATACCGATCGTGCGCGGGAGCGCGCTTCTGGCGCTTGAGAGCGCGTCGACGAACCCGAAGGACCCGGTGTACGACTCGATACATGAATTACTGAAGGCTATCGATGATTATATACCGATGCCGGTACGCGATATCGACAAGCCGTTCCTGCTGCCGGTGGAGGACGTGTTCACGATCACGGGTCGCGGGACTGTGGCGACCGGCCGAGTGGAGCGCGGCGTGATCACGACCGGCGAGAAGGTCGAGATCGTGGGGCTGGGGCGCGAGACCAGGGAGACGGTGGTGACGGGAGTCGAGATGTTCCGGAAGATCCTGGACCGCGGCGAGGCCGGCGACAACATCGGCGTTCTATTGAGAGGCATCGAGCGCCAGGAGGTCGAGCGCGGGCAGGTCGTGTGCAAGCCGAAATCGGTGACGCCGCACACGAAATTCTCGGCGAGCGTGTACGTGCTGAAGAAAGAAGAGGGCGGACGTCACACGCCGTTCTTCAAGGGGTACCGCCCGCAGTTCTATTTCCGCACGACCGATGTGACGGGCTCAGTGGTCCTGCCGCAGGACATCGAGATGGTCATGCCGGGCGACGACGTGAAGATCGAGGTCGAGCTGATCACGCCGATCGCCATGGAGGAAGGACTTCGCTTCGCGATCCGCGAGGGCGGACGCACGGTCGGCGCCGGCGTAGTCGACAAGATTCTTGACTAAACGC
>CAYGZP010000041.1:0-1246 GCA_964354405.1 Candidatus Woesearchaeota archaeon | reverse complement strand
CCTTACTGACTTTGAGTTACACAAGAATAAGAGTGCTAGGATTGTACCTATTGCATTGGAGCATTATTATGTTAATGACGTGCCTGTGGCTACCACTATTTGTAATCACACAAATATTTATGACTATTGTCTCAGGCAGAAAGCTAGTAAAGACTTTCACTATGAAGGTCACTCGAAAGAAAACACAACAGTCTACAATAAACTTATCAGATATTATGTAAGTAATACAGGAGAGAAGTTATTGAAGGTTAAGAATGAAAATTCAGATAGCACAGCTGTTGATGTATCACAAGTGGAAGCAGGTGAATGGGTGATGAAAGTATGTAATCATCTATTACCAGATCATCCTCTGGATAACATCAATCATGCATATTATATAGAGCGTGCTGAGCGTATTATTAGCAAAATACAATTTGCAGGCAGAAAGCGTAAAATTATTGTTAACCCTAACCAGCTTTCTCTTTTTTAGAAAAAAGATTTGGTAGTTTGTTTTAAATTACATATATTTGCATAAAATAACTATTATGAAACAAATTAATGTAAATTTTAAAGATCAAACATACAATCTGATTGAGGAAGCTGCAAAACTACGTTCTAAGTCTCTATCTGATATGGTGGATGAGATAGTCTCAGACTATTTTTTTAAAGAAAAGAATACTGAAGCCCCTGAAGTAGTATTTGATGAATCTAAAGAAGTTTGGAAAGATATTCCTGGCTTTGAGGGACTATATCAAGCTAGTAACATGGGAAGAATTGCATCTATTAGATATGGATTCAAACTAATGTCTTTAGTTAGAAATCCTACTGGATATGTTCAAATTGCCTTTAGAGTTAACAACTCTATTAAAAGAGGTTTAGTACATGTTTTTATTGCTAAAACTTTTTTAAATCAATGTAATGGTTGTACTCAAGTAGATCATATAAATAATATTAAAACTGATAACAGAGTAGAAAATTTACAATGGGTTAGTAGAAGCGATAACATGAAAAACAACTATTCCAGAGGAACTACTACTATTGATAAACTTAAGTCTAAGGGTAAACGTGTAGAACTTTTTGATAAGGATGGTAAAAGTATAGGTGTCTTTGATAAATTAAGAGATGCCGCAACTTATTTAGGAGTTCAACATGGTAACCTTTCAGCACTTGTTAATGGTAAACATAGAGTTAAAAGTCTTACAAAGAATAAAGTAACAGCAAAATTAATTAATTAAAGTTTATTCTAATGAAAACAGCAATGCAACAA
>CAYGZP010000040.1:0-1267 GCA_964354405.1 Candidatus Woesearchaeota archaeon | reverse complement strand
TCAGGAGTGTAGGCCGATGTGCAAGAATGTACTCAGAGCTGTGAGCCTTGTCAGCCTGTTGCTCCTGGCAGGCTGCGGGGGCGGTGTTGCGCAATCGCCGATAGATTTAGGGTCGGCCGACATCACGCTCCAATCCGATACGTATGCGAACAACCGGCATCTTGTCGGACTTTGGGCGGTCGACGTTTCTGAGGATCATGAGTCCGTCGAGATCATGCCCTTGAGGGCGGCGGATTTTCATCTGAATGTGACACGCATGCTCGAAGTCGGGCTTTGCAGCGATTGCCTGGTTATCAGTAACCTCCAGTCTCCCGCTCCGGGAGAAATATCACTCGATCTCACGATCAAACACCCGATCGAAAATCCCTCGAGTCTGAATTTCACGGCGTTCGACCTCCGCGCCATCTTCATCTCCGGCGGAGAATACACGTTCCCGGCATCAGGCAGGCAGGCTGCGATCGGCGACGCATTCCCGACGCTCGTCAATTTCGACGGCTACACGTCGCTCTTCAATCCCACGGAATATCCGCAGTCGCTCCCTGTGCCGCCTATTTATAAGTACTACAAGGGGAAATATGCGATCGGGTCGAATCTCACGGCGACGCTGAATCCCTACATCGCGTACGGCAAAAACAATCCGCGACGAATGTTTCTCCCGGGAACCGAAGAGACGAAATCGGTGCATCTGAAAATCCCGTCCGGAGGTTTTCAATTCGGCTACGCGGTCGATGTGAGCTGGGTCGATCCGGGCGGACCTGTGGTCGACCCCGTCACGGATTTCCCTCCCGAGGCGAACTCGATCGAGGCCTGTCAGATCACGGTCGAGATGCCCGAGCCGCTATCGGATGTCTCCGGCGTCCCCGCGGAGATCAGTGTCGGCGTCTATGACCATCAGGGGCTTGACACTATCGATGCCGTCTACATCGAGGCGCCGGAATTGTTCAGCAGCGTGGTCCAGCTCGATTTCATCTCAAGCAATCCGGACGGCAGTTTCCTCTTCGCGGGAGCGATCGAGAACGAGAAGGCTGCGCCTTTGGGAGAGTATCCGATTCTTGTGCGCGTGATCGACAAGGTCTCCGACCCGAACATGGGTCAGATCGACGCATGGATTCTGTCGACGGTCGAGGTCGTGGAGTATGTCCCACCGCCGATCGCGAAGGCCGCGGCCGATCCGTTGAGCGCGGACATCGGTGTCCCGATCCATTTCTACGATGACGGGTCGTATCACCCCGACGGCTGGGCGATCACGAAGTACGAATGGGACTGG
>CAYGZP010000039.1:0-1297 GCA_964354405.1 Candidatus Woesearchaeota archaeon | reverse complement strand
AAAGAACTATTCACTGTAGAAAAAGGAATTGCACAGAAATCATTTAGAGGTAAACCTATTGAATTTGTAGACAACATTGATTCAAAGAAAGAAACTGTTGTGGCAATGAGCAATAACAGAGAAACAGGAGTTATAACAATTGATCAAAAAGGAATGGAACAGAAGTTTAATAATAAAGCTTGGACCACTCCTGCTAAACAATTAGATGGATCTTTTGCTACACCTTTAGCTGAAAATGAATTTGGTAGTGTTGACGAATGGTTTACCTTTGCATTAATTCATGAAACAAAACATGACACTATTCTTAAACAAGAAGGTGAAACAACAGGACAATATGAAGATAGAATCAACCAAGCTGCTCTAGCAGATCTTAGAAGTAATTATAATATTACTGCTAAAACAGTTTCTCCTGAAGTTAAGATAGAAAAAGATATACAGGATATTATTTATAAGTCTAATCTTGAAACTAATGAGTATGAAGTGATTGAAATAAATGGTGAACAAAGAGTTATAGATAAAAGATCTATTCCTGAAAGAATTAAAAAAGGATTTTCTAAATTTTATAGTTCAAGAGTTGGTGATATATTTGCAGAAAGATATGGTAAGAAGATAGTTATTCCTGGATTTGAAGATATTAATTTAATGATGGAACAAGATACAAATGGTGTATTTGAACTTTCTACAGGATTATCAATATCAACTATAAGTGACACTCAAAAGGCAATAAAAGAAGAAGTGGAAAGAATATTTAAAGAAAAGAATATAAGAAAAGTATTAGCTGATTCTAAAAAGACAGATATTAATGATGCTCTTCTTGTAAAGATTGCACCAGAAGGATTGCCATCAATAGATAACACTAACCAAAACAACTGCGGATAATATGTCAAAATGTTTAGTAGATATTAAAAAAGATATAATAGATGACGTAACTAAAAAGTTATCTAAGCAAGGTGCTATAATAGAAGATAATGTAGGATATTTTACAAATCCTAACAAAGCTTCTAAAGCTATTGATTCTGTTAATAAAGAATATAAAGAAATAGTTGTAAAAGAATCTGAAAAAGGTTCTTTTATAATTGATCCTTCTAATGCTCTCGCACAAAAATATCTTGATAAGTTTAATCAGATTGCTCTTGAGGAACCAAAACAAATCACTCTTCCTCTATCTAAGGAACAACTTGCAGAAATGCGTAGAGGTGGATATACAGAGGAACAACGTGGTGAGTTCTTTCAAAAGGAAGGAACAGAAAGTTCAACAGCATCTCCTAAAACACTTGCTCTTGTTAAGGATTTTGTA
>CAYGZP010000038.1:0-1313 GCA_964354405.1 Candidatus Woesearchaeota archaeon | reverse complement strand
CGCAGCCGATTGGTGAATCAACTGTGATAGGTGAGCCAGCAGGAAGCGCAAAGCGAATATCGCTTATCATTCTTGCTAAACCTGAATTTAAGTAGGTATTCACTTCCTCAGCATCGGAAGGGTCGGCAAGCTCAGTTCCGCAAGAGCCGATTATTATGGCGGAAACTCCGCCGAGTTTGTACTCGTTGCAAAGCACTAAATCGTGCTCCAGCAATGAGCTATCACAATAAGAGACGCATCCCATTTTTTTAAAGTATTAGAAAATTGTTGCGCTGTTGAATAGGTCGCTGCAATAACACCTACTTTATTCTCTATGGTATTGCAAAGATATTAATTTTCGTAATACAAGTTGACAGAATTTTCAGTTGTTATTCTTTGCAAATCTTCCGTTAATATAAACGGCTCATCATTATCGAGTATCGATGGCAAGCAGTTAGCATCTACATTGCTGCAAAGAATCTTGCGCACCTTAGATTTTTTCAACGCAAGTGATATGTTAATCGCGCCTAAATCATCCGCATCGTTGTACTCAACATCGGGGAACTCGCCATCTATTGGATAGTATAAATCGCCGTTGATGTAGCAATTATCGTAGTAGAAGATAGTGCTAAGGAAGTCGAGCACATACTCAGGCAATCTGCCGAAGTTAAATGTCCACTTCTTCTCTCGGTCAACGTAGGTGCTGCTCCAATTCCCTGAGGCGAATCGGAAGTTGTTTACCTCTGTTTGGTATTGCGCTCTGAACTTGCGCCCTTCTAATCTTATCGCAGGAAGAAATGAACTGCTGCCGAATGCAAGGTTAAACTGATCCTCAGCGTTGCAGCCTTCAATCTTGTAATACTTGCAAGTGTCGTTGTAATCGCCGATGCTTAGCACTTCGGTGTAAGCATTCCAAATAATATCTTCCTCTGCTATGCTAACTCTTATCGCTCGCCTTAGTTCTGCGTAGCCAAATCCTACACCGCTTTGCTCAACCACTATTTCTAAATACTTATTGTCTCCTGCAACAATAGAAACAGTCTGACTTCCAGTTCCGCTTATCTCAACTTGATTGCTACCTATTACCGCATAGATAATTACATCAGACCTGCTTTCAATAAAAACGCTTATGTTATATGTCAATCCTTCGCATAATTGAACTGATGGCTCTTTAGATGTCATTATTGAAGTGCCATCCATAATATTTATATCAAATACTGCGCTCCCTTGAGTAAGCACTGGAAACACATCGCCGCCCAAATCCCATCCTTCAACTCCTAATGGTCCTTCAAGTAGGTTGCCGTTGAATAAATAGCTTTGACCGCAAGTGTTAG
>CAYGZP010000037.1:0-1329 GCA_964354405.1 Candidatus Woesearchaeota archaeon | reverse complement strand
CGAGCTCGGCATCGACACTATGACCCTGGGCAGCGTCATGGCCGGCGCGATGGAGCTCACCGCCAAAGGATATCTCAAAAAATACAAGGGCGCGCCGGCTTTTGGGAGCGCGCCTGATATGATCCGGACGCTCAAGGCCATTGCCTATCAGTCCGACCCGCTGGGAAAGCTGCTCGGCAACTATTCGGACCGGGTCATCGCCGAGGTGGGCGCCGGTTTTCCACCCATCGACCTTCACGAAATCGCCCGCTGCGTCACGACGGCGTTTGGCGGGCTGGGCTATGCCGGCATCGAGCCGAAAGTTTTCCCGGGCATGTTTACGGCCTACGGGACATCGAACAGGGGACGAGGCGACCATACCTATGCCTGGACGATCCAGGCGGAGGAAGGAGGGCTGCAGGGCGCCGGCAACCTGGCGGCCTATGTCGCCGGGGGGCAAGAAGGAAAAGCGCTCGCTGATTCCTTGGGCTTGTGCGATTTCTTCACGGAAGACATTACCTCGGATTTGTTTCTTTCACTCTATCACGCCCTGACGGGATTGGAGTACACGACCGAGGCGATGAAAGGCTGCGGCAAGAGAATCTATAACCTCGAACGCCACGTCAACAATCTTCAGGGTCGGAGCCGCGTCTACGATGCTTATGTGCCGCCGAAGCTGACCGCGCCGCTGACCCAGGGGGCGCACAAAGGCAAGGCCGTTGATCCCGAATATTATCGAGCCATCCTCGACGCCTATTACGAGCATCAAGGGTGGACCAAGGACGGCCTCGTCGAAGACAGCCGGCTCAAAGAGCTGAGGATTAAATCCTTATGAGCAAGACAATTTTGATCAACATCTTCGGTTGGTCGGGCGTAGTGGCGCTCCTCGCAGCCTACCTTCTCGTTTCCACGCGAAAACTGGAAGGGGATTCCATCCCCTATCAAGCCCTGAACCTTGGCGGAAGCGCCCTGCTCATCGTCAACTCTTTCTATTTCGGCGCGCTGCCCTCCGTAGGCGTTAACGCCGTCTGGATCTGCATCGCCGTATTCGCCCTGATCCGCAAGCAGCAGAGCCTCCGAAAGGCGAGGCTGTCAAAGCCATAGCCCGCTCGGCGTTGTAAAAAAAACGGGGTCAAAGCTACTTTTTACGCACTTCTCCCTGGAGAATAAAGCGGGGTCAAACCTACTCATCGCGTAAAATTTATTGAAACGCTCGGAGTTCTTCAGGTTTTGGCCTCTGTCTTCAGAACTGGCTGATTTGCATAACGAGTAGGTTTGACCCCAAAAATTGACCCCAAAAATGGATCAATGAAAGGATAGCCCGATGCTGAGGCTGGCGTTGAGCAGCAT
>CAYGZP010000036.1:0-1338 GCA_964354405.1 Candidatus Woesearchaeota archaeon | reverse complement strand
CAAGAGGCCTGATAAAGATTGAGCGGATATCCCGCGCAATTGAGATAAAGACCTAGGGAGGTACCGCATGTTTCCGGATTACTACTATACGAAAGATCATGAGTGGGTCAAAGTCGAGGGCGACCAGGGGCTGGTCGGCATCACCGACTTCGCCCAGAAGCAGCTCGGCGACCTCGTCTTCATCGAGCTCCCGGCCGTCGGGACGCGGCTGGCCGTCCACCAGAAGATCGGGACAATCGAATCGGTCAAGGCCGTCTCCGACGTTTACTGCCCGGTGGCCGGCGAGGTCGTCGCCGTCAACAAGGACCTCGAGTCCGCGCCCGAGCTCGTCAACCAGGATCCCCACGGCAAAGGCTGGATCATTCGTATCAAATTGGCCAACAAGTCCGACCTGGGCGGTCTGATGAGCGTCGCCGAATACGAAAAGTATTTGGCCGGCCTCGAGCACTGATCCGGGCCCGCAGCGACGGAGGGACTGATCCGCCATGAGCTACATCGCTCTCAGCGACAAAGATAAAAAGGAGATGCTGGCGAAGGTCGGCGTCTCCGACCTCGACGGCCTGTTTCAATCCATCCCCGAACCCATGCGGCTCCGCGAACCGCTCGCGGTCCCCGGCCCCCTGGCCGAGACCGAGCTCCTTTCTTACTTCGAGAAGACGGGGAGCCGGAACGCCTATAACGCCCATCTGTCCTTCTTGGGCGCCGGGGCCTACGATCACTTCATCCCCAGCGTCGTGGATTCCCTGAGTTCGCGGGGCGAGTTCGTCACGCCCTATACGCCGTACCAGCCCGAGGTCAGCCAGGGGACGCTTCAGATAGTTTTCGAGTTCCAGACTCTCATTTGTCAACTGACCGGCCTCGACATCGCCAACGCCTCCCTCTACGACGGGGCGACCGCCGCGGCCGAAGCGGTCCTGATGGCCCACCGCCTCAAGTCCAAGGCCAAGGTCCTGATCGGATGCTCCATCCATCCCCAGTACCGGCACGTCATCCGGACCTATATCCAGAACCTGGGCGTCGAGGCCGTCGAGTTCGCCTACGGCCCGGACGGCCGGGCGGACCTGGGCGACATCGAAAAGAAGCTCGATGGAGCGACGGCCGCCGTCGTCTTCCAGACCCCGAACTTCTTCGGCGTCATCGAGGACGTCAAGGCGCTCTCCGAGCTGGCCCGCCGCCGACAGGCCCTGTCCGTGGCGATCGTGGCCGAAGCGGCCTCGCTCGGAATCCTGGAAGCTCCCGGCAAGCTCGGCGCCGACATCGTGACCGGCGAAGCCCAGTCCTTCGGGATGCCGCTCTCCTACGGCGGCCCTTATCTCGGATTCATGGCCTGCGCCAAGG
>CAYGZP010000035.1:0-1342 GCA_964354405.1 Candidatus Woesearchaeota archaeon | reverse complement strand
TGTACGACCGGGTACATAGGTAACACTTTAGACCGGGCACATCGGTAACACTTTTTGGTCGGTAGCGGTTTTTTCTTTTTCCTTCTCAGCTATCTTTTTTTTATTTTTGGGGTGGTGGAGGTGGCCGGTCTGGTCGTCGAAGACGGCCAGCCACATCGGGCCCCAGTAAATGTTCCACAACCGGTCAGTGACTTGGTCAAGGCCGACGTCTTCTCCGACCAGGGTTTCGCTCAGATAGAGCTGACGGCTTCGCCAGCGCAGGTCGCCCTGCGGATGGACCCGGCGGATCACATATCCTCCGGGATAGGTGATCTCCCGCAGCGGTCGAGGGTATGGTCGCGCCGAAGGAGAATAGACCGATGCCGGGGTCTGCTGGCCCAGGGCCTCATGTGGGCGCTCGGAGTTGTAGTAGTCCCGAAACTGATCGAAGTCCCGTTGTTGGAGACGCAGCGTCCGAGCGGGCGGGGAGGCGGTTTCCTCTTTCAGCGTGCGATGAAACCGTTCATGGCGACCGTTCTGGGCGGGCTTGGCGGGTTCAATCCGTTCGGGGACAATGCCGAGTTTGATCCACCAGATGGCCAGCCGGGATAAACCGCCGACGGTCGTGGTGGCAAACGGCGGTCCGTTGTCGGTTCGAATCGCTCGGGGTAAACCAAACTCCCGAAACGCCGCGTCGAAGACCGGCTTAACGCTCGCCTCATCCGGGTGGAGCACCGCTTGGCAGCGCAACAGAAAACGACTGGCGCGGTCGGAGAGCGTAAACGGATCGCAGCGCGACCCATCCCCTGTACGGAACCACCCCTTGAAGTCCGCAGACCAAACATCGTTCGGCTGGACACTCGTCACAAACGGTTCGGTATACGGTGGTGTCCGCCGCTTTCGCCGCCGGGGAACCACCAACCCGTGCCGCCGGAGGATCTCGCCGATCGTGCTGCACGACGGCCAGGCCACGGTCGGTTCCTCACGTTCTAACTTGACCCGCAGCTTCTTCGGGCCCCAACGCGGACGCCGCCCGCGTAACGCCACCAGTGCCGCCTCGACCTCCGGCCGGACCGCGTTGGGATGATGGCGCGGTGCGCGCGAACGTTCCGCTAACCCCGCAAACCCTTCCTGGGCATAACGGTGCACCCACTTATACCCCGTCTTCCGCTCGATGCCAAACTGGCAGCACAACTCCGCCATGCTCCAGTCGCCCTGCAAGTACAGCCCCATGAACTTCATTCGTTCATCCATCGCACAGGTCTCGTTCCACGGCACAGCAAAACCTCCTTCGCTCGTGCCGTATGCTACCTGTTACCGATGTCCCCGGTCTATTCTGTTACCGATGTGCCCGGTTCGTACC
>CAYGZP010000034.1:0-1374 GCA_964354405.1 Candidatus Woesearchaeota archaeon | reverse complement strand
AGGGGTACGTCACGAACCTCCGCACCATTCACGACCAGGTTAAGTCCCGCTTCGGCGGTCGCATCAAGCGGGGACAGAAGGCCGTCTCGGCCAAGCTCCTGGTCGAAGATAAGAACGAGCTGAACGACTACATCCTCAAGCGCCAGAAGATGGTCGGCATGGTCAAGTCGGGCTGGGCCAAGGCAATGGCTAGTCTCCCGCGGCCAAAGGATAACAACGGCCAACAGGGCGAGCCCGGTGCCGAGCTGAGAAAGGCGACATGGGTGACCTTGCATTCTGGAGTAGCCGGCTACAATCAGAGCGCCTTCACCGATAAGATCGCTGAAGTCTCCGTGACCAACCCTATCGGCAACATTAACGGCATCTCCGACGAAGCGGGCGTCCTGTCCCTGGTCTACGGCAACCGCGTCAAGCAGATGCCCGCCCAGGTCCGCTACCGCATGCGCCAGCCGGTCAACAAATTTAACAACAAATAACCCATGGGCACACGTTCTATTCGCCACGTCGTCGAGGCTACTCTTGCGACTTACCTTTCAACGCAGACCGGGCTGACCACCGTGCAGTTCCTGACCGGGGACAGCAACGTGACGCAGACCCTGCCCAAGGCCGTGGTCCTCTGCGACTCGGCTTCCCCTCCTGCCGATTTGCCCGAAGGCCTCGGCAACTTCAGCTGCTCGGTCCGCATCACCCTGTTCTCGAACGCCGACGACACGACCCTCGCCGATCACCGCGCCCGTTGCGCTGCCCTGTCCGGCAATATGAACGACGTGGCCTCCATTCAGGCGGCCTTTGCGGCCACCGGCGACGCAACCTGCTATGACGTCAGCCCTAGGTCCGAAGACGAAGGCATCGACGAGCGCTCCTGGGCGACCTCTTTTGCCTATGACGTCCTCACCGTTCTGCCTCCCGCGTAAGGGTTGCCAATTAGAGCAGGTTTAAGATGTGCGCCGCTGTAAATACCGGAACTGTTTGCCTCTATGGAATTGGCTCGGGCCAGCAGGCCTCGCTTTTCGTACAGTCCTACACAATCTCCTCTGGCTTCAACAACACCGGCATGGTGGTCGACGAGACTGGCCGCACCATCACGGCTCGCTATGACGACCGCCGCTCTGAGATTACCGTCGAGGGCGTGGCAAAGGCGACCAACATTCCTGTTCTCGGCACCACTCTTTCTTTCACGGTCAAGACCGCCTCGGCCTATCCGGCTGGCGCGGCTTCGCTCAGCTTCTCCGGAGTGGTGACAAAAGTAGACGACCGTGGATCTAGTAAGGGGTTCGTTACGGTCTCTCTGACTGCCGAGTCCTTTGAAGAGATTACCTATTGATTGACTCCCCTGTTGAGGGGGTAATCTGAGGGGGTGGACCGCCGCTTCCT
>CAYGZP010000033.1:0-1398 GCA_964354405.1 Candidatus Woesearchaeota archaeon | reverse complement strand
CTGTAGCTCCGCGTGTGGATTTCCCACGGGTTCTGTGGGGACTCCGAACAATAGTAACTGATCCCGAACCAGTACTCGGTCGGCAATTGCGCACCAAGGTCAACCTGGTAGCACGCAACGTCCGGGCCGATACAATACCCGCCGTCCGTGATAGGCAGGAAGTACCCGTTATTGAAAGGAGTCGTGCCGACACGCACCTCCGGGTACCCGTATTCTCCCTGAACCTCCACGCAGTTCATCCATGTCATGACGGCCTGATGATATCCTGACGCTTCCGGCGTGATGTCGATTTGCGGCAGGAAGCTCACCGAGCCTTCTCCGTGATCAGTCAACTGTTGCGTCGCTCCGGGGTTTGGATAGTCACCGATGTCGAACCGATTCGTGAAGATCTGCCAATCGTCCTGCGGATCGTTCTCGCTCCAGACAGTCATCACACTTGGGATCGGAGGATCCGGCGGCTCCGAGAGACTGATGAGCCCCGCGTCGACCCTCGGACCCAGCTTTGGAGTGTCGGTCGAGCTCGACACCACATCCTCGTCTTGCCACATGGGATAATAGAATCCCGAATACGGGTGACTGACCATGTAGATGGCGTCCTCTCCCTCGCCCGTCTCGCGCAGATAGACCGCGTAGAGGTCGCCCGTCGGTGCGTCAACGCAGAGATCGACCTGCAACTCGTCGTATTCGCTGCTCGACGCGGACTCGATTTTGGTTATCTCAGACTCGGACGGGTTTTCCCAGTCCACGCCTCCATCATCGACGTCGTAGCAGATGTACTTATAGTATAAATCCCACTCTTCGATTTCGTCGACACACGACAGTTGCGACCACACGATCTGGACCTCGAGGAAGCCTGTCTCCGCTTCCTCCTCACGCCAGTATGTCACTTCCACCGCAGGGTGCCGGGCAAAAGCTTGACCGTAGCCGGTGATCTCGGACGGCGCGGCGAACTCCATGTCCTCAAGGACCGGCTCGCCTGTGAGATCAACCATCAACAGATGAATGTATGACGGCGCCTCGTAGTTGTCGTGACGTACGACCGCCGTGATCAGCGGGGATACTTCAAGCCCTTCGTCCCAGACAGCGAGATTGCCCGGATAACCACCCTCCGGGACGCAATACGCCCACATGGTCGACGCCGAATCCATGCTGTAACCTTCGCCCCATTCAGTGCCGTTGGAGAAAGTCTGTGCCGACCTGCCAAATCCGCCCGTTGCATCCGAATCCACCGGACTTCTCTGCCCGTTACAACCGACCGCGATAATGAGAGTGAGAGACATGACGAGGAACGCGGTTAACGCATTCCCCCCCCCGAATACGAAAGAGATTTGCGGAACATGATCTTACCCTCCAGGTTCGTATTCCGCCTCCCGAGTCGATCCGGCACAACCTCAACAT
>CAYGZP010000032.1:0-1399 GCA_964354405.1 Candidatus Woesearchaeota archaeon | reverse complement strand
TTCTATAAACAAAGGTTTATAGTTTTTAAATTTTAATTCTGCTTCGCACCACATAATTAGTTTGTTAAAAGGTTTTGATAATTTCATCTAACTCTTGTCATAATTTTGCTATTACCTTTACATCCATATCCTGTGGTTGTACAAGATGATGCAAACAGTATTACTATGACTGCTATACTAATAAGTAAAAGCATACTAAGACCATAGGTTTCCTGTTTAACAGTAGCCTTTGGTTCTGTCATAAGAGCCATACTTCCAGCTGCTAAGGAGATGAACATCAACCCTAATGTACTAGCTGTATCAGAACTGCCATTACCAAATATTCCATAAATAAATCCAAGAAATCCTATGATTGTTGTAACAAGCATAGAATAATAGAAAATCTTTTTCATACTACTTTTTTTTTATTTTTTTTGAATTTAAGTGTTTTTAAGTTTAATAATTTTAATGTTAAAATATGTGTTAATTCTTCTAATCTTTCACTGTTACAAGAGACAATAACATTATTTGACATCATTTCCACATATTTATCTGCATATTCATTTTTCCTTGCAACAGAATTAACTACATCAATTCCCTTACTTATGTTTTCTTCGCAAAGCTCCACTAAACTTAAATAATTTAAGGCAATTTGGGTTTGCATTTTTTGGTGCTGTAATTTAATGTTCATTTTTCAAGTTTTTAGTTGTTATAATCATAATTTCTATTTCTTTTTAAATTGTTCAAACCATTCTTTAAATGACTTTTCTTTGTGGTCTTCGTGTACATTAGAGTCTATAATCATTTGATTGTACTCTTCAACTAATTCAAACATTCTTTCTTGTTGCCATTTAACACCTTGTTTAAATCCATATATACCATCAGTGTATTCAAATTGTTCAGCAACTTTTTCTAATTCTGTTTTCATTTTGTTAATTTTTTAATTACATTAATATCCTCCAGATATACATTCTGTATTTAATGGAGGAAGGTAATATTGAATCATCTTCCTTTCATAATTTAATATCTGTTCAATAGAATAATTTTCAAGCTTATACCATAATACAGCGTCAAATACCTTTTTAACATCTTTTAAGTGATATAATAGTCTACCTCTTAATTTCTTACTCATACCTACATAAACTATTCTACCTTTATAGAATAAATGATATATACCTTGACATTCAGGTATTACGTCTGTACCAAATAGTTGTACAGCTATACGTAAATCAAAAGGACGTCCAATTTCTATACCCTTAAACATAAATTGTTCTTTATAGTGTGGTACTCTTGCAATTTCTCTTTGTACTTCTTCAGCTTCTTCAGGAGTCATTATTTGTAGGTTTTAATATTTATTTTGTTAACTTTTTAATTAAATAATACCATAGCCAAATCAACTTTGACCTTAAAAACTCATATA
>CAYGZP010000031.1:0-1403 GCA_964354405.1 Candidatus Woesearchaeota archaeon | reverse complement strand
CCGTACACCGCTAAGGGCAAGGCTGCTGCTCAGTCTGAAGCGAAGAAGACCGGCAAGAAAATCAGCAAGGCAAAAGGCTATTAAATTTGCTTTGTTTGTAAACTGATCTAAGACACATTCACCACACTACAAGGAAACACTATGAAAAATTCAATGTCTGGCTCGCGTTCAGCAGCATCATCGCAAGCAAAATCGTCAGCAAGCAATGCAATTCGCAAGGCAATTACAAATGCAAGGTCTGCTGTTAAAAAGGCAACTGGAGCAACAATTCCGGGTGGTGGCGGCAAAGGCAAAGGTGGGGGAGTAAGCCCATAATTTAAGTTGCCATCTAATAAGAAAGACACACTATGAATGGATATAGCACTGGGTGGAAATTTAATGGGTGGTACACCGGAACTTCACCTACTACCGCACTTGGAGACGGCACGTTTACAAATGACAAATCAGGCATTGTTACTAACCAACCGAATTTAAGTTGGAAGGGACAAATTACTGATGAACCGCAAGCAACGTATGCAATTAACGTACACGGATATAACTCAATTCGCTTGCGTTTTCCAATGGTGTCTGTAGACGGAACTGCTGCTTCCGGAAGTGGAAATAATTTAGCGTATCCAGTTGCTTGGCACATTTTCTTAATTGATTCTGATGTAGAACCAGATCAAACAAGCGCATTGTGGATGGCATCAAATTATTGCACGCTAATGACAACGTGGCCAGTAACTTCAAGTGTTCCAACGGGATCAAGTACAACCCATACAGATTTTGTAAATGTGTATGGAAAACCGTGGGTTCGTTTAGCAAATGCAGTTCGATTAGTTCAGGGACACGGTTCTGTTGGTTCTTTGCGAGAAATTGCTCCAACTAGCCCAACAAGTTCAAACCCCGCATATGGATACATTGGAAATACATTTGCTGGTGTGCTTGGTTCGTATTCAAGTTTGCAGCCGCATAACATTGTTTCTGCAACCGGATTGCCCGGCGCAGATATTTACTCCGACGCTGCGCTTTGCCCAACTTATTCACCCTCATTAGGTGCGGCTCAAACAAATAATGCCGGAGAAATTTACATTAACAATCTTGGTGGTTGCCAATATTTGTTGTGTGTTCCAATTGCTTCGTATGGATATCTTCCAGACAACACAAAATATGTTGCGCCCACTACAGCAACAACCGGAAACGGCAAGGCTAAGTGCGTTGGTGTGATGTACAACCTTCTTCAGTAATGAACTCTGACTACGAGAAATACCACAGCAGTAAGCGGATGAAGCAAGAACGCGCACTGCGTAATGCTGCAAGGCGCGAGTTGTCTGACCGTGGTGTGGTTAGTAAGGGTGACGGAATGCACGTTGATCACAAAGATGGCAATCCAAACAACAATAGCCGTTCTAACCTTCGGGTAA
>CAYGZP010000030.1:0-1465 GCA_964354405.1 Candidatus Woesearchaeota archaeon | reverse complement strand
ACGGTATCGCCGCCGAAGAAGTAGGCCCAGTTGGATTTGCCGCCGGCGAACGTGCCCTTGGCGATGTTGTTCTGCTCGACGAAGCGGGTATTCTCATACCTGCCGATTTCGCCGTTCAGGATCATGCCGAAGCCTTCCGTGGTGTATTGCTTCACGGATTCAAGGTCGTTCTTCAGCTTGCGGTACGTCGACGGGTGGGCAACCGAGATGTAGTCGTCCATCTGATACGGAGGAATGTTGCGCTCCTTCATCAGGTCGACAATCGCCTTGACGTGATCCTTGCCAAGTTCGATACCGTTGGTAGCTGTAGCCGTGCCGTTGGTCGTCAGGGCGACGGACGTGGTGTGGGTCGAGGTTGCGACGACGCGCAGCGGGGTCTTGTTGAATTCTGCGGCGGCGGCAATGTCGAATGCCTTCATCGCGTCGTTCTTCAGGACTTTGTTGATGACTTCCTTTACTGGATGCTCGGACAGGTCGTCCAGCTTGCCGGTGTAGGGGACGCTGTTGCCGAACTCGGTGATCGACATCGTACCCTGGGTGATCGTGAAGTTCGATTCCGGCATCACGGAGGTTTCCGTCAGGACCGTTCCTTGCGACGCGATGTCCGAATAGACGTTCCAGTGGAAGGTGTCGCCCTTGCCCTTGCCTTGGACGGCGGCATCTTTCACGTCGGCGAACTGGCGGAATTTGCACAGAGGTTGAACAGCGTGGCGCAGCACCTTGGACAGTTGGTCCGAGTACATATAGCCACCAAGCGAATTAGTAACCCAAATTTGACCAGCCATGATTTTCTCCTAATTGGCTAGAGGGCCAGCGATTGGCCCAATCGTTTCCTTGCCATCTCGGCGATGACCGACGACGGAGAGGAATTCTCCTGCGGCGATCCGCTCGGGGCGGCAACAGTTGATGCAGTCGGGATGTTATCCAGACGCGCTTTGTTTTCCTGGCGAATGCTTGCTGCACGATCTGTCGGCGGGCGTCCCTTGCCCATGCTCTTGTACATTGCTTCGGAAACTTCAAGGATGGCCTTCGAGCGGGGCGAACCCTGCTCAACAAGGCGGTTCACCTTGATAGTCGCCAACAACTCAAGATCAGGGTCATTGATGATGTCGGGATAGTCCGTCCTGACTTTGCTCATGGCATCGTTGAGCGCAATGCGCTCCAGGACTTTTCCGGTAAGCGCCTCGTCGTCAATTTGAGCCACTGCAGGCTGCGGGGTAGGCTGGTCACCGCCCTTTGCCTTCGTGATCAACTGCGCTAGTGCTTCCGTTGCTGCATCCTGGTCGCCGTCGTAAAGTTTGCTCAGTACGTCGGCGGCTTGGGATTTCAGATCTTCCGGAGTGATTCCGGTATTCGGTGTGTCCGTGGGTGCTGCAGCGTGTTGCTGCGCAATCTCCTCGGCTTGCCGCAGGATTCTTGCCGCTTCTTCAAGCCGGCGATCTGCTGCGACGTTCTTTTGATATGC
>CAYGZP010000029.1:0-1475 GCA_964354405.1 Candidatus Woesearchaeota archaeon | reverse complement strand
CTCGCCTTCAGCAAGCATCCCGATGAGCCGCAGTGCGCCGTTGATGAGTTCACCAACAGTGGGCTGCGTGGGCGACGATGGAAGGATGATGGGCATGGTGGTTCCTTACTAAAAAAGGCTATTTACAGCGAACCAGCCGCCGCAAGACGCCACACTGAGCCGTCATATTCAACGTCACACCATTGCCCCGCTGCCAAAGCCTTTAATGGCCCAGTACCAACGTTTAAGTTAAACGCACCAGTGGCCGCCGCGCCACGAACAATGCGAAACTTAACGCCAGAAACAGCGCCCGTAGTGCTAAGAGTTACCGCGCGGTCAGCGGTCAAAGGAGATTGCCAAAAATTAGTAGTAAACGATGAAAATGGTGTAAGCGTAATGCCTGCGTCAGCTACATTTCCGTAAACATATGGGACTTGCCCAATAGTTAGCCAAGTTCCCGGCGTACCGGGGCTGATACAAATCCAACCAAGATTTCCACCGCCGTTTTGTATGTTTGAATTCCATACAATGTCGCCGCGCTTCCAAGTGCCGCCGCTAGGAACTCCAGTGTACCAAAGCGTTATGTTTTCGCTTGCACCGCCAGTTGGGTTAGAAGTTGCACCGCCAGTGTATGTGTTTCCAAATACACGAGTTGGCAAACGCGACCCCGGCATACCTGCCGCCACGTTAATTTGGGTTGTTTTAGTAACGTACTGATGAAAGTTATTTTCGTAAACAAGACCGTCAACGCCAGTAACCGTACTGTTTGCATCTTGAAAATAACTGCCAGTAACGGTTAAGTTTTGAGTTGTGCTGTCAGCGTACAAATTGCTAGATTTATTGCCTTCCGCATAGCAACCAATAAGTGATACGCCACGGCTATACTGAACAATGATTCCGTAACCAACAGTGACACTACCGCCAACTCCGTTGCCAGTAAAATCGCACGAAGCAAACAATACGCCTAAGTTTTCTTCGCCCGTAAAACCGCTAACGTATGCTCCAGCATACCCGTTGGCTGTTCCGTTGCCGTTAAAAATGCAATGGTCAAAAATAAGAGCGTTGCCAATGCGGTTTATAAAAAGTCCATTTTGATTGTTGTTGGCAAGTATTACCTGCCTAAACGAGCAAGAGTATGCGCGTTCAAGATATAGACCGTTTGTGCCATGTGCTCTTAACCAAACATTCTCAAGAAATATTTGACAGTATCGAACATAAATTCCATTTAAAGAAGAGGAATTTCCTTTTACACAAAGATTGGCAATTCGAATTTGTTGGTCATAATTTTGAACATACGGATTCCCGTTGTCCAAAACAATGGCATTACCGGTTCCTGCATTATAAATAACAGTCCCGTAGGTGCCATCATTGTCCCAGCATTCACCTTCAATGTTGTATGAATACTGTGGGTAAAGGTTAAGCGCAGAAGTAATTTTATAAGTGCCAGCAGGCATAATGCCGTGACGATTTTGACAAGCATCTAAAAATGCTTGTAC
>CAYGZP010000028.1:0-1669 GCA_964354405.1 Candidatus Woesearchaeota archaeon | reverse complement strand
GTTTAGTTCCGCTAGCTTTCCATTCTGCAACAGAGCGGTCATAGGCGTCAGAAAATCTCTGACTTATACCGCCAACAGGTCCTTGATTTCCACCCGGAGCATAGGGAGCACCAACAACATTTGGGGTTCCATTACTTGGCATACGAATGGCGTTATTACCGGCTGGTAATTGAGGGGTATTAAATAACCTTCGTGAATTCTGTGTATAGTCATTAACTATTCTCTCACCGCTAGTTGTTTCTCGATATGGGTATTGTAAAGGAATAGGTTCTGGATTAGGGGTAAGAGTATTAACTCCAGTCGTCTTTATCTTTTCAGCTGCTGATGGTCCTGCACTAATCTGAAACCTAGAGCTTGCCGCCTCTTTCATTTCTTTAGTAAACTTCTCAATTGCAGCATAAATCTCGGGAGTCTTTACTGGAATTCTTTTTAGAGCAGCAACCTTTAGAGGATTAGGTAAATTCATAATAGTATTACCTAAGATACCTCCGAACTGTCTACCAGGAAAAATACCAAATGGACCGCCCATCTTCAAACCAAGTAATCCACCGGTAACTTGTCCGGCTATACCCATCGCTTTAGCGAACTTACCTTTAGGAGCCATTTTTGTGTGTAAAGTTTTAAGATATTCTACCAATTGGTAGTTACTTTCTTGGGCTTTAAAGTAGTCATCTAGTCCAACACCCTCTGGAGTTCTTTGTCTCAATAAATCATTAAAAGCCTTTGACTCCAATTCTTTTTCTTGGATGCTTAACTTATCTGAAATGGTAGTTTCACCTCCAGCTTTAGGTTTTTTATAAACACCTTTAGTTCTAGCTGTTTTAGATTTGTATAAATCACTCAACTTGTAACCTTGTCTATAAGCAGCAGCTTCAGCACTGTCTGGTCCATATCTAAGCCAAAGCTTTTTTATAAAATTAGCTTTATCTTCTGGGAGCATATCTGAACTATTTGCTCTATTTAATTGTGCTTGTAGAACTTCATTACTTCTAACCAAAGGAACACCAGGTTCAACTGCCTCAAAAGCGGGCATAAGTACTTCGTCAGTATGACTTAGAGTATCATCCAAAAGACCGGCTTGAGCATCTAACGTATCAAAATGTCCAGTGTCATCGATAACTACATCGTCATAAATTTTTGTATCTTTTACTCTCTTTTCAAGGTCTATTCCCCTTCTTTTTGATTCATTTAAAACGTCAGTTGATGATTTGAATGATTTATGATTATCTCTACCTGGTGCTATTAGTTTATCAGTTTCGATTTGTTCAAAATGTTGTTCCCGAGCTTTATCAGACAAATTAGGGTATTGGGAATCTCTAATGTTTTTAGCACCTTGCCACAAGGAACTAGCTTTTTTATTTATTCCTGTATCAAAAGCTTCAGCTCCTTTTGTTATTGCACTACTAACAGCGGGGACTTTCATATTAGTTCCAGGGATAGCTCTTCCTTCTATTAGTTTATTCTTCGCCATAAAATCAGCTACAGCCGCCTGACCTTTTGAAGTAACATCTTTTAGGATTTGAGGGGTTACTTTACCAACAACTTTTCCAGTAGCGTCTAAGATTGGTTTACCAATAACTTTTCCAGCTAAACCAAAGCCCATACCCAAAAGAGTTGAGTTTAAGGTATCCATACTCAATAAATCATTACCTTGTTCGAGAGATGAACC
>CAYGZP010000027.1:0-1685 GCA_964354405.1 Candidatus Woesearchaeota archaeon | reverse complement strand
GTTTGGTATAAGAGATTTCACTTACTTGACAGCGGGTAAGAAAAGGTGTACCATGGGGATAGTCGGTGTTGGCTCAATCTCATTCATGTACTCTAGGAGGAAGACAAAATGGCAAGGATCACGATCACCCCTGAGCAGTTTGTGGAGAAGCACAGTCGGCGCTTGAAGGGCGCGCTGGAGGATATGCGGCGCGGGGTTGAGGGTGTTACTTCGGCTCCTGGCGCTGCGGCTGCCAAGAAGCTGGATAAGATGCGCGCCGGGATTGTCCGAAGCTTGGACGACGGCACCTGGGCGCGGCGTGTCGGCGCGGTGACGCTGGAAGAGTGGAAAAAGTCTATGCTGGAGAAGGGTCTCAACCGGGTCGCTGCGGGTGTGGACGGTTCGGCGGGGAAGGTGCAAGCCTTTGCGACCCAGCTTTTGTCGCATGAGGCGACTCTCCAGGCTGAGGTTTCCAAGCTGCCGGATCTGACTCTCGAGGACTCCGTTTCCCGGATGACGACATGGGTTCGGGGTATGGCAAAGTTCGAGTTCAAGCGATAACCCCGCTTCGTAGGGTTGGAGGACTAGAGCTATGCAGTACAGAGATGTTAACGTTCAGCCTGTTATGGCCGTCGTCAATACGGGGACGGCTACGATCGACCTGGATGTGACTTCCCCGCTGACTGAGCTCTCCGTCGTGATGGCCTTGACCAACGGCGGCGCTGCTCTGAACGGGCAGCTCATTCCTCGGATCGTCCAGAGGATCGAGCTGGTGGACGGTGGCACCGTGTACTCAAGCCTGAGTGGACCACAGCTTGCCGCAGACTTTTTCTACAACACGGGGCGGTATCCTCCGCACTGGATGGACGAAGCGGCAAACGCGGGACAGAACTTTACCTTCCCCATGCGGTTCGGTCGATACCTTGGCGACCCTTTGCGGAACTTTGACCCGACCAAGCTCCGAAACCCGCAGATCCGCGTGACATGGGCCGCGGACCCCTTGCACCTTGCCGGGTCCCTGACCTTGGGAATCCGGGCAAAGATCATGGAAGGTGTACCTGGCGCGTCGTCCTGTCTGTTTACTACGGACGTGCGTGATTTCGTGACGGTTGCAGCGGGGATCGACGTAACCGAGCTTCCGACCGACCTTGTGATCCGGCGGTTGTATGTGGCTCCGTGGTTGGCTTTGACCGCACCGGCGGCGATCATCAACTGGTACCGTCTGGACTGTGATGAGGGCAAGTTTATTGCCTTTGACCGATCCGGATGGGATTGCATTGAGGACATCGAACAGGCTTTTGGGTATTGCCGCACACGGGTCCACGTCAACGCCAACAACGCGCAGACAAAAGATGTTTGTATCGGGAATACAATGGGTGCTAGTGTGGCGCGTGCTGATGGTACCCGTTTCATCTGTGCATGGTGCTCCGGTTCTAACTGGGCTGCACCCCATGGCGCAACTGATGCTGGTGTGCTGATCGCTAACATTCCTTGCGAGATCCTTACCTATGGATCTTTGCCACACAGTGTTTTGGGTTTCGGGTTCGGTGTTCCTGACGACCCGGCTTCCTGGCTCAATGCGGCAGCCTATCGGAAAATCAAGCTGCTGCTCACGCAAGGTATTGCGGGCGCAACCTGTTCTCTGTTGGTGCAGCAAGATCGCCCGCTGTAAGGACCGGGCACAACTGAGACTTTGACCCACCAAA
>CAYGZP010000026.1:0-1797 GCA_964354405.1 Candidatus Woesearchaeota archaeon | reverse complement strand
GTGCGAATGGATGCGCGGGAAGTGTAACAGATATTGTTGTTGGTTTACCAAGTCCCAATGGTGGAATACTTGGGTTTTAGAAGTCAAGTTTTCTGAATAATAAACTTGACAAATTGATATAATTAAAATTTACTATGCAAAAACTAATCACACTCTTACTTTTTTTTCCTTGCCTTTGCAATTCGCAAAATCAGAATTGGGTTTTTGGAAGAAATATGAAATTTGCACCTCCTATAACTTCGAATTTAAGTAGCGTTAATCACAATGAAGGTACAAGTTGTTTATCTGACAATACTGGTCTTATACGCGCTTATTCGGATGGAATAAACGTTTATAACAGAAATGATCTTGTAATGTCAAATGGTGCAGGTCTAACTGGTACAAATTCAACAGCGCAATCTGCATTAATTGTGCAGCAACCAAACGTTCCAAACATCCTTTATATTTTTACACTTACCAATTCAGGACTTGGACCATTGTACTATTCTATAATTGATATGAATTTGAATGCGGGACTTGGTGGAGTAACTGCAGTTAAAAACGTGGTGTTAAATGCTGCATTTAATATGCGTGAATGTTTGTCAGCTGTAACAACATGCAGCGAGGACACAGTTTGGATAGTTACAAAACGTTGGCAATCTGCAAACTTTTATTCTTACCCGTTAACTGCAAGTGGTGTTGGTGCTGCAGTAATTTCTTCTGCAGGTTACGCAGGTGGAACAACAGCAACAGATGCAATTGGAACGCTTGCCTTTCATCCTGATGGGAATAGATTAAGTGTTACTTATTATGGAAATGGAAGGGTTGAAAGTTATAGATTTAATAAGGTTACAGGATCGGTTCAATTTATAGCCACTTATTTATTTGGTGGGGCTTATGATTCAAAATGGGCTGAAAACTTGTTATACGTATTTTCAAACGGGGGACAAGTTAACCAGGTGAATGTTTGTTCAGGTGCTTCTGTTGTTGTTGGCCAAACACCAGAAGTTGTTGCTTCAATGGGTACTGGATGGTATGCTAATGATGGGAGAATTTATATTTCACGTGGTATCAATCAATTTTTAGCAAGAATTAATAATCCATTAGTTCAGGGAATAGGCTGTGGATTTGTGGCTAATGCTGTGGCTTTACCGCGTAATTCAATGTTTGGACTGCAAAATATATCAATGCCTTATACCCGTCCCGCAATGCTGCCATTTACTTATACTTCTACTTGCGGTTCTGCAAATTTAACTGCCATTTCAAGGACTTGTTTTGAAGCTTGCACATATAGGTGGTCTGGAAGTTTTGGTGTTGCTGTTGGCGTTAATGCTGTGGTTAATTTGCCAAATGGAACACATAATGTAACATTGTCAAGAATATGCGATTGCGAAACTACTACACGTGTGCAATCTGTAAGTGTTAATGGTGGATTATTAGCAAGTGTAATTGGATTTTAATGGATACCTTAGAAGAACTTCAAGCAAGATTAAAGAAATTAGAAAAGCGCAATATTGAAAATGCTGCAAAGCTTGGTGAATGTATTGGTGCTTTAAAAGGAATTCTGCACAATGATATTGACCAAGAATTAAAAGATAAGATTAATGCGTTACTTATCACGCATAATGACACTTTTTCCAACGAATAAATGATAAATCATACATTATATGAAAGGAATATTAGAATTTGATTTACGTGATGACCAAAAAGAATTTGAAACTGCAATAAATGCAGATAGGTATAAATCACTTATTTGGGACTTAGACCAGTATTTACGGCAGCAAATTAAATATAATGCCGATAATTTGTCAAATGATA
>CAYGZP010000025.1:0-1845 GCA_964354405.1 Candidatus Woesearchaeota archaeon | reverse complement strand
GGACCTGTCCGGGCTCCAGCCGGCGGGGTACTATCGCGGCGCGAGGATGGGCAGCGGGTCCTTCTACATCGGGACCGAGATGCCGCCGGAGTCGCAGATGTACGATTGCTGTGATAAGGGGTATAATACATTGAGCGCGCAGGAAGTCGCCATGAGTCCGGTATGGAACGAAAAGCTCGGGGGAACGGCCCGGTTCAGCTGGTGGCAGAAGCGTGCGGGCTGGGGTAGCGACCTCTGCCAGGCGAAACCCGGGGAGGGTCAGCCGAACGAGACCTGCAAGGCGATCACCGCCGCCAGCCCTGACCTGCTGTGCACGTATCTGGAGCAATGCGAGCACCTCAGTTGCCCGCCATGGAAGGATGGCAGCTGCCCGATTAGGATGCCGTCCAAGGACCTCGGGTTCGAGGGCGATCCTCGGTCCGCAGGCTTTCCCAGCACTCTAGTCAAATTCACTGATGACTTCGGGAACGCAATATGGCTGCCCGCGGACGACGCCGCATTCCTCATTGACGTGATATTGCCCAAGTTTCATGGATGGTATCAGAATTTCGATGATACTCATCGGACCGGAAACCTCCAAAGGTTTCTAGATGTCTCGAGTTTCTTGGGATCACTTCCTGCTATTGCATACAATTTGTTTGAATATCGCCCCTGGGTTTCCTGCTCAGAAATTCAAGATATGTTATGGGATGAGCTTTCACATGATCGTTGGTATAATCACAATCAAACCAATTGGCAGTATGGGTACGCCGGTCACACTGCTCATTTAGGCAATACATATTGGGGGTTGGTTCCGCCATGGAGAAGCGGATTCACGGCCAATGCCGATAATTGGATCGGCCTGTACTTGCCTAATAACCCCAACTGGTTCTTGAAAATCGACGTATATAACAGTGGCCAGAAAATAGAGATCGTCTCCGTGCCTTGATTCTACCTTACTGATTACTATCGCTGCGGCAACTAGCCGCTGAGTTAGCCATGAACAAGATACCATTGCCGCTTAAAATCGTACTAATCGTTATCATGGTTTTTGGCATTCAAACGATTATTTCTAACGGGTATCTAGGTCTAAGAAATGATATCAACTATTTCGGAATTACCTCAGGTATGCTATGTATTATTCTATCTGTGGCGGCGCTGTCTGGAAAGAGATGGGTGTACTACGGACTAATAGCCAACCTGTTGGCGATGGCAATAGTGCTGCCTATGATGGCTCAGAAGGTTGGGGCTGCGAATTTGATTGTAGTAGCTGTCGTGGTTTTCCGAGATCCAGTCGCTTGGGTGATAATCGTATTGTTATGCGCGTTCGTGTTGATTACAAAACGGACTCTAGGAAAGAGAACGGGAGGCGTCGATTCTGGCTAGGGCAGCACTTGTTTGGAGCAGTATCATCATGACCGATCACGAGCGGAATATGGAGCACTACAATTACGACGCGTGGGGGGAGCATACCGACACGGCCAACCTGCCGCCGACCGAGAACAACGTCCGCTACGGCGGCGCGAGGGTCGAGTGCTTCGCGAAGTCGGTGACGAGCACGGACGCGATCTACCTTTGCGGCGAGCGGCACTACTGGCCCGCGTACGGGCGCTTCCTGCAGCGCGACCGGATGGGCTACGAGAAGCTGCCCGCGCCGTCGAGCCCGCTCGGCGCGAACCCGTACATCTACGCCGAGAACAACCCGGTCATGAAGAAGGACCTGTCCGGGCTCCAGCCGGCGGGGTACTATCGCGGCGCGAGGATGGGCAGCCGATTCTTCTACATCGGGACCGAGATGCCGCCGGAGTCGCAGATGTACGATTGCTGCGGTAATATGAGGTATAATTCCTTGAGCGCGCAGGAAGT
>CAYGZP010000024.1:0-1867 GCA_964354405.1 Candidatus Woesearchaeota archaeon | reverse complement strand
CGCTGCGTGCCGCGGAGGACGGCGTAGGCCTCGGTGAGCCTCGCGGCCTTCGCGCCGGCGCTCCGGTCGTTCGGGTTGCGGTCCGGGTGGACGTCGAACACCTGCCTCTTGTACGCGGACGCCACGGCCTCGGGCGGGTCGAACGCGGACACGCCAAGGATCGTGCGGGCCTCGTCGTGGGTCAACTTGTTCCCTCCACTGGACGACTGCCCGGGGCCTCCGTGGGGGGAACCAGAAGCCCCGGGCCATCGCCTGAGATCCGAACCTAGCGCGGTCGGCGACGGCTGTCAAGTAATCAGGGCGAGGGGTGCTAGGCCTGCGGCGCGGCCGGCGGCGGGGCTGGCGGATGGACGGGCGGCGGAGCCGCTGGCGGTGCCGGGGGCGGCGCGGCTGGCGGCTGCGCGTCGTGCCGCGGCCGGCCGCGGCCGCGCTTCGCCGGCATCGGGCCCTGGGCGGGCGCCGCCGGAACCTGCGGCGCGGCCTGCGGAGCCGGAGGAGCCGGAGGCGGTGCCGGGGCCTGCGCGGCGGGCGGCGTGGCCAGCGGCGCGGCCTGCTGCGGAACCTGGATCGGCGGCGCGAGCGGCCCGGGCGCCTGCGGCGGCTGCGGTGCCTGCGCTGGCCGCGTCATCGGAATCACCGGAGCCAGAGGCCTGCGCGACTTCGCCATCAGCGCCTCGGCCACCGCGTGGATGTACGCCGGGTTCGCCCGCGGGTACATCCGGAGCAGTTCCTTCTCCGGGTCGTCCCTCAGCCGGCGCACCGTCTCGCGGGAGTTCGGGTCCAGGTCCTCGATTCCGAGCTGCCGGACCGCGTAGACCATCGAGTCGATCAGGCCCGCGACCTCGGCCGGCGGCGCCTCGGCGCGGATCGCCAGGTTGATCTCGTCGGCCATCGCCTTGACGATGGGCGCGCGGCGGGCCACGGCGGCCCGCTGCGGATCCTGCTGTCCCTGCTGTCCCTGCGGCGTCGGCGGGAGCATCTGCGGCTGCGGCGCCTGCGGCAACTGCTGCGGAGGCTGCGCCGCGCCGAACGCCGGCTGCTGCGGCATCATCTGCGCCGAGGCCAGCATCTCCATCTGCTTCGCCTTCTGGTCTGCCATGTTCCCTACGAGTTGGCCGCCGATCTCCAGCCCGCGGCCGAGCAGGTCGCCCCACGGGATGTCCGACCCGCCCTTGTTGCCCATCAGCCCGCTGCGCGCCAGCTGTCCGACGAGTTGGATGTTGCCGCCGAGCGTCTCGCTGACCAGCCGCGTCATGTTCATGATGGCGCTGGGATCCTGCATCCGCTGGATGAGGTCTGCCGCCATCTTCGCCGACGCCGTGTGCGACTCACCGAGCGACGAGAAGAGCCGGTTCATGCGCTCCGAGTCCGCCAGCATGCGGTCGCGTTCGCGGGTCGCGTCCTCGAGCCGGAACCGCCGCTCGTCGGCTGCCGACGTCTGTTGGTTCGTCAGGTAGGAGGTGATCATCGGGGCGAAGGTCTGGGCCAGCGTTGTCCAGTCGCCCGCGCCCTTTCGCCCCCCGCCGTCCTTGAGGTCGGCGATCTGCGCCTTGAGCGCGTCGAGCGTGCTGGTGACGCTCCCGATTTGCGCGCGGTGCTCGGCCTCGGCCCGGTCGCGCTCAAGTTTCGCGATCTGCTCACGGTGCTCCGCCTCGCGCTTCGCGCCCTCGGCCCGCATGTCCTCGAGCACCTTGCGGGTGGCCTCGGCGTCCTGGCGGTGGCGCTCGTCGGCCGCCTTCTGCGCCGCCTCGGCCTTCTCGCGGTCCTCACGCCACTCCTTGTCCCGACGATCCTCGCGGTCACGCCGCTCCCGGTCGTCGTCGGCCCTCTGCATCCCGAACGGCGCGGCCCCTGGGTAGCCGTAGGG
>CAYGZP010000023.1:0-1943 GCA_964354405.1 Candidatus Woesearchaeota archaeon | reverse complement strand
TAAAATTATACTAAGGGGTAAGCAAAAAAGATAAAATGGCAAACAAGAATTGTCCGAAGTGTCATGGCGAGGGGGTAGTTAAAGAAGTTGATGGCTCTGTACACACTTGCTGGAAGTGTCTCGAAGATGGAAGCATGGACCAGCACTCAGACAATATAAAAGATTCTAAGATAAGATTATAATTAAGACAACTAAGTTTTCTCAAGGAAATTTGTAGACAACCGAGTTAATATTCATGCCCGCGCCTATCGAAGCAAAAACAATTATGTCTCTTGGCTTCAACTCATGATTATTCAATTTCCCTTTCAACATTAAATCTAGCATTGTCGGAATTGTAGCAACTGAACTATTTCCAAGCCATGAGATAGTCATAGGCATAACACCCTCAGGAACTTTTTTGCCATGCATGCTATAAACGCGTCTTAAGATGGCTTCATCCATCTTTTCATTTGCTTGGTGTATGATAACTTTTTTTATATCATCAAGAGACAAGCCTGCTTTTTCAAGACTCTCATTAATAACTCCTGGGACATGTTTTAAAGCATACTCATACAATTTATGGCCATCCATTTTAAGCAATAATTCATTGCCTTCATAATTAGGGCCATAAGACTTGCCCATCCATAATAAATAGGCATGTTCAATTGCATCACTTCTGGCAGCGTGAGATAATATTCCTACAGGCATTTCGCTTTCTACATCTCCAAATATAGTCGCTCCCGCTCCGTCAGCATATATCATTCTATCTCTGTCATGAATATCTGAAACTCTAGAGAGAATCTCTGCCCCTATAACAATAATTCGTTTGGCATCCCCTGATTTAATATAATAATTTGCTTGAATCACGCCTTGCAGCCATCCCGGACAGCCGAAAGGAATGTCATAAGCAATGGTTTTTGGATTTTCTACCTTTAATTTATATTTAATTCTAGAAGCAATTGTTGGGACAAAATCCGATCTTCTATTGTCTGCTCTGACATCCCCAAAATTATGAGCTACAATTATGTAATCAAGAGTTTCCTTGTCAATTTTTGATGACTCTAAAGCATCTTTTGCTGCGAAATAAGCAATATCAGACGTAACAAGATTGTCTTTTACGTATCTTCTCTCTTTAATTCCAGTTATTTCCTCAAATTTTTTTATAATTTCTTCATTTGATTTTTCTAGTTTTTTTCCATCCTTGTCGTAGAATTCATTTTTAAGAAAATGTTCATTCTTAACAGCTATCTCGGGGATATAACTCCCTGTGCCAGTTACAATAGAATAAATTCCGCTCATTTTTGTTATTGATTTTTAGATTTATGAGCAATATATCTTATTTAGTTTAGGACCCAATTTGCCATTTTCATTATACCATTCAGTCACGCCTTCCCAAACGTCTTTTATCTCGTCTACGTATGGCGCTACCATATTGGCACAATCCATTTTAAAATCATTCGCAAATGTGTTCAATTCTCCAACTATATCTCTCACTCGTTTGTCAAGTGATTTGCTAAAAGCATCAAGTTGAACATCTTCTAATGCATTAATTGCACGAGCAACATCCCTGATTGTAAGCATTCCTTCCTTACCCCCCATAGGATTAATTGAATCCATTTTAATCTCTATCTTTTAATTATTTTAAAGAAAGTTCTCAGAACCTTTATATATTTTGTCGTGATTTTTGTCAACTTACTTTCTCTTTCTTAATTTCTTCTCGCCAATCTTAGAAAACCAAAAGATATAAAGAATGTCGAGAATCGCCAAAGTGTTCACGAGTAACAAAACAATGAACCATACAAGATGTTTCTTGCCCGCGGCTTTCCACATCGCCACCCCTTTCCAGGGCAGTGTCCAAGCCAACAAGGCCAATACAACCAATAGTTCTAAAGTCGCGGCATCCATAACAACAATAAATTAAGAAACTTTATAAATCTTTTTTATATAGTTATTTCAAGGTCCCG
>CAYGZP010000022.1:0-2101 GCA_964354405.1 Candidatus Woesearchaeota archaeon | reverse complement strand
CTGCCCGCAGGACCGGAACGTCGCGGAAATCTGCTCCGCGGACGGCGAGTGGCTCGAACTGCTCGACTGCGACGATCTGGGCGTCGAGGGCTGGAAGTGCTGCCGGACTGTGGAGGGTTGCACTTGTCTCCCGGAGGATGACGAGGAGTGCGTACGGTGACCCGCAAGTGGACCAAGATCGACATCCGAACGCTGCGGAGTCAACTGGACACGTTCATGCTCCAGGAACGGATGTACTACCCGAAGGAGCGCATCTGCGCCGCCATCGCCTCCAAGCGATCCGAGATCATCGTCGGCAACCTGCGTGGCTTCCGTGACATGCTTGCTGAGCGGGCGGCAAAGAACGAGGAGGCCTGGAAGCACTTCGAGTCGCACCCGACGATCTACGGATCGAGCACGCCGGAGATGGTGGAGCGGTTCAAGGGGCTGGCAGATCAGGATGCGAAGGGCGTCAGGAAGGCGAATCGACTGATCGAGCGCGTCCAGTCCGAGGGCCTGCCCGTCGAGGTCGCCGGGTACGTGCCGGAGGAGTGCATCCGATGAAGGAAGGTCGTATGCTCAAGATCCTCGACCGCATCCCGCTGTTCCAGTTGCGCAAGGTGCGGCCAGCCGAGCCGTCGCCCGACGACGTGCGCGAGGCCTGGCGCGTGACGTGCGCCCGATACGGGACGACGGTCGTCGACAAGGCGACCGCCGCGGACCAGAAGCTGATCGCGAAGTTGCTCGACGCGATGGGCATCGTGGCCGACGACAGGTTCATGACCGGGTTCGTGACCACCATCGGCACGCGGATCTACGTGCCGTTCACGCCGGGCATCCCGACGCCGATCTGGTCGCTCCGTGACCAGGTCGAGGTCCTGGTCCACGAGAACGAGCACCGGGTCCAGGACCTGCTCGCGGGGCCGGACCCGAATCTGGAGTACGAGTTCAGCTATGCCACCAACTCGACGAAGCGGGCCTACTTCGAGATGGTCTGCTACCGCGCCGGCATCGCCGCCTGCTGGCGGCTCTGGAAGCAGACCCCGAACATGGAGCACATCGCGCAGAGCATGAAGCAGTCCTATGCCTGCGACGACGCGGACGTCGCGATGGTCCTGAAGATGCTGCGGCTGTCGTGGATCTCGATCCGGAAGGGCGCGATGCCTTCGGAGGTCGCGCGGTTCGTGTGCGAGTTCCTTGAGGCGAGGTGGAGTTGACGATGTCGTGCATGTCCAACCTCGGGTGTCTCGGGCAGATGGGCGATGGCGGCTGCACGACGATCGCCGTCGGGCCGAAGCGCGAGCACGTCTCCGGCGATCCGGGCACGTTCCGTCGGGAGTGGCGCATCTGCTGCCGCCCCGGGAAGGTGACGTTGGAGTCCCGCCGCGCCGACTTCGATGCTTCGGGGAACGAGGTCGAAGGCCCGTACGGGAGCAAGTGGGATCTGTACGGGAAAGGCGGCAACGAGTCGGAGGCGATGGCGGACTACGGCGACTCGGCGTACGAGACGGCGCGCACCATGCACCCGATCCACGCCGAGCACCGCAGGTACTTCGAGGAGCAGAAGGCGGCGCACGAGGCGAGAATCGCCGCGGAGCGGTCGCTGAAGGACGGGGGACCGGTCGGGGCGCTGCGCCGTCGGTTCACGGACCGCTTCGAGGCCGAACTGAAGAGGGCGAAGCTCTACGGCAAGGCCAAGCAGGGGATCGCGCCGCAGGACAAGGTCGACGCTATTCGGGATCGCGTGATGGGCGAGTACAGGCAGGCCGAGCCGGCGGCGATGGGCGAGGAAGTGCATCTGCGCAAGGTGGTCCACGATGCGAAGTGGTTCGCCGCGCGTCGGTTCAAGGCTTCGGCCCGCGTGTGCCGATAGAGGTGGAGTTGAGGGCCATGCGGAAGACCTCTCTCGGCTTCATCCTTCGCCCGTCGCGCAACGACCGGATGCACGAGGCCGCGAAGCTCTGCCGGGCCGTGCAGCGGGCGAAGCGCGAGGCCCCGCACCTCGTGCAGCCGATCTGCGTCCGCCTGCGGGAAGCGATGGCGTCGTTCGGCCGGGAGTCGCCGGACGCGAAGATCAGGTCGCGGGCCTGCGGATGCCCGGTGTAGGGGAGGATGGCGATGG
>CAYGZP010000021.1:0-2155 GCA_964354405.1 Candidatus Woesearchaeota archaeon | reverse complement strand
TCAGAAGGAAAGTAACGAAGAGTCCACCCATATCTGCTTTAGCCATAGTTTTTTTATCCTCCTAGATTATATCCCACTCTGGCAGGGTTGGTCATTCAGCCTCCACCACAAGATCAGTATGCTTGTATATGCTCAAGAGCATATAGCTTTTTCTATGCAACTGCTAGAGGCTCCAGCTTCTTCCACTTCTGCAGCTCATTTTTAACGTGAGCGTAAGCCTCACTTGTGTAGCCTTTCCTAGCTGGAAAGTACCAGTCATAGAACTTTTTAGGCATGATGGCAGAAAACATATCTATGAACTCCGTCTTTACCCTAGTCCGTTTCAGGTCTGGCAGAAGATATTGAGTGTAGCCAGTGGCCCTTCTAGGCTTAATCAGATCGTCACTTAGCTTGTCTATTCTGATGTTGATTGACTGAGGTAGCCCTCTAATCCTCTTTATCACGTGTAGAGGCAGAGGACTTGTAAACATTATGCCGTGAAAGTGCATCCTTATGACATCAAAATACTCTGTCAATGCAGACAGTAAAGGATGGTTCCATTTTAGAGCGTTCAGCCAGACACCAGCATCATCGCATCCTAGCATAAGCTCATCAATGCCTCTCTGCTCCACATACTCTATGACATCGCACAGCATAGTAGGTTTCCAAACCATGAACCTCTTTAGGACTTCAGGGTTCCATGTGCCGTTAAGCTGTGCTAGACACTTAGCCAGATATGCGCTCTTTCCGTAGCCATGAGGTCCATAGACGATAAAGAACTTTACCTCATTGTCCTTGTAGGCTTTCTTAACCATCTTGACAGGAGTAAGCTGATTCTCTCCTGGAGCCAAAGGCTCGAAGCGGTCCAAGTCTGCAGCAATCTTGGCTATAGGTCTATCAAGTATTTGTCTACGTGTCTGATTTGTTAGGCTCTCCACTTAGGAACTCTCCGCTCTGGTACTTCTGCATGAGCTCATCCATTCCTCCTGGCAGATACTTAGGACTAGGCAATTTCTGGAGCAGAGCGATCACACCCTCACGCCTACCCTCTCGGTTGCTACTGATGTTCAGACGCTCCAGAATGTTCGCTATGCTTCTGGCAGCGTTACACTTGAAGTGCTCGGCTAGAATCCGATAGTATGAGAGAGCAGCGTACATCTCCTTAGTGTTGATGTCGGTCCGTATATCTAGGAACTCTCCAGTCTCATCCTTCGCTGGCTTCTCAAAAAGGAAGTTGCTGATCTGCTTAGTGACTGCTTTCTCTAAGCCCTGGTCTTGTTGTGGTTTCGACATAGGCATCAAGCATACTCTCTATGCTTTCAGGTATATAGCTTATTCTATTATGTATATATGTAGGTTGAAAGAAGCTCAGATCAGCCTTGATTAGCCCATGAGTCATGTCCGTTAGCTATTATGGTGATAATAGCTAATGTTAAATAGAACCTTCACCTAAAGGGTAAGTATGCCTTGGTATAGAAACGAAGGAAAGATACTGACGCCTCTAAGTGACAGAGATTTCCTAGACGGAATGGAGCAGGGAGTCTTTCTGAAACCTAGCCATAGAGCCTACTGTGTTCTGCTCTACTATAGTGCGGTCCGAAAGACAGAAGGCCAAAGAGCCAGGAGAGAGCAGTTCCAGATCACTAAAGAGAACCTAGTTTTTGAGGTAGGCCAGCGATTGAAGCACAGCTCTAAGACTCCTCCGCTAGAGATTCCGTTAGCCGCTCCCTATGTGGACTCTCTGAAACAACAGATAGAACAGACACCTAGAGGAGAGAGAGTTTTTCCCTTCTGTCCTGCCACTGCCTACCTTGTCGTTCACAGAGCCTACAAGTATCCTCACTTGTTCAGACTCTCTAGGATCACTAATTTCTTTTTAGATGGCTACACGATTCCTCAGATTCATAGCTGGACTGGACTAAGCGTGAGCGCTCTGAACTACTATATTGGCCTAGTTGATATTTCCAAGATGGCTAGGAGCATGGTAAAGAAATGAGTGGCATATCTGAGGTGTTTAGGGTAGCCTATTTGGTTAAGAAACACCTAGTCGTGATGGAGCGACCATAAAAAAGAGGAGGTGATCAGATGGACCTGCCTTTCAAATTCCCTAGCACAAGTGACGAGTGGAGATGCGCTTTCACTGGCCTAGTCGCTGGAGTCATTGTAGGAATCGTTA
>CAYGZP010000020.1:0-2264 GCA_964354405.1 Candidatus Woesearchaeota archaeon | reverse complement strand
CCCTGGTGGATCGAGGAACTGGAGAAGGAGCGGGGCCCGGAGTGGTGGGCCTGACCCTGGGTGCTGCTAACAGCGCCCAGGTAACTGCCGCATAACATGGAGGGATGACCAATGTACGTCATCTACGACGCTGAGAACGGCCTGTGGCTCAAGGGTACCTGCGGGGGCAACGTCTGGACTACGGATGCTGACGAAGCTATGACCTGGGCGACAGAGGGCGAGGCGAAGGCGGCTGCGGAGGCTGCCGGCATCTGCTCCTGCTGGGTGGTTGCGAAGTGACGGGTGATAGCCGCACCCTGCGCGCTCCCCGCGAGCGCCGGGCATCCGCCGTCGCCCTGCGAGCTATGGCGGGACTTCGGGAGGTGTTGATGGATGGACCTGACGAGACCGGAATGGTGGACTGACGGCGCTGCGTCCGACCTGCAGCGCATTGCCTACATCGCGAGGTCGGCGGACTGTGAGGGGATGGATGCGGCGGGCGTGGCGGACTACATCAACCTCCCGCAGGTGGTGGAGACCCGCTATCGGGACGCGACGGCTGCGGAGTTCTGGAATGCGATGGACGATGCCAGCAAGCTCCTGCTGCTGGAACTCGTGAAGCAGGATGACGCCGGGGCACGTCTGCTGTGGGCGAACCTACAGGTGGGTGGCGTTGTGGCGGTGGACCCGGATCGGATGAGTGAGACTGTGGCGACGCTGGCGGGGAAGGCGCAGCCGCAGTCAAAGGCGGCCTGGGACGTTGCAGACACTGGTATCTCAGCGACCGTGGGTGGCGGGGTCAAGCCTCCTTCGGGCGAGCCGCCGAAGGCTGCGACATTCCTGGAGACGTTGCAGGCGCTGTGCGCGCAGGAGACGACGATCTGCATCGTCCATGCTCCGCTCGAAGAGGGCGGCATGGCGTGGCTCGACCCCGCCGCTGCGGTGACTGCAGCATTCGTCGCAGAGGCGCTTGGAGGCTAAGTCATGGCAACGAACAGCTATCCGGTCGCCACTAAGGACATCAGCCTCGTCAAACCCTGCACGATCCCGCTGACGGGAGTGTTGAGGTACAGTTGGACGCCCGGTTCACCTGCGCCCTGGGGCTTCATCCCGGAGGTGCGGATCGCGCTTATGGGGACCACCGTGCCGGGCGCAGCACTCAATGTCTACTTCGACCCCAAGACCGGGCGCGCGTCGAATGTGGGCAACTCTCCTGCGCCTCGCTACTCGTTCTCGTTTCTGCCGAGTGGGACGCAGCCGAGCCCGACAGTGGGCGTGGCGGGCATCGTTGGCGATACGTTCATCAACCTGAGCAGCGTGGCGAATCTGGCTGCCTATGCTGACTACAGCATCGGGGCGCCGGACACGAACCTGACGGTCTATCGGTTCCAGACGCCGAGCACCTATGCGGACATCAGCACGGGCGGCGCATATTGGCAGTCAACCGCCATCGTGACCGGGGACTGCGTGTACTTCGGTGGACATGCGACGCTGGACTGGAATCACATCAAGCACGTCGTCAATGCAGCGGCGGCTACCCTGGGCGCGAACCTCGTGATGATCTGGGAGTACAGCAAGGGCAGCGGTGTCTGGGGAGATCTGACTTCCTACCTGACAGGCGACCAGACGGACTTCAGTAAGGCGACGCCCACATTTCATCTTGGGTGCCTGCCTGCTGCGACGGGGACGATCTACACCGGCTGGCGCAGCCCCTCAGACTGGGCTGCGGATACGGTCAACTCGGTCTCGCAGATGTGGATCAGGTGTCGGTGTGTAACGGGCCACACCATCGGGACGCCCCCGACCACGAACGCGCAGTACACCGGGCGGCTCTTTGGCGATACCGAGTGGCGCAAGCTCCTGAACATCGCGACGCTGACGGCGGTTCCAATGGGGAACGCCCTGGAGTATGCCCACGGCACGACGCACGTGATCCATCCGGCGAACTGCTACCCCGGCGTGATGCTGGATGGGTCAATACCCTATGACATCATCATCGGCAACACGGCGGCTACGGGCAGCCCGATCATCGCCGAGATCACAGCAGTCACGGTTGACAGTTACCTGAATCAGTAGAGGACCTCATGCCAGGATGGCCCCTCCAACTGCCTCCGGGTCAGAAGCCGATGCCTGGCGCATTGTGGAACCCGGCGAATGCGGCTGGCATCCCCCAGCCCGTCGGCGCGTGGCTGCTCAACGACGGCGCGGGCCTGCAGGCGTGGGACAGCGTGGGGAACAACCAGGGGACGCTGACGGGCGGGCCGACGTGGGTGCCGACGCCGTAT
>CAYGZP010000019.1:0-2270 GCA_964354405.1 Candidatus Woesearchaeota archaeon | reverse complement strand
TGATCAAGAGCAAACTTCAGGTTAAGCTCAGGATTCTGCTCTTTGCCAAGCTGCTTCCTTTCTTCAGTTGTCATTCTTCTCCCTCAAAGACCATTCTTGATAGTCAGATAGCAATTTCTTGGCACAGTTAGGGCATAGATAAATGAATCTTACATTGGGAAATGATGTGCTTTCATCATCCCCTTGAGAAAAGTCCTTTAAAAAGAGTTCAATCCATCCTTCAAATACAGTCCATATAGGTTCATCACTTTCTTGCAGTCCCTCAAGTTTCTCAAGCCACTTATCAAACCTAGCTTCAGTCTTTTCAGGCATCTCCTGTCCACAATTCAGACAGGTATTTCTCCTCATGCTTTCTCCCTCAGAGTCTTTGTCTGAACATTGAAGTGTTCATACCTCAGGGAGTCAATGAGCTTCTGGGTTTTGGCAAGGCTTGGCTCAGGCAGTTGGCAGGTCTTAGGATAATTGTTGTAGCCAATGACGATCAGCTCAGGCTTGATCTCTTCAATCCAACAGAGAAACTTGACAGGTTCAAAGTCCACTATAGGTTCTATACAGATCATCTTGTGAGGATGCTCAAGTTGTCTCATAGCCATGTATCTTGTCTGTGGAGCAGGAGCCTTGCTGAAGTCTCTCATTGTTCCTGTCGTCTCTATTGTGCAGCCACACAAGCAGTTCTCAGGAATGTGTTTCTGCCAAGCCACCATCCTCACAGGATTCTTGGTCAGCAGCAGAAACTTGGCTTCAGGACTCTCCCAGATAGTCAGCAGCACTTGTTGAATGAACACGTCAGGAATGTCAGAGGCAAAGAGATCTCCCATGTCTTCAACAAACACATAGGCTCCCTTCTTGAAACGTCTCTTCAGCTCATACTCAATCAGTTTAGGCTGAGACAAGTCTCTGTATCTTGGACTCTCCCTGAGCTTCCCTTCCTTCAGAGCAGTAGCCCAACAATACAGGCAGCCATGCCTGCACTTCATAGCCACAGGATTCCACGTCTCAGTCACAAACTCAAACATCTTACTCTTCTTTTCAAGCATCTGCATTCCTCAATTCTTCATCTGAATAATCTTCCTCAATCATACTTTCCCTTACAGTGATCGTGTCCAATGTCTCTCTCCAAGAAGTGTGATGGATTGCCCTGTCGTCTATAATGAAGCAGGCAGGTGGCTTGATCTGCAGGATCCTGTCAAAAGGAATGCCATGCTTCTTGAGAAACTTCCTCATGGCAGGAACAGATCTATTGACAGGGCAGGACTTGTCAAGATAGTCATAGTTTCCTGTGAAGATCCAAATCTGATAGGTCTTCCTGAGCTTTGTCAGAGCCTCTTTGCAGCCCTCTTGCACTTCCCTGTCCAATTCCTTGCTGTAAGGATGGCAAGCCAAACACTGCATAGTGATTGTGTGATCAAAGTCCACAAGGACTATCTGTTTCTTACCTGTCATATTCTTCCAATGGCTGTTAGTGGCAGGAGTTCCATCCTTGATCTCAAACCCTTTGTCTCTCATTGTCATTTTTCTGTTGTCTCCTTGCCTTTTTGGAAAATGACTGTAGAGGGCTGATCAAGCCTGTGGATCCAAAATCTCAGCATACTCTTACGTTCACTGCCTTGCCATCCCAGAACTTCAACTTCAGCCTTGGAACCAAGAACTTCCACTCTGATAGCAGAGCCTTGAAGATTGCTGTCCAGATCCACGATCTTTCCTCTGATCAGAACTTCATCACCTATCTTCATTTTGTCGTCTCCTTTGGTTTTTCTCCTCTGGGCTTGTAAGGCTGTCCATACCACTTCTCATAGGCTTTCGACTTTCTCTTCTTGCCCATGCTCCCTCAGCCCTCTCTATGTCCACGACTTTCAATCGTGATGCAGAGCTTCTTTCCCAAGAGATAACCTGCACAGCTCTTTGCACAATCCCTGCAGAGTCCATTGGGTTCAGAGGCAGGAAAGAGTCCACAACAACAGCATAGCTTCTTCTTTGATGCTTGCCATTTCCTGACGCTTGTGAACCTGCCTTTTGAGTCTCTTGTGACAATGCGATAATGACTTTTGACGCTAATCCTCTCACTCATTGAACTCTACTTCCTTGACATTGGTGAACTTGATCTCAAGCTGACTGCTGCTTGGATGATAGAGAAGTCCTGTGATGTCAGCCTCAAGCCTTGGCAGACTACCCTTAGGATAGCCCTCTACAAACCAAGCCCTATGAACTTTCAAGAAAGGAGTGAGATCCTGAGGCTCTGTTCCATTGACTACAATAGTCTTCTTTCCCCT
>CAYGZP010000018.1:0-2366 GCA_964354405.1 Candidatus Woesearchaeota archaeon | reverse complement strand
GGCTTTATTTCTTTTCTCTTCTTCTCCAGGAAAGCCTTGACTTTCTCAGTCAAGCCTTCTGTAAATGGTTTTTCGACAATTAAATCAATGGCTTCTTTCGCTAAAAGCTCGTTCTCAACACTCGCGCCTTTCAGCCATATAATTCCGTTCTGTCCCACGATTATATTGCATCCGGTCTCTTCTTTAATAACACTGACCATGCTTCCTGCTCTTCCGATGACTCGTGGAACCCGGGTTGGATTAACTTGAACTATCATTCCGCCTTGTAAATCTTTCAAACCTCTTTCTTTCATAGTCAAGTCTACTCCTCTTGATTTTACAGATTTAATCTTCGTTACAATGATATTGTGGAAATCAAAAGTCTCTGTCAAATCTCTCTTGTTGATAAATCCAAAAAGCTCAGCAACAGGCAAAAAAGCCAATTGCGGAGACGCAATATCAACAATCCATCCATTGAATGTGACATCAATTATCTCTCCTACAACTGTATTGCCTATGCGAGGGATATAAGCCCCGCTCAAAGGAATTACTTTGACAAGCTTATCTTGTTTCTCAAGCAAGCCGAACTTCAACGAGATTATTTCATTTCCATCTCGTTTAGTGCCTTCACCAGGCAAGAAAGACATGCCTTCTGCAACAGTTTCTCCAGGAGCCACAACAACTCGCTCTTTCTCCGAGCTACTGTTTACTTCTCCGTTTTCTACATTATTAGTCATCTCAACCTCTTTTTTCATTGTTTTTTCCGCTATCATTTTATATTTTTATTTTCTTATCTTTCTTTTTTCTTTTCCTTGTTTTTAAATCTTTGTATTTATTTTGTTATTTTTTCTTGATGATTTTTATTGTTTTATTGTTCTTTTTTATTGCTCTTTTATTTCTTCTGTGATTGCAGAGCCATGAGTAGCATTGTTCAACTTGTCATAAAACTCAAGCTGCATTCCTGCGGGCAGTGAGATAACACAAGACATTGAGCCATCATTAAGCCAGTCCTCTTTTTCTTTAGTCAGGCCTTTTAACAATCCATAGACATGCCCGACATAAGCAGGAGGCACAATAATCTTTATCCTCTTAACAGAGATCCTTATAGGCATCACTTTCTCCAAATCCTTGATTACAATCAACGCTTGCTCATCAACTCCTTTATGTTCATCAATTCTAACTCCTACTTCTTTCATTGCCGCGCTGATTCTGTCAGCAGTATAAGGCGCGTTAGTCCTTGGATCCATACAGTTTCTTGCTAAAAAATCAACTATTGCCTTGACTTTCTGCTCTCTTGCCTTGTCTCGATATTCTTGCGGCAATAGAATCTCGCCATCATTCAAAATCTTGGCAGCGACATCAGAACTATTGTCAGTTGCGAAAGCATCTTTCATGTCGCTCAAACTTGCCTTGAATCCCCTCTTGTAATCAGTGAACACAGTGTCTATAGCCAAGACATCTCTTAACATCTTTCCTTCTATCTTGCCCTGTTTTTTCAGCGCTAAAGCCTTGTCACAATCGACAATTATCTCAAAATTCTTGTTCTTCAGTTTAATTCGTGCAGCAACATCAACCATTTTAGAAAAAATTAATTTATTTTAGTTATTAATCAGATTATATTGATTATAATTATTGTTTGGAGTATTTTGTTAATAGCTCGCTCGAGATTCTCTTAACTTTCTTTTCGTCTTTCTTCACGAAAGCTGCTTCAAATCTTGACATATTGAAATTTTTCCCCAAGACTTTCTTGAATATGCTCAAGGCAAGTCTGATTCCTTGCTCCACAGTCAAACCATCTCGATAATCGCTTCTCAAAAGTTCTTTGATTCTCTCATCGTTTTCGCCTATTGCAGTCGCTCTATAGCCCGTATAATTTCCTGTGACATCGCTTACATAAACTCTGCAATCGCCATTTAAATTCACTCCTGCAATCATGACTTCTATTCCAAAGGGTCTTGCTCCGCCATACTGAGTATAGGCTTGCTTGATGTTCGCTATTTCCTTGATAATCGATTCTGTATCAATTGGCTCGTCATAAGTTACTCGATGCTGCTGTGCAGTCACTTGGGCTTTCTCTATGAGAACTCTTGCGTCAGATAAAATGCCTGCTGCGCTCGCGATAATATTTGTATCAATCTCCCATATCTTTATTGAAGATTCAGGCACAACTAACGAATCAGAGATTCTTTTGTCTGATAATATAACAACTCCGTCAGAACAAACTATTCCGATGCTCGCGCTTCCAAGTCTGACAGTTTTCTCGGCATATTCCACCTGCAGAATCCTACCGTCAGGCGAGAACATAGTGCTTGCTCTGTCATAACCCATAACCTGGTGCTGCATTTCCATTTCCATATTAAATTAACAAAACCTCAATTTTAACAAAA
>CAYGZP010000017.1:0-2879 GCA_964354405.1 Candidatus Woesearchaeota archaeon | reverse complement strand
TATATTAGCAAGGTCCATACCATCCTTTATAATATTCTCAATTTCTTTTTCATCTATATGAGGAAAATCCATATCTAGTTCAGACTTATACTTCGTAAGAGAAAACAACATTTCTTTATCTGTTATTCCCCATATATCTCCATATCCATCAAACGCTGTTGCTAAATGTCTACCTATATTATAATGTGGATAGGCAATATGTAAATCGTAAAGTATAGAAATAATCTGATTGTATTCGTTTTTTTTCATATTTTATTTAATTATTATACCTGAAGAAGAAGCTGTTAGTTTAACTAAACCAGGAGCAATTATATTCTTTAATAATAATTGTATTTGTTCATTTGCTGCACTTTGTACGTCTTCAGATATTCCTGGCGTGGCACACAATGTTGCTAATTTTTCAATAACAATAAATGCTTCTACAGATGGGTTCATATTATTTGGTTTATGTCTTCATCAGACAGTGGGTTTAAAAATAAATCAGAAGACATTATTTCATCATCTGATTGTGGTGTTAAATAATTTTGATTGTAACGAATTCCCAAGGTGTCTTGTTCAACATTATGTATTCCTATAATATCAACATAGTCTACCCCTTGATTATATAAATCAGTTAATATCTCTATAAGACTATTGATTGGAACTTTTAAAAGCTTCACTTCTTTCCCTTTTTTTTCCATGATTCTTCTTTTTTTTCTGTTAACATTGCAGTCCATTTATTTAATGGACAAGCACAAGATAAACATTTTGTTTTAGCTGACAGAGTGCATCCACATTCTGTACAATGACTATCTAAACGTATCGACTTATGATGTTTTGAATGCAAAGGACATTTATTACATATCTGCATTCTTTCGGCACTCACTATATTTATTTGCTCTTCTAATTCTTTAGGAGGCAACAACTTGTTCCTCCACCCCTCGTAAATTTGAAACATCTTCATTGGTTCTTGTTTTTAATATTTCAATCTCTATTTTAATAGTATTTAGTTTCAATTGTATTGATGCTTTCCTTTCTTCCGTAGTGCATGTTAATATAACACTATTATATAATTCTTCTTTAGACAGTAGGACATTAAGTCTTTTTATTGCCTTCTTTTGGTTAAACAAAAACTTTCCAAACCCAGAAATTTCAACACTGTTATTATATTTAAGAGCTTCGTTTGCTGAATTAAACTGATGATTAATAACATCATCAATTGTCTTTTCTGACATCATCAGCTTTACAGCCATCTTCCTTATAATAAAATCTTTTACAGAAAGAGATATTGGTTTATCCATTATATATTAGTTTTATTTCTAATGTAATGTCATTATTAAAAGAAAGACATATGGCAGGGTTTGTTTTTATTTTTGTACCATCTTTTATTAACACTCCTATCTTTTTCAATTTAGAAATAATATTATATATTGTATGCGAAGTGGATTTATACTTTTCACAGAATTCTTTCATATTATTAGCATATGATATATTTCCTTTAATGGATGTAAATGCCACTAATTGTATTTCCCTCTGTGTCAGTTTTAAATTATTTATAATAGATATAATAGAATAATATCGTTCAGCTAGAGAAAAATCATCTTCCTCCACTCTTTTAATACTCTGTACAATCCTTTTTCTTGGTTCCATTATTTAATTATTAATACAAAGATACGAATAATATTACAACATCAAATACAATTATTTAACTTATTGCTATATTATCCATCAATTCTAACTATTTTGCTTATAAAAGGTTGCCACCAAATTAATAAAAAACAATCCTATAATCAATTCTTGTTCCATATAGTCTTCATCCAGTGTAGGATGTTCTCTAAAAGAAATACCCAACTCATAATATGGAAGAGAAAAAGCTCTAAGCTCTATATGAAAAGAACCATCTATAACATTCTCCATTCCACACCATACAGCCATAACCAATAAAATCACAACAATAATAATAAACAAAATCATAATAAACCATTTAAATTAAAAAAATAATATTCATATATAAAGGAATATACACATCCTTCCCCACCCATCCACCCCAAAGGTAGGAATCTTTTTTTGAAACAACCAAATTTATTTTTTGTAAAACTATAAAATGAATACACACCCCCTGGAGGAAAGCTATGCTTTGACAACGTTCCACGTGGAAAACTCTTCACAAAAAAAATTTTATATACACCCCCCTATTTTAGACACACCCCCCTCCATATATATAAGAGAGGAGGTTACTCCATACCAAGACCCCGTGTAGAGTTTGGGCGGTTGGGGCTATTCCCACCTGCTATTCACATTATAAGGTGCTTGCGACACCATTAAACACTGCAATCAAATCTTATGGCACAGCCAATTAAATTAACAGACACCCTTGTAGATGAAATTAGTATTATTGATACTAATAATAAATACAAGGCTACTACACAGAAAGGTAAGGACGGTAAAACCTTCTCACGTTTTAAGTATGACGGTAAAGTGTTCACGGTTGATAATGACAGTCCATTTGTGGCTGCATTCAACAACGGTAATGTTGATAGCGTTAAACTTACACAAGGTTCACGTGAAATAACAACAGTTGACAGTAATGGCGTAGACACCATTGAAACAGTTGACACATTAGCATTTGACAGCTTTGTTAGCTTCCAACAAACAGAACGTAGAGCTGAACACAAAGCAAAGATTAAGCGTTACGAACACCTTGCTACAGCACCTGTTACAGATGCACTACTTACTGAGCTTATGGCTTAATAAGTGTGTACGTTAAAGGACACATTGTTTAATTACAATGTGTTCTTTTATATATATGGGTGGGAATTATACTTAATTCGTTAGGGTGGGGATATTAATCAATGCATTATTGAACATATTACAATTAAATTACATTTTGTTTAACGTTG
>CAYGZP010000016.1:1528-3554 GCA_964354405.1 Candidatus Woesearchaeota archaeon | reverse complement strand
GTTCCCTGTAAAGCTCCTGTGTACGGAACGTAGCTAGTACCAAGACCAGCGTCACCGATGCCATTCAAACTGTACGGGATAAACGAGAAGGTATTTCCGTCGAGTGACATTATTATATTGTGTACAGATTAAAAATGGTTTTTGAAAAAATCACAGACCTCATCAAATACTTACTCGGTATCAACAAGCTCCCGAAATCGTTCCGTAAGTTCCTAAAAGAACACGGAGATGAAGAGATTTCTCACCTCGAGATTACACGAACTCCTATTGACAGCGTCGCTACTGGTCTGATGCAAGTGCTCACTCTCGGCAACTGGAACGAAATCAAGAAAAAAGCTGACGTTGACAATCTCTTCCATACCGCATTAATCATCAATAAGAAATATAGCCTTGAGAAGACCGCTATTCCCAACTTTAAAGTTGGCCTACCGATTACTAATGAAGAAACCGAATCACTCGTCATTCCCGTTTCCCCTAAAGTTGGTCCCAAAACCATTACCATCGCCGAGTTTATCCAACGCGGAATGGACCAGATGGGGAGCAAGTACTATTCCTACGATGGATTTACCAATAATTGTCAAGATTTTCTCCGCGCTCATCTCCGTGCTAGTACACTGTTATCGGAAGGAATTGACAAGTTCCTCAAACAAGATATAAAATCGCTAATTGAAGAAACACCTAGTCTATCTAAATTCATCGGTAGCAAGATTACCGACCTAGCAGGATACGGGGAAGGAGCGTACGAAGAACTAGCGAAAAAGAGAGGCGGGATGGTTTTTGGTCACGGTGGAATGGCACGTAAAAAATTTATTATGTGATGTAACAATAAACATGGGTTTGTACGAAAATATGTCACCGGACATCCAAGGCGGTCTTCAACGACTAGCTAGAATTAATAATAGCGATGTCCAAACCCAACTTGGCCGTTTACTAAAGAAAGCAAAGGCGTGGTTCAATATCCTATCTCCTGAATTACAAGATGGATTAAGAAGTGTAGCTAACAATAATAGCCGAGATTTGGATACGCAACTGGTCTATTCCTATATTGATAGAGATACTTCCCGATGGGCAAAGTTAGGCGGTACGATTTATGAGAGCTGGTATCAAATGCTATTGCCAGAAGACCAACTACGACTAGCGAATAAAGCTACGAGACGAGGTGTTTCTCTGGACGAGCAAATTTTTGAGTCCTATTCAAACAAAGGACAACCATTAGGATTAGCAAGAGGCGGACGTAAAAAATTTATAATGTGATGCTATTGTACAATGACCGTAGATATACTAACTCGTATCTATACGATTGAGCGGAAATACGTCAAGCTGATTTACTATAAAGACCAATACGGAGGAATACACGTACAAACCGTCGTTAAAGTATGAAAAAATTTATTTTGTTGTTGTAACTACAAAAACAAAAATGAGCTCTCTCGATAAATTACCACTCCCACCGGTATTATCCTCGCTCGTCTCCGAACCTCCCGCTCTATCTCTTGATGGTAAGAAAGTTATCATCGCCTACGCAAAAGACCTATCCGGTGACGATAAACTGCATCTCAAAGAATACGGAAAAGTATTAGACTGGGATTCACATCTCATCAATCTACCATTTAGTGGTCTAGATTGCGATTACCTGCTTGTGGACGTGCGCGACAAGGCTGCCCGTATTGAGTTAGCCAAACAGGACCTTAAATCGTTTGAGATTGTATCCTATGTTTCATGGATTCAGAAAGCTGAATCATTTATTGAGCAGCTGGGTGCCAAGGTTATCACCTCGTTTCCCAAGAAGTCTATTAATAAGGATGACTTTGACAGCCAATTATTGCACGATAAGATTTCAAAACCCAGTTTTCTGAATGCGGTTTTTCGGCTTGCTCTGTCATGCTTGCAGAAATAAAGAATTACATTATCGCTCAGGGATGGAAAGCATTGAGAGTATATCTTGCTACAAATGCAATTGTTACTTTTAACATCCCTATGCTATGGTCTACTGCCATATTATACCTAATTTGAACAATGGGTCAAATTA
>CAYGZP010000016.1:0-1428 GCA_964354405.1 Candidatus Woesearchaeota archaeon | reverse complement strand
GCTGCTACATTATGAAGATGAGTTGTTCTAGATTCCGGGACGATGGCCTTTGATGTTTGCGATTCTGAACGCGGACCTGTTCCGCCAATCTCTGGGTCTGATTTTACAGGTGGTAGGTTTCCTGATACGAGAGCAGCGTTACGAGGAGCATTCATATCCATCGTTGGGATTAGCCTCTGAGATACGTAACCCTGTCTATACATATCTTCCAACTGATTGAGAGCTGGTAATGAGCCGTATTGACCTTGGTTAGCGGCGTTTGGCGCTCCTGCTGTGTACGCATTGGAGCCATTTTGGATAGGATTGTTTCCAACGCCTATAGACACAACTGGCTGATTGGCATATCGTAAGCCTACGCCTTGAGCCAATTGAAACTGCGGCGGAATAAGACGCACCGGTTGGTTTGGAAAAAATGTAGATTGCGGAACGTTCTTCTTTGCTTTACGACGTTTCGTTTTCTGTTTGCATTTGCATACCTTCTGACAGTCACATAACCCATTTCCAATACGGATGGATTGAGTCACCCGTTGCGTTTGCCCTCCTCGTTTTAACATATTTACGGTACTACCTTCCGTTAATCGTGTTGGCATTTGTTTTTACTATGTAGCAAGAAAAAAAATGAAAAAATTGGCACTGTTTTTATTAATCAGTACAATGTCGGGAATAATCTATAAAATTTCAAGTCCAAAAGGAGAGAAGGTATATTACGGAAGTACGACTCAAACGTTAGCACAACGGTTTAATAGTCATCGTTCAAATTACAGATTATCTAGAGGATATTGTTCTTCTTCTATCCTTTTTGAAGAGTATGGAATAGATAATTGTATAGTTGAGAAAATAGAAGAAGTAGAGATTGATTTGTTACGAGAACGAGAACTATATTGGATTGATATTGACGAGAACTGTATCAATAAAAATAGACCATATGTATCAGAAGACGATAAGAAAGAGCGTGATAAAGAGCGTGATAAAGAATATTATGAGCGAAATAAAGAGAAGAAGAAAGAATATCGTAAGAAAAACAAAGAGAAGCATAAAGAATATCAACGTTTATATCGGCTCAAGAAGAAGACTCCTTTGGTTGAAACCTTATCTCAGTAAATCTTGAATAGTATACTGGTGTTGGGTAGTAGTTATTAATGTGTAGGAACGAGTAGGGGGCTTTCGTAGCGTATTCGTATAATTTCATTAATGTATCTTCATTTGAATTCTGCTCTTCCAAAAAAGTAGCTAACTCCTTCTTATTGTCCGTTCGGAAAAAAGAAACCAGGTCTAAGTTCGCACGAATCAGGGTCGGCATTGAATTCCACTTTTGAAGAAGGTAGATATTGGTTACGTGCCGATGCCGATTCTGTGTAGCCAAGAGTGTTACCAGCTTTGCATTCTTGCTTTTTATCATATGGATGCAATCATCATAGATAATGCAAT
>CAYGZP010000015.1:0-3889 GCA_964354405.1 Candidatus Woesearchaeota archaeon | reverse complement strand
AAGACTTTTCCAGGCCATATAAGCCACGCCACAAGCGAAGCATGATAACCAGTGTTCGCGCCGATTTCCAACACATCAAAATGTTTCTCAAGTTTCAGAACTCGTATCATCTTCGCAACAGTCGAAGGCTGCGAGATTGTCTGTCCATGAGCGATGTGCTGCGGCACGTCAGTATAAGCATCCTGCTTGACAAAAAATCTTCTGTCACAAACTCTAAACGCTTTCAGAATCCTCTCTTCAATCCCCGGATTGTTAATTTTTATTGATTTTATCATTAACTCCATTTCATCTAAAAGTTTGTTCTTGACTTTTCCCGCCATATTCCTATAAAATACTAACAATATTTACTCTTTAATCTGTCTTTCAATTCTCGCGAGCTCGTTCAATTTCGCTAAACGCTCGGCTCCAGAAATTCCAGTCTTGATAAAAGGCATTCTCCACCCAACAGCAAAATGCGCCAAGGCATTATCCATAGTCTCGCCCGAACGATGCGAGATGATAGTTACAATGTCATGCTTCTTTGCCATATCTATAGTTTTCTTTGTCTCAAGCAACGAGCCAACCTGATTTGGCTTTATGATAACCGCGTTTACAGCTTTCTCGCGAATTGCCTTCTGCAGTCTATCGGGCTGAGTGCATATCAAATCATCTCCGACAACAAAAACATTATTCAATCTTCGCAATACATTTGCGAATCCTTTGAAATCCTCTCCTTGCATTGGATCTTCCAGATAAGTTAGATTATATTTGCGAGCCAATTCAACAATATAAGCTGAGTTATCCTCTGGCAAAAAATCTTTTTGCTTGATTGTAGGCGAGAGATTATTATAACGATATCTCAATCCAGTCCAAAATGTAGTTGCCGCTACATCCAATCCAATTCCTAAGCCGATGCTCATCTTGTTCTGGATGTCATTTCTTATATCATTAATCAAAGCTAGCGCAGTTTCATTGTTGAGGGTTGTGGCAAAGGCATTTTCATCTGTGACTTTTCCACTGAATTCCAAATCTTTCTCACTCAAAAGTCTCTTGGCTTCCTTGTAAGCGCTTTCATTGATAAATTTTGACTCGAAAAAGTTCGTGACTCGAGGAATGAAAAGAAATTCCTGCCAGTCTGTTTTTTTCTGCTGCTTAACATGGAATCCTCCTCCGATTGCATTTCCAACAGGCATCGGCATGAATGGCTGCTTATCTTTAATCAATAACTGCCACATCTCTTTTTCTTGGCTCAATGCAACCATCTTAAGAATCGCAGTTTCAAGAGCATATAGCGCGTTGCCTCCGATGAACTCCAGATTCTTTGTATTGTCTTGTTTTCTTACAATCGCTTCTACTTTCTCCAAATCATCAAAAGTCTCAAATGAAAATTTTTCTGTGACTAATTTTCTGCCAAGAACATTCAAGAATGATATAGAAAAATCCAATCCTCTTGCAGAAACATCGCGCACTTCATATTTCCCTTTGCTCGCGCCGCTCGGGGCGCTCGCAACAACTTGTTTTCCAGCCGCATTAGCGATAACCTCCACAGTCGCCTCTTTCCTCGAATTGAAAATCTTCCTCGCAACAATACTGCTTAATTGCATTTTTCTTTTTATGGGCTATCCTCTTTACAAGAAACTTAAGAAAACGCTATATAAAAAGTTTTTTAGAACAAAATTTGACTCTTTTTAACTCTACTCAACACTCAACCCTACTCAGCTTCAGTCTCTGCCTCTTCCTTGCTAAATTCCTCTATGACAGCTTCTTCTGAAACTTCATCGCTCACAGTCAATCCTACTGCAGGCGCGATTTCCTCAACAGCTTCAACTTCTTCTGCTTCCGCTTCTTCTGTCTCTGCTTCTTCAGCACCCTCGACTTTCACTTTTTCCCCTACTACTTTCATCTTCTCTAATGGTTTCTTTGTTTCTTTCTCTTCCTTGACAATTTCCCTGAACTCTTCCTGTTTCTTCTCTGTTTTTTTAGGCAATGGCCTTTTCACAGTTATCGGTAAGATTCCTTCTTCGAATTCCAACTCGGCGATTTTGATAGGGTCAAAGTTAAGTTTCTGAAGTTCTTCTTGAGAAAGTTTGATTAGAATGGGCGCGTTAGCGCTAATCTGTAATGCACGAGCACCAAGAATTCTTGCCTTTTCGTATTTTGTATATTGCTCTTCTAATTTATCCAAATCTTTGGCCATTTTTGTCCTTTTACTTTATATCTTTTGATACAATCTTTTTTTAAAAGATTGTTTTCCTAAAAGATTTATTTAATCTAATTTCTTAAAAAGTTTTTTGCCTTCGCTCTCGGCAATCTTTAAAATCTCGGCGATTTCATCCTCGCTCAATGCTTCTTCGCCAGATTTCTGTAAAGCATGAATATGGGTCTCTTTATCAAAAGTCATTGCTACAGTAACCCGAACTTTTGCAGTCTCTTCTTCTTGAGTGCTCGGATCCAATACAAAACTATTGCCTATTTTATAGCAAGTGATTGTTATAGGGGGTTCTTTCAAAGGAAGTTTCTTTGTTGTGAACTCTCCATACTGCACTTTATCATCTTTAACCACAGGAAACACTGCGGATTTTATCGCAGCCACTGCGGCGAGCGCAGAAGCATCTATCAAATTTCCATCATAATTCAAAGGATATATATCAATAAAAATTCCCCATACTTTTTCGCCTGACTTGATTCCCATTTTCTTTAGTTCGATGAACTCGCTCTCGCGGATTCCTCTGTCTATTAATCTTGCCAGTTCAATTGCCTGGATCTGCGGTGGCCCGCTCTCGAATTTTCTCGAAGCCAATGGTGAGAGTTCCGCGGTTACTATTAAAGCACCCTTATCAGGAGAATCAGTGAATGGCTCAGCCACATCAAGCTTGACACCAACAATAACTTCAGTGTCTCCTATTTTAGCTCGAGCCGAGCCTTCCGCGTTCTTCGAGATTCCTGTCTCAATCTCTATCTTTCTGTAATCTAAAAGTTTTCTTCCGTCAAATCTCTTGCCTTCTTGCAATAATTCCTCTATTCTTTTTTTAGTTAAGCTTGAAGTTTCCATTTTTTCTTAATTTCCTCCTTAATCTTTCTCCTTGTCTATTTTTTTAATTGCTTTTGTCTGTATCTCCGCGAGTTTTTTGCAGACTTTTTTTCCAAGAGCTATGGCCTCTTTCAATTCTTCTGGCTTGATTTTGCCATCAAGTTGTAATAAACTTATCTTGTTTCCGCGGGACATGAAAGCCATCGGGATGTCTGTAGCAGCTTTGATTTCCTCTCCTCCTTTAGTTACTGTGAAATCCTCTTCTTCTTTTGTCAAATCCGCCACGATGTTGTCACCTATCTTTCCTATTGAAACAGATGAAACCAACCCGTTCATTGGAATTCCAGCATTAGCCAAAGCCATCGATGCTGCGTTAATTCCCGCGCATCTTGTGCTCGCGTCTGCCTGGATTATCATGATATAAACATCAATCACAGTGTTGGGCAATCCTTCTAACTGCAAAACAGGCTCAAGGGCTTTTGTTGTGACATACGATATCTCCGAGCTCCTTCTTGCTGGCCCCGGCCTTTTTCTTTCTGTAACGCTGAAAGAAATCATGTCGTAGTGGCATCTCAACAAGCATTTCTCTGGATCCTGCAAATGCTGCGGATGTAACTGTCGCGGGCCATAAACTGCCGCGATAGCTTTGCTTCCGCCAAAGCTGAAAAACGCGCTGCCGTCAGCATTTTTTATCACGCCAATCTTAGCTTCAATCTTTCTTGTTTCATCAGGAGCTCTTCCGTCTCCTCGTTTGTGCGTCTTTTCTGTCATTTTATTCTTTCTCCTCCCCAATTTCCTTTTCCGCTTCTTTTTTCTCTCCTTTCGGCTTTATTTCTTTTCTCTTCTTCTCCAGGAAAGCCTTGACTTTCTCAGTCAAGC
>CAYGZP010000014.1:0-3952 GCA_964354405.1 Candidatus Woesearchaeota archaeon | reverse complement strand
CATCTTCACAAGGTGTTAAAGCAAATGCAATTTGTGTAGAATCTGTTAAGTCCATTGAATAAGTATATCCATCCTGTTCAACATAACAAGGTATTACTGGATTAAATATTATAGGCTGATTTTCAATTGGTGTAAATGCCATAATTTTAGGTGCTGCTAATGAGTGTAAATTCAGTATCAAATTTATCAAAATCGCTGATAACAACGGTATCAATAAATCCTTTGTTGGTTTGTAAATGGTGAAAACCATAGGTAAATCTAATTTGTTTAAATGGATTCTCAATAAGCAATCTTACTTGCTCGAAAGAAATAGGCTGTTTAAATGTGTATGCGTTTCTCTTATAATCGTTAGGGTCAAACTCTTTTAGTTCACCACCTTCAATTGCTTCAACTTCTGTTGTAACAAAATCAGAAAATCTACCACCACTACCAATGTTTCTATTAATCAATATAGGGCAATCACTAATTGATATATTTTTGAAAGCTTGCAAATCAACTGAAACATTAAACCCTGCATTTAACACAATTTCTGGAAATGTATAATCCATTTGAAAATTAGTTGCACCTGAAATAAATCTTACAAAATAATTTTGATATGGAGAAAATATTCTTTGTAAAATATTACCTTCTAAATCTGTAATAGTAAGTGCAAATCTAACATTTGCAACTTGTCCACTTGGTGCAGTTCCGCATTTTTGTAAGTCTAATCTTGCTCTAAAAATAAATCTTGCAGGTCCAGGAACAGTATAAGTAAATGTTGTTGCATTAAAATTAGTACCAGGGTCACTTACAATTGTGTTATAAGGTATAAAACTACCAACTCTTTCTGATAAAAATGGTGCAGTAGTTGGAACCGCATCAGAAGTTTGATCTAAATCAAATAATAATGTTTGTGCAGGTGAAAAAGTTGGACAGTTATCAGCAAATCCAAGACCTGTTTGTATCTCAGTTATAATAGGTAAGTCAGCACTATCAAAGCCCAAATAACTTGAATAAATGCTATTAGGAACCGCACCAATAAAGTTAGCTGCAGTATTATCGTTTGTTAAGTCACCATTATAAACCGTTTGCCCTAAATTTAATGGATCCGTTTGCCTTGCTGCAAATGGTGAAACATTACCAAAACATTCAATTAAAACTGGTGCTTTATCATAAGAATTGTTATTATAAATTATAATATCTTCAATTGTATTGTTATCAATTACAATTGTTGTTTCATTAAAACAATCTAATATATTATCAATGTTACATTCACCAATTACATAAAACGTTTCATCTTGAAAACCTCTAAATGCAATGTCAGGAAATGAAAGATAATTGTTATCTACAATACTATCAAATTGTCCTGTATATGTTTGACTTCCAAACTGAACACGGTTAAATAATTGCTGTTGGTCGTAATATGCAATAACATCATTAGCCTCTTGAATAGTTGTTGAAACAAATTCTTCTAAAAAATATTCATTGCGCTCAATTAATATGTGCGGAACACCATCAATCAATTGAAATCCAATACCAAGATTATATTTGCTTCTTATAGCTTCATATAACTGAATAAATGTAGTTGTAAATGGAGTTATTACAGTTGACCTTAATGAAGCACCAGAAGTAATAAATAAATTGTAGGAACCACTATCACCAGGTATAACATTAGATAAAAATGAAGAAATTAATTTTACCTTATTGTTTGAAATGAAGTTAACACAAGAATCAAATACATCAAATAGCTTATAACCTTTTACAACCCTATCATATATTCCCGTCTTAGGATCAAATGTAGTAAGTCCATAAGGAACAACAGAAGGAATTGGAGCAAGTTCTTTTGACCTGTCAGCACTTGTGTTAAATGGTACAGAACGATTATTACCAATAAAACTACTAAATGATTCGTCAAATATTCGAGTTGTAACAGTACATTCAGTCAGATTAAATCTGCATTCGGTTAAAAATATATAACCTCTTACCAAATCATACCAAGCACCACTACCACAATGATATTTTATCAGTACAGTCAATGGCTCACAGTATTGGTTTGTAAGTCTTAAATCATTCAGATACTTGTAAGCATCTGAACCAAGAATTAAACTAACATCATAACTTACAATAACTGCATTTAATGAACGGTCACGTGCTAATCTAATTGAAAAGTCATCCCAATTTAAAGGGTCTTCATACTGTACTCCGTTAATTATAAATTCTATTGGCATTAATTCCAGTTATATCTTGGTGACTTGTTATTTGTAACTGCTTTAATAATCTTATCAGTATTTTTAGATTCGGCCTTTCTACTCATTTGTAATTCCCTTTCCATTCTTGCAGAATCCAATTTAGCATTTAACTTTTGATTTATTGCTGCAGATTGTGAAGCTTGAATAATTGGTACTTGAAATTTTTTGTAGATAAATTCTTTTTCCTTTCCGCTGTTAATTGCCTCTAACAATCCCCTATTCTTTCTTGTTGCATTTCTATTGGTAATATATTCGTCACCTTCCAATTCAGCAAGCACACCGCCTTGTGTGTGTAAAGGTCCTTTAACCAATCCACCCTTTTCAAACTTAGGAATTGGACGGGCAGCAACTGCAGCTGCTTGAATTGCACCTAATGCAATGTATAATGGTATTAATGCTGAAGGTCCTTTAACAATGTTCTGTGCTGTGCTAATGGCAATATTAAATAATGCTTGTGCTTTATCTGCAATGGCTTGACCGCGCTTAATCTTTGCAACTTCGTCTGCTAAATTCTTTTCTATTGCCTTTTTCTTTATCGCGTCATCACCTGCAAGTTGTATTTCTGTTGCCGCGTTTTCTTCTAACTTCGCAATCCTTGCATCACCAATTGAATTAAATAAGTCAAATGTTGCGTTTGTAGCTTGTATAGAAAGTTCTAATGCTGTTTCTTCATTTTTCTTTTTTGTAGAAGCAACCCTGTCTGCTAAACTAATTGAGGCTGTTGTATATTCTTCGTCACTTGCAAGCTTTTCTTTATTGTTCTCCTTATTTTCTTCAACTCCAGTCTTACCCAATGCAGATATTTTGGCCTGTGCATCAGTTACTAACCTTACTCTTTCTGCTTCGCGTTCTTCATCATTTTTAAAATTTTCCTCTAAAGCGTTTGTTTGAATATCTAAGTTTGCAAGTATTAAATCAGTTTGATTCTTTATACTATTATCTTTTATTACAGCTGTTTCCGCAATTATTGCGCGTGTTCTTAATTGTGCTGCAAATTCTTCTTGTAATAGTTTAAAAATATCAATATTTTCTTGTTCTTTAATTTTAACCTTATCATCTGATTTTTTTTCTGTATCAACTACATCTTTTTTATTTAAATCTGCAATTTCAGCTTGCGCATCTCTTGTAATTGCAAGTCTTACTGTTTGATAATTTCTTTCTGCTTGTTCCTTTTGTCTAAATATACCAACCAATCTTACAGAATCTCCTTCTGCTTCTTGTCTTTCTTTTTCAAGTCTATTTAATTCCTTTGCAAATGCAAGCCTATTTTCATTTTGTTTTTTTGTTGCTTCATTTCTTATTTCAATTCGTTTTGCTTGATCTTCGCTTACCTTGCCTTCAGCAACCAACCTTTTTAATGTTGCATCACCTAATTGTTTTTGTGCATCTTCACCAGCCTTTGCAAGTCTATTTTGATTCTTAATTTGTTCTTCTGTTGACTTATTTAAATTATTAAATGCTTCAATTGCAAGTGCAACACCAACTATAATTAATCCTATTCCACTTGCTATAATTGCACCACGTAAAACTTTAAATGATGTTGATGTAGTGTTAACTGCAACTCCAAATGCTGTTGTTGTAGCTGTTGCTGCTGTTGTTGCTGCTGAATAAACTGCTGTTGCTGCAGATTGTAAAGCTAACTTTAACGCACCTTGTCCAGTTACCAAATTTGCAAATTCTTGCGCTGCAGCAACCAAAGCAAGTGAAGCTTGTACTTTTAACAA
>CAYGZP010000013.1:0-3989 GCA_964354405.1 Candidatus Woesearchaeota archaeon | reverse complement strand
ACTCCTTGCACTCCTTGTGGACCTTGTGATCCTAACACTATATTACATATAGCAAGATCAATTTTTTGTAATGCTGTTTGAACAGTGTCATTTGTAACAATGTTTGTACATATTAAATTTTGTGCTTCATAAAAAACACAATTAGAATTTAATAAAATAGGGCATGGAATTGCTGAACAAGTTACATTCATAATAATAAAATAAAATAATATGTTATAGATTAATTAATGCTTTCCAATCTGCAGCTCCTAAACCTATAGATTTAGCATAATAAAGAGTGGGAACAGCTGTATCTACATATAATTGTCCTATGTATACAGCACTTATAGTGGGAGGTAGTATTCCTGTTTTAGGAACTAAGTTGTTATTAATTTTTCCTAATATAACATCTAATGATTCCAAAGGGGAAACATCTATATTTGTTAAATATATATCATCATATATAACACAAACAGCATTAGTGTATATAGCACAAGTTGGACAAATTGCAGCAGTTCTCATAATATTGTAAAATTAAGTTATTTAAATGTATTGACAATGGACGTGAATTAAAATTTAGCTATAATATAGCTATACTATTTAATAAATCCTGATTGAGATTGTGTTTTAATACCAAGATCTTTAGCTAATTCTGGAGCAAACAATGGTAAATATTGTACAAGTTGATTTGATACAGGGAACTGTTTCATTAAATACTTTATAGGTGTTGCACTTTCCACCCATTCGTCATTCTGTAACACAAGTCCAAATATTTCTAACATGAAGTTTTCAACAACCTTTCCAAAGTTTTTTAATAGTCCTGCAGAAGGAAATAGTCCTCTAGATACAAGTTGTAATAGATTTGCAGGGTTGTAGAAATATGCAATCTCATCTTTAAGTTTATCAACAGCTCTCAACATAAATTTATATTGATTTTTAACTGCTGGATCTTCATCATCATCAGGAGCATTAGCTTTAAGTGCAAGAAAAAGACCAATCATTACTAAGAAGAACATTAGATCACGAATTTGACTTTTAACATTTCTTCTTACAAGATCCATAAACTCAGACTCAGTCATATCAAGAACTTTTCCTGTTTCTCTCTCATAGTCTGCTTTCTTCTTTTCCCACATTTCTCTCATAAATTCAACACCTTTCTCATTCCCTACAAGAGAGTTTCTAAGATTACCAATAGACCCTAACAAATCTTTAGCTATAATACTATAAGCAGTTCTCATTCTACCCCACTCATAAGCATCTGATGCAGAATTATATTTAAGACCTCCCACTCTCACATCTACAAGTCTAGGGATCCAGCGTTTAAACATCATGAATGAATTTCCATAGATGTTCATATCTATAAGTCTTCTACTTTCTTCTGTTGTATTACCAAGAGCATCCTTAGTTAATTGTTGTACCTTTCTTCTAAGAACAATAACACTTTCACTTCTTCTGTCAACACCTGGTATAACAAACTCATTATCAACTATTTCTCCTACCTTAAGAACACCTTTTTCTTCTATAAGTCTTTTAACATCTTCTTCAAACTTAGCTTCTCTAGCTTTTCTTTGTTCCATAGTTCCTTCGTAGAAGTTTACATACTCAGGAGACTTTTTAAGGAATTCTCTAACATTCACCACTTCTCCATTTTGCACAATAGAATTCTTTAGAAAAGAAAAGAAGTTCACTGTTTGAACGTGTTTATCAGTCTGTCTCATCATCCAGAACAATGCATCTTGAATGTTCTCTTGACTCAGTTTATTTAAAGAAAGTTTTTTTGCAAACTCTCTGTTATAATTCTCTGTTAAAGGAAGAAAATATTCTAGTGCTCCTATTGTTTTCTTTTGATACTCTGTATTTCCAAGTCCTAACATTTTACTATTTATCCAAGCTTCTGTAGCTAAATAATCAGATGGAGTGAAATACTTTCCTGAATTAATTATAGATTGAGCTGTACCACCAAATAAGTTTGATGTTGCTGATGTAAGATTTAGTCCCATTGTAGTTGTCTGAAACATTCTATTTAATGTATCAATAGACTTATTCAAAGAAACTTTTCTTCCTTCTAGTCCTTCTGGAAATAGTTTAAATCCTATTTTTGCATTCACTTTTTCTCCAAGCTTACCAAATGTAGCAAGTGCCTGATCAAAATTATCATTCTGAAGATATTTCTGTCCATATATAATACCTTTCACCATGCTTTCTATAAGCTCAGTGTTTTTACTATTGTCTGGAGAAATCTCTACCCCACCTTCTTTTTTATACTTAGTTCTAGAGAATACAGATGTAGCTATTGTTTTCTTGTTCCTTTCTAGATTAATTAGTGCAAGAGCTTGATCTTCAATTTCTGATAGATATTTAAACTTAATAGCCATCTCATTATATAAAGCCATGTTCTTAAAAAGATCTTCACTAACTTCTTCTTGCAATTCTGTTATAAAGTATTTAGGAATAGTGTCTATAGGCTTTCCTGTATGTGGATCTATTTTACCAAATCCAACATCTCCTTCAGACATTGATATAGATCTTAAAAACTGTTCTCCTACAGAGATTTTTCCACCCATTACAATCTTTTCAACAAGACTCTTTCTCACCCAAGGAAGGAATGTTCTATCTTCTCCTCTTCCTAAATATCCTATAGAACGATAATATTCATTTCTTTCTCTAATATAATTATAAAAATCAAGAGCTGCCTGATTCTGTGGAGCATGTAATTCTTTCCATTCTGCTGTTTGCCATTTCTCTTTAGGAAACTTTTTAATAAGTTCATATTGATACCATCCAGCAGCAGTTGGTGTAGAGGTGTTGTACAACTTATCCACTTTATTTAGCTCATTCTCCATCTTTTGATTATTCTCCTCAGACTGTTCTCTATCTTTATATTTCTCTATGATTCTTGTCTTTTCACTAGCAATCTCTTCTTTTAAGAAAGCATTGTATTCAGAAATGTTTATATTTTCTTTAACCCATTTAAAAAGATCTGGATCTTTACTATTTATTCTTTTCTGTAATTCTTTATAGAATTCAGATTGAAATTCATCAATTAATTCATTTGTTCCTTTCTTTTTAAGAATATTAAAGTAGTTTTTATTAGTTAACCCTTTTCCTTTAGCCCATGTATTATATTTATCTTTAAGAGTTTGAAGCTTCTTACTTTGGTCAATAGTGTCATATGTTGTAAGTGTAAGAGCTCTATTAGCTTTTCTAAATAAGATTTTTGCAGAGTTAAGCTGTATTGTTGCTGTATCGCTCCACCATTTAGCCAGTCCACTAATTGTTTTTTCCTCTTTTGTAACATCTTCCACATCTTCAGCTTTTCCTATAAAGTCTTTAACAAATTCTGTAGTTATTGTGCTCAACTCACTTTTTAAAAATCTTGCTGTAGTCACTGTTGTAGAAAGATCTTTTTTAAGATCAGCATCTTCTTTTCCCTTAAAAAGACCTGCAAGATCAATATCAAGTGTGGTGTATGTATTAAGAGCTTTTTCAGCGTCTAATATTTCTTTTATAAAAGCATTTACATCAGCTTCAGAAAAAGATTTTGGATCATTTCCTACCCAATTTTTCTCAAATCTTTCCATTAAATTCTCAATACTTGAGTTAAAAACTTTTGCTTGCTCCAATAAAGGCTTAAGATTTTGTCTCATTTGAAGCTGCCTAATAGCTGTGAACAAAGCATTCAATTGTTCAGCCTTTTCTCTCTTCTCTGAAGGAAGAACAGTTTTTTCAGAAAGTTTTTTATAATCAGCATTTAGCCTTTTTAATAGAGCATCTACCTTACGATTATTTGTTTTCTCTTCCTCAAGACCAACAGGAATTAAATAGTCATCTGTAATCTCTTTGGGATCTACAGCACCTATTTCTATTCCTAATAGTTTTGGAAGAATCTTTTGTTTCATGTTTCCTTCATCATACTTCACTTTAATAGGAATCATTCTTGTTTGGTCAAACTGTTCCTCTTTAATACCATATGAATTAATCAACATTGTTTTATATTGATCCATTTGGTT
>CAYGZP010000012.1:0-5119 GCA_964354405.1 Candidatus Woesearchaeota archaeon | reverse complement strand
CTTCCTGTATTGAAAGGACCACCTCAGAGTCGCGATGCTCCCGCTTCGCTGAAACCAGTATTATTTGCTAAAAAAGCAAAGGGAGGCAAAGTATCTAAATTGAAGCGAGGTGGAAGACCTACAAAGCTGTAGGCTGTCTAGGAGGAATTTTATGCTTCTTGCGTAACCCAGATAAAATCAACGCAGTCCGTTGTTTTTTCGCTACGTCGCAAGGGATAGGTTGTTTGCTAAATGCGTGTCGTCCGTGTTTAACGAAGCATTTATTTCCGGCGGGTACAATTTTGTATGGCATTTAATAGTACGGTATTTAAAAAATTCGGATAACGTTGGAATGTTTTCTGTTAATCGTTGTTCTTCTAGGAACTCAATCCGTTTCTTATGGTAGTTTGATTCAAGGTGAAAACGCATATTTCGGTCCTTGATAGTACGTTGACATGATACACAGGTAACACATTTCACAACGAGGTGATATTTCTCTAGGATTTTCTCACGATTGAGGCTATACCATTGACGCATGGCGACTAATTTCTTTTCACGATTCATCTATTACGAATAGATAAATATAACTTATTTTTGTAAAAAAGCTTGATGGACGTTAGACTTCTTATGGCGAGATAAATTACCACGTTGAACTTTCGTTCCGCATTCACATGTAACCCATTCTAGTATACGTGCCATTCTAGCTTGATACCGTTCTTGGTTCTGTTTTATTTTTTGATACTGAATTTTATTGCTTTCCTTTATCTTTTCAGGATTTTCTTCAGCGTATTTTCGTGCTTTTTCACGTTGTTCTTCACGATGCGATTCCATATAGCGAACCGAACTCTCATGCGTCCGTTGCTTATATTCTTCTGTATCTTTATTCTTTTCGTAATATGCTCGTTTACTTTCCTTAGCACGTTCTTCGGTAAAAGGAGTAGGATTTTTTTTATTAACAACTTTTGGCTTAATAAGAATTTCTTCCGGAGTATTAACTTCAAGTTTAATAAGAGTTTCTTCTGGAGTATTTTTAATCCAATATTCTTCTCGTTCGTATAATTCTTTCTTTTCTTTATACTTTACCATTTCAATTACCTCTAGCGAACAATTATCAATACCATATTCATCAAATAATAGTTCAGCTGTTGTACCTCTTTTATCAGATGAATAATGTTCAACGTGTCTTTTCCATCGGTTAGTTAAATCTGAAGTAGAACCAATATATACCATATTACCTTTTTCCGATACAATTTTATAAACAAATCCGTATGACATTCTTTATGAATAGCATACGTTTAAATTTTAATTTTCATTTTTTAATAGAATTATTATTATTCAATATCAGCGCACTATCTCAATACTTCCAGAGCTATCAATAAGGACTTGCATGTCAGAAATAAACACAACGAACAACGTGCATGCAGCCGAGTTAGCAGATGACAGACTCAACGTAACAACAGACACCGGCGAACCAGAGAATGCCAAGCCCTCGTTGACGCGTTGGCAACTTTGACCCACTGCAAATGCCTCTGTCCAATAGGTAGAGGTAATTGAGTTGTTTACGGCAACAGCGGTAGCAGAAACCAAATCCGTGATGGAGGCATCAAAGATACGGGATTGCGACTTCTGCAACTCGGCAAACGCAACAGCCGGGGCGGTCGTAGCATCAAGAGTCAGAGACGAAATCAGGCGGCCGTCAAGCTGAACCGAGAACTGTGAAAGACCGTTGTAAACGGATTTACCCTCGCTGGTAATAGCCGACAAATCAGCAGTTGCGACTTGGTTAGCGATTACACCACGGAGAGATGACACGTTCAGACCGTAGTTAAACGTGCTATTTGCGGCAGAGGCCAGAGTCGTGCATTGGTAGTTGGTGTAGCCGAACACGTACTTCTGACCGCTCATCATCTGAGAGCGAACGTGGTCAATAAAGGCCTGTTCCGGCTGAACGCGGTCGTACACGAGCTGAACGGAAGAAATGGTGAAGCCCGTGATGTTCGTGGCAGCGGCACCGACGTTATCAAACAGCGCACGAGCCGCCGAGTTCCAGTCAATCTGAACCTGAAGCTGACCGTTAATGAGGTACAACGGCATAGCCTGTTGAGAACCAAGGAGACCAATGAGCGGGACGCACATGTGAGCCGTACCAGACGCCGTGACAGCGCCGTAAGCGAACGTGGCATCGGAATACATCAATTGGGTAGCATCGTGAGAGAGCCAATCGTACGAGGTAGAGTGGGCGAACAGCTGGTCGTACACCTGGTCGGCGTTCTGGATATTGTCAACCTGCACCGAGTTAACATAGGTAGCAACGCGATTAATGAGAGCCGTGCCTGAGTTCGTCGCACCCTTGAACTTGAACGCGGAAGTAGCTACACCAGTTGGGCCGGTGGCCTGAAACGCGAAACGGATATAAGGGTTGCACATGATACCAGCGGAAGCGCCGCACGGAACCTGAATGACGGACGTACCAGAGTTGGACGCATTACCGGTCAAAGCAGGGACGTTGACGGTCTGCATGGAGCAGTTAATCGGCTTTGCCATACGGTTGGAACGAAACGCCTCGGGAACGGCGTCCTGAGAAGCGGGTAGAACGTATTGCTGAGAATAGCCGACTGTGTGTGAGCTCATGAATTATATTGTTTAGAATACCAACAGAAAAAAATTTTTTTTTTCAAAAAAAGAAATTTGTAGAAATTCAACCCCGTTGATATTTACTTTTTTTTTTACGGTCTTCGTACGGATTGATAGGTTTTGGTTTTTCCAATCCGGTATGTTGGGGTTGAGCGACGATTTCAAGGATAGGCTCAGGCATGAGGACTTGTTCTTTATCAAGGATAAATGAGGAGGTACTAAAATGACCGCGTGGACGACGTATCATGAGTACAGTGTACACAAGATAAAAATAATTTACACCGGAATTAATATAGCGAACCGGCAGTTTTGGAAGAAGGCTGAGCTGACTCGTTTACCGAATCAAACTGTTTATTGATGTATTCTACCTCAAGTGTAAGAAGGCAGCTATACGTTCCAGCAGCAGGTACAATAGCATCATTATTAGCTCCATATAACGTAGTTCCAGAGACAACTTCTAACTTGAAAAAAATATTTCCGTTTAGAACGACGTTTTGGAAATGGTATTCTCGGTAACTAGAATCAAAGTTAGTACTAGACTGCCCGTTATTCATAAAAGTAATAAATTTCAACGGAGAATAATTAGCAATGAGAGCATCCGATTGTAGTCGGAGTACTTGATTAACACTAGCTGCTACAGAAGAATGAAATTGAACGTGTAGTACGCGGACAGAGCATTTACCGCTGATAGGAATAGTGTAATAAGAGCCAGTAGGAGAAGCATTAACGCCACCGTTAGACGTATTATTAATTAACACTTGAACTAGCACTATTTTCGGTTGTTTGTACTATGTCAAGATTTTATTTTTATTACATTACTAACATCAAAATCTTTTGGTAATGGTAATGTAATTCCGTGTTTTTTTAGAAAATTCTCTACTTTATCGGCATGGTCTTTATGAACAACTAGCTCTTTAGGCATAACAATCGTATCTCCTAGTTTTGTAGGGTCATGTTGTTTTGGACCGGTAATGGGACCTTTATACTTATCCATAATACCGGACCGCATAACCGGTACGGGAACGACGAGAGAGCCATATTCTAACTTGCTGTATACAGTATCTTCGTACTTATCTTTAGCGGGAGGATTACCGGTAATAATACCACCCGCGGATAGATTGCGCGGACGAGTGTTCAGGAGGTTTATTCGGCGACCTTTGTCGTTGTGGTAGAACATTTTACTATAGTCAATATAATAAAATTAGAATACGTTACCACCGGCTGGAGCGGGTTGAGCGAAATCGCCACGAGTACCACCTATTACGCTTTGTTCAATATCAGCTAATGCCTCGTCTAATGTTTTCCGCTTCGGTTCGTCATCCTTAATTAGTTTTTTCTGGTAGACTTTAAGGCGTTCAATCTCGGCGTCTCGCTGACGAATAAGCTCTTGTAAATCTCTGTCTTCGCCGAGAGTGGTTTGATTGGCAAAACGAGCAGCATTAAGAGATTCATATTTCGGATGAGCAACTTCATCAACGGTAAACTGGAAAGAGTAAAACAATCCTTGTAAATCAATAGGAGACGTAGTTAAGTTAGTCGTAAGGTAAAATGTATAATTAGTAATGCTATTATTAGCAATAAAAACAGGTTCAGAAGCGAGTAGGTACTGTATCCATGTGCCTTGATTGGTGACGATTGGAATTCTATAAATGACATCGGAAAAGATATCGGGGGATGTAATAAATTCTCTGTTATTAAACTGTTTCAGATTACTACAACGTAGCAATAGATAAGAAACAGGATTGGCGACTGCGACTTGAGTGCTTGTTCTAGGAGTGGCGAGAGCGATAACTTGATTAGTAGAAAATCCAAAAAACAATCCAGCGTTAAGATTACTAGCAAAATTAATTTGAACACTAACGGGAGCGGCATTGGTAATTGCGAGAATAGATTTACCAGTTCCGGAACTGTAGCTAAAAGAACAACCTAGGACAAAACCGACGTACAAGCCGCTAGAGATAGCAGCAGCGGCGACGAGGCGGGTTTGCAATTCGGTAAGGATACTGGAGCAAGTATAGTTTCCGGCAGTTAGAGTGATAGAGCTAGTTTTGGTATTACCGAAAGCGTCGGTAAAAATGCAAGTAAGAGTGTTAATATCGCTGGACATCTGATAAAAGCTGAATGGGATGGTAATTCCGTGACATCGTAGCTGGAACATCCCGCCAACGGAGATGAGATTAACAATTTGGCTAAGCGGGAAGTTAGTGTTTGTCGTCAGTCCGGATGAGAGCTGCGTCCCCTGCTGGGAGTTGATTCTGTACGTATACTTTTGGATTATATTCATCGTGTATAATGGTACTATCAGATTTTATTTCTATCCATTTATTACCGATGATATCAGAATCAAGACGAAGATATTGTTCCGGATGCAGTGCGTTATAAATATCGGTTTTTGTTGCACCGATGTGAAATTTACTTCTGAAAGCCATTTTAGTTTATATCAAGATTATAAACTAAAAAAAATTAAAATGCCGATAATCCTCGAGATGCATACGGATTAGATTTC
>CAYGZP010000011.1:0-5549 GCA_964354405.1 Candidatus Woesearchaeota archaeon | reverse complement strand
AAATATCTTTTGTCTTGTCAGTTATTTTTCCTGTCTTGTGCGAGTTGATTATCGGAGGCATGCTTAATATCTCTCCTGAAGCATCTACAAACACAGGATATTTTTTTGCCCCTTGTAATAAATGAGCGTACTCGCGCCCTATCGGATGCTGTTCCAATATCTGTGTGCCAGTCATCTCACGCGAGGATTCAAGAGGCATGAACTTAATGTCTTGTGGTTTTCTTGCCTCAAACTTGATTGGCAGCTTTAATTTTTCAAGAGGATAAATGCCGATGGCAATTTTCTTCCGGTTTCTTCCAAGAGTCGCATGAATCTTCTCCTGGATATCAATAACCTCTTTGATAATCTCATCATTGAACTTCAGATTCTTCACAATTGCACATGCTGTGTAAGGCCTAACCTCTCGCACAGAATGATCTATCTTGACTTCATATTTTGCTTCGGGCTTGTTCACTTTATATTGTTTCAATCCAGTTTTCTTGCCCAAGAATGCCAGGAACGCGCGAGCATAACCATGCAAAGAGAGCAATTCAGGGCGGTTAGGAAAAACCTCGAGAGCAATCTCATTATCATCTAAAGATTCAATAGGAGTTCCAAACATCACTATCTTCTCCTCAATCTTTTTGTCAATCTTCACAAACTTCTCGAATTCTTTCCTTGAAAATTTTACGAGTGCCATTTTATTTATCGTCAACGCCTCCTGCCAGTTTATTCGCGTGCTTAACTTTTTTTATTTTTTCTATAGGGAATCTTCTTTCATATTCCTCTAAAACCTTATTTAATTCTTCCTCTGAGTTTACTCCGCAAATTGCAGCTATTTTTAATAATAAATAAGACATATCGCCTACAAAATTCCCTGCCTCACTTTTATTTTCCTCTATTAATTTTTTTTGCTTTTCTTCATCAACCCATTTAATTATGTGCCAAAATTCTCCAATTTCCTCATTCATATTTAACAATAAGTCCTTTATTTCCCAGACTTTTCCCCAGTTTCTTTCTTCATTAAATTTTTTTACTTTATCTTGTGATTCTTTCATTTTATCCAAACCTTAATTTTTCTCAGCTGATTTAAATCATTTTTATACATATCTCTCAAGTCCTTGATTTCATAATAATCCATGATGATTCTGTCGAATCCCGGGCCCCATGCCAAGACAGGCACCCATTCTCCAAGTAAAGGAACAACAACTTCTGGGCGCAGGATTCCAGCGCCCCCTAACTCCATCCATTTGTTCTTTTCAGGAACAAAAACATCAATCTCTAGAGAAGGCTCAGTGTAAGGAAAGTAACTTGGGCGGAATTTAATCTTCTCATGCCCCATTTTTCTAAAAAATTCTTTTAGATAGCCAAGAAGATGCTTGAAATTCGCGTTTTTATCAATCACAATTCCTTCTGTCTGATTAAACTCAAAGCCGTGGCTCCAGTCAACTGTCTCATTTCTGAAACATTTTCCAATCGCGAAGAATTTTCCTTTCTTTTCCTTTCCCTTCAGCGATGCAAGTTTAGATAATGTGGCTGCAGACAGGCAAGTTGTATGCGTCCTCAAGACAACTTTTTTTGCCTCTTCCTCTTTCCACTTATAATTCCATCCTTTGCTTCCTTCCACTCCTTTTTCATGAGCCTTCTTGACTTTCTCAACAAGAGCTTTCTCAGGCAGCTTTCCCGAGATGCCTTGAATATAGAAAGTGTCCTGCATCTCTCGCACAGGATGATCTTGCGCAGTGAACAGCGCATCGAAATTCCAGAAAGCAGTTTGCGCGAGAGTTCCTTGCATCTCTGTGAAACCCATATCAGTCCATATTTTTCTTCCATAACTTATTGCCTGATTGACAAAATGTCTTTTTCCTCCATACAAGTCAGGAACTTTGCTTTGGATATCATAATGCCTGAATCTCTTGCCCTGCCATGAGCCCTTCAACAGCATTTCCGGAGTAACTTGTTCAATCAAGTCGTGTTTGAACTTCGGAATCTCTTCAAGAACTCTTGAGCCAAGCTCGGTGATTTCAAACTCAAGCTCTTGCTCCTCGCTGGCTTGAATAATTTTCTTTCTTGCCTTAAGTTTGTCATAACAGAATTTTTGCTCCTCGCTCAGCTCGCTCTTTTCCAAAGGCAATGCCTCAAGGAACTTTTCTTCCAAGAACTTTTTGGTGACTTCTTCTTTGCTGGCTTTTAATTCGATTTTATTTGCAGAGACATTGACAAATGCTTTGTCTTTCAGAACCCCCAAAGCAATCATAAACTCATTATCGCTCAGCTCGCTCTTCTTCTTGGCTTCTTCCAGGCTCAATGACTCACCAGCTTCCATCAATGTATTGAGCAGATTTCTCTCAGGAAGGTTTTTCTTCAGATAGAGAATTCCATTGACATCCAAATCAACAACATTCTTTTTTTCTGCTTTGACTTTAACGAGATTTTTTGATTCCAAGAACTTTATCGCGCGCTTTACACCTGTATCAGTTAATTTTGTCTCTTCCGCGATTTTGTCAACATCACCCAATTTCAATAGAGGAAGAACCTGTCTTTCTAAAGGACTCAAAGTCAATATAATGCTTTCAACCTCGTTTTCATGTGCCATTTAAAGAATTATGTTCAGGATTTTAAAAACCTTGTCATTGGTTTTAGATGAGCTTATTTCTTATTTCTTTTTTGCTTTTCTAAAATCTTTTTCGTTGATTGTCCTAACTCGAATTGTAGAAATATCCTGACCTGACATCCTTCTTGTTCGCGCCCTGTGTCTCAAGAAAACTACAAACAATGCAACAACAGCCACGACAAGTAAAATATCAACAATCGCCCATTTCCAATTTCCCCTAAGCCAAAATCCTAGCTGCTCAAAGAGTGAAGCAGCAGTTGATTGCTGCTTAACCGTTACAGTAACAATCTCTTCTTTAGTTGTTGTTCCAAAAGTAACTTTAATTTTCAAGGTGTTTGCGCCAGAAGCATTCGCCAATGGAACTAAAGTCACATAAGCATATCCGCTTGAGCCGCCATTAAGAGTTATAGTTGAAGGCTCTATTCTCGCAAGAGTGGCCCAACTCTCATAGTTAGAAGCATTGATAGTGTAAGTTGTCTCAACTGTTCCTGTGTTAATAACATTAACTTTAATTATGAACTCTTTGCCGTTGAAAGCCTCGCTTATCTGCTGCTGACTTATCGAGACATCTTTTGTTTCAGGAGCTGAACATCCGCCATGTACAGTCAATGTTGCAGTATCGCTCACTGTTTTGTCATAAACATCATCATTCTCATCGTAATAAACAGTCATGACAATGCTGTAATCTTTTTCAGAAGCATTTGAAGGGACATTGAAGTTCAATGTCTCTGAATAATCATCGCCCGAGTCCAAGTTCAATGTTTTGATAGAATCAACTTTCAATTCGCTGTTCTTGACAGTTATCTTGACACTCTCGTCGTTTTCGCCGACATTTTCTATCTTTAAGCTTGCGCTGAAAGCATCGCCGCATTCAACTGTTATTGGATTCAATGAAAACGAGCTTATGACAATCTTATGGCTTTCTTGAGTGATATCAACATTGATGCTGTCCTCTTTGCATTCCATGTCCTCATTGCCATCCTCGTAAACTTTGACATTGACAACAAAATCATCATCAGGATCAATAGTTGTTGGAACCTTCAATTGAAGCGTGTAAGTTTTCTCATCATCCTCTGCTATTTCAGTATCATATCTTGATGTCGAGACAGTGTCTTCTTCTTGAACATCATACAATTCAGCTTTAATCACAACCTCTAAATCCTCGCCAGCAGTGTTTTCAACAGTTACTTTAACAGAGATGTTCTCTCCAGCACTGAACTCATCATTTTCATCAGGCTCTTCAACTGTAAGAGTTAGCCCGTCTCCAACCTCTCCTTCCTCGCAATAATTAACCTCTCTGATTTCAAAGCCCCACGTTGCACTTGAGCCTTCATTGCCCGCATTATCCTCACACTTGACTTGCCAGTTATGAGTATCTCTTGAAACTATCACAGTCCATGTAGTCTGACTGTCATTGCTGACAGTTCCGCTCTTTTCCTCATCGCCATCAACATAAAGTTTGCAATCAAGAGAAGTGTCTAAATTATCTGTAACTTTAAACTTAAAATCAACAGAAGTTGAGCTTGAGTTATAGTCATCCTCTGGGTCAATCAATGTAACATTAGGATCAGTTGTATCTATATACAAAGTTCTTGTAGCGCTGTCTTTATCTACGCCGGAAGAATCCCTGCAAGTTATCTTCCAATCATGCTTGCCCTGGGGTAACCCAATCATCGGGCTTATGTCAGTATTAGTATTATTAGCAACAGTTGGATTATTTGCCCTGGGGGTCCCATCAACAACTAAATCACAAGAGAAAGTTGGATCAGAGTCGCTAATCGCTCTGAAATTAAAAACATGTGAAATGCTGTTAGTCCATACATTGTTCGCTGGCGAGTTTAGAGTTACACTTGTTATAGTTGCGCTTCCCAAGACAACTAAAGCTAAAATAAACACCAATAACGCGCCAAAAATAAAATTTTTATTCATTTTTTGTTTTTTATTTATTTTTAATATCTTTTTACTATTATTTTACTATTATTATAGTAATTTAAAAGTGAACTTGCTTTTAAAGTTTTCTGTGATTTTTGACAAGAATCAAAATCCGATTAAATCAGATTAACTCTTATCATCAATCCATATTACAATTTAATTAAATACATCCTTTATCTTTTGTATGGATTCTGCAACATCCTGGCCTTTGTTAGTCAATTTGATAAGCTTTATTCTGCCTTTTTTCTCAAAAGCAACCAAACCGAACTTTTCCAGGCTCTGCAAAATCTTCACAGCATGACTGTAAGTACAGTCAACCTCTTTAGCAAGCAAGCTTCCATAGCGCGCCCGCGTATTTTTTCTCAGTGCAATTAGAATCAATGCTGGTTTCTTTCTAAAGAACGTGTTAAATGCATCCTTAATCATTTTCAATTATTTCCCCTCACCCCGCCCTATTATAAAATTTTGATTAAATTTTTTAAAATTTAATTATTGTTTTATAAAGGTTATTTTACAGCATATACTTTTCTTTATAAACCTTTCGCTGTTTTAAAAAAGTTTCAACCAATCAGTAACAAAGTTGCAGAAATCGCGATATTTCCGACGATAAACCACAAAAAATCATCCCTTGCTGTATAATTCTTCTAACTCCTGCCTGCGCAGCAGCGGAACGAACGCATAGCCAGTTTCGCGCAGCAAAAGTTTCAATTCCTTGCCATTTTTTTCCCAAAGTTCCAAAGCGCCATAATCCCATGCCTCCCGGGTGGGATAGAGCAAAAGTCCCTTGTCTTTCAAAAGAAATCGGGCCATTTTTTTTACATCCTCAATCTTGCTTTGTTCAACACTTGCAGTAAAATAAATCCTATCATATTTGTGTTTCCATGTCTCTCCTTTCCTTTGAAGCGCATCTCCTCCGATAACCTTGACTTTTAACTTTAATTTTTTGTTTGCTCTTATCAATTTCACAATGTTCTTGCGCGCCATCTTTGCCAAATCCCTAAAAATCTCAATTGTAAAGACTTTT
>CAYGZP010000010.1:0-7468 GCA_964354405.1 Candidatus Woesearchaeota archaeon | reverse complement strand
ACGTCTAACATTTCAGCAGCTACTCTGTTGATAGCAGTTCCGCCCATAACAACTATATTCTTGTCCTTAACATCATCGATGTCAGTGTCAAGAACTGGTGTTACAGCGCCTGTTCCGCCACCTGCAGCTAGCTCTGGAATTGTTGTCAGTATCTCTGACACATATGCTTTCACGATGACTTCCTCTTCTGGATATTCTGCGACAAAGCTACTAGGCTCGTCTGCGCCATCATCGTATGTGAAGATAGCTCCCCAGTATGGACCTACATCGCCAGCCACAAAATCGTGGTTGTCAATAGCCATGTCATAGTCTGAGTCTTCTTCTTTAGAAACCCAGTTAAGGTTTGCATTAGGGTCTGCGTCTATGATCAAGTCACCACCAACTGCTGCTGGAAGATCATCTTCAAAGTTAAACAAGATGTCTGTTCCTGGAACTGCAGTTTCTACTAATGACTCGCCATCGTTGTTGAAAAGATAGACTTGTACGAAGCCATCTCCTCCTGCGATGTCAAATTCAACACCAACTTCTCCTGCAAGTGATGTTTCAAAGTCTGGCTCTGCGCCACCGACTCCACCACCAACAAAATTGTTGATGTTTGTTGCAGTGATTTTTACATCATCTGCTCCTACTGTTCCTACATCACATCCATCGTCTCCTGCTGCGTTATCCAAAGTCAATGTAATTGTTGTAAAGCCACTAAGTGCTTCAGCTACTCCGAATGTCAAATCATCCCATGAGTTGCCGTATTCGTCAGCTGCATCATAGGTGTTGGTTACATTATCAACGTCATCTATTGTGATGATTCTTGCCTCTCCGCCAATTGATACAACTAGAGCCGTGAATTCAGCATCGTCAATTGTATTTCCAAGAGAGTTGTCTACAACAAATTGGTCTGTATCTGCTATAAGCAAATTACCACCGCTTGCTGTTCCACCACCTGCTGCTCCTGGAGTTATAACTTCTCCGTCTTGCTTTGTGCATGCCCATGTGTCATCTACTAACTCGTCACCTGGGAACACAAAGTCTGTTACAGCGTCCATTACAACTGGAATTTCAATCTCGTCACCTGCATTGTTCTCCAATTTGATGTTGCCATCGTCACTTGTTGTAACTTTTCCTTCGATTAGTTCAGTGTTCTTGTCCAAGCCCTGTAGAGTGTATTTGAATCTACCTAATACAGGATCTGTCCAAGCTTCATCTTTACCAATATAAAGGTCATCTTCTGGTTGAGCTGTTATTTCAATAGTTGTTAATGCGTTAGCTACTGGGACGTTATTGTCGAAAAATACATTTGAGTCTTCAACAGCTTCGCCGTTGATTTCAACTTCGTCGTTATTTATTAAATCTATCTTTTCAGCTCCCAAGAAGAAAGTAACTAAATCATTACCTTCACTTGTGCCAGTTGATTTCTCAGCTCCTTCGTTTGGAACAACATCCACAACACCGACTCTTGTATCATCCTCAAGGGTGTAAGTATCGCCTTCTTCCATCTCGTCAGTTTCCTCACCATTAATGACTAAGATAGCTGTGCTATCGTCATCGCTAATGATCTTGACTTCAACTTCGTAAGTTTTGTCAGCGAGAGTGTAAGTTGCCTTGCTATACTCCCATTGAGAAGTTTTGACTGCCCCTGCCATTAAGACAAGTTCGTCAACAGCACCGTCTGCTGCTACATCATCATTAGCATCTACGATAGTATATTCTCTTCCAAGTATTTTAATCTTGGATAGCTCGAAGTCCTCGTCTGTATCTACAGCGAGTGCTCCATCATAGTCTATAGCATCGTCAAATTCTAATGTGTATGTGTAGGCATCTATAGTCTTATCTATAAACAAATAGGTGTCTGCGGTTTCTTTTGCATCATTCTCATCTGCATCAAAAACCACTGTGTCAGTGCCAGCTACAAATTCTAAAGTTTGGGTGTAAGTTTCTTCGTTTTCGTTGTTACCTCTTGACTCTCTGTAATTACCATCTGCCAATAAGATTGGCAAATCTGTATCTGAAAGTCCTTCAGCTTCAATGTCTAAGAACTCTTCGCCATAGTTAAAGTCGTCACCAGGTGCTTCAATCAAGTGAGCTCCTGCTACAGGGGCTGTGCCTCCTTGAACTGTTCCTATTGCGTTAGCAATGTGAACTGCTCCAAGAGTATCTTGAGCTGCTGCGCCTGCGCCGACTACTACAGCTGTGTCAGTGCCTGGAAATGAAACTTTCCATGCGGATAAATCTGCGGCTGCTACGGATGCGCCTATAAACAGTAATCCTACTGCCAAAGGTGCAATTTTCCTTAGCAATTTCATTTTTTAACCTCCTTTCAATTTTTTATTCTGAATATTGGCCAGTCTCTTGCTTTTCGCGTTTCCTTGAAAAGTTTGAAACAGCTTTGCTCACAACCCCTTAGGGTTGTTTAGACCGTAGCCATAAATCAGATAGCACTGAAAGTGTTCAATGCATAATTTATGTGTGTCGTTATTCAGAAACGATCACTGGCCAGTTTCGCAATTCAATCTCTTGAATCGCATTAAAAGTTATACCTTGGCAGCTTTTTAAAGCTTTCTCTGAGCCAGTCAAAAGAGCCTGGGTTTTGAGGTTTTATTTAAAAAGGTTGTGTTGTCACTAAGCTGTTAATCCTAAGTTACACGGTTTTATTTAAAGTTGCTTAGAATTATAGAAAAGTTTAAATATGGGGGTTATTTATACATATATGTTAAGAAAAAACCCCTATCTTATTTATAAAGTATCGTTTTCGTCGTTATTTTGTTACTGAGGCGTTAGAAAATGGCAAAAAAGTCAAAAATAAGGAAAATCATTGTGAAAGTGTCTCATGATACTCAGGAAGGACAAGAGATAGAGCTTGGGGCAGGGGGCAAGGAAGGAAGAGTAGTTGAGAGGTTTATTGTGCCTATGTTAAAGCCTTTTCAGCTGCAGCCACTGCCTATTGAAACTAAACTGCCTAAGCTTCCGAAGCCATTTGGGCATGGAATTAAGGAATTAAGGCAGCTTTTGAGTGATGAAAAAGCGAGAATTCTGGCTACAATCAAGACAAGGAAGCCAGAGTCTTTATACAAGTTAGCTAAGTTGCTTGGGCGGGATTTTAAGGCTGTAAGAAGCGATGTAAAACTGCTTGAAAACTACGGTTTTATCAAGTTAGTTCATGACAAAGACAAAAAAACCAAGAAAAAAAGGCTTAAGCCTGTGCTCGCGCTTGATAAGTTACAGGTTACAGTAGAGATATAGTTTTTGATAGAAACATTTATAAACAAGTGTTATATAATTATAACATATGTTAAAAAAATATAACAAATACATCTTACTTAAAATCTTTCTTGATAATCCTACTGAAAGTTTTAGACTTAGAGAATTAAGTAGGCTTAGTCAAATATCTCCTCTTTCTGTGATGAACTATTTGAAAGAGTTTGAAAAAGAAGATTTAATCAAAAGATATCAAAAAAGAGACATTCCTTTTTATACCGCTGTTAGAGATAATGAGAGATTTATTTTATACAAAAAAATAAGCATGATTTATGAGTTGAATGAATCTGGGATGGTTGATTTTTTATGGGAAAAACTTTCTCCAGATGCAATAATCCTCTATGGAAGTTATGCTAAAGGAGAATCTGTAGAAGAATCTGACATAGATATTTTTATAATTGGCAAGGAAAAAAAACTGGACATTGAGGAATTTGAAAAAAAATTAAACAAAAAAATTCATTTGATGTTTGAAGTTGATGTGAAAAAAATACCAAAAGAATTGAAAAATAATTTAATAAATGGAATCATACTCAAAGGATATTTCAAAGTAGAATGATAATAAAAGTAGCCCCCGACAAAGAGAAAGCAAAATCTATGCTTGAATTAATCAAAGACAGAGAAAAATTTGTCCTTTCTTCAAGTACTAGTGAAATCTCTTCAACAATTATTGCAGAGAATTATTATGAAATAATCAAGGAATTAGTATCAATAATCGCCCTTTTGGATGGATTCAAAGCAACAGGTGAAAATGCGCACAAAGAATTAATTGGATATAGGTCTAATTATAAAGAATTTTCAGAAGAAGAAATAATTTTAGCAAATGATCTAAGAATAAAAAGGAATAAAAGCTGTTATGAAGGAAAAAGAATAGATGCAAGTTACTTGCCCAACAGAAAAGAGAAATTATTATTAATAATCTCTAAGTTAAAGAGATTAATTGATGGCAAATTTTAAATTATTATTTACTATAATAGTATCTTAGCCTAACCCATATGTCTTCTTCTGTTCCAGTAGGAATCGGAACACTTGAGGCGAAGCAGTCTCCTGTTAAGTTGCCCTGGGTTATGTTTATGAGCTGTTCTGAGTTGCTTATGTTAAAGCTATAGCCATGGACATAGGCATTGGCTATCTGAGCATTTTCACCAAGGAGCTCGGGAAGAATTGTGCTGAGAGTTTCATTGAGCGAGTCACAAGCTTCAATTCCGTTCTGGCATCTTTTCTCTTTGCTACATTGCCGCGCTAGCTCGCGGATGCTTTGATTATTCGCGCTGATCTCACAATCAGTTGTGTAGCTTAAAACTGTGTTCAAAAAGTCATCGAGCTCAGCTTGCTTTGGCTCTGCACTTGTCTGCGAGCTTTTTCTCAATGAGAACGCGAAGAAAACCAAGCCGATTATCATGACTATCATAACAATAATAACAAAACCCATTACTTCTTCTTGCGCTTTCTTGTTCTGCTTTGTTTTATTATTCATTTTATCTTTTTGGAGAAAAAAATCTCTTTATCTCCTTCTTTCCAGATATGATAAATATATCCAACATATTGATAGCCTAATTTTTTATGTAATTTTAAGGCTGCCATGTTTTTGGGAATTGTGCAGCTAAATATTCTTCTTACTTTTCTATTCTTTGCATCTTTTTCAAACGCCTTAATTAAATCAATGGCGAGGCCCTTTTTTCTATATTCCTTATCAATTATCACGAAATCAAGGTAGTCTGAATCTTTAAAATAGCCTTTACTAAACTCTATAATTCCCACTATCTTCCCTTTTTCTTCTGCGACAAATCCCTCCTTATTTTTTATGGCTTTAATTAAAAATTTTTTAACGCGTTCAATTTCTGATGCGTTTTTAGTAGGCCAAACTCTAAAAAATAATTTAAAAGCAGAGTTGAAATCTCGTTTTTTTATTCTTCTTATTCTCATTTTATTCAGTAATTGTTGTGATTTTTATCTTGGCGATTTTACATATGCTTTCTTGTTGGGCTTCTGAGCATAAGGGCACATAAGTTGAATAGGTTACAGTGTTCTCTGAAGTTGCTTTTTCATAGACTTTGTATTTGATGTTTGTCTTGGGGTAGACTTCCTCTACAATTATCTTGGCGATGTTGGAAGAGCTCCATAATCTCGAGTAACTGCTTTGGATAGTGGGGGTAGAGTCAAATGCCCTTAGCTTGTCTTCATCTATGCAAACTGACTCGCCTGCGCATGAAAGCTCGGGAATGCTCGCGACAACTCTCAATAAGGTGACTGTTCGCATTTCTCTTAACTCTTCAGAAGACTGCTGCATCGCACCCATCTGGAATCTTGCAAAGAACAAGAGCAAGATTCCTCCTAAGAAGATAACGGCTACTAAAACAAAAGCCATCTCCTGGATTTTCATCTGCGCTTTCTTTTCTTTCAACATTTGAAAAACCTCGATAATCTTATTAAATGGACTCGGAGCCATTCTGGAGTTCTCAAAACCATTTCGGTTATTTTTACTTTTGTTCTTTTAATCATTTTAATATAAGCTGCAGTCTGCGATGTTGTTGGCTTGGTCGATGTTGTTCGCAGCCTGCCATAATGTATTTACATTATCTGAATTCACTTGTTTTGCAAGTTCATTAGCTGCATTTTTTAATGCTCCGAGATTTGGCGGAAGAGTTGTGCAACCTTTGCCTGAAAGCGCCAGGGCTTTCTTTTCGTAAATTGTTGCCTGCAAGTTAACTCGTGAGGCAATTCTCTTAAAGTTGCAATCATATAATCCTTTGGATGAGAATATTGAAGCGTACATCAGAGCGTCTGAGGCAAAGTAAAATGTTTGACCTTGCTTCGTGACTTTGTTTGTAGCTGGATTAATTGTTATATCACAACCGCTGTTACAGACAGTAATACTTTCAGAAGGACAGCTGCTTTTGCTTGTTGTGAAAGATAAACTTGAGATGTTCAGGCCAGTTTCTGTGTCCCCTAAAGTTTCTTTAATATTGGGCATGCCAACAAAACAATATTTCTTGTCATAAGGCCATAGGATTATTACATCTGCTGCGCGCCATGGCATCTCAAGAGGCACTGAGAGAGCCTGGAATTTTTTTGTTGTTAAATCGTTCTCGGCAAAAATATATTTGTCATAGACTGTTTTTGGAATTCCGCTTTGGCCCTTTGTTGTGATGGTAATTTCATTGTAGCCCAGATCTCCCGGGCTTGAGCTGATATCGCAACTTATATTGACTGTTGATAACTGATCCAGAGAAATTGTGTCTTGGCTTATGAGTTTTATCTCGCCGAACTGCGAGAATGGGTTCAAAAGAATCTCAAGAGAGTGGGCTTGAATAGTACTTTGCTCATATTTTTGGCTCAATAGTTTTGTTCCAACAAAATAAAAAGCGAGGAAAAGAATCATTGCGCCCACTATGACTGCAAAAAGCCATCCAAATTCTATAACTGCTTTCTTATTTATCAGAAACCTACGGTTTCCAATGCTTTCCCTTTTTTTATACATTTTTTAATTTTATGCGCCATTAGAAATTGTTACATTAGGCGAGCCGCTTGATTTCTCGAGCTTTACTGAAACTTTTCCATTGACTACTGGAATGCATAATGGATTTGAAGATGTAGGAGCAAGTTGAATGCAGTCTTTTGAGCCGCATTTGATGTACCATGCTGTGAATGCATCGTATTTTTCTGCGTTGCCAAATGGCACTAGAAACAGATTTTCTTTTTTGTCTGTCCGTGTTTTCCATATTTCATAATCATTGCAAAAACCTTCTATATTTGAGCTACAAGCTTTATACTGATTCAAGAAGCAAACATAATCGAAGTTTTTGCTTAAGATGAGAGACTTGGTGACAGAGGCTTCTTCTGGGCCGCTCCATATTGATTGAATCTCGTAAGTCAACTGGTTCTTGACAAAGTCATTTATGTTTGCTTGTTCAGCTCTCTCGAGAAACATCTTTATTACAAAGAAACCCACGAACACTGCAATTGCTACGAGTATTATCGCAAAGATGAACTGGAATGGCATGCCCATTATCTGGGCTTTTTTTCCTCTTTTCATGAATTCTACAATGAATTTTATCTTATAAAGTTTTTCTTGCTTGGCTTGTCGGATTTTTAGAAAGCTTTATAAATATCTTGAGTTTCTTGCTATTGAGCGTGGAAAAGAAACGTGAATTTAAATTAAATAAATTTTGTTAAAATTGAGGTTTTGTTAATTTAATATGGAAATGGAAATGCAGCACCA
>CAYGZP010000009.1:0-8026 GCA_964354405.1 Candidatus Woesearchaeota archaeon | reverse complement strand
CCAAGACACCATAAGCAACGACACTTCCTGAGCCATCTGAAACATAATCTTTGTGCTCAACTACAGAGCCATCAGGAACAACCTCAAAAAGCCAGTAGCCTTTCTCATCAACGCCGCCAACGAGAAATGCAGATATGCCAATAATGGGGCTGAACTTCCTGATATTCTCGTAAGTTAACATCCCAAACAAGTTCGAAGTTTCCTTGACACCAGGCTCAATCTTTGTTCGCAATTGTTTTATCCTTAATTCTGCCTTAGTGAGTTTGACTATAAGCTGGACATCAGAAACATTTCCTGCTGTAGTCGCAGCAATATTATCAGTGATGAAAAGAATCTTATCGAATTTTTTGTGCCCTATGAAGGGAGCATCTCCGCCCATTGTAACTCGCTTGTCAGCTGCCAAGACAACTCCGTCTTTGCATACAATCCCAACTGTAGTTGTGCCAGTTCTCGCAATTTTATTCTTGATTTCTTCATCCATTTTTCATTCCTTTCCTTTAATCCCTTTCCTTTTTTGTTTGTTGAAGCGCTAAATAATAATCAGATAATTTAGAACCTTTCTTCTATTAAACCCACATGATTTTATTTTATAAACCTTTCTATAACTTAATCATTGCATTTCGCCCACTTCTATTCGAGGCAAATCCTTATACTTTTTATCGAATTTGAATTTCTCCCCGTTGACTGTAAAGTAAAGTTTGTAGCCTGCTAGCGATGCCATTCTTCTTGCGACATCATTGCTCATGCCGAATGGCCAGGCAATTGCTATGACTTTATTTCCAACATGCTCTTCAATCTCCCATTTTGCCTTGATAAAATCAGCAAAAATCCTTATCATGTATTCTGTGCTATCCTCGTCAGCTCTCTTTACAGTTATTACAGATTTGTTATTGCCGATGGCAACATGACTATTATGAGTGTGGCTCTGGATATCAATCAATCCCGATTGATACATTTCATTAATCTTTTTCCATGATAGATAAGGCCCATCTGTACTATCCCTAATCCCAATTGTGGAGACAAAAAGGGGGGCTTTAACGTTTTCTTCTAGAAGAATCAGGTAAGCATTATTATAAATGCACTTGAGACCATCATCGAAAGTAATTAAAGCATATTTTGTGGTGTCTGCTTTAGTTGAATCATAATTGGAAATAATCTTTCCAAAATCGCTGACTGTAACAAAATTATATCCCTTATTCTTCATGTTCTTGATTGTGCTTCTGAATTGTTCTTTTGTCTGGAAATATCTGTTGAACGCCATTTTGTGGGATTCAGGCACAATCCAGTGATACATCAAGATAGGAACATTTGGCCTATCGAATTTTTTTGCTTCCTTAACGAGTATAGAATCTTCCTGTTGGGAAGTCAATATCTGCTGTAATTGTAATTTTGGTTTTTGATTGTGGGGCCAATAAGGGACCTGAGCACTCTGTGAAGTAAGAAAATACGAAAGTAATAATGATTCAACTAACATTTTTCCTTAGCCTTTCCTTCACCTCAAAATAAAAATGAATCCCCATGGGCAGATTCGAACTGCCAACATCTCGGGTTCTGAAGAGCACTTGCGAGTGCCTCATGCGTTCTTTTGGAAAGCATAAGACTACAGCCGAGCGCTCTGCCATTGAGCTACATGGGGATAAAAATCTAAAGAAGAATGATTTTAAAAAGTTTGCTTAAAGCTCGAATAAGGTTTATGGGGTTAATCTGTCTCTGTCTCGCGGCCATATACAAGCCTCGCGGATATTATCCAATTGCAGCAAAGCCATTGTAAATCTCTCCAAGCCGATGCTCCATCCCGAGTGATATGGCGCACCATATCTAAACGAGTCAACATAAGCTTTGAAATTTTCTGGTTTCAAACCCTTGGCTTTCAACTGCTGGATCAAAATATCAGCTTTATGCACTCGCTGCCCCCCACTTGAGATTTCAATGCCGCCGAACAATGCATCAAAGCCAGCGCTGATTCCTTTTTTCTCGTCTTTCGGCCATATGTAAAATGGTTTTAGTCTCATAGGCCAAGAATGCACAAAAACAATTGTGTTAGGATAAATCTCTTCGAGTTTCTTCTCAGCCTCTGGGCTCAAATCATCTCCGTGCTTGATATTAATTTTCTTTTTCTGTAGTAAAGTCACAGTTTCATCATAACTCAAATACTTTGCTTTAGGAATTTTCAATTTCAAATTCAATATCTCAAGCTCTTCCTCACAATTGTTTATAACTTGTTCAACAATAAACTGAACACATTTCTCGAGATGTTCCATAACTTCCATATCATCTACGAATGCAACTTCAATGTCCATCTGTCTTGCTTCATTCAAGTGTCTTATAGTGTTGTGTTTCTCAGCTCTCCATACAGGAACAATGCAAGTGACTTTTTCTAGGGAGATTGCAGCAAGCTGTTTGTAAAGTTGCGGTGATTGTGCCAAGAACGCTTTCTTCTCAAAATATTGCACTGGGAAAAGTTCAGTGCCGCCCTCGCTTGCACTCGAGATGATACAAGGAGTCTGTATCTCTAAGAAACCCTCTTGTCTGAAAAACTGTCTGAATGCTGAGGTAATCTCGCTCTGGATTTTGAATATCGCCCGAGTCCTTTTCTTTCTCAAATCAATGCTTCTGTAATCCAATCTTTTAGATATATCAGTAGTTATCCCTTTTTCCAGAACTTGTATAGGCAATTGTTCAGCTTTATTGATGATTTCTATGTCTTTAATATTAATCTCAATGTTTTTGTTCGTGACTTCAGGGCTTTTGACCTGCGCCTCGCGGGCTTCGCCTTCAATAGCAATAACACTTTCAATGCTCAGCTCCTTGAACTCTTCAAAAAGTTTTTCATCTTTGATAACACACTGTATAATCCCGCTCATGTCTCTCAACAACAAGAATTTGATGTTTGCCAAGTCTCGCAGCTCATGAACCCATCCTTCTAAGACAACCGAGCCCTTCTTTATTTCATTAATATAGATGCTCTTCTCTTTTTCAATGTCCGCCATGTATTAAATTAAGAACCCAGACTTATAAATTTAATCTCTTTACTTTTTCTCACTCACTTCTTGCTCAGCATTTCCTCGACTTTCGAGATGAACTTCTTCATCTTGTCGAGATAATAATCAAGATTTTCCGCAGTGAACTCTGAAAGCGCGCCCTTCTCCATTTTTTCCTCCAAGTCTATAATTTCCTTATAATTGCCAACAATTTCATCACCTATAGTTTTTACATACTCCCTCTCAAGCTCTTCTGCTATTCTTTTCTTGTTCAAGATTAGCTTGTTGTCAAAAAGTAAAAGAATTTGCGCAGCTTCTGTTGCAGCATCAGCCAAGGTTGTCAGGCTCCCCAAAAGCAACTGCCTGTTCTTCAAAGAATAACTGTCGCTCCTTTCAATGAGTTTCTCTGCCCTCTCTTCTTTTTTGTAAAGTGCTTCTCCATTAACTAATCTCGAGACTTCAGTAATCAATCCTTTCCTGTCATACACAACTAATGGTTGTTTTAACGAGCTAACTATCCATGGCTCGCCATCTAACAAAAGATGCCACCACTTGCTTAACATCTTCAAGGGCTGAAAATGAAATCTCAATCCCTTTTCCTTGGCTTTTTCCTCAATTGAGCCGCAAGTTTTTTCAATCAAGTCAATAATAATTTGGCTCGGGGCAATTCCAGAATCACTTAAAATAATTAGTGTGTCAATATCATTCGCACTTTTCCTTGTTACTGCGCTTCCATAAACATAAATCGCTTCGATGCAAGCGCGATATTTCAACAGCGGCTTCAAGTAGCTATTCAAAATATTTTTATTTATTTTTATTTCCATTTTTTATTTTTTATTTTATTTTGATAAAATCTTTTTCTAAAAGATTTACTTCACCTTAATTTTTTAACAGCTTCTCGGAAAAGTTCTGTCTTCCTCGCCAAATCATCAAGTTTCTTGCCTTCGGGGATTTCTATTTTCTTGTGTTCAAAATCTTTGAAGATTTGGATTATTTCAGTTGCATAATTTACTTGGGTTTTCTCTAAACCTTTCCCGAGCAGATGTTCTTTTAGCATTTCAGGGATAAATTTTGGAATGATAATCGCGCGCCCTCTCAAAATCAGGGCTGTTTGCGCAGCCTCGATAGTCGAGGTGTAAAGATTATCCAGAACTCTTATTTTTGTATTCTCAATCTCCTTGATATAATCTTTAATCAGCAAAAACTTCCTGAGAATAGCTTCTTTAGTTCCTGTCATCAAGCCCCTATTTATGTTAATCTTGAGCGAGTTGATTAATTTGTAAGGATCATAGATAACGCGGCCATCTCTTACACTTATCAAAACTCTTGTATTGTGCTGTATGATCTCCTTTATCAAATCTTCAATCGAACCCACCCGCACTTTATCTTTTGGTATCTTATAAGTTTTAGAAAAATGATTTGTAAGTGCTGTGATATGTTTGTTTAAGCATATGACATAAAGCATCTCATTATGAACCCACGCTGCCTTGATTATCTCTTGAAGATAAGGTGAAAGCTTGAACTTTGACTTTTCCAAAATAGTTTTCTTTGTATGACTAACCTCTTTTTTCTTTGCTTTCGCCATTTTCACCTCTTCTTATCTTTTATAAAATAATAAATATTAGCTTAAATGTCTTTTGATTATCTCGATTACTTTCACAGCATTAATGTTACCTTTATGTTTCTGCATGATAACCCCCATATAAGCATTGACACTCAATCCGGGTTTTTCCTTGATGAGTTTTTTAACCTCTCCTTCAACATCGCCCAAATCCGCTTTCTCAACTTTCAAAGCCTCTTCAATATTCGCACCTTTAACAACATCCGACATTATCTTCTTTACATGGCTCTCGTCAATCTTGCCTTGCTCGAGATGCTCGGCAATAATCTCTAAAACATCAATGTTTAATTTCTTGTTCACTTTATCAATATTAATTTTTTCATGACTTGATATCTCTTTAGGCCACAATGTAAGCATCTTCGCGATTGTGCCCGAATTATTGTAAACTCCGATAAGAACTTTATAATCTTCAAGCTTGTTTTCTTTTAATAATGCACTTGCAAGCTCGCTGTGCATTTTCTCCTCTAACTCTGCTTTAAGCTCATGTTTCAATCTCGGCAGATTTTTCTTGATATCATTAATCATTTCTTTAGAAATCCTTACAAGAGGAATGTCTGTCTCAGGATACATTCGAGCAGCTCCAGGCAATGGCCTCAAGAATGTTGTGTTTCCATCAACTTCTGCCCTGCGCACTTCAGGCTCGTGTTTCTTTTTTTGTTTTAAGATCATGAGTTGCCTCTCGATTTCTGTCTCAATTGTTTTTGCGATGAGCGCAGGCTCCTGAACACCTTTTATCTCAACCCTCGAGCCCCCTTGAATTGACATGTTGACATCTTGCCTGATTGTTCCAATTCCCCTTTTGACTTTGCATGAACGAAGAATTTCTCCGAGCTTTAGTGCAACTTGCTTTGCTTCATCTGGACTTGCTATGTCAGGAGCAGTAGCAATCTCGATAAGAGGGATGCCTAATCTGTCTAATCTGAAAATATTCTCACTATCGCCCTGTTTAATGATACGCGCAGCATCTTCTTCCAAACATATGCTCTGGATTCCAATCTTTTTTCCATTGACCTCGACAAAACCATCTGTCGCGATGAGCATAGTTCTTTGAAATCCGCTCGTGTTGCTTCCGTCAACAACTGTTTTTCTCATTACCTGAGTTACTGCAAGAGGTTGGGCATTCAAGAGAAGCGAAATTTGTAACGCAATTCTTAAAGCCTCTTGATTAATCTGATGCGGAGGCTCTTCATCGAGCTCTAACAAACATGTCGAGTCACTATAAGCCTGATAAACATAAGTTTTCTTTTTGCTTTGTTCGTAAGCTGCTGCTATGTCAACCTTTCCTGTCTCGCCAGCTGGCGCATACAAGTGCCTTTTGACGATAACATCTGGCTCGTCATTCCGTAAAAGCGAAGGGCACCCGCAGAACAACTTGTTAGTATCAAGCTGCTGATGAATCTCAACTCCGCTTTTCAACCCTATTTTTTTATAATCTATCAGTACCATATTTCTTTCAATATTCCCTCACTTTTATTCTTTTCTTTTTTCCGAGTTTTTGATGATAATTAAAAATAAAATGCTCCCGACGGGATTCGAACCCGTGTCCAAGCCGCGAGAGGGCTTGATGCTTGGCCTCTACACCACGGGAGCATATAGCCCTGCTCGGATTCGAACCGAGGTCCTCTGGGCCAGAGCCAAAGATCCTTGACCGCTAGACTACAGGGCTGCCAATATAAAAAAATTTATAAGATATTAAAAGTTTTGCTTTATATGGGTGCCTCGGTGGCTCAGTCGGTAGAGCGTGTCCTTGGTAAGGACAAGGTCGCGGGTTCAATTCCCGCCCGAGGCTTTCACTTTTTATCTCATAAATAATTTATTTCCCAAAGTCAATAAGTCATTAAGAAAAATATCTTTCTCAGCATCAAAATCTTTAAAAGTCCCGGCTTCTCTTGCTTATCATTAAAAAGATGTCCGAGAACACTCTAGAAAAAATCAAGAAACAATACGAGCCCCTCAAGAAGAAATATAAGCTTCCTGAATTCTCAAAGCTAAATGAAGAGTTCGAGATAGAAAAAATTCAAGAAAGAGAGACTGATTTTCTTTTGCGCGAGATAAGGAGAGCAATCTCAGATAAAGTTGCCGCGTTCTTAAGATTCTTCGAGTTGTTTGTGAATCCTCAGGCAGCTCCAGTATTTGTTTTGATATCGCTCAAGAATTTGACAAGCAAGGAAAAAGAGATAATAGAAAGAACATATAAGGAGTTAGTTGAACTTGAACTTGCAGCAGTAAACAGAGACATAAGCTACAATGAAGCCAAGGAAGCGCAGTCAATCTTGCGAGTTCTAAAAAAATGGCAGGAGATTAAGCCAGAGTTAGAAGAAGTCACAACAGCGATACTGAAAGTCCAGGAAAAGGTAAGTGAGAAGAAAGGCAAAAGCTACTTTGGATAATTTAGATAAATAGATTTACTATTTCTGAAGAATTATTTTTGAAGAATTTCTTTCAAATCAATCTCTAATAGCGCGAGAGGCATCTTCAAATGCCATTGTTTCAACACAGAAGGATGAATCTCTCCTATCACTCCTACTTCTTTTTCATTTAACATCACTCGGGCAACTCTGCCTTCAATAAAATTCTGTACAGTTGTTCCCTCAAACTTTATACTCACATTAAGCATTTTTCCAAAATACTCTGCGACTTGTTGCATCTCAGTAAAATTTCCAGGAGACAACGCAACAATCAGTTTCTCATGTTCATCTATTCCAGTTTCTTTCTTGTCGTTTTTTTCGAAAACTGCTCCAATTTCAAATAATTTCTGCGGATACTCGGAATCAACATTGCTTGCCAAGGTGTTTAACATCGAACACAACAGGTTGCTTCGCAGAACCTTATAATCTGTCTTGCTTTTTTCTACTTCTATTGTGTTTTTACAATTAATTCCTTTCAAATCATCTTTCATCAACAAGTGATATGAAGAAATCTCAAGAAAACCCAATCCGCAAAGAACATTTGCGATTTTCTCCTTAATCATCTCTTTCTTGTCAGCTTCTCCTATAGTGGAGATTTCAGGAATCTCCGGGATAAATTTATCATAGCCATAAGCTATCGCGATGTCTTCTGCGATGTCGACTTCATGCAAGACATCTGCACGATATGCTGGAATAGAAACCTCTGGATTCTTGTAATCATAGCCCATCCTCTCCAAAAGATTCTTGACATCTTTTTCATTTAGCTGCAATCCTAATAATTTGTTTATATTTCCAAAATTGATTTTTATTTTCTCAGGCTCCAAGTCAGGGGTTATCTCGCGCTTCAAGCCATAAGTTAGTTTCATCTGATAAATCTCCCCGCCCATGTCGCTGAACATTGTTACAATTATATTCAGGGTTTTCTTGAGGGCCGAGAAGTCGAAGCCAGAACACTCAATAAAAATATCTTTTGTCTTGTCAGTTATTTTTCCTGTCTTGTGCGAGTTGATTATCGG
>CAYGZP010000008.1:0-8206 GCA_964354405.1 Candidatus Woesearchaeota archaeon | reverse complement strand
CGTTCGCGGACGCCGTCGGCAAGCCCGAGGTCAAGCTGGCCACGACCTACGAGGACATCGTTATCGAAGAATAAGAAGGGTCATACTGCTTCCACACTTCACTTGGCGTTGGTTGCTCGTCTAACGTCACGCTTCAGCGGCGCGGCTCGTCCGCGTCCGCCGCAAGCGATTGTTAGCCCTTTCTTTCATTTCCCATATCCGGCGCCCGCAGGGACATTCTCGAACACTTTCTGGGCATCCGTGCGGGTAATCACGGTGTCGTACAGGCCGATGTCCTCGCCCTCGTGTTTATTGATCCCGGTGTAGCTCAGACTCGCGTCCTCGTAACGCTTGAACTTGTACACGGCGTCATTCATCAAAGCACTGTTGAAAACCCCCAGGCTGACCAGCAACTCGAAGTCCTTGACGCTCAGACCTGTGACCCTCTTGAACAGGCCCGGCTCCAGTTTGGTAATCACGTCCCTCAGAGTGCGTTCGCGGTAGTCGGTCAGGTACATGAAGATGGGAACGCGCGTGGCGAACTTGATGAGCTTCTCCTGAATCTCCCTGCGCTTGCTCTTGAACTCCTTTTCCTCTTCGGTCAGTTCCTTCCTCTCTTTTGCGGACAGTTCCTCGTCGTTCGCTTCCTTGCGGGCCTTCTTCACGGCTTCCGATTTGTTGATGATCGTCTCGATGTCCTGATTGAGATTGCGGAAACCCTCGATGCTCATGAGGGCTTCCATCGCCTTCTTGTCGCCCATGAGGCGACGCAAGGTGTCGTTGTCCACATTCACCAGCAGGGCGCTTTCCCACCGCCGCGCCAGCAGGGTTGCCGTCGTGCCACTCATTGCCATGTCGAGAATGCCGGCGGCGTCAATCTGCTTCATGGAACTGCCGTCATAGGCCAGAACCGGCAGGAAACTGATGAACTCCTCGACCTTCTTCTCCGGGTTGGCTTCGTTGACGTTCAATCGGCAACTGTAGTCGGCAATCTGCCGCAAGGCCCGGTCCGGGGCGAAGTCGAAGACGTAGCACTCTTCCTTGATGATCTGCTCGACGTTCGGGGACGCGCCGTCTGGGTTGCGCACCGTCCACGGCGACTGCACGCGGAAGGCCGCCTGAAAATACGTTTCCGGGCTTGATGAGTTGCGCAGCATGAGGATGCCCGTCCACGGCTTTACCGTCACGCCCGTGGTCAGCTTGCCGCAAGACAGGGTGATGGTCTTCGTGGTGAGCGGGTCGTCCATTGCCTCCTGGACCGGGGGCAAGGCCGCCACACCGATTCCGGCAGCGCTCCCCGCCGCCACGATGATCTTGTAGTCGTGGTAGAACCGGTTCTGTTTCTTCGCGAGCAGATTGCGCATGGCGTGACAGGCCGCCACACTCGGCAGGAACCAGAAGGAATGCGATAGCACGCCCAGAAGCCGCACATCCGAAAACGGCATGGGCGGTTTCTGCGCGCCGAGTTTCAGACTGTCAACGCTGGTCGGCGTAAACGCGCCACGAATCAGGTCCAGCCATTTCTGGACCTCGTCCTCGTATTTGAACTGCGCGAGAACGCCGACACCCTCGGCGGAGAAGAAGACATTCAAGTCGAACTCGTTGAACTCGCCCTGCATGGCGATTTCGCGGATCGCGTCCGGGAGTTGGTAGGTCAGCAGCACCATCCGGGGCAACGCGGCGTACGGGTTGCCGGGGCCCTTCCAGTCCCGCTTCGAGCGCTGTTCGTCGGAATACGTCCAGTTGAAGATTTGCTCTTCGATGAACTCGCCGGATGCGATAGCCCGGAACGGTGTGCCCGACAGGTAGAGATAGCCGTCCGTGGTGATGGGCATAATGTCTTCGTCGAAATCCTCGATGCCCTCACCCTCAGCAAAGGTGCGTTCCTTCTCGTCTTCGGACTCAAACAGTTCCTTTGCGTTCTCCCGCCATGCGCCGTAGTGGTACTCGTCCAGAATGACGCAATCCCAGTGCGTCGAGTGGACCCATTCGTTCTTTGTCTTGATGCCGCCGGTGCTGGGGTTGCGGCCCAGGTAGTCTTGAAACGACCCGAAGCAGACGAACGGTCGCTTCTTGTCCGCCTCATCGTAAGTCAGGCCGCCGGGTTTGATGAACTGCCAGCCCTTGAAGTCCACATGGCACTTCAAGTCTTCTTCCCAGGCGCTCTGCACCGCCGGCTTGAATGTCAGGACAAGTACCTTCCGCCAGCCCATCTTCTTCGCCAACTGGTAGGACGCAAACGTCTTTCCGAAACGCATCTTGGCATTCCAGAGAAAGTGCGGCGGTTTGTTCCGGTTGCCCTTTTCCTTTCGCCAACTGGCGAAGTACGCCGCCGTCTTCTCCACCGCCGCTTCCTGCTCTGGCCGCATCTTGAAATCCAGCGACCGATTCTCCTCGTTCAGTTGCCCGGTCCGCACGGCGATGATGGCCGCCTTGACTTGATCCACCGTGCAACGGAACCACTCGCCCTCGGGATTCTTGACGCCGTTGATCCGCAGCATCCGGTGTACGTCGCGGTCCGTGAACACCGTGCCGTCACTGCGCATGGCGGATTCCTCGATCATGATCCGGTACGGCGGCTTGCCGGGCTTCTTCGTCGGGTACTGCTGGGCAACGCGGCCTTGCGCGTCCACGGTCGTGTAGCCGACCTTGAGTAGACCCGCGTACTGCGGGTTCGTGTCCTCGTAGGCGTAGACCGTCGGCCGCGATGCAGGGCGCGGCGGGAAGAAGTCGTTACTCATCGCTCGACTCCATTGGGCGAATCATGGATTCGATATACGCGATATCGTCTTTGGTCAGGCCATACTTCTTGTAGAGGGTTTCATCGGTCCATTTGCGGTCCCAGGACTGTTGCGGAACCCACAGATACGATTCACGCGTCGTATGCTGAGTGATCTTCCGCAGTGAAACCAGAAATCGCAGGAACCGGGTACGGTAGTAACTCGCGACGCTGTCTGCTTGCTTTCGTGATTCAGTACACACGAAAAGGAATGACTGCGTGCAGACCGATGGATTTGACGCTACGAAGCTAGGCCCAAGCACCATTGCGGGACGAGAGCCGCGCTCACCGTACGCGGCGGGCACCATCGCCTTCCATCGTGCGATCGACTCGTGGTTGATCTTCGCCTCGCCCCTTGCAATCCAGGCCGTCACACGACCGCGAGGACTTGTGGCATAGTAACGAACATCGCCGGGCCGCTGCTTGTCCCGGTAACCTGAGAAGTTGGACACGATTCCGAACGCAGTCCTGGCTGAGAGAACCGCTGAAAGACTCGGTTCGTTTGCCGAGAGTATCTTCTTCAGTATTCCAACCGCCCTAATGTCGCGAACGAAAACATCGTACTCTCCCAGATCCCTGTTGAATGGTCCGATGACTTCGTCGCCCCGCACCGTTGTGACAGCGCACTGGCCTTCTGAGTCCCGCTCCCAAAGGAAGTAGCAGACCCCACCCTCGAAATCGACGCCGGGGAAGACATCCTCCATGCGCTCGTAGTCCACCAGTTTTCGGATTCGTCGGTCTTTCAGCATGGTCCGGCGGAACTCCGACAGTCCCAGTCCACCGGCCATCCAACGCGACGGGATGATCATAGACAGGAACCGCGGTTTCAGTTTCTTCGCTTGGTCCACGAACTGGTTATAGATGGGAATGTCGCGGGTGCTTCCGGCTGCGCCCATTTGATACGGCGGGTTGCTGATAATGACATCGAATTTCATGTTGAATAGCTCCTCCGGTCTTTCAGCGTGAAGAAACTGATAGGCATGGGTCTCCAATTCAGGGCCGCGGTCGTAGGCATCCTTACTGGCCCCGCAGTACACGCAGCAACCGTTCTTCCAGACGTGTTCAACTCGCCCGAAACGGATGTTGCCGTCGGGATTGTTGAAGGATTCGCAGACGGAATACTTGCCATTGGCGGTCTTGGAGCAGTAGACGGACCGGCGCGACAGCAAGGCCGTCAGTTCCGTGATGGCGAGTCCGTAGAGTTGGTTCCTGAAGATGTGGTTGATTCGCTTCTGCCGGCTGGGGATTTGTGCTTCCAGTCCCTTGTCCAGCCGCTTGGCGATCTCGCGCAAAATGACGCCTGACTTGCAGCCCGGATCGAGGAATGTCGCCTTCTTGTCGGTCCAGAGTTCCGCCGGAAGCAGGTCAAGAATGCGGTTCACAAGTTGCGGCGGAGTGAAGACCTCGTCGCTGCTCAGGTTCGCGATGCAGGAGAGCACGTCGGGGTTGTAGCCGCTACTGTTGGGCATGGGCGATCTCCAGGAAACGAACCGGGGGATATTCCTTCTCTGGCGTGGGGATGAACACGTCTTCGCCAAGATCGGAGAAGAGCGGCAATTGCTTTATGCCCTCGTGCGCCAACAGGCCGTGAAACGTGAAGTCCCGCCGCTTCAACATGCTGCCGTTTACCGGTGACCACTCAGAGAAAACGATGAAGCCAGGTTTCTCTCCTACCGTCTTGAGGGTCAGCGCGTCGCCCCATACGATGTTACGGGCGAGGATGAAGCGGACCGCGTCCCGGCAACCGGCTTTGGAGGAATGGGGGAAGAGCCGTTCGTACGCGGCATCGAAGACCGTGAAGAGCCGCTCTCTGCATTGCGAGACGTTGTCAGCCAGAATGTCTATGCCGTAGAGACTGGAAACCGCAAGCACGGCGTAGCGTTCAAATTCGAGTTGCGACTTTCCGTACCGCTTTTCCACGACGCCGAGTTTCCGTTCCAGAATGGCGGTGAGGAAGTTCCCGTTGCCGCAAGCTGGCTCCAGGAAGCGCGACTCGATCCGGTCCGTCTCCTGCTTCACCAGATCAAGCATGGCGTTGACCTCGCGTTGTCCGGTCAACACCTCGCCATGGTCCGCGACCCTTTTCTTCGATATGACTTGAGACTCCATCTGATATAGTCTTTTCTTCGGGCTAACGCTGTGGCTCACCGGCGTGCGTTAGCACATCCGCGTGCAGCCGTTTGTTAGCCAATCTTTTCATATCTATTCCAATAATTGATCATGACGGCGAGGAAATGGTTCTTTATAATCAGGAGGAATCCATATTTGAAAACCGATATGAACTCTTTTCAGATCATCGCTATATCCGACCTGCACTTCAATTCGCAGATTCTGTTCAAGCCGTCGTTTGGCGTCTTCCATGATTGATCGGTTCTTGTCGGAGCGCCTGCTAACCAGAACCCTTTTAATCTTCTTGTGCAACTCGCTCTCGTGCCAAGCCTCCTTTATAGTTTCCCCGATGGTCTGTTTAAGAAACCAAACCGCTAACCCCGTTCCAACCACGGCGATTTCCAATGAGCCTTTGTTAACGGCATGAAGAAGCACAGACTGCCTTTTATGCTGCCTCATTCTATACTCAGCTGCGTCAAATGCCACTCTTGGGATTTCTTTAAATTCCTGTCGGATATAACGCAAGTCATCGAGTTCACTAAAGAAGAAAGCATCGTTTATGCATTGTATCGCCTTGATTGCTAAATCAGCGGGAATCTCATCAAATTTTTCGAACACGATACTTGCTTCAATGTCGAGAGTACCTTTTTCCATTCTATTCTCCTAGGCTAACACTGGGGATAAGCTGCGAAGCTCCGAAGTTGACCACACTTCGTCAGCTTCATCCCTTTGTTAGGCCGCGCTACCCGCTCCTACGACAAGACAGAAGTAGCGAAGGACCGAGCCTACCTCTTGCCACAACAGCGAGTAGCGTCCGTTGATGGTGACTTGCTCGTCCTTTCGCCCTGTGGGCTTGATGATCGTCCCTTGCAGACAATGCCCAGCCCGGAAGTACGCATATATGCCGGTTCGGTCTGGGCCGCCGAAGAACAAGTGGTCATCTGCGGTAAACACAAAGAAGCCGGCGTCGAATCCAGCGGCCACAACCTGTTCTAGGAAGCCGATGTCTTGGCAGGCCTTGAACATCTGTTCTGGGTGCTGGCCGTTCCGCGGGAACTTCAGCTCAATCGCTATCTTCTCACGTAGATCTGGCGTGAACACCGTGATGTCGATCTCCTTCTTGAGGAATGACCCTCGGAGACCAAAGGAGGCGACAGGTCGCTCGAATTGCACTTTGCGATCGGGCTCCAGCGCGTGCCTGAGGTGGATCCCGAGCTCGTGCTGAAGGCTGAACTCGTTATAGATCTCGACACTGCCCACGGCAACTTCGGCGAAGAAGCTTTCAACCAGATTGGGAAGAGCTGTCATGGATCCTCCTCTCCGCCGGCCTAACGCTATCAACATAATACGTAGGCGCCATTGCGTAGGCATGATGCTGTAACCGTTCTGCCCGTCGACTCAATGTCGTTGTTAGCCTGTGGCCTTCTGATGAGGAGCGCCTTCAGATGCCGCCCTATCCTGAACCCTCTGGAAGAACCGCAATTCTTTTCTCCGAAGTGACGAAGACTTTAGGTACAGGTCCTTACGGATAGCGATGACTAGAGGCGCGATCTGCTCGGCTGTCATTTGGAAATTCAGGCTTCCTCTTGCAGCATCTCGCGCGTGCGTGAAGGCCTCGTTGAAGTTCAGGATTTCGCTGACGACTCTGTCGGAGGAAAATAACAAAGCACCATTCAGCAAAGGTCTCAACTTATCGAAGTCAGCTTCGCTGCCCATCAGCTTGGACAGTTCTTTGATCAGCTCCATGTACCTCCGGAGCTTAAGCTCGTGTGTTCGGAGGCGCTTGTCGTAGAAGTGGTGCATGAACGCGGCGATAATGCCCGTGCTCACGACCGTCGCTATGATGACCTGAAGAACTTGCATTCGCCCTCCTTGGGTCGATGGCTGCTCAGGCTAACGTGGTGCGTCAGCGGCGCGCGGCCCGCCGGCCGCGCGCCCGCTGCACGCACGGGTTAGGTTGCACACGTACAAATCATGTCGAACGCGAAAACACCACTTCAAGATTGTGCTGGACAAGATCGATTCTGGGCCTGAACTGCGCAGCCTTGCGGACCTCCTCCCGGAGTTTGCGCGCACCACCGTGTACGAGAATACCCCGAGGCATCTTGCCTGTGTCCTTCCGTACCTGGGCCATGTAGGCGCGCAGTTGTCTAAGGTGGTTGAGCGTCGGGCCGTCCTGTTTGCACTCCACTACAACCGGGGTTCCGAATTCGTCAATGAGTAGGACATCCATTCTCGTCCTCCCTCGTCCTCGTCGCTCGCGGGTCTTCTCAAGAGGGTGCGGGAGCAGGCCATCCTCCAAGCGGTGAGGATATGCGGCGATATAGCCAGAAAGGGCTCGTTCGTACTCGAAATTTGCCCATAGCCGGACCCAATTGGTCGGATCGGAAAGGATGCGCTGCAAACCAGCAAGCGATAGTGACTTGACAATCGACAGAGTGGTGCGGAGTTGAGCACCGGTTAGCCGAAAGCGTGGTGGAAGCTCAACCACCTGCTCTCGGTCGTCTGGGCCTAGCTCCAAGTGCCACCGCACGTGAATTCGCCGACCCTTTTCGCCGTATTTCTCCGTGCGGGATGGTGGAATGAAAGGGTTCCACTCTGAATCCTGAACGGCTAGCCCGGTAACCGTGCCTAGGCGGGCAACACGGCTGCCCTGAAGGGCCACGAAGATGTGGTCACCGGGCTTTATTCGGGCGAGTGCGTTACGCGCTATGGTCCACCCCAACGTGCGGACACCGGAGCCGTCGAGATGAAAGCCAGCCTGCGGTGGCCAGCCTAGCGCAACAGATTGGTTTCGGAACCACCTCTGCCATAGTCCAGGATAGAGGTGCTCTTCGCACGTGATTTTCCAGAGGTCAGTTTGCATTTGGAGTCTCGCGTGCTACCTAACAATGATTATACAGTCTGTATAATTCTGGAAATACAGACTGTCTCTTTCCGTATAAGAAGTCTCTCCCTTTTCCTGTCTTTTCGTCCATCGCCTTTCATTTCAACTGCTTACCTCCATCTTTCACCTCAGAGCTTCCCGGTTTATACAGACTGTATAAATCGGTTCAAAGCCTATCAACCGGGCTTTGTACTCCGTGGCCTCCCTTATTCAAGACATGGGTGTAAATCATAGCGGTTTTTTGTTCCTCGACAAAGACTAAGTCCTGTTGTGTCTGTAAATATCCCCCCGGTAACATAAATGGAGATTATCACTTTGATTCGAACGATGTCAAGATCAGTAATCCAGGGGGCCGATACCCAGATCACATCATCCTATTTTTTAGGTGCGCTTGCCTTTGAAGTCGACGATCCGCTGGGATAGGAACCCGTTGATCTTGATGTTGAAGTAAG
>CAYGZP010000007.1:0-9164 GCA_964354405.1 Candidatus Woesearchaeota archaeon | reverse complement strand
ACAATAAATTAAGAAACTTTATAAATCTTTTTTATATAGTTATTTCAAGGTCCCGTAGCTCAGCCTGGTTTAGAGCACTTGCCTTTTAAGCAAGGTGTCGCGGGTTCAAATCCCGTCGGGGCCATGTTTCAAAATGACAAGAATAGGAACATCGGGATATCCCCCTAATTTTTTTGCTTCAAAATTTGGAAAGGATAGATTGAATGGCCCAGAATGGATAAGCTCTATTGGTTTGAATGCATTAGAGATAATGTTCACATATGGCGCGAGAATGCCCGAACAAAAAGCTATTCAAATGGGGGAAAATGCAAGAAAGTTCGATGTTCAGTTGAGCGTTCATTCACCATATTATGTTGTTCTAACAAGCGATAAAAAGAAAGTAATTCAAAATTCGATTAAAGAGATGCTTAAAACCCTTAAATTGGCTGACTTGATGCATTCAAAGATTGCTGTATTGCATCCAGGATTCATAAATACTAAGGAACCTATGCAAAAAATTATTGGAAATTTAAATAAAATAAATAGAATAGCTCAACAAATTGGTTATAGGACAAAAATAGCTCTTGAAACGATGGGCAAGACTTCACAATTAGGTTCAGTCGAAGATATACTTGAAATATGTAAGAATACCGATTGTATACCTTGTATTGATTTTGCACATGTGCATGCGAGAACATTTGGAAGTTTAAAAAATAAAGGAGATTTCAGGATAATTTTAGAAAAAATTGAAAAAGAATTGGGAAAAAATTATCTTAAGAATTTACATTGCCATTTTTGCCCTATTTATTATGGAAATAAGGGGGAAAAAGTTCATGCCCCTTTTAAGGATAAAAAAGCTTTGCCTCGTTTTGAACCTTTTGCAGAACTTATAAAGGAATTCAAAATGCAACCAACTTTAATAAGTGAATTCAAAGATAGCCAAGATTTAGGTGCGAGATTTATGCTTAAACAGCTTATAAAAATAGGATATTTAAAATGAATAAATTGGAAGGAATATTAAAATTAGAAGAATTAGGATTGCCACATAAGAAGTGGCAGATTGTTAAAAAAGCGGAAGAATTAAATTTAAATAAAAAAACAACTTGTGGCTGGTGCATAAGAAGTTGCTTATCTAATGGAACGGGGAAAAATGAACTTGCATTGCCCTTTGCGGCTTATGTTAGAGCAGAAGAAATCCCAGAGATAATCAAAAAATTTCAGAAAAAATTAGAAGGTGGAGGTATTTTTGTAGTTTATCCCGCCTGGAGATTTAAAAAATCTGGAAATTTGATGCTTCTGGAATATAGCTTGATAATTGAAGCTGTTGAAGGATTTGTGAGAGATTTAGCTGATGGCAAAAGGGTTGATGTACATTATCAATATCCTATGTATGATGATAAAATTTTTGTTGGTGGGTTGGAGATTAGCGGAAACAAAAACTTATTGTCTGATGAAGAAAGGGCAAGTCTTTTAGGTTATGCGAAAAAAATCCCTTATAAAAACGTTGTATTGGAATGGTCTTATGATACAGAAGATAATTTTTATTTCCATGATATAACAGAAATAAAAGATTCTCTAGCTTGAAAATGAAAAAAATAATTCTTGTTCATGGCTGGGGCGGAAATCCAAAAGCAAACTGGTTTACCTGGCTGAAGAAAGAGTTAAAGAAAAGGGGTTTTAAAGTCAAAGCTCCAGCAATGCCAAACACCGACGAGCCTAAAGTAGAGAAATGGGTCCCTTTTTTGAAAAAACAAACCCAAAAACTAAACAAAAACACTTATTTTGTTGCTCATTCAATAGGTTGTCAAGCAGTTTTAAGGTATTTAGAAACGGCAAATGGGAAAATTGGAGGAATAGTTTTCACAGCCCCATGGTTCCATCTTAAAAATTTGGGGCCAGAAGAAAAACCAATAGCAAAACCATGGCTTGAAACTACAATCAATTACAAAAAAGTGCTAACTCACACTAATAAAATTATTACAATTTTCTCAGATGATGACCCTGTTGTGCCTTTAAGTGATTCTAAACTTTTCAGAAAAAGATTAAATGCCAAGGTGATTATTGTTCATAATAAAGGACATTTTGATGATAAAAAATATCCTAGCATACTAAAAGCAGTCTTAGAAATTACAAAATAACATTTCACCACACTAATTTTTATAAATAAAAGGCTATATATAAGAAAATGGAAGGCGAAGGGTTAGAGTTAGATGTAGGAAGCATGAGCTTAACAGAGTCATTAAACTTAGTGGACAAATGGCTTGACGAAAGATGTTATGCCATTTCTTTAATGAAATTAAACCTCTTGGGAAAATATCATATTGGGGGAAATGGGAACGGCAATGGAAAAGGTAATAACCTTGGGGAACATGAGATTTATCAGAAATTTCTGGATTTAAAACTCAGGGCTTATGAAATTGGCATTGGAGAAGAGGAAAAAGCTATTGCGCGCTATGAAAAAAGATATTTGCCAAATCCAAACAACAAGAAGAGATGCCAAGACAATATTAAGAAATACAAATCTTACATAGCAGAAACAAAAGAAAAAATTCGGACAATGATCCAACCAAGAACTCAATCAGTCGAATCTAAAATTAATAGCATGATTCAAGTTAAAGTTGGGGTTTAGGGCTTGAAAATAAATCTATCAACTTGTTTTCTTGCAAGCTCTCGCCTTTTTTGATGTTCTTTGAGAAAAGCATTAATCTTATCAATAAGATATTGTTTTAATTCGCTCGTCAAAAGTTTGCCTGACTTGTAGTCATCGTAAATCTTCTTTAGCTTTTTATCATCTGGCTCGAAAAACATTCTCAAATATTGATAAGCAATGTCAACATCAGGATTGCCCCCTAATTTACGATGCTCTGCTAAATTGCCTTGCCCGCCGCTAAAAGCATGCTTGATTATTTTTTCCTTGACTTTTTCAGGAGTGTCAGTCAAAGCAATGTATGAAAAGGGGTCGCTTGAAGACATTTTTGTCTCAACGCCCTTGAGACCAGGCATAAAAATATGATAAGTCGAGCTTATCGGAATAAACTTGAAATTTTTTATTCTTCCTGCCATGTCTCTTGCAATTCTTATATGGGGATCTTGGTCAGGCCCGACAGGAATTAATGTTGGCAGGGGGTTTCCTTCAAATTCAGAAAGCTGAGGATGATACATATCAGAAGCCTGTAACAAAGAAGCAAACATCTTGGTAGGAGTTATCTCACCATAAACTGCTTTGAACTCATTAAAAGTAGCGTGTCTTGAGAACATGCCAGCGAGTTTATAATAAGCACTTGCCTTGTTTGCATTATCCGACCTTTTACTTTGAAAATAAAAATCGCAATTCTCAGGTTTTAGGCCAAGGGCAATGTAGTTCAAAAGATATTCCTCAATTGCAGTTTTATACAATTCATTCAAATCTCCAATTCTTGTTCCATAAGCTTCCAAGTCTGCTACTGCAATATAGAGCTTGGCCCCTAAAGACTGATAGAAAATCATTTGTTGAGCTAAGAGCATGTGGCCTAAATGGAACTTTCCAGAAGGCATCAAGCCAGTCATCATCACAAATTTTTTCTTGTTTTTTATTGAATCAAGAATTCTGTTAAAGTCACGACTAGCAAAAATGATTTTCCTCCTAAACAAAACATCCTTATTAAACACTTCTGGCAGTTTTGGCATTTCCTCAATCCCGAATTCTTTTCTAAGTTTCTCGTAATCTATTTTGCCAGAAACTTCCCATGGCGTAACTTTCATTCTCTCTCTCACTTTCTCTTTTTTCATGTAAAGCAGAAGATAAAAGATTTTATAAAGCTTTTTCTTATAGTTCTTTTATGAAATACAGTCTTAAGATTACTTTTGTTATTTTGGCAATGTTCTTGGTCTCGCAATTTATAGGAATCTTGGTCATCAATTCTTACGACTCTTATTTTGGCAAGACAGCTCAGCAGAAAGTTCAGCAAGGCACCTTAGTCCAGCCACAAGTCTCTCTTGTTAATGAAACAGTTCCGCCGCCAATTGAGTTGAAAAGAACAGTGGATATTGTCAGTGTGTTAGTTTCAATTGGGATTGGGATAGTCATTGCCACATTTATTTTCTTCCTTCTCTCTAAAATCAGGGTTGTTTTAGTAATCAAGGCGTGGTTTGCCTTTGTTGTGTTCATCTGTTTAAGCATTGCTATCGCGTTATTGCTTTATTCTATTCTAGGCACAAAACTCTTTATGTTTTTCGGCAAGAGCATCTCGCTAGCAGAGATAATCGCAGTTCCTTCCGCGATTATACTGACTTTCTATAAGATAATCAAAAGAAATGTAATTGTTCACAACATCACAGAACTTTTTATCTATCCCGGCCTCGCGATAGTCTTCCTTCCATTGTTGAATGTGTTAGCCGCCGCGATTCTGCTGATAGGAATTTCAATTTATGATATAGTTGCTGTGTGGAAAACAAAATATATGATCAAGCTCGCAAAATTTCAAATTGAACATTTAAAGATATTCACAGGATTTTTCCTGCCATATCTAAAGCCAAAAGACAGAGCCAGAGTTGAGAAATTAAGAGCCATAGCAAAACGCGAGAGAGCTAAAGGCAAGAAACTTAAATTAAGAAAAATAAAAGTCCCTGTACAGATTGCCGCGCTCGGAGGCGGCGATGTTGCCTTCCCATTAATCTTTGCAGGCACAATCCTTTTAGCCTATGGCTTGATTCCAGCGATAATCACCGTTCTCTGTTCAACTTTAGCATTATTGCTTTTGTTCGCGTTCTCAGAAAAAGGAAAATACTATCCTGCAATGCCTTTTTTAACAGGTGGCTGCCTGCTTAGCTTGCTCCTCATAATTCTCCTGTAGGAATTCAACAGCCCCATACACCAAAGAATAGAATCATCTGCCATCCCTAACATCTCTTGGCAATCCATTCAGATAAATTTCTTCAGCAATTCCTATAATTCTAGCTCTCTCTTCATCGGTTAACTCATTAAATTTTCTTTCCAAAAGCCCATCTCACCCTTGCCTAATTTGATTATCTGATAAGACAATTGCACTTTTTGAATTAAACTTTTTATCTCTTCCATTTTTTCTTTGTTTTCTCCTATTTTTTATATTCAATCATTAACTTACTCGTTAAATCCATAGCCCCTTCTCTTAATTCTTGGCAATATTTCCTTATTTCTTCAATACCGCCATTAGTTTTTTCTTGATTCGCCAAGTCTCCTTCGCAAACAAAGAGTATAACATTTAAAAAATCTATTATAGAGGGGGTTATACACATTTTAGCGATGTTTTCTAATTGCATTTTAATCTTTTGGCCTTCTTCTGAAGCGTAAGAATCAACAATTCCTCTTTGCACAGGATATTTAATATGTAAACAACCCCCTACACCCACGTCCTTTAAACTTAAATCAAATTCAATATATTTTGAATCGTCTTGGTTTTTCATTTTGAATTTTAGACTTAATATATTATCGCGATTGTTATTGAATTTATTTGTGTAAAGCGAATTTTTCCATCGTCCTGCAACGCGTTATCTCCTTTAGTCACGCAAAACCATCCTTGCTCATCCATTCCAATCTTAATGACTCGATGAACAATCAACTCGCCGCCCTGTTCAAAAGATATAATGTCACCTACATGGATTTGTGAAGGTGAGCCCGGCTTAATTTCAATCCCGTTTGCATTAAAATCAATATTTGGATCCATGCTGTTCGTGTCAGAGTATCTGCTAAGTGTCGCGTTAGCAACAAGTATCACAATTCTGTCATCATAAATCAGAATCTGATTCTCCTTAATCCAGTTTGCCGGAGAAGATTTTTCAGTAAGCGAATTCCCAAAAGTGCTGAAAGTTGTGAAAGGATTCTCGACCTCAGAATCAATCCACAAAAAAGAGACTATTCCTAATAGAATCACAGTCAAAATCATGATTATAATCATTAATCCTTTCATTTTAGCAGGATATATTTTAGGGTTCGAGATTTATAAACTTTTCTTTGTATTGTTATTACGTAATGACGAAAGATATTTATACGGAATTTCCCATTCTCAAATATGAAAGACGATTTCGCGATGAGTATCACAGATTATTTAAGAAATCATTGGAGAAAATTTTTGTTTATAACTTTGATTGGCGGGGCAACTTTTGGAGTTATCAGAGCAACACAACCAGCACAGTTTTCAGAACCAAGAAAAATCGAGCAATCCCGCACCTCTTTAGATTCTCTGGCTGATTCTTTGTTTAATAAATGGTTCAAGCCAATCGAACCCGAGACCCTCGGCCTTGAGTTTTTCATATTCAAAGAAGCTCCAGAGTACAAGCATCTTGATGTAATTGTTAGAGACTATCCAAAAGCAAAAGATTACATTCCAATAATTCAGCAAGCAATCAAAGACAACAAAAATATTTTTCCTCTTGATGCTGTGCTTGTTCTAGGAAAAATAGAAGCTGAATCAGGGTTTGAGAAATTTGCAATATCGAGGTGTGGGGCGGGAGGAGCATCGCAATTAATGCCCAAGACAGCACAAGGCTATAACTTGAAAGTTTATTATCCTGATTATCTCAAACAAGCAGAAAACTTAGATGGAGAAGCCAACAGTTTGTACAGAAAAGCAATATCTCTTTTTACAAACAAAGAATTTGAACTTGCCAAGAAATATCTTCTTAACTATGAAAAAAAGCGAGAGAAAGCAGATAGCTTGTTCACATATTACAAAAAAGATTTGTTAAATCAAATAAGAAACAAGCCCGACAGTCTAATAGCAAGAATAGATGAGCGATTCATCCTTGAAAAAGCTGTTCCAGCAGGAGTAAATTATTATGCCTTGGGGTTTCAAAAATTCAAAGGCGATGTGAGGATGGGGGTTTCAGCTTATAATTGCGGCCCTGGTCCAGTATCAAAAATCAATGGTATTCCATATATCAGAGAAACAGTGGGTTATCAGAACAGAATAATCAATTTCTGGAAAAGATATAATAAGAAGTGTTTGTGAAATTTATCTCAATCTCAATGTCTCGATATTTCTCGGAACATTTGTCTCGACTTTGTGAAGCTTGTAAAGTGTCGAGGCTAAATCCAAACATCTTGACTGCTCGCCATGCTGTACAATGATTCTCCGCGGCATCGGGCTCAAATTGTTCACAAAATTCAAAAGTTCGTTCCTGCCAGCATGCCCGCTCATGCCATCAATTGTGACAACTTCCATTTCAACTTTAGTTTTTTCTTCCTTGCCCTCACTTGTAGTCAATGTGACTTCTGACAAACCTTCCTGAACTTGTTTTCCAAGAGAACCATGTCCTTGATAGCTTACAAAAATTATAGCATTTCTCTTGTTGTCCGCGAGTTCCCTGAAATATTCTACTGATGCTCCTCCTGTAAGCATTCCACTTGTGGCGAGTATGAGACAAGGCCCGCCCTCAACAACTTCTTTTCTTTCCTGCGCAGAGCCAACCCTCTTAAATATGTCCGAGATAAAAGGATTCTTGTCCTGGAAAATCTGCGTTCTCAAATTGCTCGAGAGGAACTCGGGATAAGCAGTGTGAATTGCAGTAACATCCCAAAGCATTCCATCAAGATATATTGGAACATCAGGCAACATTCCCTCTTTAACAGCAGCATCTACAACCATCATAATTTCCTGGGCTCGCCCAACTCCTAGCACAGGCACCAGAACTTTTCCTTTTCTTTCAATAGCTTTCTTTATCGCCTCAATGAAAACATTCTCAGCATCTTTTCTAGGAGGAAGAATATTGTTCTTGCCGCCATAAGTGCTCTCAATAATCAATGATTCTAACCTAGGAAACTTGAAAACAGGCAAGTCCAGCACTCTTGTTCTAGCGAATTTGAAATCAGATGTATACATCAAGTTGTGCAATCCATTTCCAATGTTAAGATGAATCATAGCACTTCCCAAAGCATGCCCTGCATTGTAGAAAGTCAATCGAACATCAGGGGTTATGTCAGTGACTTCATTATAGTTCAATTCGATACTATGCTTGACCATTGTCTTGATATCAGCAACTCTGTACAATGGGGTCACAGCTTGTTTGTAGCTCACTCCAATAAAATCCAAGGCTAGCAAAGCAGCAATATCTCTTGTGGGTGCAGTCATGTAACATGGCCCTCTGTAGCCAATCTTGTAAAGATAAGGCAATAATCCAGAATGATCCAAATGTGCATGAGATATAATCACAGCATCGAGTTGCTTCAAGTCAAACTCAGGAACATTGAAATAAGGAAACTTCTCCGAGTTGTGCGCAGCAATATCCAAGCCACAATCCAAAAGTATCTTGGATTCAGGAGTCTGAAGCAGAATGCAGCTTCTTCCAACTTGTCGAGCAGCTCCCAAGAAAGTAACCCGAACCCATTCCTCTTTTTTCTCAGGATTCCATTCTTTGTATATCTTTTTTCCGATTGAGTTAAGGAACTTTTTCCTGTAATCTTCCTTGACAAACAATGTGTGTCTTATCGCTTCTGTGATTTTTGACTGAATAGCTGGGCTTCTCGAGACTTGCGGAATCCAGAAAGTTTTTTCTTTAATCTGTCTCAACAGCTCGCCGCCTTTTCCTATCGCAATTCCTGGCTTCTTGACCTCGAGAACAACAATGCTTCTGTTCTCATCAAACAGAATGTTCTGTATCTCTGCTTCTTGGGGCACAAGTCCCTGGATAAATTTCTCTGTCTTATCCTTGTCCATCAAAAGTTCTTTGCTCGCTCTCAACTCAATCCTTTTCTTAATTTTGTTCACAACAGCGATAATCTTTTCCTCGCCTTCCAAAAAGAACTCGTCATCCTTTGTATAGACAACTATGTTTGCGCCTTCAAAATTAGCCGAATCAATGACTTTCGCAGGCAATTCATCTAAAATTGTTTTCAAAATATCTGGCATTTTTAAAATTAGTAAATTAAAATATAAAACTTGATTTTTAGATTCTTGGGCTTGTCTTTCTATCCGACTACTTACTTATTTCTTAACTGAAACATTGACTAAAACACTCTTGACTTCCTCTTCCATGAACTTTCGCGCGCCTTTCTTGTCAATAACAACAACATCAATTCCAGAACCGCTCGCAGTGTCTCTCTGCATCGCAGCGCTCACAGCTCTCACCCCAATCTTGACAGCATCCTCCACAGACATGTTCTCCTTATAAGCATCTTCCAAGACACCATAAGCAACGACACTTCCTGAGCCATCTGAAACATAATCTTTGTG
>CAYGZP010000006.1:0-17354 GCA_964354405.1 Candidatus Woesearchaeota archaeon | reverse complement strand
GGACAATTCTTGTTTGCCATTTTATCTTTTTTGCTTACCCCTTAGTATAATTTTAAATGCTCAAGAGTTTAAAAAGATTGTTGTAGTGGGTTAAGATTTTTAAATGCCCATTTGTTTGGCTAATAAAGGAGGTTTAAATGAAAAAGATTTTTGCGATTTTTAGTTTGTTGATTCTCGCGGTGTTAGTTATCGGCGCAGGCTGCCAGCAATCTGGCTCACAGGCTGGCGGGGGCGCAGGCGGGAGCAGTTTTGCTGATTTTTTCGGGAAAGGAAATGCAAAATGCACTGCAACTGACGGAACCACAGAAGTCACATGGTGGCTAAAGAATGAGGATTATAAAGCTATATCAAAAGAACAGGGAGTTCAGCAGATGTCTATTGTAAAAAAAGGAGATGATATATATATGGTTGACCAGACAGGAAAATGCAGTTTTTACAATATTGAAGAACTTGCAGAGTTGACAAAAAACCAGCAGCAAAACCCTGCAGAAACAATTGATTCGGCTGTAGAAACTTATCAAGGATACACTTTTAGCTGTGTTCCAGGAATTGTCACAGATGCAGATATAGCGAAGCCTTCAGGAACTTGCGAAGATTTGACAGCGGTTTTGAGACAGGCGATGGAGCAAGCATGTGATATGTGTCAGCAGAATCCGCAGGCTTTTGGCGGCAATTGTAGCCAATACTGTTAATCATTAATTTTTATATTTTTTTACTTTTTCTTTTTTTATTTATTTTCTTTTATTTATTTAATTTATGAGCGAGTTCTCGAGATTTTTAAATATTTTGAAAGAGATTAGAAGTCTTCAAAGTCTAAACCAGATATTCCATCATCTCTCGGAGTTATAAATCCTCCTTGTGGCTCTGGTTCACAATCAGGGCAGTATCCCACAACTCTTTTTTTTGTTTGCCCATGGCCAGACAAGGGGAAAGGCCCATCGTGAATAGAATCTATGACTTCTTTCTCAAGTTTTACTCCACCACATTTTTTACAGCTAGGAAAAACAGATTGAAAAGGGTCCATTAAAAGAACAATTCTTGCAAACCCTTCAACTGCTCTTAACACTTTCCCTTTTCCTTTGATTCTTGTATATTCTTTACCATTTACAGAATTCCAAAACTCCTCATCAAGAAAAGGTGCCATAGAAAATTCTCTTAATTCTTTTTGAAGAGTGCTACCTTTTGTAATATGTGAGGCCATTTGCCATCCGTATTTTAACGCACAAGATATTCCACCATTTTTACATTGATTATAATTTGTGCAATACTCTCTGTCCTTTCCGGTTGCTTGTTCTACAGTTAATAATGTTTTATCAAAATAATTAGTATCACAAGGGGAAGCTTCTATAATCAATCTTTTTTCTCTTTCCATTCAATTTCTTTAATTTTGTTATTTATAAGTATTGTTCCAAAATAAAAGATATATTCTAAAGAATATGTTAATGAAACGCCCACACCGGGATTCGAACCCGGGTTACAACCGTGACAGGGTTGTGTGTTAGCCATTGCACCATGTGGGCACGATATTAAAGAACTATATGAATTTTTAAAGCTTTTCTATTTGTTAAATGATAATGTTAAGGATAAACCCAACTCGTTGAACAACTGCGTTTGTCCTTTACTAATTTACTTCTTCGGCATTATTCCTGTTCTTTCGTGCTCTCGTTCTTTGGCTTTTGCTTTCTTTGTGTGGAACGGCTTGAAATGGTCCACAATCAACTCGCTCAAAACACCAAAAGGAATTGCAATCATTGCAGTTATCAATAAGATATGTGGACTGAACTCTTTTGTTGTTGCATAAATTACAACTAAGTCTTCTGCTATCCCTACAATCACTCCTATTATAAGAAATTCAAGGATTCTGCCTACATGCATTCTGTGCATTTTTTCTTGTCTTTTTCTCTCTTTTTCTGTTTTTTTATTTATTTTATTTTTTAGATTTTAAGTATGAATTTGCCGAGAACACAGCAACAGCGCCCTCGCCGCAGGCATTTACTATCTGCCTGAGTTTTTTTAAGACACAGTCGCCTGCTGCGAAAATGCCCTGGATATTTGTTTTCATTTCATTGTTCACAGCGATATAACCCTGAACATCTGTTCTAAGCCCGAGTTTCTTTGTTAAATATATAGAGGGGGTTGAGCCGATTTCAACAAAGATTCCTTGAACTTCCAAGATTTTTTTATTTGTGAGATGTATTGATTCAACAAAACTCTTGCCCGATATGTTATTTACTTCTGCATTGTAGATTACTGAGATATTTTTTTCCTTCTTTACTTTGTCGAGCAGGACTGCGTCAGCCCTGAGCTGTGAGCTCCTGTAAATTATATAGACTTTTTTTGCGTATTTTACGAGAAGCAGCGCGGACATTGCTGCTGAGTTGTTTCCTCCGATGACTGCGACAATTTTATTCTTGAATAAAGGCGAGTCGCATGTTGAGCAGTATGAAATGCCGCGGCCAATAAATTTTTCTTCTTCTGGCAGATTAAGTTTCTTTCTTTCTGTGCCCAATGCCAAAATTAACGAGCTGCTTGTGTATTTATTTTTAGAAGTTAAGATTGTAAAGATATCTTTTGTCTTTTCAATGTGTTTTACTTCATCTTCTACAAGCCTTATTTTGAACGGCGAGAGATTTTCTTTGAATTTGTTTATCAATTCTCTGCCCGAGATGCTCGAGAATCCAGGATAATTCTCAATTTCATGAGCATAATTTGCTTGGCCTCCTAACTCTTTGCCGATGATTAGAGTTTTTAACTTGTAGCGCGCTGCGAACAAAGCAGCTGTCAAACCTGCTGGCCCCGAGCCAACAATGATTAAATCATACAACATTTTCTATTAGTTTACCTTTCTCTTCCTCTTTTTTTATCTCTTTTTATTTTCTAAGCGAAGTGATTAGATAGATTAGTGCCAAGCAGCCCCAAACTATGAATAATACTGCTGATGGCCAGGCATCATTGACAATAGAATTAATAAATACACCTATGGCACCTATCAAATTTAAAGACTGATAAATCCTCGAGCTTGGCCCAATCTGTTTTGTTGTAACAAGTAGATATGCTATAAGGATTAAAGCCATGCCGCTCCACCCCAAAATTGTTATGAATGATATCATATTATTTTGTTATGTTTGTTAACTTTTTATATTTTAGTGTGAGTTAATATAACCATCCGAATAATAATGCCAAGCCTATCAAAACAAGGATTATGCCCGCGATTAAATGCAACAATCTCAAGTTCTTCTCGCGCCAACCGTAAACTGAATCGATTGTTGTGAATCCGAAATAAATGATGAGGGTTATTGCAATCATAGGCAGCACGAATATAAGGTTATACAAAATAAGCCATGGGATTGTTTCAAGAATGCTTAATGGCTCGAGCAGTCCGCAGCAGATTATGTAAGGCCCCATAGTGCATGGCGTTAGGAACAGTGCTACGACTAAACCTGTGATGAACGCGCCCTTTGCCGAAGTTATCTTAGCGATTATATTTTTCATTGACGGCCGCCATTTTCTTGGAACTTCTGTCACAAAACCCCCACCACCATAGGCAAAGAAATCTTTTATGTTAAATGCTCCGAGAATTATTCCTATGACCCCTAGAGCGCTATAGAGCCATATCTTTATGTCAGCTATCGCAGTCAATCCTTTGAAAACATTGATAAGAACAACACCATAAAAAAGATACATCAAAAATATTGCAGCTGTGAAAGCCAAGCCCACCTGTAAAACTTTTTTTCTTTCTCTTGGGTATCGCGTTAATATTGCTATGAGCGCGAGTGTGAGAACAGCGAGCTCGCAGGGATTTACTGCATCTGCGGCTGCCAATGCTAATATTGTAGGAATTGTTAACGCTGCCATCTTTAGACTGGTGTTTTTTGCATTATTATGTCTTTATATTCTTCTTTGCTGCGAACTCCGACATAAACTTTACAATATATTATTGTTGTAGGGACTGCCTGAGGAGTTACCCCAAAATTTAAAACCTCTTGCCTCTCGTTTTCTATGGCTAAATCATAATATTTAAAATTTAGATTCAGTTCCTGCTCCAATTCTCTTAAACGAGGCAATGCTATCACACAAGCTGAACAGCCTGCCTGATGAATTATTGTAACATTTGATAAATTCGAACAAATTTCTTGAGGAAGAGTGATGCCGTCTTTCAGCAAGATCTCACCAGAAGGATTTATTTTTGAAAAAACAATCACCAGGACAATGATTGCGATGGCAATCGCCAAAGCTATAAAACCCAACACAAGTTTTTTATTTTTTGCCTTTTTTCCTGCCATTTTATTATTTTTATTTCAGCTTGAGCAGCTTTTTAAGGTTTGCGACATCAAAACCCAGCACAAATTTGTTGTCGATTTTGGTTATAGGGACTCTTATCTGCCCAAATTTTTTAATCATCTCTTGCGCGGCTTTTTCATCTTCGCCAACATTTTTTTCTTCAAAAGCAACCTTATTTTCCTTGAGCCATTCCTTGAGTTTGTCACACCATGGACAAGTGTCAGTTGAATAAACAATAACTTTCATTTTATCCTTAGCTTTTCTATTTTTTCTTGGCTAAGAAATTTAGTTTTGAGAGATTTATTAAGCTTTCCGCTTTCTCTGCCCACGATTCCTATCCCACCATATCTAAATGCCTCTACAACAACATCTTTTAAATTTCTGGCATCTGAATAAGCTGCTGTAAGTTCAGATGCTACTTGGATTATCTTGGCGCTTTCTTTGCCTTGAAGCAGGGTTGTCGGGCCAGGAGCATTTTTTACTTCAAATATCATATCATTTCCTGAAAACTCCCATAATTTATCGCTCTCTTGCTCATTACGCGCCACTATTATCTTGGCTCCGCCTACTCTGAAATGCCTTCCAATCTTGAGTAGCTCTAAATCGCGAGGCTCTATATTTTTTTTATGTTCTAACAAATCGCGAAGCTTCTTGGCAAATTCTTGCTCGCAGAGAATGCAGCCTCCTGCAGGTGTTGGAAACTTCAACTTGTATTTTTTTGCGAGCGCGAGCTGTTTTTGCCTTGATCTCCCATGAATATCCAAAAGCTTATTTCTGTCCACTAAACCTTGCTGCTCAACATCTGTCTCAGGCAAGAGCTTTGCACTTAATGGCCTGAGCAATTTGCCTTGCAATCCAGATTCTCTTTCAATAAGGTGAATGGCATGAAGATTTTGTGACATTGGCCTCTCATCGAGAACTTCGCCTGTTGCAACAAAATCTGCTTTGAACTTTTTTAACAACTCGCCAGCTTTCTTTATCATGAAAAGATGACAGTCAATACAGGGATTCATTGCAGAGCCATAACCATGTTTGGGGTTTCTTAACAACTTAGTATATTCATGGAATTGTTCTTTGCTTAAATCAATCTTAATTAATTCTATCTTCAGCTGTTTTGCCGATTCAACTGCATTTTTTTCCGAGAAAAAAGGAGAGAAGAAATTTAACCCGATAACTTCTATCTTCTGCTCTTGCAGGAGCTTCGCAGCCAAGATCGAATCCAAGCCTCCTGAAAACAGGACAATCGCTCTAACTTTTTTTCTTGTCATTTTATTTTTTTTCTTTTTTTGTTTTCTTTTTCTTCAGGTAACTTTTAATCGCGAGATGTAAGGCATCTGCTGCGAGATTTGAGCAATGCATCTTTATCGGGGGCAAGCCTTTCAAAGAACTCGCCACATCGTTTCTTGTGATTTTCAGCGCTGCTTTGAGAGTTTTGCCTTTTGCGAGCTGAGTCACCATGCTACTCGTGGCGATAGCAGCTGCACATCCAAGGGTTTGAAACTTAATATCCTTAATTATCTCTTCTCCACTTTTGTTTTTGCCAACTTTGATATAGACCCACATGACATCGCCGCAGACTGGGTTGCCGACTCTGCCGATGGCGTCAGCATGTTCCAACTTGCCAACATTCTTTGGATGGATGAAATGTTTTAACACTTCTGAGCTGTATTTAAATGACATTTTGATTATTGTATGCTGGTTTGTATGCCGGGCATTTTATTTTTCTACCATTGCAATGGTGACAATTGAAGTATTTTATTGAATAATTCTTGGAGTAATCTTCTCTTTTTTTCTCGGGCAGGTCAACATAAAGTCTTAATTCACATGTCGCTATTTTTATACTTTTTACTTTAGTATTCAATGACATTTTTCAATTCTCCTAAATTTTTTATAATATATTTGGCTTTTTTGTTTCTGAATTTGCTTTTATCCCATGAGCAACCAAGAGTTATTATAATTCTACAATGGGCTTGTTTTCCAATTTTGATGTCTTTTATTTTGTCTGCTATATAAATCACTTCTTTAAGTTTAATATTGTATTTTCTTGCTGTTTGTTTTATTGCTTCTGACTTTTTGTCAAAATTCTCAGCAGCGATGATTTTATCAAAAAACTTGAGCAGATTGTTTTTCTTAAGCAATAATAATGTGTATTTTCGGGAGGAATTTGTCAGTAAAATTATCTTGAATTTTTTATTTTTCAAGTAAGTTAGGGCTTCTCTTACTTTCGGACATAATTTTAACTTGGAAGTTTCTTTTGCAACATGCTCGTTTATTTCTTTTTTTAATTTTTTTAAGGTTTTAGAATCAAATTTTCCCAAGTTTCTTAGAGTTTCTTCAAGTTTTGGGCCAAGTGCCCGAGCAACATGCCCCTTAGTGAACATAAAATAGTTCATAACAAGATTGTGATGAATGGTATCAATATAGAGTTTGTTTGAATCTACTAAAGTTCCATCCAAGTCAAAAATAATCAATTTCATTTTTTATTTTTCCTCGGCTTATCTCTTCTTTTTCTTTGCTTTCTTCTTTTTTGTCCTGCATCCGCAACAATTGCACATTTTTATCCTCCTTTTAGGATTTAATTTTTTTATTTAGTTCTTTGAGCATTTTTTTAACATCAATTCCATGAGCTTCGCAACCTTGTTCAACTGTTTCTTGCATGGCCAAAGGACAGCCCACACAACTCATACCTTCTTTAAAGAAAATCTGGGCAGTTTCAGGATATTTTTTCAAGACTTGTGAAAAAGTCATGTTTTTTGTTATCTTTTGCTTTTCTTTTTTCTTTGTTTTCTTCTTTACCATTTTTTGAAAGGGCTGATTTTTCTGAGCGAATTTATTATATTTTTCAAGTTTTCAATTGTATAATCTATCTCTTGTTCTGTGTTATCTTTGCCCAAAGTAACTCGGAGCGAGCCATGAGCTTGTTCTGGTTTTAATCCTATGGCTGTCAGGACATGTGACGGCTCTAAAGATTTTGATGAGCATGCGCTTCCAGTTGAAACTGCTATTCCTTTTTCATCAAGACGAATTAACAGGGCTTCGCCTTCAACTCCGTCGAAATAAAATGATGCGTTGAATGGAAGTCTTTCTTTTGCTCCTGTTAAATGTGTTCCTGGGATTTTTAATATCTCTTGAATTAATCTATCTCTCAGCTTTGTCTCGCGTTCATTTTCTTTTTTCATGTTTTCTTTGGCGAGCTCAACTGCTTTTGCAAAGCCAACTATACCTGAAATATTCTCTGTCCCGCTTCTCAAGTTCTGTTCGTGGCCGCCGCCATGCTGAATTGCCTCAATATTGACGTCTTGCTTTATGAATAAGAAACCTACGCCTTTAGGGCCATATAATTTGTGCGCGGAAGCTGACAACAAATCGATGTTCATCTTTTTTATATCAATAGGGATCTTGCCGAAGCTCTGAACAGCATCTGTGTGAAAGTAAACCTTATGTTTTCTGCATATCTTTCCTATCTCTTCTATAGGCTCGATTGTTCCAATCTCGTTGTTTGCGTGCATGATTGAAACGAGAATTGTGTCTTTTGTTATTGCTTTTTCTACATCACTTGGATTTACTTTTCCTTGCGAGTCAACTGGAAGATAAGTTACTCTGAATCCATTTTTTTCTAGCCAATGACATGTTTCAAAGATAGCATGATGTTCTATTTTGCTTGTGATTATGTGATTTCCTTTTGATTTGTTCGCGAAAGCAACCCCCTTTAGCGCGAGATTGTCTGACTCGGTGCCTCCACTGGTAAAAATTATTTCATTTGGTCGAGCTCCTATAAAATCTGCCATGGTTCTTCTTGCTTTTTCCAAAGCATCGCGGGCTTCTCTGCCGAACAAGTGCAGCGAAGAGGCATTGCCGAACTTTTCATTGAAATAAGGCTGCATAGCCTCTATGACTTCATTAGCTACAGGAGTTGTCGCTGCATGATCAAGATAAATGCGTTTCATTTTAGTTTTGTTTCAAATATTTTGGAATTGGAAATTTTTTATATTCGGGCAAAAGGTTCTTGCCTTTAAGGATTCTTAAAAAACATTCTGCTGTAAGTTTAGCATCTTCAAGAGCATTATGGGCCCCCCGCTCGTCTTTCATGCCACAAAATTTTAAAGTATTGCTTAAACCCATGCCACTGCGATTTTCTATTATCAAAAACTTTTTCTTTAATTGCAGATATTTTGTCTGAGCAATGCTGTGTAAATCAAAGGCACGATAATGTAAAGGCAATTTTAATCCGTATTTTCTTGCTCTTATCTCCAAAAAAGCAACATCAAACTGAGGATTTTGACACATGAAGTTCTTGACTTTGGCTCTTTCGCACCATTTGAAAAATCTTATGAGCAATTGTTTCTGGCTTTGTTTTTTTCTGTCTCTGAGTTGGGCTTCTGTCTTTCCTATTACCTCAAAAACTGTCTTCTTGTTTTCAGGCATGTTGACAATTTCATCTTCATCATCTATTCTTGCTTCTTCTAGAAATTGATTTTCAGGATTTCCAAAATCAACTGCGCCTATCTGCCATATCCCACATTTTAGAAAATTTGTACCACTTGTCTCAATATCAACGACTATCATTTGTATCTACACTCCTTACAGATTATACATATATAACGGCATTTTTTAATTTTATCAATTATTTTTATTATCTCAATGTCTGCGCTCTTGCCTTTTGATATTGCTTTAGCGGATTTTTTAATTTCTTTTGATATGTCGCTGGGGAATTTTATTGATCTGCCTCGCTTCTTGTGTTTGTATTGTGATATCGCAGCCTTGGTTATTCTAAGTTTTTTTGCTATCTCTACGTCTTTCAACCCCTGTTTTTCTAAGAGTTCAATAAACTGTTTTCTTATGGCAGGGATGAGATAATTTATTTCTACCCTTTGGGTTAAACAATTAAATGTCATGAAAAAGTTAACAGTGTTAACTATTTAAACCTTTTGCTGATTTTTCGGTTTTGTGATTTTCAAGAAAATGTTTATATAATAATAAGGAATTGTGTATCTGGCTAAGGAAGATGGAGAGAGCAAAAAAGATTGTTAAAGTGATGGATACTTTGGGGAAATATTTTAATTATCAAGAGAGAACCACGCTTAACAGGATGAGATGTGATAGAGAAGGCGCGTTCAAAATCCTTATCTCTTGTTTGTTAAGTTTGAGAACCCAAGATAAGAATACTGAGAAAGCTTCACGAGCTTTGTTTGCTGTTGCTGACACCCCCCAGGAAATCGCTGCGATGAATGTCAAGAGATTAGAGAGACTGATTTATAGTTCTGGTCACTATAAAAAGAAAGCTAGAGTTTTGAAGCATGTTTCTCGAGAACTTTTAAAGAGATTTGGCGGAAAAGTGCCGGCAGATAAAGAAAAATTACTCTCAATCAAAGGCATCGGACCTAAAACTGCGAACATTGTGCTTTCGTTTGCATTTTGTAAAGAAGTTTTGCCTATAGATACTCACTGTCACAGAATCCCTAATCGCTTAGGTTGGGTCAAGACAAAAACTCCAGAAAAAACAGAGAAAGCTCTCGAAAAGATTCTTCCAAGGCGCTACTGGCGCGAATTCAACGCCATTTTTGTCTTGTTTGGCAAGGAAATATGTCAACCCATTTCGCCTTGGTGCTCAAAATGCCCTGTGCGAGCATATTGCCCAAGAATAGGGGTTGTCAGAAGCAGATAAATTAGATAAAAGATAAATTTAAATAGCTAAGTTATAATATTTTTTAATGGCATTGTGGTGGTTGATTGTTTTGATTGTATTGGTTGTGTTAATTATCTTAATCTTTATAGGATATTTCAACAGATTTATTGTTTTTGAGAACAGAATCCAGAATTCTCTTTCACAGATTGATGTCCAGCTCAAGAAAAGAGCTGATTTAGTTCCTAACTTAGTTGAGACTGTCAAGGGTTATGCGAAGCATGAAGCGGGAATTATGCATGAAGTCTCTGAAGCAAGGAAAGCACTTGTAGGGGCGATGGATTCTAAAGATGTTGTTAAGAGTGTGAAGGCAGGAGATGCTTTGCAAGGCGCTCTTGGAAGATTGTTTGCTATTGCTGAAAACTATCCTACACTGAAAGCTAACGAGAACTTTTTACAGCTTCAGCAGGAACTTGCAGCAATTGAGGATAAAGTCGCTTATTCAAGGCAATTCTACAATGATACAATTCTTGCTTACAACAATGCCTGCAGAACAGTGCCAGGAGTATGGTTTGCAGGAATATACGGCAAGAAAGCAGGCAAATATCTTGAAATTCCACAGGCAGACAGGGAATTAGTTAAGGTTAAATTTTAAGCATTATTCTATACTATACATTTATTTAAATATCAAAGAGGATCTCAATAAAAATGGCAGAAGTTAAAAAAGTTAATTTAGAGAGGAGAATTCTTTTAAAAGGACCCTTAGCCTGGGATCCGAATAGAGAACTTAACGGACCTGACCACGAAATACAAAAAACCGAGAAGGCATTTAAAGCGGTTTTTGACCAATATATTGGACACATAGTTCTTGTTCAGGGAATTGATAAAAATATCCGTTTGATGACGGGGGCCCCAAAAGACAGAAGATTATTTATTTTACAGCATGGAAAAATAGAGTATGCAGAAAGAAGGGAACTGGGAAGCGGAGGAAACTTTTTTTTAGGATTTTCTGATGGAAACACCTCAGCAATTCGGGGTTACGGGTGGTTCGGCTATCTTAGAATTTTAGACTTTATCGACGGTGAAATAGCAAGGGTTACTGGTTCCAAGGGGGAAATAATTTATGAAGACTCTAGAGAAATTGCTAATTGGAACAAATTTTATAGAGCATGGAGGCATAATGGCGCACTTCCCAGCAGAGTTAATGATAAAAGTTTGGGAAGTATAGCAGATTACTCTTCTAATCAAATAATGCAAAGAGAAATCCAAAAAGCTTTAAGTGAAAGCCTTCTCGTAGCTTATAGAATTAAAGTATAATTCTTTTTAGCAGTAATAATTAAAAACCTCTTTCATAAACCTTATAAATCATTTTTCCTTTTAATAATCATGGCAAAAGAAGGGGCAAGGATTTCATTTCAAGACCAGATTGCAAAGAACAAAAGGAATAGTGTTTTTCTTGTGATTTTTGTGTTTATTGTCTTGATTGTCTTGGGCTATGCTATCAGTTATGCGTTTGATCCTGGATATTTCGTGATGATAATGATAATCGCGACATTGTTCTCGCTGTTTTATGTGCTCATTACTTATTATAATTCTGATAAAATCGCGCTGGCTTCTGTAGGGGCGAAAGAAGCTGACAAGATAAAACATCGAGCTTTGTATATCGCTGTTGAGAACATGTCAATTGCTTCGGGATTGCCGATGCCTCGAGTCTATATAATGCCTGGCGCGCAGATAAATGCCTTTGCAACTGGCCGCGATCCTGAGCATTCTGTTGTCTGTGTTACAGAAGCTGCGCTCGCGAAGTTGAATAAACAGGAGCTTGAAGGAGTTATCGGACATGAGATGTCGCACATAGGAAATTATGATATTAGATTTGTTACAACAGTGGCTGTTGTTGTCGGAGCAATATCAATCATCTCGCAACTTGTATTGAGGAGCATGTGGTTCGGCGGGGGTTCGGGTTCGCGCAGTAATAATGATAGGGGCAATGGAAATTTAATTTTTTTCTTGATTGCGATTGCATTAGCAATTTTCGCGCCAATTATTGTCAAACTTGTTCAGCTTGCGATATCGCGCAAGAGAGAATTCGCGGCTGATGCAGGCTCGGTTCAGTTTACAAGATATCCTCCTGGATTAATTGGAGCATTGAGAAAGATTAAGGGCGAGCATGAACCCATGAAAGTTCCTGATGCTGTCGCGCCGATGTTTTTTTCTGACACTGTTAAACAAAGAGCTGTTACAATGTTCATGACTCATCCGCCGATAACTGAGAGAATTAAGGTTCTTGAAGCGATGTGATTATTTCTTAACCGCAACTTCCGCCAGTGCCGCCGCTACCCGTTCCACCACCGAAGCCTGCTGAAGGATTTTCTGTTGAAAAAGTCTCGGAACATACAGAAGGCTTGGCACCAGTGAATGCGTCGCATATTGCTGTTGCGATAGTTTTGGGATCTCTAGGATAGATGTTGGCTTCCTCGCCGTCTAAGATGAATGTTGGAGAGCCTGTTACACCATATTGATTGCCTAAAGCTTTATCATTATCATAATATCCAGAAGCTTTGGTTGCCATACATTCGTTTAGCTTGCTTGCATCGATTCCTGTTGATGCTATACAACCATCGGCATCGCCTGCTTGCACAAAGCATTTGAGATATGGAACTAATTTTGAATATTGTTCTTGTCTTATGCACATCATTCTTGCGTTTTCTGTGTCTTCTTTCTCGCCGTGCATTGTGTATGGAACGAAGCGAAGCTCGATGTTGGCTTTTCCCTGGAATTTTTCCCATACTGGAAGAATCCCCTTTAATGCTTGTAATCCATATGGGCAGTAGCTCATTATGAATAACTGCAGTGTTGGAGCACCATCGATGTGAGTTGCTGAACCTGTTACTGTCTTTGTGATTTTTATGTCATTAACTGTGATTTTCGCTGTGATTTTTTGGCCTGCATATTGAGGATTAGCATCAAGAGTTAAATGAGTTGCATTCATTGTAATTACTCGGGCTATTGGAAAGTTTTCAACTTGTATTTCTTGGCCAATTGTTGGAGTGAGAGTTGTGATAATCTCGGTTTCTGTGAATTTTATCTCGTAGTTGCCGTTGTCTGTGGGAATTGTTGTGGCGTTTCCATAAAGTCTAAGCGTGATTTTTGTTTCTGTTAATGCTGCGACTTTATAAGTGAAAAAGCCGAATGGAATTTCTTGGTTCAATGTTGGCTCCTGGCTTAATTTGACATGAGTTGCATTGAGCTCGAGAACTTTGTAATGCCATGGAGCTTGTGAGATGTTGTAAACTTTGTTTAATTGGGGCTCTTCATCAAAGGCTTGTTTGAAACTATCAATGCTTAACCAGCTTGTTCTGTTCACTTCGGTGTTCCTGTTCTCTTTTGTAACTCGTTCATATGTGAATACAAGATCATTATCATACTCGCCGAAAGCGTCCTTGGCATCGAGATTGATAGTTTTACTTTCGCCTTTTGTCATTGAGTTGATTTCAGTATCGAGTTTGTTTGATGCTAGCTTGAGAGTTGAAGCAACCGAATCCTTTGGAAAATCTTGTGTGTTTGTTACAATGCTTGTTCCATTCTCGGTTTCTAAAGTATATTGAAGATTGTAAATAGTTTGAGTAGTTGAAGGAGATTGTTTAACTAAAATTATTATGAGAATTATTGCTAAAGCAATTACAGCGATGACTAGCGCGGCTAATCCTATCCGAGTCCAATTTATTTTTTTTGATGGTTTTGGATTAGAAATAACCTGTGCTTGAGATTTGTTTCCATCCTTAGCCTTCTCTGTTTCCATCATTGTGTTATGAGAGAGTTATTTAAAAATCTTTCTGCATTTCATTACAATAATTGATATGGTTGAAATCTAAAAATTTATAAGCTAAAATTATATTATTCTATTATAAAAAGAGGGAAAGATGCCGGAAGATATAATTATTGGAAGAGATGAGAGTGATAAAAAGAAGTTTGGCGATGAAGGTTTGGTTTATCTTGGGAAGCATTATGTCAAGATGGGGCAAGTCACCTCGCTGAGCAACAGAGTCATGATGGATGTTGCTAGAGCGCATGTTGTGCTCATCGCTGGCAAAAGAGGCTCGGGCAAGTGTGTTACAGGAGATACTCTAATTCCCCTTAGTGATGGTTCTCTTATTCCCATTCAAGAGTTAGCCAAGGATAATAACCAAATTTTTTGTCTTAATGAACAATTAAAAATTATTCCTATGAATCAGTCAGAATTTTTTGAAAGAGAGGTTGATCGAATTTTACATATAAGACTAAGGAGTGGTCGTGAAATAAAATTGACTCCAGAGCATCCTTTGTTAACAATCAAAGGATGGAAACAAGTACAAGAGTTGCAAGTAGGCTCTAGAATTGCTGCAGAAAGAAAAATAGAATGTTTTGGTAGAGAAGAAATGCCAGAACATGAAATCAAATTGTTAGCCTATTTAATTGCAGAAGGCCATCTTGGCAGCGGATTTGTTTTGTTTACCAATTCTGATGATAAAATCGTTGATGATTTTTTTAACTGTATTAATAAATTTGACGATAGTTTAATCGTAAAAAGTCATGGGGAGTATGGTTATAGGGTAGTGCAAAAAAATAAAAAAATTAAAAGTCATAAAATAAACAGGAATGAGAAAGGGCAGTTCGATAAAGGAAGCGGTGTAAGATACGAGAAAAATTCTTTAAGATTATGGCTTGAAAAAATTGGGCTTTACGGAAAAGGCGCTTTTGAAAAGTTTACCCCCAAGGGGATTTTTAAATTACCTAAAAAACAGCTTGCTTTATTTTTGAATCGTTTATTTAGTTGCGATGGCTCCATATATTTTAGTAACAATCATTATGAAATTTCTTATTCTTCATCATCTGAAAAATTGATAAGGCAAGTGCAACATTTGCTTTTGAGATTTGGTGTATTATCCAAACTAAGAAAAAAACAAATAAATTGTAATGAAAAATTATTCCAAAGTTTTGAATTAGTTATAGAAAGTGGGAATATAGTTAGTTTTGTCGAAGAAATCGGGTTTTATGGAAAAAAGAAAGAGAAAGAACAAATAGCTTTAGAACATGTTCAATCAAAAAAATTGAATCCTAATGTGGATACTATTCCTAAAGAGATATGGGAAACTTATAAACCTAAAAATTGGGCAGCTATTGGTAGAGCTGCAGGATATAAATATCCTAAAGCAATGCGTGAGAGAATTAGATATTGCCCTTCTCGGCAAACTTTATTGCAAATAGCACAAGTTGAGCAGAGTAATCCTTTATATCTTTTAGCTATGTCAGATATTTTTTGGGATGAAATTATTTCTATGGAGATGATTGAAGGTAAATTCAAAGTTTATGACTTGGCTATTCCTGAATTTCATAATTTTATTGCTAACGACATTATTGTGCATAATAGTTACACACTTGGGGTTTTGGCTGAAGAGATAAGCAATTTGCCGCCGAATGTTTCGCAGAACTTGGCTGTGCTGATATTTGATACCATGGGAATTTTCTGGACAATGAACTACAAGAATGAGAAAGAAACTGAGCTTATGAAAGATTGGAACATCAAAGCGGAAAAGCTTCCTGTTCGGGTTTTTGTACCTTATGGATTCGCTGAGAAATGGCGCGAGAGAGGGATTCCGGTGTATAAAGAATTCGCTTTGAGAGTGAGCGATATCACAGCAGAAGAATGGTGTCTGACTTTTGATTTGAGTTATGTTGATCCTGTCGGCGCGTCAATCCAAGGAGCTGTGACAAAACTTTCTGAAGATTTAGAAGACGGATTGATCAAGGAATTTGATATTGATGATATAATTAAAGCTATAAGACTTGACAAGGAAACAGGACAGCATGAAAAGAATGCCGCGATTAATCTGTTCGAAGCTGCCAAGACATGGAAAATTTTTGCCACGAAGAAAGAGAAAAGCACTAATGTTTCTGATTTGATTGAGACTGGAAAGCCAACTGTTGTTGATTTAAGCTGTTACAGCAGCATTGGGACTGTTAATGTTCGCGCGCTTGTTATGGGATTAATTTGCAAGAAGTTGTTTAATGAGAGAATGGAGGCGCGAAAACATGAGGAAGTGGAGGCTGTGCGGCATGGTTTGGATTATCTCTATTACAAGGAAAAGAGAGAGATGCCGCTTGTGTGGATTTTTGTCGATGAAGGCCACGAGTTCTTGCCATTGCAGGGCAAAACAGCTGCAACAGATGCACTGATACAGATTATGAGAGAGGGAAGGCAGCCAGGAATAAGCATGGCTATCGCGACACAACAGCCAGGGCAGATTCATCGTGATGTCATGACGCAGAGCGATATTGTTATTTCGCATAGAGTTACAGCAAAGCCGGACATAGATTCGCTCAATTATATTATGCAAACTTATCTTCTTGCGGATATCAAAACATATCTTGATAACTTGCCTCGCTTGAAAGGAAGCGCGATTATACTTGATGACAATTCCGAGAGAATTTATCCTATGAGAGTTCGCCCCAGATTCACATGGCATGGCGGCGAGTCGCCTACAGCAGTCAAGATAAAGAAAAGAGTTTAGATTCCGTTAAAGTATTTTAAAATATCTGCCAAAAAATATTTCAATTCTTTATCTCTTTTTGCTTGATTTTCAAATTTATGTTTTGCGCGGGGAAAGACTTGGTGAATATCATAAGTCCCAAAGTCTTGTTTTATTTTACGACCAGAAGGAATTTCTCTGCTTATCCCTAAGTAAATTATGCGAGTGGGTTGGTCAGGATAGACAGCGCCATATCCCTCATAAGTCGGAGTGCTAGACCTTTTAAGAAGTGTGCTTAATGTTCCCTTACCTGCCTCAACTGGAGTGCCTGGTTGACCTCCTGCCCTGCCCCAGGATACATAACCAAAAATCCCTGCAGGGATTTTCTCTATTATCTTTGGTGTAGATAATCCTCTTCTAAATATATTAACTCTCTTCTTTCTTTGCATTTCTATTTATATATTGAATAATTTTTAATCATTGTTGTAATAGAAGTACATAGTTATAGGAGAGCATGTTAAGATAAAGAAAAGAGTTTAGTAATGTGTGTAAAACCAACAGTTTCCTTCTCGAGTAAAGGAATTATTCTTACATTTCGAGCTATTGTAGTTTGCGCATGATGGACAATAGTCTTGCTTGAATTTCGCTATAGCTGTTTCTTGCTGTATTTCCAATTGTCTTAATGACATATCTTTTATAGCCCCATAAGGAATTAATGCGGGTTGTTCTATTGTTTGTGGCATTTTTTTGTATTTTTTTATTTTATTTGTTTTTTATTTTGTATTTTGATAGATATCGCGGCGTTTATAAATTTTTGTCATGTCTAGTTATAGTTACCATTGTATAATGACAAATAGCGAAAGGTTTATAAGTATTCCCATGCTATATTCTGCATGCGAGGATTAGAAAATTTATTTGAGGCAGACAGGCCTCTAGAACCT
>CAYGZP010000005.1:0-18997 GCA_964354405.1 Candidatus Woesearchaeota archaeon | reverse complement strand
TCAAGGGAGCTAAGACCCGTGAAACGGCGGGGGTAACTATGACCCTCTTAAGGTAAAAGATTACGATTGCCTTACATCATCTTTTAGATGATGCTTCAAGAGTTATAGCAAGTAAATAGTTGAACAAAAAAGAAAGAAAGTTACGGACTGAAAAGTTAAATCAAATGAAGAAAATCAAGCTAAATGCTGGAAAATCTGTGAATATTTGGATACTGGGTTTCTTTTTTAAAAAAGAAACTACAATGGTAGAAAAACTACAAAAACAGTGATAATTTCAAATTGCAGACAATCAGCAGGAAAGACTAGAATTTAAATATAATAAATTACTAAGATAAGTATGAATTTCAAACTAACAACTCTTAAAACTGTTGTTTCAGTGATTTTTGGGTTTGTTTCAGTTGGATTGACATTTGTTTTGAAAAACCTATATCAACAAGGAAGTATATGGTATAGATACACTCCACCTCAAATTCTTATAGCGATATTAGTTGTAGAAATGGTAGTTTGTTACATTGTTTGGAGTTTAATCCAAAAAAAGAAAAAGTAATTCTAGAATCCTCAGAGACTATACGCTTGAAATGATTATTATATAATTATTAAAATATAGTCCGAACTGAATGGCGACATTCAGAGTTAATCGGAAACGATTAACCATCAAGTTTCTTGATGTAACATAATTGAGCGTAATACCTTGTCGTCTGAATGGCGACTTGCATGAATGGTTTAACGTGGTGGTCACTGTCCCTACCAGCGAGCTTCCGAACCTTTTTTCCTGGTGCAAAGACCAGGGACGTCTAGTGGGAAGCGAAGACCTTGTGGATCTTTACTGCAACTTGTAGTTGTTTTTTGTAGCGAGATACATAGAGTAGCTAGGAGAGATGAAGCGTAGCTTTGGCGAGGCGGATCGAAAGTGTAACACTAGCTATCTTTTTATAAAAGACTTACTTGAAAAAGGACAACTACTGGCGGGCAGTTTGGCTGGGGCGGCACCCTTCCGAAAAGATATCGGAAGGGCCCAAAGGTGAGCTCAGTATAGTCGGAAACTATATTTAGAGCGTAGAGGCAAAAGCTCGCCTGACTGTGGCTCGCATAGAGAGAGCTGCAGATACGAAAGTAGGGCTCAGCGAACCTTCGAAGTTTTTTAGTGAGACTCGAATGTGACAGAAAAGATACCCCAAGGACAACAGGCTTGTCGCACCCGATAGTCCATATTGACGGTGCGGTTTGGTACATCGCCGTCGGCTCTTCCTATCCTGGCTGTGCACAAGCAGCCAAGGGTGTCGGGGTTCACGCATTAAAAGGGATCGTTAGCTGGGTTAAGAACGTCGCGAGACAGTTTGTTTGATATCTACTAGACGTGTTGTTGCCTGAGTGGAAGAAGCAAGTAGTACGAGAGGAACCTTGCTTCGAAGCCTCTGGTTTAGCGGTTGTCCTCATAGGGCAGGCCGCGCAGCTACGCTTTGACTGATAAGAGCTGAAAGCATCTAAGCTCGAAGCAGCCCGCGAAAATAGGCAACTAAGGCCGTTGAAGAAGACAACGTTGATAGAGTTGGGGTGTAAGGCCAAAGGCAACGATGGTTTCAGCCCGCAACTACTAAAAGCCTTATTTGAAATTTACAATAAAATTTAATCTTCCAACCACGAAAGTATAAAAGTGTTTTTTGTTTTGTGTTTTATGTTTGCTACAGTGTCGATGCTCTCACTGTTTTTTGATTTTTTATTTCTCAATTTCTAAAATCTATTTTTCTTTACAATAATCTTTATAATATCTCAAATGCAAGTCTCCTTGCTAAGAAGAGCGAGAGGCGAGGGAAACAGAAAAATGAGCAAAGAACTTACTGATTTGATTATTGAGTATGATGGATTTGTAGAAAAAATAAAAAATTCCAGAATTGGGGGAAGAACTTTTGAATCTAAAACAAAACTTAGCGGAGGAGAATGCCTTGGAGTCGCAAAAGTCATCTTATTCAGTATATCATATTATATTCATCAGACAGGAGACAAATCAAAACATCTCAAAGCTCCTGATGGATATTATTTTTTAATAGAAGGCAAGAAAAACTTGGCGGCAATTTACTGCAATGTCTCTAAAAACGCAGAAGATAATTTAGCGCCCTGTAATGTTATTGTGTCTTATGTTGCTAATGAATATTCCGCACAAAAAATAAGAGAATTTTTGAATAAAAAAAGTGATGAGGCGAGGGAAAAGAGATAAAATGGGAAATTTAGAGCTAAATGAAAAAAGGGCGGTAGAATTATGTCAAATTGTATTGGATGCTTATGAAAAGAAGAAAGGGATATTTTCACAAAAAGACATTGAAAAGAGAATGTTGCCTGAGAAAAGACTTGTTGATGTCATAGAATATAAAGAACGGGTTGCAAAGTGGTTTTTCTTCACAACGCCGGGAGATAAATTAATTGATTCAACGACATATTACAAACAATTAAAAGAGTTTTATCTTGATAATCCTACATTTTTTGATAATAGAAGTTTGGAAAATGAACGTATTTTTAATGCTCAGTTGAATAATGAATTTCTTAACAAAGTCAAAGTTGCTATACCTCTTGCATTTGGTGAGTTTACTGTAAAAAATGCCCAAAAACTTCTAGCAGATTTTAAAGGGAATCCCTTGAATGCTTTAACAAGTGATGATTTCAAGCAATCTGTCAAAGATTTAAAACAGTTTATGGGTTATGGAACTGGAGAATCAACACTTTATCTTATCTTTCTTACAAGATATAAAATAAAAGAGACAAAAGATTTGGCTCCCAAAGTCGACAGGCATTTTGTCAAAATATCCGCGGGATGTGGGGTTTTTGAAGCAGCGAGTGGCTTGAGGACAGACAAAGCAGCTGAAAAATTATCGCGATTATATAAAAAAATATGTGATGAACATAAATTTAATGCGGTTCTTTTGGATCCTACTGTATGGATTATAGGGCATGACTTATGTTCAAAAAATAACAGCGGAGTTTGCAGATTATATTGTCCCTTGGATGATTATTGCGATAAAGACTTGCCAAGGATAACGAGAAAAGCAAGGCTTCACAAAAAAGAATATAATAAACGAGATCAACTCGCACTGACTTTAAGTTTTGAGAGAAAAGAAATAAAATGAAAATTCCTGGAAGCATTTATCAAGATAAAAAAGGGAATGTTTATGCCGCTTTGTACAACTACTGGGCAGATGTTTATCGCGCAGCTCCAAACAAAAATTATGAAACTGTCGCGCATGTTTCTTACCAGTTTGGAGGCAACTCCCGCGGCATTGATATTTTTCTTTTGAAAGACAAGTTGCATGATATTTCTGAAGAAATTGACATTAAAAGAGAGCTTACAATCAACAGATATGTAGAACAAAAATTTACTAGAACTACATTAATGTTCAAGGGAAAAGGGATAGAAGCAATAGACAATGCATATAATATTAGGACAGAAATAAAACCCAATCATCCTCTATTATTACATTTAATAAGAGCAGATATCTTGAATTTTTGTAGGGCTCCTGCAAAAAATCCTGGGCAAAATAAGATAACTTTAGTTGACAGAATAATCCCTGTAACTCCCTTGAGGATAATAAATGCTGAACATTATCTAAGAGACGGCAAACAAGAGTTTATTTCTTCTTGCATTCTCGACACAAACCTGGATTTTTCTGGGGGTTGCATCTCGGGATTTGTCCCCGGCAATCACGCTTCATTTGATGGAAAAAGATTTACAGGATATTTTTTGGATTTGCATGCGGAATGTAGCTACTGCTATGCTGGCTATCAGCACAAAAGTTTTCCTAAAACCTTAGTTAACATAGACAAAGCTCATTTGATAGAGGAATTGAACAATAAAAAGAAAATCCTTGAAAGAGATATTATCTTGAGATTGGGAAAAAGAACAGAGTGTGGCTCAAAATTCACAAGAAATCCTCTTATAACAACTCTTGAAGCTTGCGTTGAAACAAACACGAAGGTTGTAATGCCAACAAAATTTCTCGAGTTTGATAAAGATGTCACAAAATTGCTGAGAAAGACGGATTCTGTTGTGCTCTATAGCACAAGAGATGATAAATTTGAGAGAGGATCTGTGGTTCATGGCTGCAACAATGAATGGAGACTTGAGCAAGCTGTAAAGTACAAAGAACACGGAGTTAATGCCATATTATATTTGCTCGTTGACTTGCCTAACGAAATAACTGACAGAGAATCAAATATTTTAAATTTTGCAAATAAACATAATCTTCTTGTTCAGCTTCTAGCAATAAGATTCCCTGGCAAGAAAGTTGCTCGAGAGATAGTTGGCGGCTCGTGGGAGGATTTAACAATGAATCCAGAGCAACTTATGCTCGAATCCATCAACGGAAAAATCCATGGGGGCTATAAATGGAAAAGCAATCAATTAATTGCACAAAGAACTCATGAGGATTACTCTAAATTAATTGGAGAGAATAATAATTGCGTGAGACTCTGTCATCATAACGATATCACGACTTATTGCGGCTCTTGCTTTTTGAAAAAAGGATTTATTATTCCAACTGAACCCGCCGTTAAGATAGAATACAGGAAAAGGAAAGGTAGATGGCAGACAGAGGCAATGCGAAGATTGAGAGACAGAGCAACACATCAGATTTTTAAAAAGGAATGAAAAACAAAGAAGGTGGACAATGCCATACAAGTTAAATGATGAACAAATAAAAGAGATGCTTGAGGATAGGAAAAGGGGATTATGTGTTAAAGCAATTTCTGAGAAATATGATATGTGCCATCCTCTTGTTTCAAAATACACTAATTATGCTATACAAAACGGATGGATAACTGAAGAAGAACTTAAAAAAATCATTGGAAGGCGGGGGAGTAATAGAAAAGGGCACTTTAAATTGAGCGATGAATGTATTAAAGCATTAATTGAAGACCGAAAGCAAGGGATGTGTGTCAAGGATTTAAAAATAAAATATGGAATAGGTAGAAAAGCCTATCAAAGCGCCATGAAAAATGCATATGAGCTTGGGCTAATCACTCTGGAAGAGCATGAAACAATCGCGTTAGATAATGTGGGGAAAATACCCCAAAAAATTATAGAAAAATTTGGGGAGGAAAAAGCCAAAAAAATATGGCATGACAGGTGGTTTGAAAATCTAGGAAAGCATCCCAAGAATCTAATAGAGGATGGCAAGCAAGGGGGCTTGGCTTTGCATAATGATAACAGACATTCTGATTCAGGGGCGAAAGCAAGAAAAAATTTAGATGAAAGCCATAGATTAGGACATTTTCCAGATTGCTACTTTGATTTCGGGGAAGGAGAAGTTAAATTCGGTTCTAAATTCGAAAGGTATTATGCCCTGTTTCTTTTAGAAGCAAAGATAATTAATGAGCTGAAAGAAGGAGAAAATTTCCAGGTTCCTGTAGAAGATATCTCTGGAGACAAAAGAAAAACCCTTAATCTGGATTTTGTTGTTGATAATTTTGCTATTGAAGCTCACGCGCTTAATAAAGAAGATTTTTCAGATGAGGCGCCCTATATTATAAAAAGGCAAGAAGAATTAATTAGGAGAGGTTGCAGTCTGGAGTTAATAGTGATACAAAAAAAATCTGATGCCCTTCATCTGCTGAAAATATTTAGACTCGGAGTTTCAGATGAAGAGTTGACTAAAGAATACTATGCTATAAACAAAAAAGTCAAAGAGAAAATAGATGAATACGACAAAAAAATAAGCATTGTCGCAGAAGCTGAAGATGACGATTACACTAATTTCTAAATAAACCTTCTAACTTTCTTAATCGTTCCTGAAACTCCGACACATTCTAAATCTGCAAGAGTGAGAGAAGCCTTGACTTGCTCCACAAACTTTGTTGTGATGCTTATTATAGCATAATTTTTCCTGAGCTCAATGAAAAGCACTCCTGCTTTTGCATAACCATAAATCCCTATAAAATCCAAGACTGCCTTGTCTATCTTTTCCTTTAATTCGTTCTCACTCAACGCCTTCTTTGATTTGATGACAAGATAATGCCTTTTCTCTCGGAGCGTTGGCATGAGCTTGAGTTTCTTTTCAATTGGTTTTGTCATCTTTCCCTCTTTATCCAGCGCCGCATTTTCCCTTTACACAAGTACATGTGTCTATCTTGCAATTATAGAGCGCTGTGCATAGAAGTTCGCCTTGTGGAGGACAGTTTTTCAACTTATCTTCATAGACATTTGCCAGTGCTTTTGAGACGCATTGTTCTGTGCCGCCTGAATTGCAAGGGCAGCAAGTCAAATTAACCTTGACACAATCATCATCTGTGAAACATTCGGCCTGTGGCGCGCATCCACTCGCGCCCATGACTGCAAGAAGTAAAAGAATTAATGATAGAAAAAGCGCGGTTGCTGAAAACTTTATGTTTATCATTTATTATCAAGAGCAAGAGGATTAAAAAAGGTTTCTCTTTGTTTCTCTTTTAACTATTAAGATATGTGAAAAATGATTGAAAAGCGAGGTTTGTCGGGCAGGTTTATCTTGAATTATTATTTATTAATTTGCAATCATGCCATTGACGCGCGAAACGAAGATTCTATGGCATCTTTGGGCCAGCCAGCTTCTTGGAGCTTTGTTGTTATCTCCTGTTTTGTCGCGCCTGTTGTCAATGCATCGCGGATATAACTTGTGAGTTCGGGATATGCATTATCTAATCCTTTCTCTTTCTTTTTTCCGAGTGTTAAGACAAGAACAACAATTCCTGCTCCTAAGACTACAGCAATTAACACAGCATAAATTATCCAGCTCATTGATGGAGCTTCTTCAACGCCATAAACTTGAGTTAAAATTGTCTCAATTTCAGTTGAGCTCCAGCCAGCTTGTTGTAATTGTGTCTTTGCCTGGCTTCTCGTTATGCTCATGCTCTGAATTGCCTGCGCAACCACATCTACTGAACAATCTTGAGATGTTGCTGGGGTAACAGAACCTGGAGCTGTTGAACTGCAATCTGTGTTGATTAATGAGCATTGTCTTGATTGCTGCGAGCTTGGCGAGCATATCTCAGGTTGCCAGTCTGTGCATGAGTAATCATTCTCAGTGCAAGAAATAACTGTTGTGCAGTTTTGTGTGAAGACTTGTGTGATTAATTTATATCTTTCGCAGACTGCATTTCCTGCATAAGTACAGTTGAGAGTTTTTGTCCTTGTTTGCGAGTTTGCGTAGCAAGTTGTCCAGTTTGTCTCAGTGATAATCGGAGCTGTTAAACAATCATAAAATGTATCAGAACAATTTGAAACAACTGAAACCCCGACATAGAATGGAACTGAAGTTTTAGTAAGGATTATTGGTTCTGCATCTGCCCCATACGTTTCTTCATACCAGCTCGGCATGTATTCTACACTCATGACTAGATTATACGAGCCATTTTGAGAAGGTGTTTTGAATCCTGTTTGCAATAATGAGGATATAGGAACTTTGTATAGATTTATCCCGCCGAATCCTTGGCAAGTTGAGGTGTTGCTTAAACAAGCTGTGTAACCTTTGCCAACTCCGCCTTGGCCACAATAATCTTCCAAGTCAATCCAAGAACCCTCAGAAATAAATCCGCATTCACCTTCTGTCAAGTTGTATTTGTCTTTGCCAGGAGTCTCGGCTTTGCTTATGAAATTCCTGATTTTGAGCGAGCTTGAGCCCATACAATTGCTCCAGCATTCTTTTCCTTCAGAACAATTCAACTGCTCGCCGTAATAATTTCCCATGCCACTTTCTTTGAGACAGCATTTTTTCAGAGCCTGAGCAGTGCTTCTTGCTGCGCAGTCATTAGATAATATGTGATATTTTGTCAATGTCACATCATCGAAGTTGACTTTCTGCCCGTACATTATAGTATTGAGCAGTTTTCCATAAGAAACTAACTCTATGCCAACTATTTTGTCAGTGTAAGAAGCTTGACCAAATGCAGTTATCCAATCGTTATAAAATTGGTTAGTGAAGTTAAACCAATAATCTTCTGTCGGAACATCAATCAAAATATATTTGTCAATGTCTGAAACAGGAGGAGTAAAACCTATGCTGCCTGGAGCGACAGCATAATAATGAAGGTTGTGTTGTATGCTTCCTGACAAAGCTCTTATTATTATCTCAAAATAATAACCGCTTGAGCCATACCCCGCTGCGCTGTATCTCAAAGCAAATTTCAAAGTCTTGGGAGATGAAAGACTTGCGTAAGTAACTGCTTCTTCCCCATATGGGGGCGTGACTCCTGTAAAATCCTGGACATGAACATTTCTTGCGCTCAAGTCCTGTTTTATTGTGGCTGTTGTTGTAGTCGGAGTTCCAATGACATCAAGACTATTTGCGAAACCAGAATAATCAGAAGAAACTTCATATATATCATCTACAAACCCCCCGGATTCAACTCCAACTGCGCTCGTTGGATTCAATCCTGTAACAAGAGGAATCCAATCAGGCCTCAAGCCACTTGTCCTCAAACCGCTTGCTTCAAAGCTATTATCAGTTATTATTTGATTACATCCATACCCCCTTGTGCAGCATTTTCCTTCTGGATCTGCCTCGAGCAACGAGCATTCCTTAGTTGTTGCATTGAAATAGTACCATGAAACTGTTTGTCCGCTAGAGCATACATATTTTTCCGAGCATTTTGTAATGTTTCCTGAAATCAAGACATGAATCATTGTTTCTGGAGGAAGAATCTCAATCTGCGGATAAGTTCCGGGGGTTAATCGTAAGAAAACTTTTCCGCTCATTGGTTCATTAGTGTTATATTGAATCTTTGTCAATTCTGCAGAACTCACTACCTGTCCGGTGATAGGAACAGAATCTAGAGCAGAAGTTGGAGTGGTGGTTATCTGAACAGGAGCCTGGAACAAAACAACAAGAGCGATTATAATAAAAATCAGAAACAAACCGATTATAGCTTTATCCATAAGTGTTTTGTCTAACTTGCTATTTGTCTTAGCCATTTTCACTCTTTTTATTATAAACAAATAAGGAATTATGTTTAAATACGTTTCGTTGTATCCTCAATAATTATTAATAATTCCCACTAAAGTAACATTTAAAAAAACATTTAGCTTATAAATATTTAAGAAATCTTTAAGCAAAACAAAAAAATGGCAAAAAAAGAGAAGAAAGAAGAGCATAAAGAACAGAAACAAGAGAGTTTAAACATACATGCCATTGAGAAAAAGTGGAAAGATTATTGGGAAAAGGAAAAGATTTACAAGTTCGATTTGAAAGGCAAAAAAGAAATTTATTCTATAGACACTCCGCCGCCAACTGTTTCCGGAAAGATGCATGCAGGGCATGCTTTCTCATATTCACAGCAGGATTTTATCATAAGGCAGAAAAGAATGAAAGGTTACAACATCTTCTATCCATTCGGAACAGATGATAATGGATTGCCTACTGAGCGCTTGGTGGAAAAAACAAAGGGGATAAGGGCAAGAGATTACAGCAGAGAGGAGTTCATCAAGATATGCATGAATTTTTTGAAAGAGGAGCTGCCGAGATTCATACAGGACTGGAAAGATATCGGAGTCAGCAGCGATTTTGATATTTATTATTCAACTATTAATGAACATTGCAGGAGAATAAGCCAAAGAAGTTTCATTGAGCTGCATAAAATAAATCGAGTTTACAGGAAAGATGCTCCTGCGATGTGGTGTCCTGAATGCCAGACAGGAGTGAGCCAAGTTGAGTGTCAGGATAAAATGCTCAAAAGCACTTTCAATCATGTTGTTTTCAAGATTGATGGCAAGCCTGTTGTAATCGCAACAACAAGGCCAGAGTTATTGCCTGCCTGCGTAGCTGTTTTTTATAATCCTCAAGACTCGCGATATAAAAAATTCAAAGGCAGAAAAGCAGAAGTTCCATTGTTCAAGCTAAAAGTTCCTGTTATGGAAGACTCGCGAGTTGCTATAGACAAGGGAACTGGAATTGTTATGTGCTGCACTTTCGGTGATCAGACAGACATGGAATGGCAGAAAGCTTACAACTTGCCTATAAGAGAAGCTATTGAAAAGAATGGAAGGATGAGCGAGCTCGCTGGTAAGTATAAAGGATTAAAGTTAAAGGAAGCAAGAGAAAAAATTATTGAAGACTTGAAAAAAGAAAAGTTGCTCGTGAAGCAGGAAAACATTGAGCATGCAGTTAATGTTCATGAGCGATGTGGGACAGAGATTGAGTTTGTCAAGAGCAAACAGTGGTTTGTCAAATATCTTGACTTGAGGAGCAAAATGCTTGAATGGGGCGCAAAGCTGAACTGGTTCCCCCCGCATATGAGACATCGATATGATAATTGGGTTAAAGGATTGCAATGGGATTGGCTTATATCAAATCAAAGATATTTCGGAGTTCCATTCCCAGTATGGATGTGCAAGAAATGCGGAGAGGTTATCCTTGCAGACGAGAAACAGCTTCCTGTTGATCCATTGAAAGACAAACCTCTGAAAAAATGCAAATGCGGCTCGAGCGAGTTCGAGCCTGAGAAAGATGTCCTTAATACATGGTTCACTAGTTCAATGACCCCAAGGCTCGCAGTAGAACTTATGCCAAAAGAATTGTGGAACAAGCTTTTCCCGATGAACTTGAGACCTCAAGCAAGTGAGATAATAACATTCTGGCTTTTCAATACTGTTGTCAAGAGCAACTTACATTATGGAAAAAATCCATTCAAGGATGTGGTTGTATCTGGATATGTTACATTGCGCGGCGAAAAGATGGCGAAGAGCAAAGGAAATATTGTAGAGCCCCGCGATATCATGGAAAAATATGGCTCTGATGCTTTGAGATTCTGGGCAGCCTCGAGCAAACTTGGCGAAGATGTTGAATATCAGGAGAAAGAATTAGTCTCGGGACAAAAAACAGTCACAAAATTGTGGAATGCTGCGAAATTTGTCTCACTTAACTTGAAAAATGTGGCTAAGCCAAAAAAATTAGAGACATTTGACTTGTGGCTTTTGTCAAAACTCAATAAACTTGTCAAGGAATGCAGTGAGGCATTTGATAATTACGAATACTCAAGAGCGAAATCAGCAACAGAACAATTTTTCTGGAAGACTTTCTGCGATAATTATCTTGAAATCATAAAGAAAAGGATTTATCAGGGAAGCGCGCAGGAAAAGATCTCAGCTCAATACACTTTATACAATGCTCTCTTGACTCTCCTCAAGCTTTTCGCACCAATCCTGCCTTTCATAACAGAAGAACTTTATCAGGAATATTTCAAGACAAACGAAAAGGAAAAAATAAAAAGTATTCATCTATGCGAATGGCCTAAGTTTGACAAAGCGCTCATCAATAACAAAATTGAAGAAATCGGCGATGTCGCTTGCGAGATAATCAATAATGTCAGGCAGTTCAAATCAAAAGCACAGAAATCCCTCAAGACAGAAATTATCTTGACAATTGAAAAGGAAAAGCTCAAAGAACTGAAACCAGTGCTCGAAGACTTGAAAGCAGTCACAAGTGCAAAAGAAATCAAAGAAGGAAAGTTTGACATCAAGTTATTGTAGCTTATTTTAGAGAAATTTTTAAACTATCAAATACTAATCCAAATATAAAAAATGGAAGAAGAAGACAAAGCGAAGCTGCAAGAGCTTATTGAAGAGCTTGAGAGTTACAGAGGAAGGCATACTGAACTTATCACTGTTTATGCGCCTGCGGGCTATAGTATAAATCAAATAGCTTCTCAATTGCTTTCGGAACAAAGTACAGCAATGAACATCAAGAGCAAAGCAACTCGGACTAATGTCATTGATGCTCTTGAGAAAATCATGCGACACTTGAAACTTTACAAGAGATTGCCTGAGAATGGAATGGCTATATTCTGCGGCAATGTGAGCAAGACAGAAGGGCAGCCCGACATTAAAATATGGGCTGTTGAGCCCCCGCATCCGATGAAAACCAAGTTCTACAGATGCGATCAGACTTTTGTTCTCGAGCCCCTCAAAGAAATGCTCGAAGCAACAAAAGTTTATGGCTTGCTTGTTTTGGACAGAAAAGAAGCGACTTTTGGTTTGTTAGAAGGCAAAAGCATCAAATTTTTGAGAAAATTATCAAGTGGAGTGCCTGGCAAGCAGCGTGCTGGCGGTCAATCGAGTCAAAGATTTGAACGCCTTACTGAAGAAATCGCCAAAGAGTTCTATAGGAGGATCTCGGAACATGCCAAAACATTATTTTATGAACTGCCAAAGTTGAAAGGAATCATTGTCGGGGGGCCAGGGCCAACAAAAGAAGAATGGCTCAAGGAGGGAAACTTGACTCCTGAACTTCAGAGAAAAATTGTTGCTATCAAAGATGTGGGTTATACAGATGAAAGAGGATTGACACATCTTGTAGAATCAGCTAAAGAAGAGCTTGCAGAAGAGGCCATTACAAAAGAGAAAAAGTTATTGGAAAGATTTTTCAATCTGCTTGGGAAGGAGCAGACAAAAGCAGCTTATGGTTTAGAAGCTGTCGAGAAAGCTCTTGAAATGGGGGCTGTTGACACTTTAATCATCTCAACTTCATTTGATAAAAAGAAAGCAAGCGAGTTAGAGAAGAAAGCCAAGGCAATTGCGGCAGAGGTTGTTTATGTTTCAGTCGAGACAGATGAAGGAATCCAGTTCAGCCATATCAAGGGTGGATTAGGAGCCATATTGAGATTTGCAATATAGAACAAAATAAAAAACAGAAAATGGCAGAAAATAGAGAAGCGATAAAAAAAATAGAAGCTGTGTTGTTTCTTGCGGCGCGCTATTTAACTACAGATGATATTGTAATGTTTACAGGCGTGAATCCTCTGACAGTCAAGGAGCTCATGCAAGAGATTAAAAAGAGATATGACAGGGAAGGAAGTGGATTGACACTTTTGAAACAAGAGTTACAAGGACAGGAGTTGTGGAAGATGGATGTAAAGCAAGAGTTTCATTCGCTAATCAATAAAATCGCAACAGGCGAGAGCGAGTTCACCAAAGCTGAGCAAGAAACTTTGGCTATAATTGCATACAAGAAGCCAATCAAGCAGAGCGTTGTCGTGAAAATCCGCGGGAACAAAGCCTATGATCATATCAAGCATTTTATTGAATGTGGGTTGCTCAAGTCAAAAAGAGCAGGAAGAACTTATGAGCTTAACGTGAGCGACAGATTCTTTGATTATTTTAATCTGGATAAAGAGAATAAAGAGATTGAGAAAAAAGAGGTTAATGCTGGAGAAAATGCAATTGTTGGTTCCTGATACTAATTTTCTGATTTATCTTGTGAAATATAAGTTGTTGGATGAGTTGGAAAACTACAAGCTTGTCACATTGCAGCAGATTATTGATGAGTTGGAGAAATTGAGCAAAGATAAGAAGACAAAAGTCGAAGACAGGACAGCTGCGACTGTTGCTGCGCTGTTTTTACAAGGAACTCAGGCAAAAATTGAGGAAGCAGAAGGCAAGACAGATGATGCTATACTGCTCGTGGCTAAAAGAATTGGCGCGATGATTGGCACGATGGACAAAGAGTTGAGCGCGAGAGCAAAAAAGCTAAACATCGATATAATAAAGATAAGACAAAAGAAATATCTCAAGTAAAATGTTAAATTTTGAAAAGATTTATCAAGATTACAAGGGGAATATCCATTGTGGAAATTGTGATTCTTTTTGCTGTCAAAGAGCAGGGGATATAGTACTGTTCCCAGGAGAATCCAAATTTTTAATAGAGAGAGTTAAAAAAATAACAAATTATATTCATGAAAAAAATGTTAATGGTCAAAAAATTGAACTCATTAAACAACCTTGTCCATTTCTTTTTAGGGGGTTGTGTTCTATCGAGAAGAATAGGCCTTTTGACTGCCGTTTATTCCCTCTTGACTATTGTTTATATAAAAATAAATTGAGGGTCATAACTTCAAAATCGTGCCCTAACCTAAAGAATATTTCAAAAAATCAAATTGAAAGAAATTCAAGATTAATATTAAATGTTTTAAACAAACTTCCAAAGAAATGGATAAAATCCGCAGTATTATTCGGACCTTGTGGAAATTGTGATAAAGTAAATTGTAAATTGAGACAAGAAGGGGGGTATAATGATCAGGATTGGTAAGATGCCATACAAGACATATAGAAAGGGGGTGTTTTGTGTTGTGTACTCTGGCGAGAAATACTTGCTTTTACACAGAAAACTTCATTGGAGCGGATGGGAGTTTCCCAAGGGCGGCTTGCTTGCAAATGAAAGATATGAACATGCTGTGACGCGCGAAGTGAAAGAAGAAACCGGATTGAAAGTCACAAACTTGAAGAAATTTTCATTCAAAGGCAAGTTTGTTTATGACAAGAAAACGCGACACGAGAGAAAAGTTAAAGGCTTCAGTTATGTGTTGTTTGGATGTGGGGTTAGGAAAGCTCGAGTTAAGATAAGCAAGAGAGAGCATGACAATTTCAAGTGGATGGGCTATTCAGGGGCTTTGAAATCATTGAAGTGGAAGAATCAGAGAAATGCTTTAAAAATTGTTAATCGATATAATAAGATTTAAAAACGCCCTAAAACATAGATAAATATATTCGTAAAATGTTTTATATCGTTGAGATTGCAGATCATATAAGAGTTGAGCCAGAGCTTTTTGGCTTGCCTGTCAAGAAAGCTGTTCTACAACAACTTCAGAAAAGCTTCGAAAATTATATCGACGAGGACTTGGGCTCTGTGATTGCAGTGTTGGATGTTTTAAGTGTCGGCGAAGGCATTCTCATCCCTGGAGATGCGGCCGCTTATTATGAGGCTGAATTCAAGTTGCTTATTTTCAAGCCTGTTCTGCAGGAGCTTGTCTACGGACATATCACACAGATTACAAACTTCGGAGCTTTCATGAATCTCGGCGCTTTAGAAGCGATGATTCATATCAGCCAGACAATGGATGATTATGTAAGCTTCAGCAAGAGCGATGCGCTCATCGGCAAGAATTCAAAACGTGCATTGAGAAAGAATGATTTGTGCATAGCTAAAATAGTTTCAGTGAGCTATAAAACCTTGCCGCCAAAAATAGGATTGACAATGAGGCAGCCTGGCTTAGGCAAAATCGAGTGGATTGCAGATGACAAGAGGAGAGCGAAGATTGTCGCGGATAAACTTGCAAGAGCAGAAAGCAAGGAAGAAAAGGGCAAAGGAAAGGGGAAGAAAAAATAAATATTTGAAAAATAAAAATGAAAAAAGGAAAAAAAGCTTGCAAAAAGTGTAAGGTGCTTGTGGAGAGCGGGGACAAATGTCCATTGTGCCAGAGCACCCAGTTGACTGAGTCGTGGAAAGGGCAAGTAGTTATATTAAAGCCAGAGGAAAGTGAGATTGCTAAGCATATGGGTGTGAAACAAAAAGGCACTTACGCTATCAAAGCTTAAATTATCAATAACATTATAACAAAAGGAAAGGGAAAATAAATCTTTTAGAAAAAGATTTTATCAAAAACTAACAAAAAATGAAATTCAAGATTGAAAAAAAAGACGACAAGCCTTTAGTGGAAAGATATGAATTATATGTAAAAATAGAAGACACCACAGCTACTCCTTCCAATGAATATGTGAGACAGGAAGTTTCCAAGGCAACTAACAAATCTCCTGACTTGATTGTCGTGAAGAAAGTGCTACAAGCTTATGGAAAGAAAGATGTCCATGCAATTGTTTATGTTTACGAATCTGCAGAAGCTTTAAAAAAATTTGAACCAAAGAAAAAAGAAAAGAAAGGAGAAGCTCAAGCAGCTCAGGCGAGCGGAGATAAAAAATAAATATTAAAAAATAAAAAATGGGAAAAGAACCGCAAGGAAAGATAAAAAGAAAGCCGAGGAAGCCCAGCGAAAGATGGAAGAAGTATAAAATCTCTGGCGAGCATGTAGAAAGAACCGCAAAATTCTGCCCAAGGTGCGGAGCAGGAGTTTTTCTTTCAAAACATAAAAATCGTTTATTTTGTGGGAGATGTCATTATACTGAGTTTGAGACAAGAGATGTTCACGAAGCCAAGCCTGAAGTAAAGGAAGAGAAGAAAGAAGAGAAAAAACCCAAGGAACACAAAGAAAAGAAATAAAAAGGGGAAAAACTTGTCTATATCATCAAATAAATCTTTTAGGAAAAGATTTTATCAAAAAATATAAATAGAAAAAGGAGGTAAAATGGCAAAATTGACTGCATGGCTTGTAACCTTAATAGGAATTCTTTTGTTATTGCCAGCGTTTGGCATAGTGTTGCCAACATGGATACTGACATGGGTTCTTCCATTGATAGTGTTAATCATTGGGGTAACAAAGCTTATTAGAAACTACAGCAAGAAGAAAAAGTAGGGCAGTAAATTTTTGTTTTTATTTTTCTTTTTATTTTTTTATTTTTATTTTAACTATGTAAAATGGCTGAGCAAAAAACAGAGAAATCGATAGCTATTGATATCAAGAGAGCTATTCCTATATTCTCGGATAATGTTATAGTTGCTAATATAATAAAGACTCATGACAGCGGGAAGAAAGGCAAAAAGGTTCAGAAGGAAGGGCATGTAACCTTAATATTCGTTGACACGCTAAGCCACTCTGCTGTTGCTAGGATAGTTGTCTCGAAGCAAACTGCTGATGCTTTGTTGAAAGCTCTTGGCGAAAGTCTTGAAAAATTTGACAGAGAAATCAGGAGCAAGGAAAAAAAGAACAAAATTGAAACGACTGTGGCTGAGAAGAGAAAAACACAATATCTTGGGTGATTGTGGGATAATTCTCAAAGAATAAATGATTATAAATAAAAAGCGGGGCCAGAATCTAAAAAGATAATAGCTTAGTCCGCTAAAAACCTCAGTTTTTATTAATAAATTGAATATTAATTTTGTGTTATTTTGAACATTAAAAACCCTGGGAAAGACTCTTGGGAAAATCAAGTAGACGCCCCTCAAGCCTTTCCTGGGTAAAAAGAGGTGATAGTATTCAGTAGTCTCAGAAGTTTATAAATCTTTCGGTTTGTAGTAATTGTATAGTAGTTACTGATTTCTACGATTTCATAGTTGTTTCATGGCGTTCATGGCGCGCAGGATTAGATTTTTAAGTCGGAAAAGCCAAGAATAACCATGACAAAGAGGCGCGATAACAATAAAGTTGGCCAGGAGCAGCTTTATGACATGCTTGTTTCTAGAGAAGTCTCGTGGCAGGCGATAATTTATGATTTGATTCAGACAGAGCAGCTCGATCCAAGGGATATTGATTTGACTTTGCTTACACAAAAATATCTTGAGAGACTCCAGCAGCTCGAGCAGGCGCAGGTTTTCTTTATCTCGAGCAAGATAATATACGCTGCAGCGATACTCTTGAAGATGAAAAGCCAGCTTTTGCATGAGAACATACTTTCCATAGACGAGATTCTGTTCGACAAGAAGAAAAAAGTCAATGCGAGCGAGCTTATTGATTCGAACAGCATGATTGATTTTGCTAATGAAGATTATGAGATTCTTCCAAGAACTCCTATGCCTCGGGCTCGAAAGATAACATTGCAAGAGTTAATGGGAGCATTGGACAAGGCAATTAACACAGAACACAGAAGAATCAAGAAAGAATTGTCCTTGAAACGAGTCAATTATGACATGGGCTTTGTGTTGCCAAGAAAAACCATAGACATAAGAGCCAAAATTAGAGAGTTGTATCAAAAAATAAAGAATTTTTTTACAGGAAAAAAATCAAACGAGTTCTTGACTTTTACTGAGCTTGCTGGAATCGACAAAACCGAGAGAGTTGCTTGTTTTCTTCCCCTATTGCATCTGGACACCCAGGAAAAGATATTCTTGGAGCAGGAAAAACCGTTTTACGAGATAAATGTGTGGCTTAAAGGCCTTGAGCCGAAGAAAGAACTTCCTGAAGAACTTGAGAAAATCAGAGATAACGAAAATGTTACTGAAACAGAGAAGAAGATTATAGAGAAAGAAAAGCTGGAAGTGAGTGAGTAGAGAAGTGATATGAGAAATTGAAAGAAGGGGTTTGTCAAATATTCTGCAATTATATCTTCTGCCTGTTGATTTCTTGCTTTGAAACTTTGCTTGAGAACAAATTCTTGAACTGAGTTTTGAATCTTTTGTCTTTGTATGTCTCGCCTACTAGAAACGCAGCGAGCTTCTTGTATTCCACAACAGCATCGGTTTCTTTGCTTTGTGTTGTGGTGGGCCTTAGCTCTGACAAAGCTTGAGGAATTGTAAGTTCATGAGGAATTACAGCTAAAACAGGAACTCCTGTGATTTCCTCTATCTGTGGCAAGCTTAACTCAAATTTTTTGCCATAAACTTTGTTAATCACAAGTCCGATGATTGGAACTTTCTTCTGCTTTGCGACTTTTACCGCGTGTAGGGTGCATGAAAGAGTCGCGTGATCAGGAGTTGTCACAATTAATATTTTGTCTGATGCCATCATTGCTGCTAAAGTCTCGTGGTCGAGTGATGGCGAGGAGTCTATCAACACAACATCATAATGATACTTGAGATGCTGGACTTTTTCCTTGAGCTTTAGATAGCTTGGATAAAATATTTTCTTGAAAGCTAAGCGGTTTGCAATGATGTCAAAGCCATAATCTGTCTGGATTACTGCGCCGAGCGCATTGGCTTTGCTGTTGAGAACATCATATAAAGATGTTTGGGGATTCACAATGCCTAAATGCAATGCGAGATTTGGAGCCGAGAAATTTCCATCGAGCAAGAGAACATTTTTTCCCTGTTGTGCCAAGGCAGCTCCAAGAGCAACAGTTGTTGTTGTCTTGCCCACCCCGCCTTTAATGCTCAAAATGCCTATTGATTCACCCATTTTTCTTCTTTTTTCCTCACTACTTTCCTATTATATCTTGTTTGTTTTTACTTATAAATTTATCGAATTTAATGGTTTTTTGTTGATTTTACCGATGATAAACTGAGTTCTTTATCACATGAACTCTGCATCTTTACCATACAAGTTAAATAGAACCAATCCATGTACAGAAATTTTTTGATTACCCAATCTCAATAACATCATCAACAAAAGCTCTTAATTCAGCAATTGTTTTTTCATCAGTCATCTCTTTAATGCAAGTCATTAC
>CAYGZP010000004.1:0-20549 GCA_964354405.1 Candidatus Woesearchaeota archaeon | reverse complement strand
CCAACAGTGTCCAGTCTTCCACCCGGACTCGTCGTCCCGATGCCGACGTTGCCGCTGATTATCATATTCCCAGCACCAGGATCAGTTCCCACATAACCAGAACCGAGAGCAAGACCACCTGATGCTTCTAACCTCATTTGCTGAACATTTGCAGGGCTAAATGCAATATCTCTACCACTTCCTACAGTTGTAATTGTGAGGTTGCCACCATAATCTTGTAGAGAGTTCGTTCTTAAGCTTGTTGAGACTATTCCCGTTCCCTGAACATGCAATGTAGCCCCCGGACTCGTCGTCCCTATGCCGACGTTGTTGCTGAAAGATGTAATTGGTGTGATAGTTAAATTACCCCCACCATAGGTGGAAGGTATGCTGTCAATAGTTAATTGGGGGGCAAATATTTTTGTATAAGATTCAATATCGCTTGTTGCTACAATTCCCCTGCCAACCCCTGCGCCGACAACAGCTAACTTCGCCCCATAAGTCATAGGTGTTACCGTTCCGATGCCGACTGTGTTATTTACTGTATCAACATGAAAGACATTTGTGTCGACTGTTAAATTGTTTAAAAAAGCTCCCGTTCCCTGAACATCTAAAGTGTAAGCTGGTTGGGAATTTGAACCGATAGTCACTTTTCCATCTTCTCTAAAGAAAAATTTGCCTGTGCCTCCATGTGTTAAAATCCATAATCCATTAGTTCCAGTTCCGTCGCCATTTAAGCCAATATAAAGGTGAGAACCATCACCCATTATTCTATTAGCATACAATCCCCCGCCTGTATTTCCAATTAATAATCCCTTTCCAGCAGTTATCCCTTGCGAAACTATTGTAACTCCTGTGACATTTAACCATTCGGGAAAAGTATAGTTGCCTGATTCAAAAGTCCCGGAGCCAATTACAGATGCTCCATGCCCGGGGTCTGCTGCGCTCGCTAAAGCAGTCATGAATATTGCTAAAGCAAAGAAGAGTAATACAAATATTGACAAATTAATCGATTTATAATTAAATTTCATTTTGATAACGCCTCCTCTTTTGTAACATTCAATAGAGCATTATCAAAATCCTGTTTTGTTAGTTTAACGTATTTTGAAACAGTCTGCAATAATTCGTTACTTCTTGAAAAAGAGCTTTCTCTCTTTTTGGAATAATATGTATAAAGAATTACCATTATATTCAATTGTTTAATTTTCTCAATAGCAGGAACAAAATCGCTATCATTAGCTATCAATATAACGTTTTTTATCTCTTTATGTTCTAAAGGAACAGACATTAAATCTATAATCGCCAAAGCATCTACGCCTTTCTGCCCATAAATAAATTTTCCATCAACTTTCAATCTTTGACATCTTCCCTCTCTAATTATAATAATATTATTTCTTAATAAATTATTCTTGAATCTCTGATATTTTTCATATTTTTCAGTTTCTTCTTTAGTAGGTATATTACTTCTAAATGGTGAAGCATTATAATAATAAATATTTTTACATTCGAGATTCTGTTTTCTAGCCAAGTTTTTAGAAAAAGTTATTATATCATAACTTAAATAAGTCCCGCCGCCAAAATATTTACTTAATTTTGAAAGAAATCCTCCATCAATAAAAACTAAAGTTTTTTCCATAATGCACCTCCCAAAAAAGAATTAAATAAAAAGTAATCATCCGGCAAATCTTTCGAATCGCCGGGGTGTATGTTAATATAAATATATTTTTCAAGTTTATAAACTTTCTCATTTATCATTAACATTTCCCTGTTGTTTGGAATAGCAATATAGTTTACATTCAACCATGCGGGAAAAGTATAGTTGCCTGATTCAAAAGTTCCAGAGCCAATTACAGATGCTCCATGCCCGGGGTCTGCTGCCGATGCCAACGATGCCAAGGCTGAAATCAATATTATTAAAGATATGGGCAATAATATTATAGTATAACCTTTACTTTTCATTTTTTACCCCCGTTTTTCAAATAAGATTTGACAAGCTCCTGAAGAAGCTCTGAAATTCTCATTTCCTTGTCTATGGCAAGCTTCTTGAATTCTTTCCAGGTCTCATTGTATACAACAATTGTCGCCTTGGTCTTCCCAGAAATACGATGGCTTTGCAGACTTGCCTCTTTTACCATTTATATGTATTTACATACTTATTTATAAATGTTTCGCTGTTTCGCTTCTTTAAATCTTTTATGGATAGCTGTAAATACATACATTAGAATTTAGATAACACTAAAAAGACAGAAAAAAGGGAAAAGTTTTTTGAAAAATCAGCTAAGAGCTAGATTGCAGCATTTTCGACAAGTGCTCCTTTAAGCCACAAGTTTCCATCTGAGTCTATATAAGCGACACAATTACTGCTGTTGTCCTTGATTATAAAACTGTTGGCAGGCGGCGAGCAGTAACCGCCATTATTTTGTGATAGCGCTCCTTTCAATCTCATGTTGCCTGTTGCATCATCCACCCACGCAACATCTGCATCAGAAGTATCCCTGAAAATCAAGTCACTTCCATCAGGAGAGCCTACACTGTTCTGTGTCAAGAAGCCAGCCAAGTCCACGTTGCCGAATTTGTCAAATATGGTTTTATTTGCATCTGTGATATTTTTAACATACAAACAACCATTAGTGCAATTCGTGATTGTTGCTCTCCCCATGGGCGCGAATATGCTTCCAAAATTTGTGATGTTAGCATGGACATAATCCAAAGAAGTATTAACTCCGTATGCATTTGCAAACATAGCAGGATTTGTGTACCAAGAGCCATTGTGCTTTGACATGCTAAGTGTATTTTCAACTATATAGCCCAAATCAGTGGCATTATAGCTGACATTCAAGAACAACCATCCTGCTGTTATGTTTGTAGCATTGACATATTTGCTTATGTTCCTATATCCAGAAGTATCAGCAGACGGACTTGAAACGCCACGAATGCTCAAATTTCCAGAATAAGTAAAGCTAATCTTTGTCTGGTAAGTATCAACAGTCTGGCCAGCTATTATCAAGTTTGTGAAAGTGTTATTTATAGCCCCGTCAATATAAACGTCCCAGAGAGTATTATTATAAACAGTATTGTTAGTAAATTGGTTATTAGAGCTTGAACTTGCATGGATTCCATAATTACTATTTGAGCTTGCTGTGTTGTTTGTGATGGTGTTGTTAGACCCGCTTATCTGTAAGCCGTCTTGTCCATTGTTATTTGCTGTGTTGTCAGTCACGACATTATAACTCGCGATAGTTATCCCCTTAAATCCATTATTATTAACCGTGTTATTGATAACAGTGTTGTTAGACCCTAAATACATTCCTTGTTGCGTGTTGCTACTCACTATATTATTTACAAAGGTGTGGTTATTTGAATTCAGCATATAGATTCCGTGATACGAGTTACTATTAATTGTGTTATTAGTTATATTATCACCAGAAACAGAGCTATCTATACGAAGCCCGGTTAATCCTTTGTTTGATAAAGTATTATTAAATACAGTATTATTCGCGCCAGTATCTATGTATAGAGCCCACCCATTGCCATAAGTGATGGTGTTATGGATAATGCTGCTGTTGCTCATGTTATATGTCTTAATGCTTGCGTCTATATCCGGAATCGCTCCTGTAGCATTTATGTTGCAATATTTCACTGTAACATTGTTTTGATTATTGATTTTTATGCCAATTTGGCCACTCTGGATATAATAATTTGCACAATCAATCACAATATTGCTCGCGCCGACATCAAAACAAGGATTGCCTGCTGTCAGATTACAATTCATAATGCATGATTCTGTTACAGTTTCTCCGCAGATGAATGTTCTGGTTGCGCCCACACAACCAAGCTCATTAATTGTCAAATTTACCGGTCCATTGCTTCCGAAAATATAGTTTGTAGTTAAATTAATCAAATCAGTTTCACTTTTGTTAGTTCCCTTGGTTGCATTCACAGAATAGTCTGTATAATAATTCTTTCCAGTCGAGTTCTCCATGTATTCAGTGACATTCTGCCTTGTGATGTAGCCAGAAGAATTTGTAGTTACATTGAATGTCAGGCCATTATCTTTATCATAGGCGGTAGTATACGCTTGATTGGCCGCAGTCCCATTGGCATAAGTCACATTCGCATCCATGTACCACTGAACATAAATTGTGCCGCCATCAATCTGAACATTGCTCTTGTTGAACGAGACATTCAGGAAAGTGTTGTTGTTAGTTTCAGTATCTGAATAAATGTCTTGGGTAGTGGATGTTGTCATATTGCTATCCCAAATCAAGCTTCCATTTGAAGATGAGAAATAAATGCCATATGCTTGATTTGCCATAATATTGTAACGAGCGGTATTATTGAAGCTTGATGAAAAGAATATGCCAGTGTCTTGATTTGAACTAAAAGTATTGTTTGTAATATTGCTGTTTGAACTTTCACTCAAAAAGAGCCCGCGGTTATTGTTATTTGCTATGTTATTTTCGATAGTGCTCGGGCCAATAGCATATATTCCATCGCTAGAGCTATTGTAAACTAGATTATTCCTAATTGTATTGTTAGTGCCAAGCAGCCAAATACCCCTGGTACTCTGATTTATGATAGTGTTATTGAAAATTTGGAGACTTCCTGAATTAATATCTGCCTCAATGCCAAAATCATTCTTGTAAAAGTAATTGTGAGACAAATTATTACTTTTAGAATAAGAGTCTAAATATATCCCACAATCGCTATTATCCGAACCATTGCTATACAACAATTTGGAATTATAACTATATGAAAATCTAAAGCCCCTTGTATTTGTCATAGAAGTAACATTATTTATTTCTGAATTATTTGAATTATTTAAATAAATCCCTTCAATAAAGCCACTGATATTTTTAAAGTTCTTAACAGTTGCATTATTATAACCATTCACTAAAATACCATAATCCCCATTCCCAGTTTCTCCCCCAATTACTTCTACAGTTATAGCATAGTTCGCCCCTTCAATCACAACATTGCTTGCCCCAATCGTAAAGCAAGTCCCGCCGCTGATGCTCAAATTACAATTCATGGTGCAACTTTCATTAATTGTATCTCCACAGAAAAAAACTTGAGTTGCTCCTACACACCCCCCTTCTTCGCCGCCGATATAAACAATTGGCTCAGTAATCGCATATTTTCTCAAGACAAAGTCGTCCCAAGCAGAATAACCATCATAACCAGGATTAACTCCTGCTGTTGCGCCGCTCCTTGTACTCCAAGTCTGAGTGATTTGCCAAGCGGGCCTTGCCGAGCCAACTTGCCATGCTCGCCCTTCTAAATCATCTCCGAACATCATACTAGGGACTATGCTCATCTCAAACCAATACCATGTCGCTGTCGAGAAAGTAAAACCAGGCCAAGCCTCGTTGCCCCAAACTGGCGGGGTCTCACCCCCATCATCTAAGAAAATCACAGCACTCAGATTATCATACTTAACTAATGTATTATAGCCCGCGCCTACGCCATTCCAATCGTGTTTCGCAGAAACTCCCATTCTATAGTCGCCAGTCAAAGAATCTGGTCGCATCTTCGCCAAAACAGCAAAGTTGCCAGTAATCCCCCCAGTGGTATTGATATAAATTTTAGCTTCCCCACTCCCTGAGCTAGTGTTCATAAAAATAATTCCTCCTTGCTCATACATTGGGCCAGTATTGTTCATCCACGAGCTCGAGATGCTGTTGTCATTGAAATCGTCTCCGAACAAGAACGCTTTGCTGATGTTGCTTCCAGCTGAAGCACTGGGATTTTTATAATACATATAGATTGTTTGATTAGCTAAAGAGGCTGTGTCTTTGACTTCAACCCACACAATCGCCCAAGCGCTGTTACTTTTTTCCTGAATCCAGTAATCCAAAGCACTTGTGTTGTCATCATCTGTGAATCTCAAGTCATCAAAATCATTTTGCATGTCGCTGTCATAGCTCAAGTTCATTCTCACAGTATAATTATTATCCCCAACACCATAAACTTTTATTGGAACTCTTTTTGCCCAGCTCGAGTTCCACCATGCCCAGTCAGGCTCTTTGTAATAATCGCTGCCAAGTTCAGAAGCATTCAAACTTATTTTCCAATCCAAATTGTTATCGCCGACAGTCGCTTCTCTTCTCGCTGCAACCCTCAAAATATTGTGTCCTGCGCTCAAGCCCTCGTTAAGCAAAGGTTTCCACTCACTGATATTAATGCCATTCTTGCTCACAACAACCTGCTTTTCAACACTGAAAGCATCAATTTTTTTGGCATTTTCAGTCTCCAGGAACCACAAATCAATCAAATTAGTATCCAAGAAATTATCCTTGTCAACTTTCAACTCATTTTCTTCCGCGACTTCTTCCCCTTCCTCCTCGCCAACTGCCTGGCCAGTCAAAAAGTCCTGTTCCAGCTCTGCTTCTTTATCCTCAACAAGTTTCGATGCTCCTTTGGACAATTTGTTCAATTTTATTTTTTCCTTGCCCAAGAAATAAGACTCGGGGATGTAAACATCAATGATTGCCTCGCAATCTATAAGACACTGTCCTGTGTTTGAGATTAAAGTTATTGTAATATTCGTTAGGTTCATCACAGTCGCACCAGCATAAGCGCTGAATCCAGTTACATTGAACTTGACAGTTTCATTGTCTTGCTCAAAGCTAATATTAGTCTCGAGCCACCCCCCATCACAATCAAATTCTTCTATGTTCCATTCATCACACTTAACAATCTTTGTGATATTTGTATTGTTTAATTTTGTTAATGTAATTGTGGCATTCTCGATTGTAATCTCATCACTTGGCTCAATTGCAAATATCTCTGTTGCAATGCCCTGAGTTACTTGAGATTCTGTCGGCTCGTCAATCTGAATTACAGTTTCATTTGCTAAAGCTGAGAAATTAATCTGTGAACTGTAAATCTTCTCTCCCAACTCTCCCAAAATCGCCATCCCTGAAAGTGGAAGTTCTATCTCTGAAATGTTTTCTTCCGCGGGCCCTTCGATTATGGGTTCCTCGATTATTGGCTCTTCCTCTTTTGGCGGTTGCGGTACTGTAATATTTTCTTCAGGCTCAGTAACATTTTCCCCTGGTTCTTCAGGAATAATTGTTTCGTTTTCTTCTGGCGCTGTAACATTCTCTCCCGGCACAGTAATATTTTCTTCAGGAAGCGTTACATTTTCTTCTGGCAAAGTAATATTTGTTTCATTCTCTTCAATAGGCTCTTCAGGTTGTTCAGGCTCTTCGACTGGCAGTTCAATCGGCAAAGTTGGCGCTTCAGGCTCATTCCCCCCAAGAACAATCAATCCAAAACCATCTTCAAATTTGCTGAGTTCTAAACTTACACTAGACTCGTTGACTGAAACTTCATCATAAATTTCGCTGTCTTTATTAACAATTCTTATTGTGTAGTAAGTGTAGTTTGTGATATTTATTACTTCAACAACATTAATTTCAACCAAGTTGCTTTCCGAGATGTTTTCACCATCGCTCGCATAGAACTTTGTTTCTCGAGTTCCTGTGAAATTCTCATCAGGGACAATTTCCGCTATCGATTCCTCGAAAGTTATGCTTATGTTTTCAATTTCGTCAGCGCTGAAGCTTAAATTATCGCCGTCAGGATCAATGAAATAATTATCCAGATGCAATGTTTCTTTTTTATTCTTCAAAATTGTTATGTCAGGAATCTTTTTAATTAAAATAGGGGCATGAGTCTCATTGATAAACTCAACTTCTGTGGCTGCCTGGGCAATTGTTATATTATTATATTCCATAACAATACTCAAGACATAAGTTCCCTCTTCAGCAACAGTTAAATTGAAAATGTCCAAAGCAATATCTATAATCTCAGTATTGCCAGTCAAAAAGTCCTCGCCATAACCATAAACTTTATCAGCATAATCTGTTGAAACCTCAACTTCATTCTGTCTCACCCGAACATCAACATCTGAATCATTCAAGCTTGAGTTGTCTGTTCTCACACTATCTGAAACAAGCTCAGCAGTTTCATTTTCAAGAACATAAATGAATGGCTCGTCCAAAGAACACACACCATCAACTTCAAAGAACTCTCCTATCGCAGCTCCTGTTATTCCTCCTTCACTCGCTCCTCCTTCACTTGTTCCTGGTTCACTTGGGCTTGGTTCACTTGGCTCGCTCGGTTCAGAAGGTTGTTCAGATGGGGGCTGTTCAGCAGGAGGTTGTTCTGGTTCTGTTGGTTCTTCTACAGGAGGTTCAACTGGTGGTTCAACAGGCGGCTCTTCTACTGGTGGCTCAACTGGCGGTTCAACTGGGGGTTCAACAGGCGGTTCTACCGGAGGTTCTGTTGGTTCTTCTATTGGGGGTTGCTCAGGCTCTGTAATATTTTCCTCTGGCTCTGTTGTTTCGTTTTCTTCTGGCGCTGTAACATTCTCTCCCTGCTCAGTAACATTTTCTTCAGGCAAGGTTATATTTTCTTCTGGCAAAGTGATGTTTGTTTCATTTTCAGGCAAGACAGGCAATTCAACAAGGAGGGGGCTTATTCTTAATTTAAAGAAAACATCCACTGGGATTTTCTGATAACCCTGGAAACCATAGCCCTCTCCATAACCCTGAACCAGGGCATTAGCTATATAGAAATCTTGTTCCTGCTTTTCAATCTGCTCTTCAGACAAAGCAAGAAACTCTTGTAGTGTAAACTCTTCAGTTTTACCATTAAAAGTTATTTTTATTATAGTATCTGCGGGATAGAACTCGCCTTCTGCAAAAGAAAGTTTCACCTTGCCGCCGATTGTTTCATTCAAAAAGAATTTTTCTTTCTCTAAATCCAAAACCGTGTGTCCTGTCATACTTTTTTCAGAAAGATAAAAGAAAAGCAATGAAAGCGCGAAAACAAGAAAAAATGCCAGAACAATCTTGGGATAAAGATTTTTTTTCTTTGATAAGGCGTTTTTCTCCTGAGTTTTCTTCAGATAAACGCTTTTTACACTACCATCACCATCTCGATAACTATGATATTCATAAGGCCCGTAGAGTTTGCCACCAATTTTTATGTATCTCTTATAACTCATAGTTCAAAATATAGCTGATATCTCTACAACTACATCTCTTTTAGGATTTTTACACTACAAAAATTCAAAGAAAAAGTAATATTTAAATCTTTTTGAGTTAGAACCAGTGATAAATCTTACGAGAATGCTCTAATTAAACCCTGACTTCTGTGATTAAACCTTGACTTCTGTGATTAAACTTTGACTTCTGTGAAATGGGCTTCTTCTTCAGCTGATTTGCCTACTTTCGCTCCCTTTATGGGGAGTTTTATAACTTTTGTTGCGTAAAGAACAGCCAACACAGCTAAAATTGCAGCCACTGCAATAATTGCATACAACCCCCATGCTCTTGCCTTACAAACTCGCTGCTCTGCTGTTGGCTTGGTAAATTCTGAGCCGCAATTATTATTGTCTTTGCATACTTTGTCTTGGAATCCATCTTTACAAGTGCCCCACGAACAGCTCCAGTCTTCAATGCAGCATTCGCGTATCTGGACATAAGAATAATTCATAGGATTGCATCTGCTCATTTCCTCACAAACAGTTGTCTGCTCCTGAGTCTCCTGGCTGCAATAACTCCAATCAGCGCATTGCCAGTTTTCCTGGCATCCAGGAATGCAGCTCTCTGTCTGTATGAATTTAGTTCCAGAGGATAAGCAGGAAATAGGTTTGGCATAGGTTGTTCCGCAATATCTTGCATCATAACACTCCCGGGTTCTCTGTCCAGAGATGCATGTGCTCCATGAGCCATACATCCAATTCTCATTGCAGGCTCCGCCTCCTCCGCCTCCGCCACCGCCTCCACCAGTTTGTTTACATTGCTCATTGGTAGTACATTGGTCATTTCCAGTGCCAGCAACCCATACACACTGATAGTTTTGGCAGGCTCGATGAGAGGTAGTCTCAAAAGTTTCACTGCTCGAATAAAGTATTGTTTTCTCTGGCAAGGGGCCTTCTTGAGTCAAAGCAACAGTGAAAGTGTAGCTTCCCCTTTCTTGAGGCGCCTTTAAAATTAACTTCGACAAATTAATTGTATAAATATTATTCCAGTCATCGCATTCATAAGGGTTTGTTTTGCAAGCTGCTGCACTGCATCCATAATTACAGTAACTTTCCTCTTTATCGCAAACATCACTTGTGTACCAGCCCTCTCCCTTAGTCTCTGGATACAAGCAGACTGGCGCGAATTTATGTCTGCCATCGCATAATTCATATCTGATTAATTTCTCGCCGCCACTGTTGCAATTAGTATACCATCCCTCGCTCTTGGTTCCTTTGTAATTGCAATAAGCAGCAGAACATTCACTACATTTACTATCCCACATAATTAAATTATTCCCAGTGCAATACCATTCAGCAATGTTTGGATCTCCAGGACCGCCCACTTCTAAACACCCATCATCATGAACAACAGGAAGCATATCTAAATCACTACAGGTTCCTTTTTTATAATAATTCTTGCCGCCATCTGTATCTGTACAAGTCTCGCTAGGCCCCTGTGCCATACACGCGCCATTTTGACATCCTGCAAGACATGTATATTCTACAGTGGCACATAATCCGCTAGGATTCGGGCATGTCCATTCAAATAATGTGGTGTTATCATCTTCGCTGCAGTAATCTTCTTTAATCATGAGCAAAGGACTTGAATCAGAGCATACTCCTTTTGTAAAGTAATCCAAGCCATCAGGATCACTGCAGGAGGTTTGAGACCCGCCAAAACTTTTTATTAATTCATTGTTATATTCGTTGCTTTCAACAATCACTCCATAATAATCAACTATGACTTGGACTGACTTGCCTTCAACAGCCCGAGATCCCATGTCCAAAGTAATTTCATCGCCTACATCTAATTCCCCCACTTCTTGCTCAAAAAAGCAACTTGGCGATATGCCTGAAGGCTCGTACCAGCATCCTTTAACAATAAATCCCCCACCAGGACTAGGCGCGCTTGGATCAAGAGTGCTTCGAGTTCCTATATTCGCTATTTTTGCGTAAAGTCTTTCTACTGGCGTAATTCCGCCAGTTCCGCCAGAAGCTTGATAAATACTAGTAACAGTCAGGTCAGGCAAGATAGGAGAAGGCGCTGAAACAGCGTATGTAGTGGCTTGTTTTGGAGAGGGCCTTATCACACAAGCTGCAAAACCATAACCATCTCCAGAGACAATCGGGCCATTCATGTTTCTGAACGCCCCATAAGTGAAGTTTCCGTAAGTTGGTGTTTTAGAGAGAGCGATAGCCATTGGCAACTGCAGCACAATATTTGATATTGTTGTATCATTGCTGTCTATTGTGAACTCGACATTTGTAACAGCAGGAATCAAGTCACCCCATCTCAATTCTATGTTGGCGTCTCCTTGAAGCTTTTCATTAGGATTATATTTATCCTTTGTCAAATCAATTCCACTAATCACTTGCCCTGTCTGTGTTAAAAAACCCAGGGGCAAGACTAACAACAGAATGATTACAAGCACTAAGAATATTAATAATGGAAGAAACGGCATTCCCCATGCAATTTCTTTTTTTTCTTTCACCATTTTTCTTTTTGTTATATTAATTAAGGACAAGCAAGCTATTTAAATTTTATTATAATTTTGTACTTTATCCAATTATTTATTTAATTCCGAATTAATCGCGTCTTCTGGCCATCCAGCTTCAGTTAATTTTCTCTTAATTTCATCTTTGCTCATGCCCGCTGCCATGGCACTCTTGATATAATTGGCAAGTTCAGGATAAGCGCTCGCGCGCGCAGAAGTGATTGATTCTTTTGCTTCTCCTTTCTTTTTTCCAAATGGCCATTTGATAACTTTAGTGATAAACAACACAGTCAAAGTGATTGCGATTATTATTACAATTATAATAAGCCATATCCACCATGCAAGTTTTGTTATGGTTTTAATCTGACATGCTCTTGATTCTTCCTGAGGTTTCATGAACTCTGTATCACAACCATTAGTCTCTTGGCATATCAAAGTCTCTTTGCTTCCGATGCATGGGCTCCATTCACATTGCCAGTTTTCAGAGCAGCAGTCACGAAGCTGAGCATAGCTTACATTCTGCGAGTTGCATCTGTTGGCATCATTACAAGTCATACTTTGTATTAATCCGCCTTGATACTCGTAACAAGCGCTCCACTCATCGCAACTCCATGATGACTCACAGCACTCTTGCGATTCAATAAATTTATCCATAAGTTCTAAACAGAATGTTGGCTTGGCTTCGGTTGTGTCACAAGCATTTGCATCATAACACTCCCTGGTTCTCTTGCCCGAGACACATGCGCTCCAATCACGATACAACCAGTTCTCATTACACACTCCTGCCCCAACACAATCAGAGCTGCTCGAGCAAGAATCACTGCCGCTTCCCGAGACCGAGACACACTGATGATTCTGGCAGGCTTTGTGAGTCTGGGGCTTGGTCACAATAAAAGTGACAGAATGACTGCTCATGTAAGTGTTTTTGTGATAAAACGAGACATTAAAGTAATATGCTCCCTCTAAGCTCGGGGTTTTCAGGTTCAAGTCACTCAACTTGACATAATAAACACTGTTCCAGTTCTTGCAGGAATATGGCTGAAGCAAAACAGTTAAGTTATTATCATTCTCATTTGCTTCATTAATGTCATTGTCAGAATCCGCGATAGCAGTAACATAAACTGTCTTCCCCGCTATATTTTTCTGGCTGTCTTTGGTGTATCCTCTCCCCGCAGCCAATGGCCCAAGAGTGTATTTCTCGGTTGTTGTGCTCGTTCCATCATATACAAGGATAGTAAGATTATAAGTTGCTGTAACATCCCCCTCGCCAGTATTGTTTATAGTTATTCTCGCAACATCGCTACTTTGGCCGAAAACTCTTTCAATATTAGTTATAATCAAATTAGCTCGGATTTCAGAAGTGCATCTGCCATTAATGCATGTTGTGCCGCTCGGACAAAGCATAATTTCTTCAGCACAAGCATCATCAGGCATCTTGCAATACACTTCTTTAACTTTGCCAGGCTCTTTAGGAATGCATTCATCCTGCCTCTCTAAAGGTAACATATCTGAACATGTCCCAAAAATAAGAGGATATTTGCCATTATCGCTATCTTTGCAATTTTGGGGCTGTGCCTGAACACATTTTCCATCCTCGCATCCTTGCTCGCAAAGAACATGATTGGCATAACAAGACTCACCGATATACCCCCCCACTTCGGGCTCGCAAGTGTATTCAAAAAGATAATTTTCTGTATTCATATCGCAATTGTCTTCTTGTTCTCCGCTAAAATCTATACATCTGGCTTTTATCTCTTTGTTAATGCCATCATCAAAATCCAAGCATCCAAGATAAGCTTTTTTCTCATTGTTAGCTTCATTACTTTCAGCAATCGAGTTATAATAATCCGCGAAAACTTTTAATTCCATGTTTCTAATAGAATCTAGATTATTTATTTCAAACTCATACTCCTGGCCCGCGCCAAGATAATTAACTGTAACTTCTTTGAAATTGCCCATGCCTGGCATGTAAGGGACAGTATTCCACTCAGCGCGCACAACAAAATTATTCGCGTCCATTGTTCCGATATTTTTTATCCTGGCATAAACTTTTTTTGTTCCTGCGCCCGCAACCATCCCTGTAGGAGGCTGTACTCCCCCGCTCTCTTTAATATAAATTGATTCTACAGTCAAGTCAGGCCCAGGAGGTTGTTGGACAGCATAACCAGTAGCAGATGGAGGATGCTGAGTTCCAAAAGTATAACTTGCTCCATTAGGGATGTTCAAAGGAATTGTTCCGCCGCCTTGAGTGTTAAAACAATAACCAAACCCCGCTCCATGATTCGGAATAAAAGTCTGTCCAGTATTATTCACATTTTTATAAGTTTGATCTGTGCTATAATTGCCGCTGTGTGGAGTTGTAGATTTTGTAATTGCATTAACTAAAAACATAAGTTGATTTTGACTTGTTCCAGAACACTCGTCCCAGCATTCCTTACCGCCGCTACAAACAAGATTAGCATAATACCCGCCTAAACCATTTCCCGAGACACAGCACTTTTTGTTATAATCATCGCATTCATATGTAGCATAATTATCTGCACAGACATCTTCCCAAGGCGAGTTTTCCCATCCACTTGCATTGTAACTATAGTTCTTGCATTTCTTTGTATTAATATCATAATATTCCCATTTTACAAATTCGCCAAAATCACAAGTATAGTAGTTCTTGCATTTTATCGCATGAATCTTAAAGCTGATGTTGCTGTCAACAGGTACGAAATCTCCCGTGTATAGTATCAAACTGAAATTTCCATCAAAAGCCTTGTTAGGCTCCCAATTTATTTTTTTCAAGCTCAATCCGCTAACAACTTCTCCAGTTATGGTTGTAGTAGTTACAGGAAATCCTACTTGCCTTTGCTCATTTTGCCCGAGTTCCTGTTGTGTCAAGTTTGACTGAGGGACTATAAGCAATGTAAGAATCAACAAAAGAAAAACAAACAACGGCTGAAAAGGCATGCCAAAGAACATCTCTCTTTTCTTCCTCTTGCGGAAATCTTTGGTTCTTGAAATGGTGTTAGGGATTGTCATTTCTATATCTCTTTTTGTTATATGTTATATATACTATATTATTATAAGTATAAGCAATTTCTGAGTATTTAAAATTTATTACACTCTTGACTAATCTTGGATTAATCCCGAGTTACCCTTTGATATTGCCTATCGGCTTCAGTCTTGCAACTTTGCGAGCAAGCGAAGCATTGTGGATTGAATCAACAACATCTTCAACTTTCTTGTAAGCTCCGGGGGCTTCTTCAGCTAATCCATCCATGCTGTGAGCTTTAACATAAATTCCTTTTTTCTCCAATTCTCTTATTAAACTTGCGCCATTGAACTCTTTCCCTGCCTGGGTTCTTGACATTGCTCTTCCTGCTCCATGGCACGCTGAAAAAAAGCCCTTCTCACCCTCGCGGGTTCCATGCAAGATATATGAAAAAGTTCCCATAGTGCCCCCTATCAAGACAGGCTGTCCAATTGCTCGATATGCTTTAGGCAGTTCGTCGCGGCCCGGGCCGAAAGCCCTTGTCGCGCCTTTTCTATGAACATAAACTATTTTGTTCTTACCCTCGATATTATGGCTCTCAGCCTTGCAAGAGTTGTGAGAAACCTCGTAAAATGTCTCAACTCTAGCTTTGGGAAAAATTTTCTTGAATCCCTCTCGCACAAGATGCGCGATGACTTGCCTGTTTGCATATGCATAGTTGAGCGCGCAGCACATTGCCCCAAAATATCTTTTTCCTTCATCACTTTTAATCGGCGCGCAGACAAGCTCGCGTTCATGTATCGGAATATTATATTTTCGAGAAGCTTCAGCCAAAACTTTCAGATAGTCTGTGCCAATCTGATGTCCAAGAGCTCTTGAGCCGCAATGAATCCACATGAACACTTGGCCTTTCTCAATTCCAAACTGCTTCGCAGCATTGTCATCATAAATTTCATCGACATAACACACTTCAAGATAATGATTTCCCGAGCCCAGCGTGCCAACTTGTTTCTTCTCTCGCTTCATCGCTAAAGCGCTGACAGCCTCTGGCATCGCGCCCTTGATGGTTCCATTGTCCTCAATGAATTCCAAATCCTCTCTAGTTCCATAGCCTTTCTCAACAACCCATTTCGCGCCCTCGCGCAAAAGTTCATTGACTTCATTATCTTTTAAGAGTATCTTGCCCCTATTCCCCAAACCAGCAGGGACAATCTCAAACAACTTATCAATTAACTCTTTAATTTTCGGCCTAACTTCATCAACTTTCAAATCTGTTTTTAGTGCTCGAACTCCACAGCCGCCGTCAAATCCTACTCCGCCAACACTCACAACCCCACCTTCATCAGCATCAAACGCAGCAACTCCGCCAATAGGAAACCCATAACCCCAATGAGCATCTGCCATGGCAATCGAAGCGCGCTGGATTCCAGGCAATGTCGCAACATTGCTGACCTGCTCCCAGACTTTTTCATCCATTTCCTCAATCAACTTTCGCGAGGCAAAAATCCTTCCAGGTACTTTCATCAAGCCACTCGCTGGGATTTCCCATTCATTATCATCAATTTTCTTGAATCTGTTTATATCCATTTTACTTTTTTATTTTAAACATCAACAATACACTGCGCAATCCACAATCCTTTATCCTGATAAACCTTAAGCTGCGAGTATGTCGCGCCCTTAACCTCGCCCTTAACATTATGCTTCTTTGCATTGAACTTCTCGCCGAAGGCTTCTCCATACAAAACAGGAATTTTAGTGTTTTTAATCTTGACTTTGAATTTTGAAAAAACCATATCCCGCAGCGAAGCATGAGACAGCAAAGAATTGAGCCATTCAACAAATAACTCTTCAAGATTCATGGCGCTGCATTTAAATTTGATTTTTTTGCTCGGCTTGACTTTTTTCACATCAACTTCTACATTAAACAATGCTTTTGCAGCCTCGGCAAATGCCTCTTCGACCGAGCTTGCCTTTCCTCTAACACCTATATCTGCTTTATGCTCAAAATTTTCATACATTTTTTACTCCTTTTACTCTTTACTTCTCCCAGACAAAAATACAAAGTTTTTTTGGTTCGCTCGCAGCAGGACTTGCCGCAAAGACTGTGTCCGCAGCATAAATTTCCTTGTCCTTGTTCTCCATCTGATAAGAACATGCCTTGTCAACCCCGCGTATAGTAACAGTTGAATTATATCTCGAATTAATCATAACAAGATAATTCCATAATATTTGGTTTACTTCACCCTCTTCTTCTGCAAGAACATAACCCCTAACTTTATCATCTCCTCGCGCCTTGTCAATTAACACAGTTGCTATATTGTAAAAAGAGGGCTTTTCCTGGAATGCCTTGGCTTCCTGCGCTTGTCTTGCCATCGCCAAAAACACAAAGCCAAACAAAATCAGCACAGCCATAACTGCCTCAATAATCATAATCCATCCTTTTTTATTTTGTCTCATTTTTTATTTTTTTATTTTCACCACACTTGAATATTTACATTCGCTCCGATAATCGCGCCTTCTGTATCCATGAATCTAATTGGAAATTGTCTTGCCTTAACAGCAACTTGCGGCGGCTTCACACCACTCACATTAAACACATTTCCTTTAGGATTACTTACATTAATCGCAAAATCTTTCTGGAAATTCCAATGGTTTTTCAAACTTCCATAAGGGAATTCCAGTGGATCACTTAATTCTATAAAATTATTTTCAGCAAAAATCTTGTCCGAGATTGGCACTCCATATTCATAATCTCCTTCTGTTAAGTCAGCGCAGCCGCTAGGAGAATCTCCCTGATTTGTTGTAATCTCGAAAGGGAAAGAATAAATTTTGTAATTGTTGTCATCTTTTTTTTCTACACTAAGCCCGCCATCAATATCAAAATCAACGGGATTGCCACCACTTTCTATGAACATTAAAGTTTTATCATTAGGAAAATCAGAATGTAATGGAAGATTGAAACAAAGCTCGCTTATTTCAGCTGTAATCTTCAGATAAGTCACATTATAGCTGACTTCGGCATCGTCGCGGAACTCGCGCTCCAAAGCATCAAGAAAAGCTTCTGATGGCTCTTGCCGCAATCCAATGAACGAGATGTAATAAATCACGAGCACGACAGAAAAAATAAAGATTGTCATGGCGATTATCATTTCTATATTAGTCATGGCTCGCTTATTTGTCTTACCTGTCATGCCTCTTTTTTCCATGCTAGAAAAAGGTAATTTTATTTTAAAAACCTTCTTACTCTCTTACTTGAACTTCCCCGAAAATATTTGTGAGAGAATACATCTGCAATTGTTTTCGCGCTTCTTCTTCGTCATCAGCTTCAACTGATATGACCTGAGTCAATCCTAATCCTGTTCTCTTATTGACTCTAGAATAATAAGTATTCCTCAAGAAAAAATCATCTTTCATCTGTCTTTCTGTTCTCGCAAGTTTCTTGTCCTTGTGCCATTCCGATTCAAATTCGCTGAAATGATAGTTCTCGGCATAAGGCCTCAACACAATCAATCTGCTGCAGTCCTTGTCCCACACAAGCAACGGTGAGAAAGGTGTTGTATCCAAGAAATTAAATTTATAGCCAGATTTTAACAAGTCCTTTATAAAATCTTGAGAAAGCATTTCTAGAGCCTTCAGTCTTAACTCCCCCCATACTTCCGGGTCTCTTGATTCATATCCATTTTTTATAATAGATTCTATATCTTTCAAATCTTGAGATGGATTTCTCTGAACATCTTTAGCAGTCTCTTCAATAATTTTTTCCATGAATTCTTTTCTGAAGTTCCATAGATGGAATATATCATACTGTAGATTCCCAACAGGATTCCTAACAGTTTTAGTTGAAGCATAATCGGTACTTGCACCCTTAAAGTTTAATGGAACTCCTTTCAAATCAACTAATTTTATCATTTCTTGGGGGATAGAACATTTTGCATTTGCTGCAGCATTAGCAGGAGTATAGACTTGAGCTAAAAGCAAGTTCAAAGGACAATCGGCATCAGGCGTCCAAGCAGTTTGCCACAATCCCGCCATCCTTTCCTGTTCAATTCTTGTTCGTCTTTTCTCAGATTCCAAAAGCTGTTTCATTCCCTCTTTGCTTAAATTTTTTATTCTTTCATTTTCTCTTTCAATTTCTTCTGGGCTTCTATCAGAAATCACACCATAGAAATCTTCAATTCTTGTCCTTCTATCCTGCAAGAATTCTTCAAGAGAGATTATAGGTTTTCTTTTTATGGAAGTTCTAAGAGTGAATTTTTCTGTTTCTACTTCTATTTCTTTATCAGGCTTTGTGGAATCATAGTGCTCAAGAGTAGGATTTTTTCCTTTGATGTAATTTCCTATAGGCTCATAAATCAATTCTCTGGCTACTGTTCTGAATCTCTCATCAAGCTCTCCGTTTATATAACCCAAAACAGTATCATAAACAAATTTTTGAGGAACATCTGCATCAAATTTAGCAAGATAACTATCAATGCTCACGCCCTGCTGTTTTAACCATAATTCAATCTGGCTTTTTTTATCTGCTTCTTCTTGGGGGCCCATCCAAGGAGCTTTGCCTTTTTTATGATAATATCTATAAGCAATTACATCTAATATCTGCTGTTCAAAATCCGAGTTAGCTCTGGAGATTGGGATTGCCGCAGCAAGCATTATCTTCCCTTCTTGAGGGGGCATTCTGACTATCCATCCAAGCCTTGCATCAATATCTTTATTCATTAACTCCGATAAATTCTGAGGAGCGTTCTCCTGATTTCCTTGTCCTTCTGTCATTTCTATCCCTGTCATTTTATTTTTTGTTTTTTGTCTTTCTTTGTTAGTTTATTTATTATTTTAACATTATAAAGTTTTCTATTTTAAAGTAGTGTCAGTTTCTCCAGTCTTTTGTTTAGGTTTCTCTTCGACAATTTTTCTTATGGAAGCTTTTGCCAAAAAGTCCATATATGCTTGTCTTGATCTGTCAGTCAATGGGGCTACATAAACATCATAATTGTCTCGAGGATGTTTGCCGACATAGTAAGCAAATGGCTTGTTGCCGAACAACGCTGTCTGATAAGCGCTGATTCCGCTACAAACCTGTTTCACAGCCCCAGACAAAAGTTTGATATCTACTTTTTTGAGCAAGCCATACTCTTCCGCTTTCTTTACAACTCCTATAGTTACATTATAAACTTCATCGTAAAGCTCGTTGCCCTGGACTTTTTTTAGTGAAACGTCTATATTTGCTTTTCTTTTAGCTTCGATTAAATCTCTAATTCCTTTAGGCATTGTCCAAGTTAATTTTTTGTCCAATCTATCATATGCATCTTCAATATTTTTGCCTAACCAATAGAAGAAATCCTCATTCTGATTTTCTTTATTTGTTCCAATCAACAATCCTTCATTCTCTATCATTTCTTTGTCGCCATCTAATATAAGCTCAATTTCAGAAGCATCAAGATTCTTGACATGCTTGATTGTTTGCTTCCACGCAGAAACTTTACTTTCATCCAACTCGCCAGTATACAAACCTCCGCCGAGTTCTATCTCTCTTACAATATCCACGAGTTCTCTTTCATCAGCCTCCCTACTTTTGGCCAAGCATTCTGGCAAACTTTTCAAATTTTCATAGAATTCTCTTTCTGCTAAAAGAGTCCCTAAAAAAGCCATCTTGCTTTTGTTCAATCCTATTTTTTTGTCACCCTCAGACTGTATTAAAACCCCTTCATATTTTTCATACATTGCCCGCTTGACAGCCCACACAAATTCAAATGCCTTGTTCGCCCTGTCCTCGCCATATTTTTCAACCAACACTTCCGAGTCTCTTATGTCAGAAGAGCCAAAAACTGCATGCTCGAGTTTTCTACTAGTGAAAGGAACATTCTTGTCAATAAAAAATAACGCTCTCTCCCTATACAAATCATTAATTTGTTCTTCATCTTTTATATTGTGGTCCCAAGTATCCGCGATTCTCTCTGTAACAAATCTTAAGGCATTCGCTTCCTCAATCTCTCTTAAAACATTAAGATATCTGTCTTGCTGGTTCCTATCAACCCCTCTTTCAGCTAAATAACCCCTG
>CAYGZP010000003.1:0-51842 GCA_964354405.1 Candidatus Woesearchaeota archaeon | reverse complement strand
GAATAAAGATGAATCAAATTGCCGCTGATGACTTCCTACGCAAGAGTCAGATTGAAGCGTATAATGCAAGGTATGGTGGCGGTGGCGGCGAACCTCAACAATCAGGCGCAGAACAAGCATATAATTTTATGACTGGTAATGCCGGAACTACGCCTGTTGGTGGTGATGTAACAAGCAATGCAAAAACTTCATTGACTCAAGATGAACAACGTCCAATAATTCAAGCTGCACAAGATGTTACAAATGCTGTGTTACTTCCAGATGAAGTTCCTCAAAAAGATTCAAGTGGTCTTCCTGCAATATCTACTCCTGACAAATGGATGGAAGCGCAAGCTCCTTTTGAAAAACAAGAAGGAACCCCATATCAACAAGCATCTGCAAGTAATTTGCGAACATTTGAGGTATTACCTCCAGATCAAAAATCACAAATTGTAAATCAATCCGTATCATTTGATCCGGGAGCAGAAAAGTATGAATATAAAAACATTGATCTTGGAGAATGGGGAGTAAATATTGGTAGGTTTGGAATTCCAAAAGTTGGAACAGAAACAATATTAAAGAAATCAGCAAGAGGCAGCACAGATAAACCGGGAATGGATGTAACATTCACCGAAGAAAGAATAAAAGTAGGAGAACAACAATATAAAGATGCGAATGATTTTATCAAAGAATTGATTACAGCAAATTCAGACTTGTCGCGTGATCGTCCTTCAAAAGATTTACCTACATTTAAAGAAATATTCAAACAAAACGGCGGCATACTTAACGCTACAATTGCTCCGCTTGAACAAGTTGGAATGGATTCAAATATGAAATTTGAATTAATTCCTAAATCGGGTGCTGCTGCTATTCCAATTACCGAAACACAAGCAAAGCAAATAAAACAAATTCAAGGGGCATCAGAAATTGCTACTGGAACAGGCTTAAATTTGTCTCCATCGAAAAAAATGGAAGTAGCAGAAGCTCCAGCACCAACTCAAGGTGGAATGCCAGCAGTTCAAACTGGTGCTGCTAAAGCTACTCAACAAGTAGCTCCAGAAGAGTTGGATGCAACAAATCCATTTGCTAAAAAAATAAGTGAACAAAAAGCAAGTCAACAAGTAACTGAAGCTGAAGGTTCTAAAACACGAACAAAAGATACAATTTCAAGCCTTGAAACTAAATTGAAAGTTTTAGAGAAACTTGCTACTCGAAAAGGATTCCAGCCTGATGATGCTGCAAATTACAAGGATTATCAAAACACCAAAATGAAACTTGCAGTATTAAAAGGCAAGTATTCTTCAAAAGAAGAAGTAGGAAAAGCATTTCAATCTGGATTATTGACAAGAGAACAAGCCGCAACTATTCTCAAAAACCAATTTCAAATTGAATGACAGCAGAAGATTTCCTAAACCAATACGATACTTCTAATAAAAAGATCGTAAGTCAAGAACCTGCATCCAGCACGGGATCATTTTTAGATCAATATGATCCATCAATAAATAAGAATTTAGAACCAGAACGCCGCGAAGGTGGAGGTGTAGTCGGTGGTGCAGCAGACATAGGAATCCAGTTTATGAAGGGATTGGGAACTGGAACCCGAATGATCTCTGATGTCTTCGGCGCAAACAATCCAGTATCTAAATCCATAGCAGGCTACGAAGATTATTTCGATAGCCTCTTGTCCGCTGAATCGAAGCAAGACTCACAAGAGATTTCCCGTATTCTCAAAGAAGCTGAAGGTAAGGGTATCTTGCCACAGATCATGGCTGGCTTGGAAGCGTTCACTGTTGCTCCAGCGGAGATGACTGCATCCACAATGGGTATGATGCTACCTAACTTGGCTGGAGGTGTGTATGCTAAAGCCGCACAATTAGGCAGGGCTGGCGTTATTGGTCTACAGATGGGTATAGGTGCAGCGCAGGGAGCAGGATCAATTAAAGGTCAAATCTACACAGCAGTCCAAGAAGAACTTCGTCAGCAAGGTTTGCCAGAAGATAAGATTGATGACATAGCAACCGAGGCTCAAGCCTATAACGGAAAGAACTTGGATCAGATTCTTATCGGCGCAGGACTTGGAGCCGCCGCATCCTCGACTGGTGCTGAAAAGATAATGACTCGTTTGATTACGGGCGCAGGCAAAGAAGCGAGTGAAGATATAATCAAAGCTGTAATCAAGGGAGGATTCTCTGAAGCTCCTATTGAAGCATTGCAAGGTGGACAAGAAAAGATTGCTGAGAATGTCGCGCTCCAAAGAATCGGTGTAGATGTCCCGACTATGCAGGGTGTAATCCCAGCGGCGACAATGGAAGCTACTGCTGGTCTTTTAATTGGTGGTGGATTTGGAGGCGTTGAGGCACTTACTTCTCCAGAACAAAAAGAAGAGAAAAAGATTGATAAACAATCCAATCAAGTAGCCAACGAGCTTTTGGCAGAAAACACACCAGCAACGCAATCTGTAGTAAAAGAATTAGCTCGCCGCGAGAATGCTGTCGCTAACCTGCAAGAAGCCTACGATGCTTTAGAACCTACTTCACAAGAAGCGCAGAAGTTGAAGTTGGAATTGAGTGAAGCACAGAGAAACTTGAGTGCATTCAAAGGAGTGGCTAACAAAGCAGGATTATCGGAAACGATAACCGAAGCAGAGAAGCAACAGATTGAATTGGCAAAAGCGATTACTAAACCTGCACCGAAGCCATTACCAACTGATGTATTGCCTACAGAAATTCCCGGCGCAACATACGGAAGAGAAGAACAAATCTATGATGTGTTTGGTGGAATAACACGCAAGCCTGTATCTATACCCAAGCCTGCTGAATTGCCTGCCGCGCCCACCGAACCAACTATTAAGGAATCCTTACCAGTTGCCCAAGAAGCTCCCGCTATCACGCCTGCTCCCGTAGCCGAGACTCCTGCTGTAACAGAAGCACCCGCCGCAGAGGTTGCGCCTGTTATTGAGCCATTGACTGATGATCAGGCAGAAACTATCCGCGATGTAATTACACTTCGTAAATCTCAAGGTAGAGAACCAAATTTAGAACAAGTTAAAAGGCTTGCAGAATACGATGCAAGAAAGGCTGGAGTTGATGTTCAAGAAGGAGACATCGTATCCAATATCGTTGTCGGGCATCCAATGTTTGAAGCACCACAACCAGAACTTCAGAATCTTGTTCCAATCAAAGTTCAGAACAAAGAACAACTTGCGTCACGCTTTACACGGGTTCAACAGATTCGTGATACCGCGCAATCCTACATTAGTAACTATCAAGTTGAGCAAGCAAAGGCGAAGACTCCAGCGCAAAAGAAAGCATTCGCAAAGAAGTTCAACAAATCAGAGCTTGATAGGCAGCGTGACATCCTTGACTACATCAAGAACGATGTAATGCCAGAACTTGATAGGCTTGAAAAATCCGCACCATCTGCTACCCCCGCAGTATTGGAAACGATAACACCAGCAGAACCCGTAGGTAAACCAAAGTCAAAAATAAAACCGCAAGCTCCAGTCCTTGATCCAATTGGATATGGAAATGCTTTAATAAATTTATTTCCGGGGTTAAAGTCCGCTGGAGTCAAAGCTATAAGCATGGAAGAGTCTCTTACGAGACTTGAAAAGCAATGGGATGAAAAACAAAAATCTGGAAAAGCTACAAGATTAGATCAGCTTGTTTATTTAGCGAATAAGAAAAACACAGAAAACGCACTTGCTGGCGATAGTGTTGGAGGAACTTGGTCAAGGAATGATTTAACAGTTGCTGTTTCATCAAAAGCAACACCATCAGCAATGGCTCACGAAATTGGTCATGCAATAATGGAACTTGAGTTTTCTAATGCAGATCAAAAAACAAAAGATGAAATCATTGCACAATATAATAAATGGTTTGCATCAAGGTATAGTAAAGATGGAGTTCCTTCTATTGCCGATCAACGAAGAATATGGGAGTGGATGACTGATGCAGATTGGCTTGATCCCAAAGCTCCATTTCCTCAAGAACTTAGGGTTGAAAAATGGGAGCGTTATCGTAGTTCTTTTAAAGAATGGTTTGCTGACGAGGTTGCGAAGTGGTCAGCTACAAGAGAAAAACCTAAATCTTTAGTTGATAAATTCTTTACAGAAATTGCAGCAAAATTAAAAAAACTTTGGAATGCAATATCAGAAAACTTTTCTCCAGATGAAACACTTGCTACTTGGCTTGATTCAATAACATCTGCATCACCATCGAAAATTAAGTCCGTTCCAACAAGTGATAAAATTGAATTACTTGAATCAACTCCAGAACCCGCGCCAACTGGAAAACCAGAACAAATCGTGGGCGAAGAAGTTGGCCCACCAAAGAAAACTCCAGAAGGCATCATTGCCAAGACTCAAGAACTCCTCCGAAAGAAGTTTAATCCTACCAAAGTATCAGATAAAAATACTACTGAAGCATTCCGTGCATTGGGAAGACTGATTGGTAGGGGTGGAACTGATTTCGCTAAAGAACTGAACGATGTTGGAAGGATAGTAGATGAGTCTGGAGCGGCGAGTGAGATCAGCATGGGTGCAGCGTTGTTCATTAACGACTTGTTTGAATATTCGATTAGACTCGCAGCAGAAGGAAATAAGAAATTGCTTGGCATAATGTTGACCAACATCAATAAACTACCGACTGCTGCAATCGGTGTAAGCGATGCTGCCAGAGATTTACGCGCAAGGCTTGAGTTGGCTCAACGATTTTTAAAAATGGCGCAAGCTGAACAGGATGCCTACACTAACTATGTAGCAGAGTTCATCTACGGGCCTAACCCAACCAAAGATCAAATTCAATCTATCAAGGATGCTTATGCAGCGGTAGAGAAGACTCCACAAGTAAGCGAGCAAGAGTTGACTGATGAGCTTGAATCGGTTGGCGGCAGAACTGGGACTGACTTAGTTGGTAAGATCAAGGAAGAGTTCACGAAGGCTACCGAAAAAGGCAGGGAAAAACGTCAGACTGAGGAAGCAGAACTTGATGAGGAATACAAGAAAGTTCAGAGACAAGCGGACGCTGAGATTGAAAAGCTCGCCAAGATTCAATCTGATACACCTTCATTTGATCCAACAGCAGCAAGACAGATCACAAATGATGTCCGTGCTATCGTAGCTAATGATTTAAAGCAACGTCCAGACATGGGGCGCAAAGCTCCTTGGAAATCCCTTTTAGTTGCCAAACTCCAAGAAGCAGGAGTAGAGGTAGCAGCAGCAGAGACACTGGCTGACATCGTATGGAGACAGCATGAGATCAATAGCCTTTCAAGAGAACTATCTTCCATCAACAAGGCGATAGAGAAAGGGCCAATCAGTGAGATTGTCAAAGCAATTAAAGATACTCCTCTTGAAGATCAACAGAATCCTAATTGGAGATATGAGGTCATGCGTGACTATCTTCGTAAAGCAGGACTACCAACAGCACAAGCCGAACGCATAGCAAAACTGATGGACATCTCGCTCCAGAAACGCTTCACGATGGCGCAGGAGCAGGCATTCACAGATGCTATTAGCAAGACTGCACCTTGGAAAGCTGGAGATACAAGAAGCCGCAGAGCATTCCAAAAGGTATTGCAAGCCCTCCGCGCTGGCGCATTAGACCCTGCAAGGAATGTTTTAAGCGACATGGCGGCATTGAATGGATGGACTGGGTTTTCTCCAGAGCAATATAAGACCCTGCTCAAGAATGACGCTATCCTCGCTGATCCAAAATCGGGGGAGCTTAAAAAAGCAGAAGCCTACAAAGCAATCCAAGATGTTATTTCTAAGGCTAAGTTGCCTATCAGAGCAAGGGATGTCATCGGACAATACTACGATGCTCAAGCCTTGAGTGGTATCCCGACATTGACTGTGAACTCATTCTCACCAATCGCATTTGCTATGCGGAATGCTATCGTGGAAGCAGGGTCTGGCGCAATCAAGGGTGATGCCAAAGCTATTGGCAGGGCGGCTACAGCATTCGTTGACTCGATCAAGTCATGGGCAAATACAGTTGCGTTCTCCTTCAAGAACAATGTCACTGTCTATTCCAATGTGGATTACATCGTGAATGATGATAATCTTCTTCGACTCTACCGTAAGGGTGTAGATCAATTCACCAAGAGTAAGAATGCGAAAGAACGGGCAGATGGCGTAAAGAACATGATGGTTGGTATGATGGATTATGTTCGTCGTATCTTGAATGCCCTCGACTACGGAGCGATTGCCGCTCTTCAGAACCAAAACATCAGTAAGTATGCGATGGCGGTAATGAAGAACAAGGGGATGAATAACAAGCAGGCTAATGAAGTCTTCGCTGCCATGATGAAAGCGAAGAATGATTTCTATCTCCAACAAATCGCTATCGGAACCGATAAAAACAAAGCGAGCATCTTGGCAGATGAGTTCTACATTTCATCTTGGAAAAAATCCTTGGAGAAGGAAGGCGTTAAAGTAGAGGCAATCAAATCCGCAATGGATGCCGCTATCAACGATGCTCTGTCTTCGGTAGGTAGGAACAGGCAATCGCTCGACGCATTCAAAGAAGAGGCGACAAATCTAAAAGACGCTGGCATGGCATCCTCTCCTGCCTTGTGGTTGCTGGAGTCTGTAGCCAACGCTGCCAATAGAAGCGATAGCCAATTCATCAAAATCTTCAGCCGAATAATCTATGGATTCGCCATCGTCCCTGCTCGCGTAATTCGTGAGACAGCATGGTTCTCGCCTTATGGATTCGTTCGTATCATGGTTGATGCTGCCTTAAAAAATAGAAACATTGAATCCCGCTATGCCCAGTCTTTGGGTAGTGACTTCCAACGCCAGCAAAGATTCAACGAAGCAGCCGCCGGAACTATAGCATTGTTCGCACTCATGGCCCTCCGCGCAGGCTCAACTGACGATCCAGAAGATGAGGATGAGTTCAAGATAGTATTTACTGGTAACGGGCCACAGAGGAAAGATGACGCTCAGTTTTACGACTCTTGGTATAAGGCAGGCAACAAGCCGAACTCGATGATCCTTTCGTTTGGTAAAACCAAATTCACTCTGAATATGATGAGGGGATTTGAAGCGTTCACTTGGCCTGCGATGATGCTTGGAGCGATTGATGACCTTGAGATTCGCAAGAAGCAGAAGCAACAAACCAAGACACCCGCACAACTGGAAGATGCGGCAATCGTAGCAGGGTTTTTATTTGATGCTGCCCTTCGTCGCGGCCCATATGCGTTCACCACTAAATCACTCTTCGGAACCTACGGAGACATCGGTGTAGAGGGCGTTGCCAAGGGATTGACTTTCCCTGCGAAGACTCTGATTCCCGTATTGGGAACAAGCCTTGCAAGCAACCTCTCAAACTTCCTCAACGATCCGATTGACAGGAGAACATTGGATGGAGCGGTGTGGTCAAACATCCCATTTATCGGGCCTGCTGTAGCACCGAAATCTTTGAACGCATTTGGTGAACCATCGCTTTCAACTGACTTCGCAAGCAAGATGTTCAAGCTCGGCGTTCCGATTGTCTATGACATCCCGACTGACAGAGAATCAATCAAGCTCCATGAGTTGGTATTGAAGCAAGGTGGAGGGCCAAGCATACCGACTCGGAATCAGCTTGCACAAAGGCTCGACAGGCAACCGACCAATAAAGAATACGAGATGTTCGTGAGGGAATACGGAACTATCCTCACAACCTCCATGAAGAAAAACTACGACAAACTTTTTAATGCTAAACCGGAGTTCTACAGCAAGGCAGTTGAGAGGATCGGGAATCGTGCGAGGGATGTAGCAGAGAACAAAGTTAGGCAAGCGGCCAAAAAGCCTTGACACCCGCAGAGGCTCATGTAATCTACCTCCGCAGCTTGTTGCTGTTTCGTGTTATTCATTAGGGGACGCACCTCGGACTAAAATCTGGGGTGCGTTTTCTGTTATCGGAAACGATAATAAAAAAACTACAAAAAAATGTTGACACGATAATCGGAGGATGTAGATTCGCCTTGTGAACGGCACAACACCCGTCCATAAAACACTAATGAAAGATAAACCCACACCTACAAAAACAACCGCTCCAAGTGAGCTTCAAAAAGAAATCTACCTTCGCCTTATTTCATCGTCGGCGGTGGATGGAAAATTCGATCTGGGTAAACTGACAAGCGCAGCTACCTTGGTCAAAATTGGCGATCACCTTCGCGGTGTTTCGGAAATCCTTGCGGCTTCCTTTGAGGAAAAATTAGCACCAACTGAATGAGTTTGGCTTGCAATGACGGGGAAGAGGAGCCATACGATCTATCTTCCGAAATAGAAGAAGAGAGAGAATCTGATTTTCTCTACAAGTGCGCTCACCGCGACATGGATCAAGGCATTCGACCTACCTATTGGGACGAACCAAATGACGATAACGAATAACTATTCGCTCCCAGCACCTATGTTCCGCGCCTTGTCCCATGACGGGTATATGGCAGGAACAAGGAAAGCAGACATATCGGTGACAACCTTAATCGGGCCACCGAAAATCAACCAACTTAAGAAAAGGTATTCCGACCAGATCGTGGAAGACGCATCCGATAGGGTGTGGGCATTGCTCGGTCAGTCGGTTCACAAAGTTCTTGAGCTGGCAGGCGGCGAAGAAGAGATGACTGAGAAGCGTCTCTACAAAGAGATTAATGGTTGGACACTCACAGGTCAGACTGATTTATACGAAGTGGAGAAGGGAGTTCTTTCTGACTTCAAAGTAACATCAGTCTTCTCTTTCCTACTCGGACAGAAAAATGAATGGGTAATGCAACTCAATTGCAACGCAATGTTATGGAGAGAGTATGGGTATTCCCCAAAGAAGCTCCAGATCGTCGCTATCCTTCGGGACTGGCAGGCGAGCAAGGCTGAGTTTGACAAAGAGTATCCCCAGTGCGCAGTCCACATCGTTGACATACCATTGTGGGATAACGAAGAGGTAGTCCGCTACGCTACGGAGAGGATCAAACTTCACCAAGCAGCGGCAGCAATGCCAGACGATATTATCCCAGCTTGCGAACCAAAAGAACGCTGGGCTAAATCAAATACTTTTGCCATAAAAAAAGATGGTAATAAACGAGCAGTAAAAGTGTGCGAGACATTGGAGGAAGCTGAAAGATTGCTACCTACCTATGGAGCGAAACACTCAATCGAAACACGGGCAGGAGGAAACATCCGTTGCGAGCGTTATTGCTCAGTAGCGCCCTTCTGCCACTACTACAAAGCAACATACAAATCAAATGAGTAACCAATTAGAGGGTTTAGAACCCAAAGATATCATCAAGAAAGTAACAGGGAAGATCACTAAACTCTTCCCAGAAAAGCAACACGAAGGCAACTACGGCCCATATACGATTCAGAATGGCGAGATCGAAGTAGATGGGAAGAACTACAAACTCGCGTTTTGGAAATGCACTCAGCCAGAATCTGCCAAGGGTAGGACAATTACCTTGTCCTCGACTCGCGGCAAGCATGGGATGAACGGAGTTACCTTTGAGGAAGAATCCTACAAGAACAAAGAAGGTCAGCAGATCCACAACCAAGTCATCAAAGCCACTGCTTCGGCAAAGGTGGAATACGATGGTGTGAGTGAAGAGCCTGCGCGTAAAACACCAAACGAAGAAATTGTTCGATCACCTTATTCGTCTTATGTAATACCCAAGAGTATCGTTTCCGATAATCCAGAGCAGGCACTCGATCAAATCGTAGAGACTCACCTTTACATCGACTCCTTGGTTCGCATGGCCTATCTCGGCAAAGTCACAGATGAAGAGACTCTTCGGGCTTATGTCTCGTCGGTCTTCATCGAGGCTAACCGCAAAGGAATCTCCATCAGCAAGTCAGAGCCAAAGTCTGAAGCTAAAGTGGAAGAACCAGCAGAACTTGACCCCGCTGATTGGGCATCTGCTATCGTCCCAAGTGGTTCGCACAAAGACAAGAAGCTCGGTGCAATCGGCAAGCCTGCACTCACTAAACTTTATGAGTATTACTTGGACAAAGGATTTACAACTCCATTCGCCAAGTGCGTAGAGCAAGCGGCACAAGACCTCAACCTTGACGCTCCTGTAGAAGACAACGACGACATTCCATATTAACCTTGTTCTCCCCAGAACACCTAACCCTATAACACCAAAATGAAAAAGAAATCAGAATTAGAATTGTTCAGCCCAACTCAAGAGGGAATCATTGTCCCTCTGTCCACATACCTTCGCCAAATGGGCGAGTTCGTTAAGACCGAATGGCCGGGTATCAACATCACCGAAACCCACATCAAGAAAGCATGGTCAAAAGTAACTAAGAACGAATACCTTGAAGACGATGCACCAGATGAGATGCTGGAGATGTTTGAGAAGATGTCAGCCGACTTGGACATGGCCGAGGAGATGGCAGAAGAACGCCTCGCCAATCCAGTAGTTGAAGAAGTTGAGGTTGAATTAACCGAGGATGAACCTATCGAAGTCAACGAATCCATCGCCCTTGTGGAGAGTGTGAAGAACGGATTGGAATTGTCATCCTTCACACAGAAGTTCGACATCGGTGCAGGGATGACTCAGTGCGTTCCTAAAGGTGAAGTAGAGATGAAAGACTGGGTGGCAGCATTCGCCTTCGGTTTGACTCTGGAATCGGGAGCACAATGGATCATCGGTGATTCAGTAGTAGCTCTTGAGAACGCAGGGCATGAGGATGTAGTCAACCAACTCTGCTCCCAATTCAAGAAGAGCTATCCAACTGTCTCCGGTTACGCCCGTGCTTGCCGCGCATTCCCTGCTGCTAAACGAGACCCAATGCTACCATTCACAGTCTATCGTGAGATTGGAAACGCCAACTTCGGAGACGAGAAGAACAACGCACAGAAGCAAAGTGAACTTCTTGAGGCCGCGAAGACGGAGAAGCTATCCTCGACTGAGGTTAGGAACCGAGTGCGTAGTGAGCAAGGTAAGGACGATAAACCAGCAGGTCATCGTTTCCTTCTCCTCAATGTCAGTAACTTCTCTAACTCAGAAGTCCTCCGCAATATGCCAGAAGAAGTGCAAGAACACCAACTACTGATCGACCTTGGCGACAAATCATGGTTTGATCCAGCGGAGAACGAATGGCTGAAATTTTTGAAAGAAGCATAATTTATGTCAGAACAAACACCACAAAACGAAACCTCGAAAGCTGTCCTTGAAGCGTTTACCTTCATCAAGTCAGCCGACGAGACACTAAACGAACGAGTCCATGCAATGGCAAGCCTGTTGCATACCGCAAGCATGATGGTCATCAAATCAGAATCCCGCAAGGGTGAAGGGTTTGAGGCTATCCGCTACTTGGAAATGGCGTTCCTATACTACACCCAAGCGCAGTTTAGGAAACGATTCGATAAGGAAGAGGAGAAAGAGGAGGCTCCACGGATTATCACATAAGTATCGTAACCGATAAAAAAAGTATTTGACATTGGTCTTTGCTCTGTTAGATTCCTTGTATCCAATACAAGTTCTGACGGGCTTATGGAGATCATTTTCAGTCAATAAAATGGGTCTGTTGTAGTCCGTCAGCTACGACAGGCCCAATTTTTTGCCACCATTGGATCGTGTAAGCGACGGGGATGCGTGAAGGACGCACCGAGACATAGGTCTGCAAATATCGCCCAAGGAGTGGAGTTGGACTGGCTGCCGAGACTGTTATCCTGCCAACTTAATGCTGTCCTTCGGGACGACTTGCAATTAGTCAACGAGATTAGACTAGCCTAGGTAAAGGAAGACCGCTGGGCGTGGATTGTTAAGCGAAAGGTGACAACACCCATACTGAAACGTATGATTCATTCGGCAAGTTTTCCCAAATTCCTTGGGAGACTTGTCGCTCTGGTTCTGCCCCGCCAGAAACGCAGGAGATTCATTGATCTCCGAGTAGAATATATTCTGAATAGTTTCAGATTAGTTTAGAAAACAAAAAAACCAGAAAGGAATTTCTTCCAATCTGGTTTTTAAGTTTGAGTAAATTTAGATCAGTTTATTTTCTTCTTCTTTTGGAGCTAAGGAAATAGTCGCGTCGATTTCCCCGTCACTGAGCAAATCCATGCGCTTTAATTTTTCATCTAATGAATTACAAGTTTTTTCCTCAATATGAATTCCGGCTGCGTAAACAATATATTGCACGCTCTTTGTTTTACCTCCAGCCCTATGAACTCTTCCTAATACTTGTTTCAAATCGTATGCTGAAGGCTGTGGAAATATCAATGCAACTCTTGGATGTTTACCATTCAAGTCATGCAATGAAATTCCTTCTCTACACGCAGCGGAAATTCCAATTATTACTCGCGTTGTATCTCTTTGAAAAGAATCTATTGCTCCTTGTCTTTCTAACTTTGATTGACCGCCACAAATTACCGCATCCGTATTGAGTTCTTTCATTAAAAACTCCATTGTTTCACGAAAAGATACAGCAATAAATATACTATTCCCTTCTTCAATATAATCTTTTGCCAATGAAGCTATTGCAGGAGCCTTCAGAAGTTCAATTTTTTGTCTCGCTCGCGTTTGTTCGGCCAATACATTTGCACTGAAATTTTCGGCCATACGAAGTTCTTCTACTCTATTACACAAATCATCATATTCTGATGCAATAGCGCGTGTATTTTCCATATCAAAAGCCCTCGCGTGAATCAATGTCTCTGGGAATGCTTCACCAAGATCACTATGACGCAAACGATTTCCTCTTTCTGGATAAATCTTGTGATGAAGTCGTTTAAGAATTGCGCTTCCACCTTGGAATTGAAATCCAAACCTTGTCTTTCTGCATCCGTTAGCGGAAAGGAATCTATAATAATCTTTTCCTCCTTGATGTAGCCCAAGAAATTGACCCAAGGCCCAAAGTTTTTCTGGAGAATCAGCAATGGTTGCACTTAATGCTATGGCTTGAATGTTTTGAACAACACTATCTCTAATTAAGAATGAATTCTGAGAAGTTCCCGGAGCTTTGCCTCGATGGCATTCGTCAAATATAAGAATGACATCATCTGGAAGTTGATATTCAAATTTCTTTTTAGAATCACAAGTCCATTTTCCGATTTTGGATTTTCCGGTTTTACAAAACTCCCATCCAACAGCTTCATAAATTTCGACATTCATCATTTTAGCTGCCCGATGCCATGATGTGACAACGGCCAATGGCGCAATAACCGCAACTCGTTTACCAAGTTCTCTGGCAATGCCGAGGGCGCAGAATGTTTTGCCTACACCCGTGCTATGCCCAAGCAGAACTCGGTTATACTTATTCATGGAGGCAACACCCATCTGCACAGAGGTAATCTGATATTCTAATAAACCTTCGGGGTGAAGTAGAGGGCTTAACTCTAACTCTTGAACCGCTTCGGCCTGAGTATCGGTTACGATAATCTGCTTAAATTTAAGCTGATCGTCTGACCACCAAGTGAGTTGCCACTCATCGCGGAATTTACCAAGCTGGATGCCAGCGTCACCCATCTGCTTCTTGAAAAGCTCCTTATCCTCTCCGTAAACCTTCCAAAAAGCCTGTTCAATCGGTGCTTTCTTGAGGAGTCGAACGCCTCGTTTAGTATTGAGTTGAATGGGTTGCGACCACTCAACTGTTGCCATGAGGTCATTTATATTCATGGATTCCTCCTTGCTCTATCAAGAGCGTGTTTGCATTGCATCATAAGGAGAGTGTCACCATCTCCATAGCAATCTAAGACTGCTTCCAATGCTTCCATTAACTCCCGCTTCACTGACTCACCGGAAAGCGGAGAGTCTTTGTAACGGAATAGGGGTTTTTGCTTGTGCATGGTAAATGTTCTCATTTTTTAGTAGGGTAAACGGTGGACTTGATTTTTGGAGCCGTAGTTTCGTTTGCTTTGGCGGCTGAGTTCCAAAGTCTGATGTGCGCTTCTGGTGGAAGGCAGGTTGACTGAGTTACTGTTTTGTGCGGTGTTATCATATTAGGTTTGTGTGTAGTGGAGGGAAATCATTTGACAATATAAAGGAGTTTTGACAATATAAAACTATGAACAAAACGCCAGAAACGCCAGTGGAAAAGTTGGGACGTGGAAAGGGAAGAAAGAAGTGGGACATGGAGAAAATCGAAACTCTATTCATGGGTGGAGCGGAAATGTCCGACATTCTGAAACTGCCTGAGTTTGCGCAAATGTCCCGCTTTTATCTCAAAAATTGCATGGTCAAAGGGAAGTGGATTGAGAAGCGGAAACGGCTGCGCGAACAAGTCGCCAACGTAGTTGCGCCTAAGTTGGAAGACCTTATGGCAGTGGAAACCGCTAACCATTATCAGTTTATGTTGCGAGAGATTGCGGCGGAGCGGAAGGAAATTGAGGGGAGACATAAACTCGGGAACATTAAAGAACAGGCTCAAAGGTTGGACATCTTGGCTGAATACGAAAAAATTGCAACTCGCGCCCTTGGATTGGATGAAAATAATATGCACGACAGAAAGGGATTAAGCGTAAATGCGATGATAAATCTTCACGTCACCGGCCCCACGAAAGCCGATAAAATAGAGATTGTATCCGCCGAATATGTCCGTGGAGCGGAGGACTCGGAAAACGAGTCAGAATTGGCAACCATAGTGGAAAGCGGGGAAGGGTCGGACTAACCCCGCATTTGTGGAGGGTCAGGCTAACTTTTCCAAAATAGGGTTATCCAATATCGCCTGCAATTCAGCGTCCGCTTCTTCTGCCGTTCGATTTTTCACCTTGTGGACAGTATAACCCGCTTTACGCAAGTTTTCCAAGAATTGCGGCAACTGAATTGTGGGAATTTTGCCAGTGTCTTGCGTGACGCTGGCAAGTTCATTCCAAGCAACTTTACCCGCTTTGCTTTGCGGAAAGAAAACAGTGAAGAAACCTTGTTTTAAATAAGTTAAATCACTCATTTTGCTCCTTTCGGCACTTGATAAATATACTTGCTGGATGGAGCGGAGCCAAGCCAAACCGCCCATGTGCGCTTTGCGATTCTGACATATTCGCCCGGAATCATTGTGCAATCGGGGACGGGATGAGAACCCCAGCGGAGCATTGTCGCTTGAATTGGCTTGTCGAAGGTGACGATAGTCATGCTGCCCCCTTTGCTTTGGCGATTGCTACCCGTGCATTGGCTAACGCCTCGCAATTTACAAGCCCGTCATGCGTTGCGGATTGGTCAAGCTTATCTTGGCTTATTTGCAAGAGCTTTTCCAGTGCGGAGAGCAAATCGGGAGCGGCTGAAATGAGGTGAGCGTTTGCCTCATCTTCATCGCCATTTTCATTTTGTAATGAGCAAAACGCAAGGGTTCGATCATTTTCGTCAGTGATTCCAATATGGCAATTGCCGGAATAGTCAATTTGCCAAGGTGCGGATGTGTGTGTGTTATTCATTATTTTGTTAGGTGTTTATTGTTTGGTTTGCTGTGGAGGGATTATCGGAAACGATTAAAGCTCTATAAATGCGCGAGAGTAGAAAGGAAGGCAGATGGTGCGGAAAGGTAGGAAAAACGCAATAGCGGGGCGATTAGAGCAAAGCGGGCACGGATTGAACATGGCCCGCATAGTGTGGAGGGGGTTTTAGAGCAAAGGCGGTTTCTTGTAGAATGCCCGAGCATCAGTTAAACGCTCGAATGATTCCCAGAAAAGCCGCTTGCCTTGGCTAAAATCAAAAGCCATTACATGATAAAGAGGCCCGCCCTCATGCCATAATTTAATTTGAATGCCATTCGATTCCTTTTCTTGAACATAACCACAAGCGAGAGCGTATGGAGTTAAATCGCCGTTTTTAGTTTTGAATTTGTCGTTTGTCATAAAAGGATAAAGGTTAAGAGTGCGCCAATAGTGGAGAGGATAAGCAGAAGCCCAAAGAAGCGGGATTTTGCTTTGTTGTATTGAAGAGAGGAATGGAGTTTGTTCATAAGATGAGAGAAAAGCGGCGAGGGATTGAACCTGCCGCACATTGGTTTTTAGAATTGGGAAACGATCACGCCGCCGTCGAATTCAATTACTGTAGTTTTATCTTGAAGCAAAACCAATGCTTCCGCTTCGTCTTCGTCTTCATCACCGGAAGATTGGCAAGAGGGGTCATATTCTTGCCAAGCAGCAACGGCGGAAGGATATTCACTCCATTCGCAACGGATCGCAACGGAATCAAATTCCATCATTGCATTTTCTTCAGTGTCCAGATACTCGGCCAATGCTTTTGCGCCGTTGTAGGAAAAGCCCGCATTTTCATCACGGAAAAGGCGGTAAGATATTTGATAGGTGTTGAGTGTGTCGATCATTTTATTAGGTGTTTTGTGTTTTGGCAATCTCATCAGTCCACACCTGCCAAAGTGTGAAGACGGGAAAAATCCCGTTTCGATTTTAATCGCAATAAGCCGATTCGATGCGCTTACCGGAATGATCACAAGTTAGTTCGCCGTCTTCCCAGTTTTCCCCACAGTTCATGCGCTACGACATTATAGCGTGCGTCAGCGTCAGGATTGGTTTCGGTGATCAAGTTGCGGATTTTTGTTTCAAAGAGCATTTGCGCATTTGCTCGTTCAGCCTCATTCAGAGCCACTGAGCGACCAGCACGAGAAAGACAATATCAGATTCTCTCAATCTGTCAACACCTCAATATTGATTTATTTTTAGCCTGTCACAAGCAGGAACCATGCCAGCCTGTAAATAGAAAAGTATCAGCATAGATCATGCCATCGTTTTATCGATATACAACGATACTTGCCATACAAGGTATGGAATAAGACAAGACAGTAGACATATTCAAATATCATGATGCGAAGATATGAGAGACAAGACAGGCAACGCATCAACATATCAAGATATGACGATGCGAGAGACATTCCATTACTATATCGACACACAGCGATATAGGCGAAAATGAGCGATCGTGAGCAATTTAATCATATATCGTCATACAGCGATACAGACCAGTCATTCGCTCAATAGCCTTTTTCCCGTGTTTTGCTAAGTATAGCTACGCATCCAATATGCCCAATTTCCGCCAATGCCGATACACCGCCCGATTGAAACAAACGCGATACACGCCAACGTAGCGCAATAGTAAATGCAAGTCGCTTGCATTATCTCATCTTCTTAGTGAGATTGATAACTCCAGTCTCAATAACGCCAGCCATGATCAACGCTAGCAAGGCTACGCTGTAGGGCTGTGACTATACTATAAGGCGACACTGGCAAGGCAGGGACTCAAAGGAATCTCTTTTCTCTGTGGTGACTGACCCCAGTGCCCCCCTCCCCCATAGCACCCCAGCGCGACAGCTCCCAATGCGGAAACCCCTCTCCCCATAAAAACTCGTATTTTCTATGTCAATAAAAATCTCTTGACAGAGCAAGCTAAGTTCAAGCTAATGTCGTACGGTTAGCTTGCGACTTTGTTCTATGTCGTATGGTTATCGTTAACGATAATTACTCACATGAGTAGATGGTATCTTGTAGTCTTAGTTTAGGCATACAGGTTGGAAGGATGTAGGATTTGTCTATGAAGGCTACTCTGTTCGTTGGTTGGATTGTTAGCCTTCCGTTGGTTAGTTCTATGAAGATGAATTCTTTGTCTTGTTCTGGGCTATCTGACCATCCATCGTTTAGGTGGGTAGTGGAGAAGAGGTAGGTTCCCTTTAGGATATTTGGGCCGACCTTGGCTGTTACTGATAGTCCTCTTAGTATTGGGTTCTCTAGTATAGTAAAGTTGTATGAGTAGCAGTTCCATAGTTGGCTCTCTTCTATCCGCCAGTTTTCCAGTGCTTCTTCTTTGAATCTTACTGCGTTTGGTGGGATGTTTCTGTAGAGTGCGCCGCCTTCTCTTAGGATGACGTTTATTCCCCATGCTCTGCTTGGTATGGAGGTTAGCCCTACCCACATAGCTTCTACTGGTCCTACGGGGTTTTCGTGGGTGTATTTGCTATCTACCCAGATGTATCTATGAGTTGGTAGTGCGCCGATTTTTGTATTCATTATCGGTTACGATAATTGTTGGCTGCTGCCCATCCTCTTCTGAAGGCTACGCAAGTTGGGTCTTCTGAGAATAACCAGTTGTTAAAATCTTTGTATTCTGTTAGCCACGGGTAGTGGTTTAGGAATGCTTTGTGGCAGTCTTTCATTCTATTACCTTGATTGTTTCGTCTTCACACCTTAGCCATCCAAATTCAGACTCCCAATACATCTCGTTTGGATGAATTCTCGATTTTCTATAATAATGTGGAAAATTTTTAAGCACCCAACTACGAAGCAATTTCTTTGTGCGAAATGCTGCAATCGGGCATCTATTACTGTTGTTTCTCCAGCCTTTGGATAGGATGTATATTTTCATTTGATTCTTGTTTCTATGATGAAGCAGATTACTATTATGCTCCATGCTATTATTAGTGCTACGATTTCGTCGCTCATAGGATTGGTAGCTTTTGTGCTGTTAGACACATTGTATCGTCTTCCCAGTATAGTTTTGCGTATAGCTTTGCATTTGGGTATTCTTTTTTTATGTAAGCATTCATATCCTTTTTGGTTTTGAACGCCGCTTCTGGTAGTGTGTCGCGTCCAATTAGTCCGCTTGATAGTATGTATATTTTCATATTTGAGTTAGTGTGACTCCCATTTTTTCTGCTATTTCCAGTGCTATTGGATCGGTATGGTAGATGTCTTTGTAGAGGACTCTCTTTATCTTATAGGCGGCTATGGTCTTTAGGCAGTCCCTGCATGGGAGTAGAGTAGATACCAGTACTTTCCCTTCGCCGGGGTTGGTATATCTCAGTGCGTTCTGTTCTGCGTGGATTACGTACTTCCTTCTCTCTTCTCTATCTGACCAGTCTTCCTCTACGCCTTGAGGGAATCCATTATACCCTACTGACGCTATGGAATGGTCTTCTCTGAGTATCACTACCCCAACCTTCCTCCACGGGTCTTTGCTCTTCTTAGCAACTACCTCTGCTATGCTCATTCCGTATTCGTCCCAGTTCATAGCGTAGGGTAGCTTCTTTTCATTGCGTTAATGTTATTTCCATCGGAATACCATCCTTCTCCTGTATAGACATCCATGACATCTGAGAAGTATTTCTCATACATTGGAGCTACCTTCTTTAAGCTGAAGTTCATTCCAAATCGTTTACAGTCCCAAGGCATGATATTGTCTATGTTTTTAACTGCATCTACGAAGTCTCCCATTGTCCTACATCGGTATCCTGTTACTCCGTGCAGGTTATTCTCAGCAAAACTGCCCCAGTCTGTTGTTATAGTAGGAGTGCCAGAAAGTAGGTTTTCTATCTGCACCCCGCCGAATGGTTCTACATACATAGATGGAAGGAAACTGGCTTTTGCACCTGACATGAGCTTCCTTCTTGTGGAAACGTCTGCATATCCTACATACTCAACATGGTCTGGTAACTTGTAACCTTCCTCTTTTTGTCCTGCTATGACCAACTTCACCCCTGCGCGCTCTGTAGCCTGTATAGCAATATCTACACCTTTTCCGCTATATACTCGGCCAAGGTATAAGAAGTAATCTTCTTTGTCTGTCCTATATTCAAAGTCTTCTATATCGAAGTAATTTGGGATAACGACATCATACCAGTCTTGGTTACAGTTCCCTACATTCTTCAGTCCACAATAAGCGTGATAGATTGCGTAGGATTCCCATACTTTCCATCTTGCCCAGTGACCTCCCGCATAGCCTATGCCCGGCTCTACGCAGATTAAGTCAGGATGCGCGTCACAGATCGGTCTGACTCCTGATCCCCAGAATGGTAGGATGAAGTCATTCTTTTCTTTTCTATCTTCAATTTCCCTTATGGCGTTTGCGTAAAAATTTTGATACGCATGGTCGTTAGTATCGAACTTAAAGAATGTCTTCCTCCAGTCATGTGTCCCATAGCTTTTTTTGAAGTCATGGTTGGTAAGAACTGTGACGTGTTCTGTGCAGATTACATCTGAGTCTTCATGACCGTAGTGGATTACTGTGTGTCCACGTTCAGTCATCATCTTGCAAAACTTAACTACCTTTTGCGTGTAAGCGCAGGCATTAAATTCTTTGCTGGTTACGGTATGTGGTAACGAAAGAACATGAAATCTGAATTTATCGTTAACGATACTCATAGGTTAATTAGCATTTTCCTTGCCCAATCGGGGGTATTTTTATCTACTTTTACTGTCCACTCTCCAGTGACTGCTTTAGTCGTGGATAGTGCTTTAACTATCTTTTTGAAAGTAACTTTCCTTGAATCAGTAATTACTTCTTTGGTTGAAAACCTTTCTCCACAGGCACAAAGCCTCCTCCTTACTACTGTGCCATCTCTCTTTCTACTATTGATGACTTCGGTAGGTGATTCACATTTTGGACACGTCATTTTTCTTAGGTCTGCCAGCGCAATCGTATTGTTTCATTCCACGCTTCTTGAAGAAGTCTTCGCAGGCTTGCTGATCTGTTTGGAGTTGAGTGGATATTTCCATCCTACTCGACCATCATTCAGATCAACATTGCTCTCAGCATTTTTTCCGTTAATTTTCATTTCATTGACTTGCTACCTTTGCAACGCCACTTCTTGCGCGAAAGGTTGTTTGGGGAGTTGGGATCGGATTTCCAATCACCTTTGATCTTAGCTGAACGGGCGCAGTAGGAATCGCCACGCTTTGATCCCGGAGAGATTGTCGCACCTTTCTGACCATACTTGACTGTCTTAGTCCTACCAGTTTTGGCATTCTTGACTACTTTCGTAAATCTCTTTTCCATATTATAAGTTTTTTGTAAACTCACTAAACTTGTTATAACTACTTTTTCTTCGCAGTTTTTGCTGATTGTTTAAATGCCTTTGCAGTTGGTGCGCCTTTGCTACCAACCTTCCTCATCTTCTCACCGCTACCCGCTGCGATGCGTTTCCGTTTGGCGTTGATATTAGCGTAAAGTCCTGTTTTCATATTACTTACTTTTCTTAGCCATTCCCGCACGTGATAATGCAATTGCCAATGCCTGTTTGCGGCTCTTAGCCATTGGTGCTTTCTTCGGGCCTTTAGGGTTGATACCAGCATGGAGAGTTCCACGCTTGTATTCGCCCATGATTTTAGCCACTTTCGCGGCCTTACCTGCTTTAGTTTTTGGTTTCATAGTCCGTCACTTCCATCCCTGAGTAATTTAAAGAACAGGTCAGCAGGGATTGTTACCTTCCAGTTCTTATTGTTTTTCTTGTGAGCCACGGCCCAAGCAATGCCTTTAGCATCTCGCTCGGCCTGTTCGCAAGCCTTATCAAGATTCAAATTCTGAACGCACTTAACTTCAAAGTGGAGTTTACCTTTCAGTTCTTCACAGACCACATCTGGTGATTCTTGTCCTCCTGCGAATTGCTGTCCTCGTTTAGCAGTGTAGCCTTCGGCGCGGAGTTGATCTCTCCACTGCCGCTCACCTCTTGCGCCTTTAGCTCTTGAGTTTATCATATTCTTTGAGTTGTTGTTCCAATCTAAAGCACTTCGCTTCCATTAGAGTGTAGTCTGTAGCATGAGAGTATGCTTTGTTTTTCCATTCGTCTCGCTCAAGTTCCATTTGGACTCGCTCGTTGTAAACTATCTTGAATGCCTCCCGCGCCTCGTCGCGTTCGCGTTCAAGTTTTTCGGCAAACTTGATGCAGTCACCCATGTTTCCGCTGAAGGCATCCGTCTCAGGTGTTGGTCGCTCGCTCATTTTGTTTCCTCCTTTTTCCATGCTCTTTCCATTTTTCTTGCTTCTGCGATTTCTCCTTTAGCTATATGCAACTGCCACTTGTAATCGTTACGCTCGCGTTCCAGTTTGCTGGCTACATCGGCATGAATCCAATCTCCCCAAGAGCAAGGCACGGGTGAGCCGTAATCGCTCAAGTCGTGCCTCGCCGCATCCGTCTCTGGTGTTGGTCGCTCGCTCATTTCGTGGCCTCCTTCAGTTGGTCAAGTTCATTGCGGAGTCTCTGTGCATTTGTTTGGTTGAACCATGCTAAATCATCAATCGCTCGCTTCGCAATTTTGTGCGATTCGTCTCGTTCACGGAAGGCTTGTTCTGCCATTTCATTTGCTTGCGTGTAATGGTTTAATTGGACTCGCAACCTTTGGGCTTGCTCCCGCGCCTCGTCGCGCTCGCGTTCGAGAATCAACAGCTCGTCACGAATAACAGCAACCTCTGACACAGATAAAATAATCCAGTCTTTGTGCGCTTTGTGTTTGTGTAGCCATTCAGCTCGGCGTTTAGCTTCAACCGCATCCGCCTTTGGTATGGTGCTGCTCATTTTACGGCCTCCTTAATTTGTGCGGCAAACTCTAAAAGGGCATCTTGCAGGCTCTTCCTTTCGACCCTACCGCTTTTTGGTAGCCACACCGACCAACATGGATACCTCCCATCCATATCGGGTTGTCCGATATGTCTTGGCTTCATTACCAATATCGCTTCGTCTATCCGCTTCAAAGCCTCCCTCGCCTCGTCACGCTCGCGCTCCAGTTTGCGGGCTACCTCTGCATGAACAAACGGACCACTCCGATCCATTTGCAGATAGCTCCCCTCAAGCCGCCCGTAGTGACTGGACAGAGCATATCCACAACTCGCATCCGTCTCCGGTGTAGGTAATTCAATCATTTTGTCTCCTCCAAAGATTTTGCATTTTGAATTGCGGTCGTCGCTTGGCGCATGGCCTCCAGCGACCACTCCTCACCTGACTGACCAAGGCCGTAGGCAACAAGACCCGCCAAAATGCGTAACAATCCCTGCGCCTCGTCACGTTCGCGTATCAACTTTTCAACCTCGTCCCGACTGCGTTCAAAGCTCGATTGCATTTTTTAAAAAATGTTTTTTCCAGCATTCGTTTATTTTATCTGTAAAATTGTCGCAAACCTCACTACATGGATGTGAATGAGGTTCAGCGTCAAAGCACTCATATGGGCAACTGCCAGTAATTTTTTGTATGTAGGCCGACATTTTATCCAGCGCCTCCATCGCTTCGTCTCGTTCGAATTTCAGCTTGCGTGCAAAGTCGGCAGAAACATTGCACATTAATCTATCTGTTTTTGATGCTGATGTATTATTCATTTTGTTTCTTTCCACCTCCAAGTTGTATTCCCAGAGGAGTCGCAAACCCATTCAGCAAAACCTCTTTCGACTGCTTGCTTTTTTAGGTTATCGCGTTGAAACGAAACTGCGAAAGCCCAAGTAAATAATAATATAATACAGAATGCCATAAGACATTCAGTTGGCAAGTATGTTAAATATTTGTTCATTTTGTTTCATTCATGCTGCAAACCATGCAATTTCCGATCATGTCTTTGTGTGAATCGCAAAGGTGTTTTTTATCATGGTTAAATGCCATCAATGCCTCCCGCGCCTCGTCGCGCTCGCGTTCTAATGAAATAAGCATTTCACACGCTTCATCAATCAACTTTCCAATCTCAGTAGGATTGGGTTGTCCCATCTTTTCATCGCCGCGCCTCCACTCGTTGTAGAGCTTGAGGTATTTGATTATTGTTTCTGTGTTATTCATGGAAGCATCGTATCTACATCTTGTATCTGCGTCAATATTTTTTTATTAGAAAAATACTCATCGTAGATTTTCATTCCCTCACTCCAGTAATTTTCTGCAATGCAATATCTTTCTTTGTCTTCAGACTCCCAGATGTCTAGTGCATACTTGAAAAACATCATGGATTTTCCATAGGCTTGGTCAATATTCATTAGTAAACCTCCTCAAGTTTTGAGATGTCACCACGCATGACGATTTCTGTCATGTAGTTCCTCGCACCACGGCGGTTCTTCTTGATTGTCAGCCTACTCTTCTCCTTGATGTGTTCGATATACACTACTTGGTCAGAGTGCATTCCAATTGCCCGTGATTCGCGTAGTCTTCCCTCGTCGTTTAGTTGTGAAGCAGTCAGCATAATCGAGTTATTCTTCAGTGCTGCGAGTTTTAGCCTCCTTGCAATCTCCGAAATCTGACTTTCTCTGCCTTCTTCCCCGTCAGATGAGATGATTTGTAGGTAATCTACGACGATTACATCTGCCCGATTTTCTCCTACATATCGGTTGATTTGGGCCTCAATCTCGTCAATTTCGGCTACTCCATCCACGATTTCGATGGGTAACTTGTGTAATTGCAACAATGCAGAGTTGATTTTTAGGAGTTCGTGTTGGTTTGCGTTCTTGTAATCCTCTGGTTCACGCACGGGGTAGCCTGCCAAGTTACAAGCCATACGAGTTAGGATGTCCTTCGCTTTCATTTCGAGGCTGAAGAAGAGAACTGACTTTCCATCTTGCAGGTTAGCGAGTGCCGCTTGGACGAGGTAGATGGATTTACCACCACCAGTCTCTGAAGCTACTGTCATCATCTCTCCTTTGTGCATTCCACCCTTGAGCGCACGATCTACTTTGAGTAATCCAGTAGGAAAGAATTCCTTTACAGCTTTACCTTCCATCTCATCAATGATTTCGATGATGAGGTCTTTGACTGGTTTTACTTTTGTCGTCCGATCTTCGGCAGAGTTCATTATCGTTTCCGATAATTCCTTCAGATTTGTCTTACCTGTCCGTAGGTTTGGTTCTTCCTTCTCGAAAAGTGTAATGACATCGCGGTATGATTTTGTGCGGTGCAGGTGCTTCCGATAATCGTCAGCCATGTCTTGGCAAACCTTACCCGAAGCTACGTTCATCGTGCGTAATGTGTCGTGGACAGATTCTTCACCACCCGCCGCATCCAACTTTCCTGTAGCTTCCAACTCTGCGATGGCAGAGAACGGGCAACAAACGCCTGTCCGCTGGTGAACCCCTTGGAGAGCTTCAAAAACGAGCCTGTTGGCGTTTATGGCGAAATAACCACTATCCCATGTTTGTTGGGAAAGTATGTTTCTGTCGATTGCTATCAGCGACAATGCTGCGGCTTCACTCTTTCGTGCTATTGGGACTTTTTTCATTTATTCTCCTCCAAGTATTCTCCATGCTGTTGCAGCCACGCTTGCATCCTGCCCATTTCCAACTGCTTTAAACCTGTCCAGCCAATTGGCCATCTCATCATTTTTTCCGGCAATGTGGGGGCTAACATACCCTTGAATCCCATCCAAGCCAATTGCTCTGGTAGTGTCCCCGGAGACTTCCTTTGTTTCATTCTTCTTTCCCACATTGGAGTCGATAGGTTGTTTCTCTTGTAGTCTGTCGATGTTGGGGTGAGTAGCGAGAATCCATGCTCTATCTCTTTTATGAACTCCTTCGCAATCCTTGCTTCCCAACAAACACCATCTTGAATTATACCCGCTTTCGACCAAATTTCCGAGGACTGTTCCAATCCCAAATTTAATGAGGTTTGGCACATTTTCCACGAAGACGAGCTTGGGTCGTATTTCGCATATAATCCTAAACATTTCAAACCATAGTCCTCCCCTGTTTCCTTGTAGTCCTGTGAATCTACTTTCCTTTTGATTTCCATTGGAGAAATCCGGGCAAGGGAATCCTCCGCAAACGACATCGACTTTTCCTCTCCACGGAGTTCCGTCGAAAGTTGTGACATCATCCCAGATTGGGAACTTAGGCAGGATTCCGTCTCGTTGTCTTTGGAGTAGGACTTTTCGGCAGTAAGGTTCAAGTTCGACAGCACAGACTGTGGTATGTCCGAGAAGCATCCCGCCGAGGATTCCTCCCCCTGCTCCAGCAAATAAGTGTAGCTCATTCATTTTTCTTTCTATTTAGGTTTTGGTTTTATCGGTAACGATAATCAAATGCTGCAAAGTCGTTCTGGTTTTGAATTGGACTTGTTTTGTTTTGGTTCGAAAACTCCAGTCCACCCGTTTGAGATTGCAGCGTCGATTGCAACGACTGCGTTCTCTACTCCCCAAGTTGTGAACTTGCGGAACATATTATTTTTTGCGGTTGGTGTCATTGGAGATTTCTTTTCCTTTCGGTGTTGAAGGAATTCATTCCAAGCAGCGTTGAATTCTGGAGTATCCAATTCGGTCGGGATAGTTCGTGGGGGGGCGAGCGGAATTGGGGGGGTAGTTCCATTGCCATCGGCAGAGTTCAGTTTGGCGATAGCCGAACCCGAAGCGTTAGCTTCACTTGGGTTAGTCGAGAATAGATTTGGTTGAGTTACTACTTCCGAGGAATGTGAGGCCATTGCCGAACTTTCCTCTTCCCCTTGCAAAGGGGTTAGGGGTTTTTCTTTGTCAGTAGTTTTTGTTATAGTCTCTGGTATTGCTCCGTCAGAATGATTCTCCGATCCGTCAAAATGACGCTTCGGAGCGACACCTTGTTCAAGTCTGTTTACAAACTCCTCAATAATATGATAACCACTCAATGGCATCTTTTTATTTTTTAAATGGCACATGATTTCAACAAAGTTCACGCGATAGTGATATGTTTTATCAAACTTATACTTCGGATTAGGATTGAATCTGCGACGAAGAAAATTCTTTTTTACCAACCGATCCAATATTCGATTCATTGTTTTCTCACTCACGGCTCCAAACATTTCACCAGCCAGTTCAGATGCGGACTTGTATATCCATCCGTGGGATAATACAGGGACGTGTTCGACCAGCATTGTGTATTCTTCCTCCAAAAACTTATCTGTTTCATTCATTCTTTCCGACCAATAACACATTTGGTTTAGGATTATCGCTTCCTCCAAGCATCCAGTGATAGCGAACAACTCTTCCTTTAAAATAAGTCTTCCAAGTTTTTTCGGTTTCATACTTCAGCTAAGGCTTGAATTGATTGTAATTCTTGTTCAGAAAAAAAATTCTCAATGATTTCTTCTTTCAAAAGTTCCAAGTATCCGATTGCTGCACTTGGATCATGGTGACTCATGTCGTATATGCGATCTAATATCTGCTCTATATTAAGGTTATCTTCTGTCCATCTTGTGATGTGAGTTAATAAACCAATTCCGGATACAGATAATTTGATGTTATCTAAGTGACGTGTTTCTACCAATGTGAATGTATTACGTTTAATAATCATTTTATGAAAGGCGACCCCCGTGATGGGCGAAGAAGTGCGGCAACAGACGCATAGGAGTTTGGCTCCCACCACGGAAGGTCATATTTTATTTGTTAATTTAAACTTCTTCAACTTCGGCTCCTACCCCGAAGGTGCAATTTCTCGCACGACTGAAAACTACTATAGGTTGTATTCTATGTCAAGCATCTTTTTTCCATTCATAGAAAAAATGGAACAAATGCAATCACATTTGAAAAAGTGTCCTACATTATAGTCCAGATTATCGGTTCCGATAATTAGCCGATTTCTACTTGTTCAACTTCACCCTTCGACCACTCAAACATTCTATCATTGAGTAAGTCCCAGATTTGACTGGCATCTTCTTCTGTCTCGCATTGAAAGGTGGAGCGGCGTTCACCGATACCATCCTTTGTAATGATGATGTCTGATTTGATTATAGAGTTACTGTTGTTTCCCGTAGCTGCGAGAATAGCAGTGTTGTTAGGCTTGAGTGCCATGACAAGAATGCCGTCATCGTTTTCGTAGGTAGCCATGAAAGAAGTATTCATAGCGGTGGCTAAAGCCATATTCGTAACCATGACAGTTTTCCTTGTTTCAGCGAGTATTTTTTCTGCTTTATCTTTGATGTTGTTAGTGTTATCCATAAGCAATCATAGTATCAAAAAAGTGTTGACTTGTCAATACTCTTGGTTTATTTTTTATGGAAATGAAACATCCATTAGAAGATGCCTATGAAACTTGCATGAGTGCCTACGAGCAATCACGCACAGTTCGTTCTCTTGGACGAAAGACTTTTGCTAACCAACTTCGTGAGACACGCAGAACACTGAAGTTGACTGTCAGAGAACTTGGAGACAAGATCGGCGTGACTGGATCATTGATCAATCAGATCGAAGTAAACTCCAAGAGCATTCTTAAAAAAGAACAGGTTGAAAAAGTAATCGCATTATGCACGTCTTCCTCGAAATCCAAGAAGGTAAATACTACCTCAGAGTCAGTCCATACTCAGCAGGCAGTCCAACCACCATGCACCAGCGAGGCAAACCCTTCCCAGAGTCAGTCAGAGAAATTTACGAAGAACTGGAATTGGCCACGCTCGGACTTCAACAGCTAACAGACTACTACAAATGCTCAGTCGAAAAAAAGGTTTCAAAAAAACGGGTGGCAAGTTAAAGAGTTTATCAGGATCAAGAAAAGCAAAGAATGCCGACTACGAGAAAGCCAAAACAGAATACTTTGAAGAAAAAAACTACCAGTGTGAGATATGCAACCAAGCCGCAAGCGACCTGCATCACAAAAAAGGGAGGGGTAAGTTCTTGTGTGATAAGTCCTCTTTCATGGCTCTTTGCCGTCCGTGCCACTCCAAAGTCCACCACGAAGTAGGATGGGCAAGAGATTTAGGATATTTAATTTATGACTACAAGTAACACGTTTGAATCCCGCATAATCTGCGAGGGAATTGAAGTAAGTGAGAACCCAACAAAAATTCTGTTTGTTCAGAAATTCAACCAATGTTGGGTAAGGAAAAGCGATATTCGCGTTAAAGAAACCCTTGGTTTTCTTGACGGGGAGAAAATGATTCGTATAGTAGTGCCAGAAGAAGTAGCAAATACCTTGGAACTTGAAGGTATTCTGGATTGATCTTTACTGGGAAGCATGGAGTCATGCAGCTAACTACGAGCTTTAAAGTAGTCTTGTTTGATTGGACTCACAATCCAAGCGGCAATACACGGGGCCGTCACCGAAACCGTGACCAAGAGTAACGCCTTGGCCCAGTATTAAATTTTATATGGTCGGCGGATGAGATGCAAGCGACAGAAACGATCACCTGTGGGCATCAATAATGCTGAGTTAACCCGGCCTCCCTTTTATATAATTTGCAGCTAAAATAAAACTTGAAATAAGGACACTGCATCGGCATTATCTTTAAATGCACTCACCTGAAATTATTCGACAATATTTTTCTTACAATCCAACAACTGGAATCATCACTCGGATTGCTGGGTCTGTTCGATCAAACGGAGTTCCAACATCAAAAGGAGTTGGTCAACCAGCAGGAACAAGTGATGGCCACGGATATTTATCCATAACATTATTTCATAATGGCGTTCGACAAAAAATGTTAGCCCATAGAGTAGCATGGGTTTTATTTTATGGAGAATGGCCAAACGGAATTCTTGATCACATCAATCGCGTAAAAATCGACAATCGCATACAAAATTTACGCATTGCTACCGTATCGGAAAACTGCATCAACTCCGAAAGGTGCGACCACAAAATGGTTAATATTCGACAAGTTACGATACCAAGAAAATCGGGAGTGTGGTGGAAAGTCCAAGTCCAGCGTAATGGGCAACGAAAATACACGCATCGTAGGCATCTCACGGACGCAATGGCTTTTCGTGACGCATTTACCAGTTAACCCGGCCACCATTTTAGCAGGCAGGTGGTCATATACTGCCGTCTTTAACCTTCCTCGATTGCGTAGCGGTAGATAGGTGAGCGGCTGGATGGGCGGGGCATGAGCCTCCTAGACTCCAGAAAGCCCACATCTGAAAAGGGGATGCATACCCGTTCCTGCTACTTACCAATCTCCGTTATCGTCTGATCCGTAGTCATCGTCTTGAGTGGTATCAATTGATACCTCATCCCGCGCCCAGAATCGGTTAGTTGGAACTGGTTTATCGTTTCCGATAAATACGAGTCCATTACGCCGCGCCATTTCGAGTGCGTAGATCAAGCTGTCACTCAAATCGGGAGAGTAACCAGTCCTACCCTTCAACTCATCTTTAGTTTCAATGGCGATCTTCTTAGATTTAATCGTGTATCGGCGAAGGCAAAGTTCCCGCGCCAAATCGGAAGCGGGATCAATGCCATAAATAACTCGACTCTTGAATGCGTGATAGCATGAGTAGTAATACTCAGATACCAACCTATCGTAAACATCCTTACACGGGCGTTTATCAACCTCTGCCGCGATTCGGTCAGTAGGTTTACCCATAGATGAGATAAGAGCGATTGCGGCTCCAGAGGAATCAAAACGTAGCCACTCACGAATAATAGCCTGTCCAACTCGGCCACCATCACCAGACACGTCCATACCGAATTTAGATGGTTGCACTCCAGCAGCACGACATAAAGCAACAACTTCGTTAGCCAGTTGGATTTCAAACTCAGCAGCGGCGTTAGCAGATAGTTGAATTACCTTTTGACTCTCAAGCCACATAACACGATTGCGAGTCCCTCGCACATACCCAAGTTTGGCGATAGTCAGAACGCATCTATCACCACCAACTGTAAATGCGGTATCGAATCCTGCTACCTTAGTAAATCCTTCAGAATCCCAAAGTGGTTCTTCGTTCGTATCGGCGTTACGAATGAGATCAGCAGTGAGAATAGTTTGAGCAAATCCCGTTTTCGGCCACCAACCGATAGCATTACGAACATAGTCAATAGCATTTTCATCGCCGTAACATTGTTTGAGCATTATTTCCTGCTTCTTGCGATCCATCAGAAACGGAAATGGAGATGGTTCATGGGCAGGCGCAGCGAAGTTAGGAGACTTCATGCCGTTGTAGAATAAGCAAACGCCAGTTTCCGTATCCCACTTCATCATGTCTGGATTGACAGAATCGAAGTTGGAATGACCTTTAGGCATTGCCCAACGAGTGTGAGGGTTGTCGCCTGCTGACGGGTTTCCGATACCTATAAATGTAATATCGTTATTTGCAGAAAGGTTAACGCGAGCAGTGATTGCTCCTAACTCCATTTCGGGCAACTCATCAAGTGCCAATCGAACACGATCATTCTTACGACCACGGGTAGTATCAATAGCCTTCTGACCTTCGTTACCAGACTGAAAAGCGAGAGCTTTTATCGCATTACGATAATCTTTATCTTCGTCGTTGGATGCGCCTCCCCAAACAATCATGTGTCTATAGTCGATCAACTTACCATACTGAACACTGGCAGACTTCCAAAGTTTAGAAATGATACCCCAGATACGATCTTCAGATGCACCCAGAGTAGTTGTAGCAACCCAAGAAGAAGTGCAGTGTGGGGCAGAACACCAATCAAGATAAATCCAAAGTGCAACTGGAAATGACTTACCCATCGAAGCCGCGCCTGCTAAACAGATGTCAGTATTGGAACATAACTCATCCAGTGTCCTAACCAACTGAGTATTCGTATATCCTCGACTGTAGATAGAAACCTCAGTCGGCCATTGAAGTTTCACAGCATTAAGGAAATGTTCAGATGGAGAGAGTAATTTAAAATCTGTTAGGTTAATATTGTGCTTAACGCAGTATTCTTTTCCATATTCTCCACGGGAAATTGCATAGCAATAAAGTTCTATTCCAAGTTCGTCCATGTTTTCTGGGAACTTCATCCCATATTTCTGAATACCCTTGTTGGAAGAAAAAACTCTTGACATATCAATAAGAAAATATATTTTCCGTCGAAAGGCAAGATGAAACTGAAAAACAAAAACCTCGCTCCAGTCGGTGGCTTTTACTGGAAGTATGAGATCAAGCGTGATAAACTCACATTCCCTGCTATTGTTTACGGAAGCACATGGAGTAGCTTGATGCAGAATATCCAAAAGGATTATCGCTCAAACGGAGTTGAACTGCCAAGTAACATTGAGCAAATGGTTGAAGATCAAATCTGCCAGCGTCAACCAAGTGATCGTTGCTGGTATGCTGATGGACTTGGGGATCGTATTGCCCAAGCTATCCACACTGTAGCAGCGGCTACCGATAAGGTTTTAGGAACTAAACTTGAGCATAAAGCTCGCGGATGTTCTTCATGTAACAAGCGAAGAAACGCTTTGAATAAATTATCGTAAACGATAAAAATGGAAACCATCATCAAATATAAGCGCGGGGATGTCCGAGAGGATGGCATGGTTTTCTGGGCATTGATTCGCAAAAAAGGATATTGGGTTACTGAAGAAAAATTTTGCGAACTTAAAAAATCTCAAAATGAATGGTCTACAAAAAATAGGAATGAAAATTTAAATTCTCGTAGGGGATATGAAAGAGAATGGTATTCTAAAAACAGACTAAAAAAACTCGCTAAAACAAAAATTGCTCGTTTAAACAATATTGATCTTTTTAGAAAAAGAGATCGGGAGCAAAAGAAAAAAAATCCAGAAAAACATCGGCAAAATTCAAGGGAGTGGAATAAATTAAATTCAGTAAAAGCTAAAGAAAATTTTAAAAATTGGAAAAAGGAAAATCCGGAAAGATATAAATTACTTTTAAGAAAAGGAAGCGCGAAACGTAGAGCCACCAAAAAAAACAACACACCAGATTTGACGCATAATCAAAAACTGATTATTGAAACAATATACTTGCAAAGAATAAGACTTGAAAAAAGATTTGGAATTCAGTTTCATGTTGACCATGTAATTCCAATTTCAAAGGGAGGATTGCATATACCTTCAAATTTACAGGTATTGCCAGCAAAACTAAACCTTAAAAAAAATTCAAAAAACTCACTGAGGTGGGAAGAACTTCAACTTATTTAATATATGTCTTTAAGCATCGGCTCCGATAATTTCAGTTTAGCTACACTTGATGAAAATGGTAAACCACCGGAAACACGAATCTCCAATGCCTCGCATTGCTGGAACATAGCAAATCATCTTCGACTTGCTAACATCGGACGCGAGAACAAACGTATACGTATTTTTAAAGCCTATAAATCATTCCCGCCTACTGGTTATAGCAAGCTCGCGGAGAAGCGACTTCCTTGGCAATCGGATGTGAACTACGGACAACTTGCATTCATTGTTGATAACCAGAAGTCCAGTTACTACGATGTAATCACCGAGCGGCAGGCTTGTTGCACGATCAAGAGCAAATTTGGAAATGAAAAAGAACGACTCGTTAACTCCGAAAACATTTCCATTGCATTCGACCAAGCAATCCGAGAATGGCCCGGATACCTCTACAATACAGAGCAAGACCTTGAGGAAATGCTGTTGTATGGAAAAGGCATCGGTATGTGGGATTCACCAATGGGATGGATGCCAGAACACGTCTTCCTCTCCGACCTTCTATTTCCAGACGACATTAGGATCGACTTCTGCAACCTTGAGGAGTTTGTTCGCCGTGTCCGTTTGACTCCATACGAACTCTACAAGAAGATTGAGAATCGTGCAGCAGCAGAAGCAATGGGATGGAATGTGGACGCAGCAATTGATGCTATCAGATTCCACCGCGCATTCAGCAACCACCGCAAGACCCGTGAAGACTTCTTCCGCACGATCAGCGAATCTGGATTCAACTGGTCACTATCGGTAAACCAAAAGATCGACCTCTACGAAGTCTACTGGAGAGAGTTCGATGGCAAAATCAGCAAGGCGATTATCCTTCAAGACTACCAACCAATCTCCGACTATATCAACTCCAACATCAAGGGTGCTGGCAAGATCAGCGAAGATGACATCAGAACCCAACACGGGTTTATGATGCTCAAGATTGGACTTTTCGACTCATGGGATGAGATCATGTATATGCTCACCGACTCAGTTGGTAGCGGACTCTTCCAAGACATCAAGAGCCAAGCGGAATCGGCGTTCGTTGCCTGCCGCCAGTATGACTTCACAATGAACTCGCTGGTTGATGCTGTTCGACTCAACTCCATGTTGATGATCGAAGGACAAGGGCCAGACGCAACCAAGATGCTGAAGCAGATGGAATGGTTGCCTATTAGCGTAATGCCAGATGGGGCAAAGTTCATCCAGAACCGCTTCCAACTTCCAGTAGCAGAAAGCATGAGCTTCATGCAGTTCTTCATGGGAGATATGTATAGGGGCATGGGGCAGTATCGTATCAACGCACCTACCGCTGGAGGAAAGCAGAGGACAAAAGGCGAAGCAGAACTGGATGCCGCCGAGTCAGCTAAACTATCTGGAACTCAGATTCGTCGATTCAATGAGTGCCAAACTCTTTACTTCAAACAACTCTACAAACGCTTCGTAAGCTCCAAATCCAGCGATGATGGATACGAGTATGTGAAGAAGTTCTACGAGATTCTTGAAGAACTTGGCACTCCAAAAGAAGCCGCACAATGGAAGAACATCACAAGCATCCGCTCCAACCTCATCAATGGAGCAGGTAGCCCATCGTTCAAACTCATCACAGCAGAAAAACTATTGCAGATTACAGCAATCACTCCAGCAAACGAAGGGCAGGAGAATGCAGTTAAGGATGCAATCGCCGCACTATCGGGCCGAGATAACGTAGCTCGCTATCGGAATACTAAGCCAAGCAAGATCGACGATACTGCCCGTATCATTGGATTTGAGAATGCTGGTATGACTGATGCGTTCGTCAACCCTGCAAACTTCCCTGTGCTGCCAACTGATCCGCACATCGAACACGCTCAAGGTCACTTCCAAGACTTGGCAATGCAGTTGCAGATGAACCTGCAATCCGTTCAGCAAGGTAATCCAGAGTTTGCCGAAATCTCGAAAGCAGTCCGTGCTATCAAGTTCAAGGGTGGTCATATCATGGCGCACGTTGAGTATATCAGCAAAGACCCATCGAAGCAGGACTTCTTGAAACAATTCATGCAAGGTATGAACGAAGCTCAAGGAATGGCCGACGAACTCCAGCAAGTGTATGTTCAGATGGCAGAAGCTGAAGCTCAAAAATCTGGTCAACCAAACTCCGAAGAAGACATCAAACTCCAATACCTCGCTGCTAAATCTGGTATTGAGATTGATACCAAGAAGAAGCTCGCTGACATCTCGATTGGCAAGGCTTCTATCTCACACGCTCAACGCACTGAGCAGCGCAAGGAACAGGGCATCACCCAACTCGCGCTTCAGAAGGCTAAAGCCCGTGCTGAGATTCAGAAAACTAAAGGTAAGATGAAGGCAGAGCAACCGGAGATGGAAGCTCCAGAGATGGAAGAAGAGCCAGAGGAAGAAGAGACTGAAGAAGTCGAAACTCCAGAAGCTACCGAAGAAGTTGAGATGGAAGAAACACCAACACAAACATGACAACAGAAAAAGTAAAATCCCTATGCGCGGCAATAACCTCACACGAAGACTGGAACAAACTACAGGCGTATTTACTACTTAATGTAAACCCACCAGAAGGAGTAACCACGCTTATCCATGCAATCAAAACTATTGAAGCTATTGGAACTGAGGAGCAGGGAGCATTCAAAAAAACAAAAGTTGCTGGAAAACATAAAGAACCAGCGGACATCACAATCGACCCAGACCTCGACGAAATCTAATTTATGGCAGACCCAAACGACACAGCAGAAGTAATCAAAGAACTGAAGGCTAAACCTCAAGTTCCGATTAAAGGTAACACATCTGACTTCCTCAAGAAGTTCAGCCAACAACAATCCGACGAAGGCAAGCCAAGTGCTACCAATATTGGTGATCCCAATCTCGGCATTAAAAAATTCAATGAAGAAGAACCACCAGAAGAACACACGGGAGTTACCGAAGCTGAAATCACGTCTGACCGCACAGGAAAGAAAAAAGGATTCGTTGAGCGGCAAATCGAAGAGAACCGCAAACTCAAAGAAGAACTTGAGAAATACAAGAAAGATGAAATCCCCAAGTTTGAAACCAAAATCCAAGAACTTGAGCGAATGGTCTCCGAGTCAACATCGACTAAAGAAGCCAACCACTACCAAGAACAACTCAACAAAGCCAACCAAGAGAAGCTGGACGTTGAGCAACAACTATCAGAGCAGATCAAGGAACTCCGGGGTAAGCTGGACTTCCACGATATTACGAGCAATCCAGACTTCAAAAAAACTTACCTCGATCCTATCAAGAATACCTACGACACTGCGCGACAATTGCTATCGAATGATCCAACTCTTCTTTCGACATTCTCCCGTGCTGTCAATGCAAATGCCTCCATCTTCAATGCGTCCTCCGAAGAGGATCGTAGAGCGGCAGAAGCCGACCGCGACCAAGCGTTCGAGGAAATCACGAACTCACTCTCGCAATTCAAGCAGTATCAATTCGCTGAGCAAGTCAACAGCTTCATCAAAGCAACTCAAGGACATCACGCTGCTCTTGTCAACTTTGAAGAAACCAAGCAGAATATCATTCAAACCGCTAAACAAAAAGAGCAAGAAGGCAGGAACAAGTATCTGAACCAGTGGCGTGAAGGATACAAAAATACTCAACAGGAGATTGATCGGGCTACCGAAATTCCAGATGTGGTTGCTGACTACATGAAGGAAAAGGGAATCAAGTTCGACATCTCCCGCGACGAGGCCATTGCACTGGCAGCAACACAGCAAACAAACGAGCAGGCATCAGTTGAAGACATGAACCGACTGATCCACCAAGGCCGCGCCTATCAGAAGATTCAAGCACAACTCAAGGCATACCAAGAGATGGTGAAAGAGAAAGACGAGTATATCGCACAACTGAAAGGATCGTCGCGCATCTCCTCATCGCCAAGTGCATCGGATTCCCAGAAACCAAGAATGAGTATCAGTGAGGGACTGGCCGCGAAACTATCAAGGTTTTCGCCGCAAGGAAGGACTGCATAGCCCGTCATTCTGAAATCTGGTTCATAGATGGGGGAGGTAGAATCGCGCTACCTCCCCCAAACTTTTTTGAAAAAAGTTGCTTGACACTGTAAATAGTCTGTTGCAATGTCCGATGTAAGAGAAAGACGAAATTATCGTTTACGATAAAATTAGTGATTCAGCCGCACTCTGGCTGGCGAGTATCAGAACTCGCATGAAAATCTGTTTCCGGACTGGTCTTGCAAAAGACACCGAGGGTTGAACTCCGGCTCGAAACCAACAAGCATTCGCTTGGGGCTTTCGGGCCTTTTGCGTTTGTGAATCAAACTAAAACCAAACCAACTAAAATCAAACAAAACCAATCATTATGGCATCAGATCAGCTATATTTCAATTCCTGTGCTGAGATTGATAGTTTCTTCCGCGAGGGCCGCGAGTATTTCAACGACCTCTATGTAAAGAAACTCGTCACCAACTCTGCATATTTCACACGTTTCGAGGAGCAATCATGGCCCTTGAATCATACAACCGAACAGAAAGCATTCCGCTTTGGCCGTGGCTTCCACGATCCTTGCACTCCTTTCCGTGCGATCACCGACACCTACTGCGAGACTGATTCTTGCGATAGCAAACCTGAAGTTATTCAGCGCCCCGGCACTGAGAGCTACACTTTCGAGCTTCTCCGTAAAGAGATGACGACTGACTGGATTTGCGTTGAGAGCCTTCTTTATCGCCTCTTCCCTGCTGAAGAAATCCTTCAGTTCGAGGAGTCGAATGCTCGCATCACCAAGAACGTCCACGAAGAGTTCCTTCGTTCCAACTACATCGGTGGTTCCGGCCACAAATGGATGGGTATCACCACGGATGACGGCACTTACTGCGGACTCGTTGACGACTCTGCATGGTTCGTTCCTGAGCATACCATCAACAACGAAGCTGGCTACGACCTCTGCGCGATTCGCGTTAAGCTCGCTCCTGCCGACCTCAATAAGATTGCTTATCTCTCGCTTGATATGCTCGACGACGCTCTCGTTGACCTCCAAGACGAAGATGACGCTTTCCGCCTTGATCTGCAAGATGCGACTGGTCAGCCATTGCTCGACATCGTTATCCCTGATCCTCAAGTTGGCCGTGCGCTTTACTTCCAAGCCAAGCGTAACAATGGTTACTGGGATGCAAACACCGACTTCGATGAGCGTCTTACTCGTTTGAAACTCGGCATCAACCGCATCATCGGTGACTATGCCTTCGGATACGACATCAACTCCGCTCGCTTCAACGCTGACACCGCCTTCAACGCATCGCTCGCTACATTCAATGAAGCTGATCCTGCTACATGGGCACGTCTCGTTCGCGTTCCTCGTTACATCAAGACTGTCCTTGAAAACGGTTGCGCTTATATTCCTAACCGCGCATACCGCACTGCCGACTTCGGCATCTCGGTTGCTATGGTGAACAAAGCAATGGTTAAATGGACAATGCCATCCCCGACCGGATACGGCCAAGCCCAGCAAATGACCCAGAACTACGCTGGCGATTGGGAATGGAAGAACCCAGATTGGGAGTGCAACCGCTGGCGCAAAACGGGCTTCTATCAAGCCCAGTTCCGTCTCGCTGCACAGGTCAAAGACCCAACCATCATGCACTCGTTCTTGCATCGCCTGCCACAAAGCAAAAACCTCTATGGTTCCTGCTGCCCTGTGCAAAGCTACATCGTTCCTGAGAACAATCAGGATTGCTATAGCTGCGCTGGTGTGGGTGACATCGTTGTGCCTTCCTAAGTTAAACAGGGGGGAGGCTTATTCAAGCCTCTCCCCACAACCTTAAATAAAATATATGTCTAATTCTCGACCACTCGCTTATGATCGTGTCAACTTGTTTGGCCCGATTGCCGTTAACCTCCTCGCTGCTGGAGACGCTGACCTCTTGGTTCTTAACGACCAAGACACTAAGTTCTTTCCAACAAGCATCGTGCTGGAGACTGCCTACGCTCGCGGAACTACTGCCACCGATCCAATTGTGATCGTTGACAACGGAACCACTGGCGAAAACATCACCTCTTCGCTCACCATCACTGACGCTCTTGATAACCAAGGCCGCTACAATCCTCTTGCGATTGCCGCCAATCCTTATGTTATCACTGGTTCCCGCAAACTTCGTTTGTTGAAATCTACTGTTGGTGCTGGTCAAGCTACCGCAACTCGTTCCCGCACTTCGGGCGTTGCCACAATCGTTACTGGTGCTGCTCATGGTTTTGCCACGGGTGACACGATCACGATTGCCAGCATGACCGACACTACGTTCAACGATGTGCAGGCTGAAGTTACTGTCGTTGACTCGACCACCTTCACCTACGCAAACGCTGGCGTGAATGTCACCTCTGGTGCTGATACTGCTGGACGTGTTGGCGCACTCTATGTGAATGCCTACGTTGTTGGCATCTACTACTAAACCTCAACCTTGGGTGGGGAAGGTAATCCTTCCTCACCCTAACCCCTTTTTTAAATTATGGCTTGCTTTACCGATCTCGACTACCGCAATAAATCCTATCCTTTTCTTCAAACGATTGCTGATGCTGCTGGTATTAACCCAATTTCTTATGGATGCTATGACTCAGCCTCCGATTCCGCTAAACTCTATCAATTCTATTTCGGACTCGCAACCATTGGTAGCCTCACCCCAGTTACTCAAAATTGCTTTGTGCAAAAAACTGAAGACCAGCAATACTTCCTTACTAACGAAGCTCTTGCTGCTGCTCTTCCACCAGTTGGCTAATTATCGTAACCGATAAAATATTATGGCACTCTCTCAACCCTGCTTTATCAATCTAACTCCAGATCAACAGAATTTCAATATCTATGAGCAATTGAAACAAGTTACTGGATTCGACATCCCGCCATATGACGAGATTGACATCACTTACTATGGTGCCACAAATAATATTGCGACTGTTCTATACAAAAATGCAGGAGTCTTAGTAGCAACACTAACACTTGAGTATGCTACTCAGCCTCCAACAGTAAACGACACAAATTTGGTAAAAGTAACAATAACTTACCCATAGTATGGCATACAAATTCAATCCATTCACAGGAAAACTTGATATTGCAGGTGGTGGTGGAGGTGCCGGAACAGTCACCAGCATAACCGCAGGAACAGGATTAACTGGTGGAACAATTACTACCTCTGGAACAATCGCCATTGATAGCACAGTAGTTGTAAAAGACGCTAACAATAACATCTCAGCAAATGCGTTTTTCAATAACCTCGCAACAATTACTGCATCTGGAACTCAAGTTGTTTTAACCGTTGCATCCGCACCAGTTTCGCTTGTCACTGGGTCTGGTGGACAAACAATCAAATTACCAGACGCAACTACGCTTACAAAAGGCACAATTTTTAGTTTCAACAACAATCAAAGTTCTGGTGCAATTTTAGTTAATAACAACTCAAATACGCTTATAGTATCTATTCCATCTGGTGGATATGTCACAGTTGTTTTGCTTGATAATGCAACGGCAGCAGGCTCTTGGGATAGACACGATCAATCTCCATCAAATGTATCGTGGTCAACCAATACATTTGATTATCCGGGTTCAATTACTTCTGCTACATGGAATGGAAATACTGTTGCCTATAATCGAGGCGGCACGGGTCAGTCCTCAGCGTTTGTTGCTGGTGGAATTGCTTATGGTGCCAGCACTTCAGCATTAGGCGTAACTCCTATTGGAACTGTGGGTCAAGTTTTAACCTCTGCTGGCGCAGGAACCCCTACATGGACAACACCTACAACAATTACAACTGGATCAGTTGACAACGCCATCCTTCGTGCAGACGGCACGGGTGGAAGCACATTGCAAAATTCTGGTCTTATTGTTGAAGATGCCATTGAATCATTTGCAATAACTGGAGTTGCTTCAACTGACATTATTACGGCAACAGGTTCTGCCTTTGCAAATGGTCAACCAGTTCGATTTACCGCATTGACTGGCGGATCGGGTCTTAATACAACGACAAACTACTATGTTATCAATGTCAGCGGAGCGACATTCCAAGTCAGCACAAGCGTTGGCGGTGGAGCTTCACTTTTTACAACGGACATTACAGTAGGAACACTTGTAAATGGGCATAGCGTCAGCACGAATGTCACTCTATCAGAGAACACCACCGCTACAAATTCTGATCTCGTCCTCACGCCGAAAGGCATGGGGGCACTGATCGCAGGCCCGAAGCCGGATGGCACGACGACTGGGGGGAATGCGAGGGGAAACTATGCCGTTGATTTGCAATTACAAAGATTTGCTGCGACTCAAGTTTCAAGCGGGTTAAATGCGGTAATTTTAGCTGGTTCAAATAATACTGCTTCTGGAAGTTATTCAGTTGCAGGGGGGACATCTTGTTTAGCAAGTAATTTTGCCTGTGTAGCTATGGGTCAACAAATGTCTGCGACCAGCTCGGCTTCGGTATCAGTTGGAGGATTTAATGGACAAGCTCAAGGTTCTTATTCAACAGTAATTGGAGGTCAATCCAATATTTCTTCTGGGTCAAATTCTGGTATTTTTAGTTCTGACAATTCAACCGCATCTGGTTCAAACTCCAGTGTATTAGGAGCTTCAAATTCAAGATCATCTAATGCACTTTGTGTCGCATTTGGAGCAAATTCACTTTCTGATAGGCGTGCAATGCACGCGCATTCAGCAGGTCAATTCTCCGCCCAAGGCGATGCCCAACGCGCCCGTTTCGTCCTTCGCTGTAAGACGACTACCAATACAGCAGTCGAAATGGCACTTGATGGAGCAACGACATATCTAACTATTCCATCTGGAAAATACCTTACAGGAACAATTAACATTGCTGGAATTAAAAGCGATGGATCAGCAACAGCAAGTTATATTCGTCAATTCTCAATTAAAAATGTTGCCGCAACTACAACGCTTGTTGGAACAGTCAATACAATTGGAATAGACACAGCATCACTAACATCAATTAACATTACAGCAAATGACGCAAGCGATTTTTTAAGTGTTCAAGTTACAGGAATTTTATCTGAAACTTGGAGATGGGTTGCAAGCGTTGATGTTGTTGAGGTAGCATACGGAGCATAATTTATGAAAACATTTGGACTTATATTTCCAAACGGAATAAGGGAACTTGCAAGTGTAGTGCTGGATGATGAAGGTAACCCGCGAATTGATACGATTCGCCCATACCCACTTCCAGATGGATGGGAAGATCCTCGTCTTGTAGAAGTGGTAAAAATAGAAAAACCAGAAGAAGGCGAATGGGAGCCTATTGTGGTTTGGTTTGAAGATCGAGTTGAAAGACAGTGGGAACCAATAACATTATAAACGGATGAACGATAACGCTACACTTACAGGAGTTTTAGGAACAACAACGAGTTTTACTGGATTCATGGTAAGCATGATGCCGCACATTGAAACTGGATTGCGCCTCGGTGGATTGTTTGTTTCTCTTATCGCTGGAATTTTGACGGCAGTGTATATGTTTAAAAAGATTCGCAACAATGAACGCTAAACAAATCGCAGTTGGAATGATTCTGATCTCATTCGCATTTCTTGCGATGGCATTCTTGACAAGCTGCACAACACTTGGAATTTCGTTAGATACAGATTACGGCAGGCTTACTTATGAACTGCCCGAACCAAAAGGAACAAAAAAATGAAAATCGTAAATATACTACTTCAGCGGCTATCAGAGAATAGCACATGGCGCGGATTGATTCTTATTGCTACGGCAGTCGGAGTGAAGATCGAACCAGAACTCCAAGAAGCAATCCTTGTCGCAGGACTCGGACTCGTTGGACTCATCAATGTTGTGCGTAAAGGCTAATGGTTCCTAACTCCAGACCACAGCAAGCGAAAGAAAAGACCCTCGCAATGGTCATCAAAGCGGGGATCGAAGATCGTGTTGCGCTGGTAGGGATTCGCGGATATTATGCTGACTCAATGGGAGTCAAAGGAAAGAATGATAGGGGTATTTACGACGATGCGATTATACTACTATCTCCTTCTGTTCATGCTACTTTCAACGCCAACACTGATCCGTCTGTATATCGAAAAGGCATTGCGGTTCTCAAAACGGGCGTTCATCGCTTTCGTAAAGGGAATCATGGCATTAGCAAACCCGGAGGTGGCTATCCAGCGTTGCGACCTGCTAACGCCAAAGAGGAGTTGCCTGTTACGAGAGACGGCACTGGAGACGATATGGGCATCGCTATCAACATCCATAAGGGCAGTTACAAATCCACCTCAAGCGAAGGATGCCAAACAATCTATCCTTCACAATGGGACGGATTCATCAACCTCGTCTATTCGGAAATGAATAGATACAACCAAAAGACAATTCCATATCTATTAACCGAATTATCGTAAACGATAAAATATGAAAACTCCAAAAACACAAAACGATATTTTGATGGAAGTTAGGAGTCAGTTAGCAGAAAATTTTGATTGCGGAATAGCAATCGTTTCATGGGAGGAGCAGGGAACAACATACCATATGGAAGTAAAATTTGGGAATGAGTATGCTGTTAAATCTATTATTGACAATGCTCAAGAAATTTTTGAAGAAGGAGAATTAGAAACAATTGAAGAGGAGGAAGCGTAATGAATAAATGGCAACAAATCGAACGGGATGCTACAAAGAAATCCCATGAAGTAGAAATCGCGGATTACAAAAACCAGATTAAACGCTACCAGCAAACAGTAGAAGAACTGGATAAGCAACTTGGAATTGTATCTGCACTGAAAGAAGACAAGTTTAAGAGAGACACATACAAAATTGAATCGGCACAAGGAATATCAAGCGCGGCAGTAGCTGTATTGTCTGACTGGCACGTTGAAGAACAAGTTGATCCAAGAACAGTTTCACACTTAAACAATTTCAATCTTGAAGTTGCAGATAAACGCATTGAAAAAACTACCAAAGCTATTTTGCGACTGACCGAAATTGAAAGAGCAGGTTGCGATATTCCTATCTTGGTTCTTGCACTTTTGGGTGACTTGATGACTGGCTACATCCACGAAGAATTGCGAGAAGAAAATGAATTATCACCCACTCAAACTATTCTTTGGTTGCGACAAAAGCTATCCAAGCTAATCAACACGATTAAAAAAGAAGGAAACTTTGAACGGATCATCATTCCATGTTCAATTGGCAATCACGGCAGGACTACAATCAAACCTCGGCACAGCACAGCTTACAAGAACAGCTACGAGTGGCTTCTTTACAAACTGCTGGAGCAAGAGATTGAGGGAGTGGAATGGATCGTAGGGGAAAGCTACCACACATACCTTGAAGTGTTTGGAAAAACATTCCGACTGCATCATGGTGATGGATTGAAATACCAAGGGGGAATCGGCGGGTTGACCATACCCGTAGAGAAGGCGATTGCGAGTTGGAATAAGGGCAGGTCAGCGGACATTGACATTTTCGGTCACTGGCATACCTCACAACAAAATCCGAAATGGATTAGCAATGGGAGTCTTATTGGACACAACGCATATAGCATTTCCATCAAAGCGGCATACGAACCACCGCAACAAACATACTTTCTTTTCGATGCGAAACGGGGAAGAACTGGAACTTGGCCTATTTTTTTGGAGGACTAACCAATGGCAAACTGGAACAAAATAGTAGAAGCTCATAATAAAGAGCATTACAAGTGGCCGAGCGGATGGGATACTCGTGAAACTATCGCTGAACAATTAGAGTGCAGTCCCGAAAGAGTAGCTGAACAATTGTCATCTGCCATTAAAGGTGGTCAGGTAGAAAAGAAAGCTATCACCTATTGGAACGATGAACTGAAAAGAAAAGTTACTGTCTTCGGTTATCGACCTACTCAAAAAGAAAAACCAGCTAAAGAAAAAATATCATTAACGATAAAATGGCCTCCCGCCGAAGGAATACGAGTCTCGCGTATAGACAACCCTAAAAGCAGAGGAACACATATTGGCAAAGGAAAAATTGCTTGGGATAATGGTCATGTTACAGAACCCAAGGGAAGCACGATTAAAAAAATAATTCTTGCCTAAGAATAAAAAACAATCAATATATAAACAATATGAGTTGTGGAAATTCCAGAAGTTCTAAATGCAATCCGTGCGGCCCAAGTGAGGCGGCAATTAATTCTATTGCGGATCGTGCAGCTTACTATGCTCGTATAGCCATATCTGCTTCAGAGACTGGTGGAGGAATTCGCTGGGGATATATTGGCGATGGGGTTGAAGATACATTCAATATTGATGGGGCTGGAACAACAAATAGCGCATCATTTTTGGTAACGATTGATGGAGTCGTCCAAGACCCATTGGACTATACAATCACATTTGGAGTCCCCTATACCATTACGATGAACAATCCTGTCCCATCTGGGGATGAAATTGTCATTGTCTCGCTAAATGGTAAAACAGGAGCTACTGGCGCAAGCGGTGGCCCTATCGGTGCTACTGGTGCAACAGGTATAATTGGGCCTCAAGGTGCTACAGGGCCGGGTGCGGGAGCTACTGGAGCCACAGGTATTACTGGAGCTACTGGATCACCCGGAGGCGCAACTGGTGCAACGGGAGCTACAGGCGCAGGAGCAACTGGGCCTCAAGGCGCAACGGGAGCAACTGGAATTGTTAATCAAATTCAACTTGCCAAAGCATGGGTGAATTTTAATGGCACTACATCACCCCCAACCATCCGCTCCAGCTACAACGTCTCCAGCGTTACGAAAAATGCAACTGGTGATTATACTGTGAATTTTACTACTGCGATGACTGATGTGAATTATTCAATTACTGGAATTACAACAGGAACAAGTGCTATGACAGCATTTCTCGCATCTGGCGGAACATATACATCATCTGCCGTGAGGGTAAGAACTGGTGATTATACTAATAATTTATATGATGTAGCAACATCTTGCTTCCAAATCTTCGGAAACTAATCTTATGTTTATCACTTACCCACAACCAAACAATCAAATAGCAGTAGTCATTCCTACTAGTAATGTTAATGACGCAATCAAAGATGTTCCGCTTGGGATTCCATACAAGATCGTCGAATCAGTTGACATTGATAACGACTATTTCAACGCATACGAGTTTGACATTGCGCTTGGCGCAAGAATAAACATTGAGAAAGCCAAGGCTATCCATCTCGACAAGTTCCGTAATGCTCGCGCACCAAAACTTGCAAAACTCGACATTGACTTTATAAAGGCAGTTGAGGTTAATGATGAAGTTAAAAAAGTTGAAATCATTGCCGCAAAGCAAGTACTCCGCGACGTTACTTTGACTCCGCTTCCAGATGATCTTGCTGGAATTAAAGCAACTTGGCCTAACATTCTAAATTAAATACTATGACTCCATGCACACCCGCGCCTCCTTGTGATACTGAGTATCCATTATTTTGCGAACCCCGCGAGCTTACAGGAATTGCTAAAAGATTGGTTGTAGAAGATTCTTCCGCTTGTGATAGGACTCTTCAGACACCGCCATCTGGACAGGCTCTCATATCCAACGCAAATGGGACAATATCGTGGACTAATGGGGCGAATAATACCGTTCTTCGGAAAACATCTACTGGTAGTGTTGAGTTTGCTACGCTGAATAGTCTCCTCCAATCTGCACCAGTTGATCTTGGGAGCCAATCACTGACTACTACTGGATCAATTAATGCAGCAAGCGTGACTGCTACTGGAGTAGTAACGGCAGCAAGTGTAACTCTCGCCGCAAATCCAACCACAAATCTTCAAGCAACAACAAAGCAATATGTAGATACTGCTGATGCTCTAAAGCTCAACAAGGCTGGAGATACAATGACTGGTGCGCTTATTGTGAATAGCACAATAGCGTCAAACAACACTATTCTTGCTAATGGCAATTCATCCAAGATTGGATACGATACTGGTGCTGGCGGGTCAATTAATCAAGGTGCAGGGGCAAAAACAAATGCTGTTACACTCAATCGTCCTACTGGAATTATCGTTACCGATAGTGCGGCACTCGCAGCTAATACTGCTGTTACATTTAACTTGAGCAATTCGGTTATTGAGGCTACTGATATTATAATTGTAAGTCATGTATCTGGAGGAACGCTTGGATCATACAATTTTGCAGTAGCTCCAGCGGCAGGTAATGCAAACATTGTAATTAGGAATATCACAGCAGCAAGTTTATCTGAAACACTGACATTGCGATTTATTGTAATCAAGAGTGTCAACGCATAATGCCAGCAGAAGGATCAGTTTTTGATGGGTTCACAAGTATCATTGCACAAGACGCGGATACTCACCCATCGTATTTGCCAGAGTCTTTTGTATCAGAGTCAGTTAATAGGACATTCCGAGGAGGTATAAACCGAACAAGACCAAGTATTCGGAATATCCCGATTCTTGCAGGAGTAGGGCAATCCGCGACTATCGTTAACGATATTGAGAACGGAAACTTTCAAGGGGCGTATCCGTATAGGGCAGTAAATTACAACTCCGCTGATGGAATACTGATTTCGGTATCTGGAACGATCTACTTTCTGAAGATCGTAAACAACAGCGCAACAGCTTACAAAATCATCGAAGGGAACGATCCGGGCATGATGCACACATGGTTCGTGCAAGCCGAAGATCGAGTTTATATCCAAAACGGATACCAAAATGCGATAGCATGGGATGGTGATTTATCAATTCCAGCTTATCGGTTGAATCCATACCTCGCCAAGATGCCGATTGGAACTGTGATGGAATACGCTTTCGGGCGAGTTTTTGTCTCTGACAAGTTCAATCAAATCTACGCATCTGACATTATCTATGGTAATGGATTTACAGATACCAAGAATACCGAGAACTTCACAGAGATAGGATACTGGGCAGAAGGTGGCGCGTTCTCTACCCCAGCAATGATGGGGAATATCACTGGCATGAAAGTAATGCCACAGATTGGAACTAACTTGCGCGGCCAAGGTGAACTTGTTATCCTAACTGGTAACGGAGCATTCTCAATGGATGTGTCTATACCAAGAAGTCAATGGAATACATCGAACATCCAGCGCATCTCATTACTTGGGCGCGGATGCACAAGCCCATACTTGGGATTGGCAAACTCGGAACTTTGGTTTAGGTCACACGATGGTTGGGCATTCTACTCCAATAGCCAATCTGAGTTCGCACGATACTTCTCACTTCGTAAACTATCGAGGGAAGTAAACAAATGGGTTACGAACGACACACCTTGGCTGAAACAATTCGCTTCTACGATGTTCTTTAATAACTATCTGATCAGCACAGTAGCACCACAGACATATCGTGCGGCAGGGGTAGAAGGATTGAATAGGTATCATAGGGGAATGGTAGTTCTTGACCTTGACCAATCATCTTCACCCGCACCAGACGCACAGCTTTCTTTTCGCTGGAATGGCATCTGGACAGGCTTTAGACCAACTCAGCTACTCACAGCACTAATCCAAAGTGAGAAGCGAGGATTTGGATTCTCGTTTGATAAAGACAACAAGAATCGACTCTACGAATTTACTGCTTCACAAGGCGACGATTACGGCCCAAATGGAAGCAGGCAGATTGAATCCTTTTTTACCACAGGAAGGTATGACTTCAACCGAAGTGGAACTACGAATAAGTTCCTCCGCAAAAAAATTACTGGTGGAGAAATGTGGATGAGTGAGATCAAAGGGGAAGTAGATAGTTATGTTGATTTTCGTTCTGACTCTAATCCATGCTGGTCACAACTCAAAGTTCCTACGACATTCGGTTGTAATTCATGTTCACCACAAGTAACTGAATGTATTCCACAGAGAGGTGGTAATCGCTACAAACGCTACAAATTTAACACTCCAGACCCAAGTGAGTGTAATGATTTGGCAGGTATCCCATCGGTAGAGGGCAGCGAGTTCCAAATTAAAGTAAATCTCACTGGCGCAGCTACAGTTGACCGAGTAAGGTTAATGGCAAACATCAAGAACAACGACGATTCTCCAGTTGGTGACTGCCCAGAAGAAAATCAAGAATGTGAACCATTTTCTTGTTGCCAAGAAAAATATTGGGAATACAATATCGTAAATTAGCTATGGACAACGCCGACAGCAGCCCTGCACTTACCTTTCCAAATGTTCCAGACGATTTTTGTCCAACTGGTAACTGGCAAAATGTGTTCCAAGCATTCATTGATGAGGTTCTTTCCAATGGAACAATTCTCGTTCCGGGTCTTGGCGATGTAACTCCACAGCAAATTTCACAAATCAATCAAACTCTCGCTAATCAGCAGAATGAAATTGATGCGTTAGAAGTTAGGGTTACTACGATTGAAACTAGCACAATAAGAGTTGGAACAATTACTGGAGTAACTACAGGAGACTCTGTAAGAACTGTAACATTTGCTGCGCTTCCAACCGCAAACTATGCAGTATCAATTACTCCAGTTTGTTCTGCTACAATTGGAGTTCAGCCCACACCACTTTTCTCATTAAATGTAGGAAGCAAAACTACTACAGGATTTTCGATCCGCATTGAAAATAACATTGCGGAAATAACAAGCGTTGAATGGATGGCAATTCACGCTTTGTAATAAACCAAGCCATAGAAAATTAAATATATGACACCACTAAAAGGAACCGACCCAAAGTTAGTTAGCGGAGGCGCAAGCACCCGTGGAATGATCCGTGAAGGCATGGGCAATATGAACCCACCTAACACTGGCAAGAATCCATACTCCAGCGCACCGCTTCCAAAATCTGGCAAGCCAGTTGGCGGAAAATAATTATCGGTAACGATAACCTATGGCTGATACCCTCGAAGAGATGGTTGAAGTCGTCAAGGGGTTCGTCGGCGATTCAGGCGTTTGTTCTTATGACAGAGCCGTTAAAGCCGTAAACCAAGCGAGACGATTGTTGTGGAACAAGAGAAGCTGGACTTCGCAAGAAGAGTATGTCCAGATTTGTTGCGTGAACGATTGTTTCACGCTTCCGTCTCGCTATGAGCAAATCAAACTCGCTTGGATTGGAAATGACTCTGTTAGTTTAAGCGATGAATGGTTCAATGCTACGAATGCTTTTGCTTTGCAAGCAGGCAATTCATGCCATAGAGGAATCGTAGAAGTCGGGGGACTTCACGTTCTCTTCCGAGATTACACAACGCATCCATATCAAATCGGGGTAATGGCAGAGGAAACTGAAGACATCGGCGTTGAGTTGATGTTTGAAGCGCAAGATCAGTATGACACCTACCACAAAGTCAAAGTAACTACTGCCAATCCTCCGACGCTGGCTAAATCCGAACTTCTTGTAAAAGGGATTCGGGGAGTAACCAAGCCAGTAACCAAAGGCAGGATTCGCGTTTACGCTTATGATACTACGTTGGAGGCAAAGACGCTCATTGCTATCTATCAACCGAATGACGCTCATCCTACATTCCGTAGATTCAAAGCACCGAGGACGTGCGAGTGTATCACGCTCTACGCATCGAAAAAATACTTCGACCTGACTGATCCGAAAGAATTGTTGGAGTTTAATGCGGATGCAATGATCTATGCGGTTCTTGCATTGAACTCGCGTGAGAATCGTAAAGCGCAAGAGTTCATGCAAAACCTGGCATTAGCCGTGCAAGAACAAGAAAAGGAAATGGAGAACGTAGAGATTCCAACTGCCGCGCCAATCCGCTTCTCTAACTATAGCAGGGCAGAAAACCTAATCGGTTCTGATCTATTGTCACCATCACCGAATGATTACTTCCTCTACCGATGACGCTGACAATTCCAGACAAGATTGATGCGAGGAACGTGGTTGGATATGGTGATCCAGACTACGAACTCAATCTGATGGATTTGGAGATTCTTAAACTGCCTCCACGGGAATGTCCGTTGATTCATAGGTTCACGCCGGGGTTGTATATTCGGGAAATCTATATGCCGAAGGATACAATTCTCACAAGTTTACTCCACCTAACTACGCATCCATTCTTCGTAATGAAAGGCGATGTAACTGTCTGGTATCATGGCATCCCTGCCCACCGCTACAAAACAGGCTACAGTGGCATTACAGAAGCAGGAACAAGGCGTATGCTTGCCACTCACAAAGATACAATCTGGACTACCTGCCATGTCACAGACTTAACTGATCCAGACGAAATTATTGACAGCATCACTTCAAGAGACTTTAATCCCCACATCGCCAAGGAAGACCCAAGGGTGCAGAAGTGGCGGCACAACCGAACCGACTTAATCAAATGAGATTTCTTTTACCAGACCCATTAGGCAACGATAAACATTCACAGATGTTTCATAGTAGCGGATTCGCTATTGCTGCTGGTGTAGTTGCTGTAGGTGCAGCGGCAGGGTCAGCGGCTATTTCTATGTCGGCGGCAGATAGGGCAAAGAAGGCTCAAGGCGCAGCAGCAGGAGCATTTAAGAAACAACAAAGACAAGCGGTTGCTGGATACGAACAAGGACAGCAACAGGTCCAAGGGATGATTAAAAAAGTCAAAGCTCCAGAGTATAATCTTAAATCAATGCTTGGTGACGCTGGTAAGATTTCAAATTACTATCAACAGCAACTTGAACAATTCCAACCCGGAGCAGCACAACAACGCCAGCAAGCTACTAATCAAGTTGGGCAGGCGATGGATGTTATCTCGCAATATCTTAAAGGAGAAGTCCCACAAGATGTCAAAGACCAGATCATGCGTAATGTCGCCGAGAGTGCAGGAGCAGGGTTCAATCCAGCAACCGCAGGACAAGCAGGTGGATTCCAAGCAGCACAAGGACAATTCGCTCGTAACCTTGGATTGACTTCTCTTGATATTCAAGGCCGAGGATTGGCAGCAATGCCATCAGTTCAAAACACAGCAATGAACTGGCAGCAATTAGCTAAAGCATTTACAGCAGAACCATTGGATGTAGGTAGACTACAACTTGGCTATCAATCAGCAGGAGCAGAAGTTGGATTGCAAAAAGCAAGAATGACATCTGATATGTATAACAACATCTTCAATGCTCAATCTGGATTGGCCACGCAAATCTACGGAGCAAACAAAGAAAATGCCGCCGCAAGTTACGCAGCACAGCAGGCAGTCGGCCAAGGTGTCTCTGACATCGGTAAGGCTACTTCTGGCGCGTTGATGGGAATGAGTGGTGCGCTTGGTCAACTTGGAGCAGCACAGGGCGCAGGCGCAGGGACATCAGGTTTGAATACTGCAACTGGATTTTATGGAACGGGAGCGCAGGCAGCAAAAGCCTATGGAGTTCCTGTAAGCCAAATTCAATACTATCAACCACAAAAAGGTGCTGGTGGATACTACTACAACGCATAATTTATGTCTATCGCAGAACTCATAATGCAGGGAACCAATCGCTCATCGGAATCTACCGCATGGGTTGGAGATTCTTTGGCTAAACTTGGTCAGAATGT
>CAYGZP010000002.1:0-191966 GCA_964354405.1 Candidatus Woesearchaeota archaeon | reverse complement strand
ATAGTCAAGAAAGGATGACAATATTAGGAAGCGGCAACGTCGGCATCGGGACGACGGTGCCGGGGGCGAAGTTGCATGTTTATGAAGATAATGGTGCTATTGTTAATTCTATTTTTGGTGATAATGTTGCTGGACATAGTGATTCTGTATATCTTATGGGTAATTCAATAAATGGTGGTTATAGTTATAATGGGGACAATAAAGCATTGTGGTTAAATTATGCTGGTTATCAGGGAGGAGCGACATATTATAGAGATTTGGTTGTATATAATGGGAAAAATTCTCCAATAGCTACGTTTTTAGGAAGCACCGGCAACGTCGGCATCGGGACGGCGAGTCCTGCGACAAAACTTGAAGTTTATACTGATGCTAATAACAAAGTTCAATTAGCCAGTGGCTACGCAGAAATATATCGTCAGGGAAATCAAATGGAAATTGATGCCGCTTTTGCTAATACAGCAGCTAATGGGGGGGCAATAGCAGCCGTCAACGGAATTAGTTTGGCTGGGGCATTAGGATACAGGCATTTGTTTATTAATACTACAGGCAACGTCGGTATCGGAACAACAAGCCCGACATATAAATTGGAGGTTAATGGAACAATAAATGCAACTGCTGCTTCGGGCGGAGCAGGCATTTACACAGATAATTCTGGAAACGTGGTAATTACAATATAAGTGTTGTGCAGAGATAACACATTTTCAATATGGAGAGACTGCAAACACAACTACAACCCACAAAACTAGAACGCATACTTACGCATACTTGACGCGGTTAATGCGAACTTTCGTAAGGTAATATAGGGTAATTTACTCTGGATTTTTACTCTGGATTTACTATTTTACTACTGATTATCTCACGATTATCTCATGATTATCTCACAATTATCTAATGATTATCTCATTTTTAAGTTGTTCTGCAATGATATCTAATGACCATTCAATAACAACCATTCAATAACAACCATTCAATAACGACCATTCAATAACATTATTAGTAATTATTAGTAAATCTAGGCAGTCGAGCTACTAATAATTTTAGTCGTTTCTGTCAGTAATAATAGTCGCCCGAACAGAAAATATTAAATATAACTTAACCCAGTGTAATCCATGAAATATCCCAAGATAACCGAAATATCCTCTATTTCCTGCCCTAATTGTGCTTCGAAGAATATAAAGAAGGCAGGAATCAAGAGAAATCAGCTTCAATCATTTCAAAAATATTTCTGCAAAGAATGTGAAAAAACATTTACATTGCAGAGTCAAACAAAGGGAAAAAGCTACCCTATCAAGGCAATCCTTAATTCCATTTCTCTCTATAATGAAGGATACCCGCAAACCAGGGTTGCTGATATGCTCGCGAAAAGGTTCAAGATAAAGCCATCACAAAAAACAATATCAAATTGGATTAAGGAATTTAAGGAAGCCTGCCCGTTTCATCATATTAGGGAAAATGCAGTCAGAACATTCAAGCCTGGCGAGATGATTGAGAGCCATGAATTTATGCACAATAATCTGCCTTGTGTGTTCAAAATTCATGAGGCAAAGCTCGCATTGTTATTCGAGGATAAAAACTACAACAATTCATTTTCAGACATTAGGAAATTCGAGCAGCCTGTTAAGGAATATCTTGAGAGAATTAAATCTGATAAGTTTCCGCATCATATATTCAACCAAAACAAAGATGTGCAGTGGCAATTACAGGAATTACAGGAACCGTTAAGCCGGTCATCACAGGCGAAGTTTAATACACTGCCTTTTATTAAGCAGAACAAACAGAATGCCGCAAATAAGCTTGCGGCGTTGGCGCTTCATCTTGCAAAAAGCAACAAGGAGAGGCATCAGGCGATTCAGAATTTTATGCTGGCAAATGACTCATGTTCTGTTGCTATTGAAGTTCCTGTTTATCTGACACATGACGATATTCAATATTTTAAATCTAAAGGATTCATACTCAACTTTGATAACTTGCATACGCCCATCACCGGGCACATCGATGTTTTGCAGATAAGAAATGGCATGATTCACATTCTTGATTATAAGCCTGAATCTAATAAAGTAAATGCCATTAACCAGCTTCTTATTTATGCTCTCGCCATGGCCAGCAGGACAAAGCTCGCCCTGAAGGATTTTAAATGTGCATGGTTTGATGAAAACCATTATTATGATTTTTTCCCCCTGCACGCAGTTTATAGCAAAAAACAAAAAATAGAAAGTTGATTTTTGTTAAAGTCACTTGGCCAAGGGCGCTTTATTAGTTATTTTGACAGTGCATTATCTAGTGTCAGAAATTATTATTTAAATTTAAATAATTTTATTGCGAGTTTAGCATATCAATCACAAGTTATTTAAATATGGCTTCATAATTATTCTTAATTTAGTTTAATTAAAAAAAATGGAAAAAAAACAGGCTATAATCTTGATTGTGTTGGCTTTGCTTTTAGTTGCAGCGATAACTTATATTATCGTAGATAAATTGCAGACACGGCAGATGAATCAATTGCAAAACGCATTCGCGAGCGGTTATCAGCTAGGGCTTACAGATGTAATAACAACAATGTACAACCAGACAGCAAACTGCCAGATAGCGACTATGACTGTAGGCAATGAAACAAGGCAAGTTGTTGATATCAGCTGTTTGCAGCAAAAATAACAATAAGAACAAAAACAACAAGCGATATAACCAAAAACAAAAAGAAGAGCAAGCAATCTTTATATTTTGTCTAATAAGTGAAAAATGGTGAAAGGCAGGGAAAATTTAGTATCACTTTTATCTATTCTCTTATTTATAATCTTTTTTACGATTTCTATTCTTGAGGTTAATAATGCAAGAGCTGATGATTTTAACTGTAGTGTTAGTTCTGACTGTGACGGAAGCAGTTTCATTGTCTTGCGAATGGAAAATGAAACAGGGGGCTATTACAATGCGCATGCAGAATGGTGGAACGAGACTAATTATCAATATTATTTATGTTGTAATGCCACTGCAACATTAAATCATGATTGTGGCACTTCTGTCTTAAAACTTTCAGGCCAGACAAACGCTCATGTGCAAATAGGCAATTATAGCGGGCTCGGAAGCATTTATTCTTATGGTGTTTGTATGTCTGCTGAAGGTTTTTATATCGGTTGTTATTATCCCCTTGGTTCTTGTTCTGAGGATTTTGAATGTATAGCATCTATAGCTTCAAGCGAGAGTGCTGATAACAATGAAACAAATTCGCATATAGGACCATGCTCGCAGTACGATAAAAAAGTTTGCTGCCGCATTTCATCTGCACCTACAATAGTTTTTGTCACTCCGCCTACACCCGCCAATAATTCAAGAAATATAGTGAATTATGCCAATATTACTGCAAATATTACTGCAGCATCAGCGAGTATAGATACATGCACTCTTGAATGGAATAACGGGAGTGTGTATAATTTGACTATGACAAAAATAGGCTCTGGCGAGAGTATTTTGTGCGAGCTTAATATGACAACAATTGATGGCACAAGATACTGGTATAAAGTTTATGCAAATACTACTGCTGGCGGCTCGAATGTAAGTGAGTATAGAACTTTCCTTGAGAATACCAAGCCAACTGCCCCCACATTAACAGGGCCTTCGAATGGAAATGAAACTGTGAATCACACAACTATAAGAATGCCTTTGTTCAACTGGACTGCCGCGAGTGACGCTGACGGAGATTCCTTGAACTACACTTGGAATACGACCTGCTGGAACAGCGGCGGAGGAAGCTGCTCGCCTATTGACGGAAGATATGTAGAAGATATTGAAGATTTAGAGTACACTCCGACAACTGTTCTCAAGAATTTCTGGGACACTTCTGAATATTATAACTGGAGTGTGCGCGCATGGGATGGCTTTGAATATGGGCCGGAAAGTTCTGTATGGAAACTTTACATTGACTCGCTTGTTTCAATAAGTACAATTAACTCGACATCTGACTTTGGCTCGATGAATCCTGGAACCACAAATGATACTGTTGATAATTCACCTTATCCAATTTCAATACAGAATGATGGGAACTGTTACAATAATGTCAGTATTTACAGTACACAATTGTGGGCGTCTACTCCAAGCACTAATGAATCCTATCGATATAAGTTCGATTATCTTGAACAAAACTCGTTCAACTGGACAGAGAGTGTCAAAAGTTGGGCTAATGTTCCAATTGCACTAACGATAGATGATGTTTTAAGCAAATTTGGCTATACTGACACTAATGACAGCGCTGAGCTTGATGTTAATCTTACTCCTATCGGTTATGAGCCTTCGGGCTCGAAGAGTGCTACTGTAACATTAACAGGATTTTTCGAGGATGTCGCGGAATAAAAATAAAATTTAGAATAAAATGGAAATGAAAGAGAAGAAAAAAGAAACAAGAAAAGCAAGAGAAGAGGTAAGGATTAGATGGACAAGCCTCTTTGCTTTAGCTGCGCTTGTCATACTTATAGTTTTATCAAACATTAATTTAGTTTCCGCAATTGGAATCACTCCTGGCAGGATTAACATGAATTTTGAGTCAGGCATGCAACAAGTTGTTTATCTGAAAGTTGTCAATAATGAATTCAAGAACATGAATGTTGAGCTGAATGTGAGCGGCGAGCTTGCCCAATATGTCAAATTGAATCAAAGCTCTATTACTTTCAATGAGGATGAGCCTGAGAAAGAATTTTATTATACTGTAACTTTGCCCGCGTCTCTTGGAAAGCCGGGATTGCATCAGGCAAATATAATCGCTACAGATGTTCCTTTAGGAAACCCGGCTGACTCGGCTAATGGAGAGGGCTCGCAAGTTAGCGCGGTTATTGGTGTTGCAAGCCAGCTTTATGTTCATGTGCCTTATCCTGGGGCTTATCTCGAAGGCAATTTTGAAATCAGCGAAGCTGCGGGATTAAGTGAAAATACCAGTTTTATTTTACAGTTGAGTAATATGGGCACAGATAATGTAAACGCGAAAGCAGATATAGAAATCATCAAAGAAAACAAGATTATTGAAAAAATACAAACTGATGAAAAGTTAATTGAATCAGGAAAAAGAGGGGAGTTGGTGGTGATATGGCAGGCTAAGGAAGAAGGGAGTTATATTGCCCGCGCTACAGTGTATTATGCTGGCAAGAAAGTTGTTCTGGAGAAACCATTTGAAGTAGGGCAGACTGAGCTTTTGCTTAGACAAATTTATGTCAAGGATTATAATCCTGAACAAATAAGTAGGGTTATAATTGTTGTAGAAAATAAATGGAATGAGCAACTAAAAAATATTTATGGCCATCTTATTGTTACAAAAGAGAATGGTGACTTTGTCAGTGAATTCAAATCCGCAGCCATTGATCTTGATTCAGGGACAACAGAGGGAATCTATGCCTATTGGGATAATGTAGGGATAAAATTTGGCAACTATACCGGGAAAATAATTATGCACTATAATGATAAAAGCTTTGAAAAACAATTTAGATTAAGAAAGACCCAAGATAGTATGGAATTTGAAATTATTGGCGTGACTGGAGGGGCGATTTCAGAACTCGGGGGCAAAAAGTTCAATATTAATCCACTATTAATCGTGTTAATTGCTGCTCTTATTCTGCTGAACTTGGTGTGGCTGATTTATTTCAAAAAGAGAAAACAACTCGAGAAAACAAGGAAAGGAGCAATAAAAAAAGAAAAATGAAAAATAGAATAAGTCAAGGAGAAAGTCAAGGGAAAAATAAAGAAAAAATATTGATGGTTTTTCCAATAGCTGTCTCTGTGCTGATTCTCGCACTTCTTTTTATTAATTTTCCTTTAAATCCCAAAAATGGAACACATACGACAGCTACGAATATTGAATTTGGATGGACTGGATTTGCTTCTAAAGCATTTATTGATGACAATTTAGAATTTAGTTCGCCCCTTATTATAGAAAAGAACAGGGCAGTTAAACTTGAACCAGGAGAGTATTACTGGAAAACCGAGTTTTTGAGTCCGATTAACAGCTTTAGTGTTGATTCAAAAGTCGCTGTGGCTGTTGAAGAAGATGAAAATGGAGCGGGGAAAATAAGGAATGAAGGCAATATCGCTATCTTATTGGAGTTTTTCAGGAACTTTGTTAAGACAGGACAGGCAGTCCTGGAGCTTGATGAAAGTCTCGAGCTGAATGAGAGCAATGACACAAAAATAATAGCATCGCAGTATGGTGATAACAAAAAATAACTAAAAAATCTGATAATTTTAACAGAGATTATCGAATACAGAAATATTTAAATACCGCGAGAATTTAAATACTATAGAATAAAAAAAGGGATAGTAAAAGAGGAAAATGCCAAAGGATATTTCAAAAACATTTGTGGTTGTTCTTCTTATAGCTACTATCATAATTTCATTAATTGGAACTTGGGTTGTTTTAAAAACAGTAGACAGTTTAACTACAGGCAAGTCAAAAGGAGCAGGAGTCAACAGCCAAGGACAAGTTAATGTGGAAGTGATTCCAAGCTCTCAAAACTCCAAATCAAACGCGGTTGCTGGCGTAAGTGTTAGCATAATCCCGAGGGAGTAAGAAGACAAATCAAAGAGAAGGCAAATCAGATAATAAAAATCATACTAAATTTATAATTAAATTTAAACAAAAGTAACAAAAAAGAGAAAATGGATTTATCAAACAGATTTTTAGCTGTACTTCTTATAGTAGCTATGTTAGTGTCTCTTGGAGGAACCTTATACAGCATTGCTAGGCTTAACTTAATGAGCGGCTTTGGAACCAGTGGTTTTGTCAATGTAACTATCTCGAATTGGACTAATCTTAACGTTACAGCAGTTGACTGTGACTTCGGAAGTGGAGCTGTAAACGCGAGCTATACTTATGCTATATTGGCGAGCAACTCAACAATAACAAACTGGAACGGGACAGGAGAAACAACTAATATGTCTATACAGAATGATGGAAATGTAAATATAACAGTTAATGTGTCTTCGGGTAAGAACACGAGTACTTTCCTTGGCGGTGGAACAAGACAGGCTTACAAAATATTTGCAGGCAACAAAGACGGAGTGGCATGCACAGGAATTCCTACAGCAGCTTTATATCCCGGTATAGAAATTAATACATCGGGGAATGCTCAAATATGCTCTAATTTATCCCCTTTGGATACAGCAGATGAGATGTGGGTTGGATGCTATCTAGAAATCGCAGATAACACGCCTCCTGGAAGTAAGACAGACACCTGGACTTTTACTGCTGCAGCTAAATATTAATTTCATTAAATTAAAGAGTGAATAGAAAATAGATATAACCCCCAGGAGCCAAGACAGACACCTGGGCTTTCACTGTTGTAGCTAAATATTAATCCTAATTTATTAATTAAATTTAAATATTCAATTTTATAATAAAAAATATAAAAAAGAGAAAAATAAAAGAGAGAAAATGAATATATCGAATAAAGCATTATTGATTTTATTTGTGACTGCAGTTTTAGTAACTATTTTAGGGAGTGTAATAAGTGTTAGTAGTATAAACAAAGCTTCTAAATTATCTTTGGGAAGATTAATGACTGGCAGAGGAACAAGCGGCTATGTTAATGTGACTATAATCGGTTCTTCTGTTTTGAATGTTACAGCCACTGAGTGTGACTTTGGAAGTGGAGCTGTCAATGCCTCTTATACTTATGCTATAGTCGCTAGCAACGGAACAATAACCAACTGGAACGGAACAGGAACTTCAACTAACATGTCAATACAGAATGATGGGAATAGCAATCTTAGTGTGACTATGACTGCTGGAAAAAATGCTGTGAGTTTCTTAGGAGGAGGAACAAGAATTGCATATAATGTTTTCGCGGGCAACAAAGACGGAGTTGCATGTACTGGCTTGCCTAATGTAGTACAATACTATTCAATGATTTATAATGGGTCTACTGGATATAATGGAACTGCGGCTAATGCTACTTCAGTAACTATATGCTCTAACTTCTCATCATCTGATCCTGATGAGATGTGGGTTGGATGCTATCTAGAAATCGCAGATAACACGCCTCCTGGAACTAAGACAGACACTTGGACTTTCACTGGCTCAGTATTTTAAGAAGTTAATTTTAATTTAAAAAAGAGGGATTTATAATGAAAATGAACCGGCTTAATCTTGGATTTATTTTTATAGCATTGAGTATATTATTTATAACAATCAACTCTGAAGGAGCTCTGGCTGCAGGGATAATGGGAGATGTCAAGGATTTTGTTTTTTTCTCTCCGGGCCTGACAAAAACCTATACCTATACAGTTATCTCTAACACTGATAAAGTCATGGATCATGAGATAGAGCTTATGGGGGACTTGGCTCCTTATTTTACTGTCAGCAAACATGTTTTGAAAGACTTGGCCCCTGGAGGAGCAGACTCATTTACTTCAACGATGACATTGCCCCAAGAACTTGAGCCTGGCGAACACAGAGGTTATGTTTGCGCACTTGAAACCCAGACAAGAGGTGCTGGCGGAACTGGCGGTGCGAGCATTGGTACAAGAGTCAGGATATGCGCGCTAGTTGTTGTTTTTTCAGCATATCCTGGAAAGTTCATTGATTTTGAGTTGCTTGTAGGGGATGCAAACAAAGGAGAAAAGATTCCTATTGTTCTTGTAGTAACTAATTATGGAACAGATCCCGTAACAGTTGATGGAGAAATAGAGATACTATTCAATGATGTCAAAGCTGGCGAGGAGAGCAGAGTTGTTACATTAAAAACCAATAGTGAATATCTCAAAACAGCAGAGCAAAAAACTTTAACAGCGACTTTAGATACAAAAGATATGAATATTGGCGGATATACTGCTGTAGCTACAGTATATTATGATGGAAATCACACAACCAAAGAAAGAGATTTCAGAATTGGGGACGTTTATATAGATATCTTGAATTTTACAGACAAGGCTCTCAAGAATCAGTTGAACACGTTGAACATTTATGCTAAAAGCAATTGGAATCAGAAAATCAATGAGGTTTATTCTAATGTAATCATCTCAGATAGTGAAGGCAGGCCAGTAGCTAACTTAAACAGCCCGCCGATTTCAATGGAGCCTTGGGAAAACAATACCATGCAAGTTTTCTGGGACACGACTAACTTGACTGGCGAAACATACAACATTTATGTCACTGTCAATTATGAGAATAAAAATACAACTAAAGTGGGCCAGATCAGGCTTGTAGAGGGAGCAGTGAAAATATCAATGTTGACTATCTTGCTAGTGGCCTTGATTTTAGTGGTTATACTCTTGATAATCTTGATAATCACTCTTCTCAAAAAAATGACTGAGAAGGGCAAGGGAGAAAAGCGAGTGATTAAGATAAAAAAGAGATAATTTTTGGAAATGAAAGAAAAAAACAAAAGAAGGGGAAGGGGGGCTAAGAAGAAAAAACTTTCTGCAGGAAGGTTGGCATTATTGATTATTGCTTTAATGGCAATTTTCTCTTTTTTGTGCATCTTTGCTTATGATTATTTTACTTATCTACACGACTTAAAACAAGTGAAAGTTTATGACATGAGACTCAAAGTAGGGAATTATGTGGGGTTTAATCTTGATAGCGATGTTTTAAATTTTGGCACAATAATCCCAACTGGCGCATCAACTAGGACAATTAACCTTTCTACAGAAAAACCAGTGAGAGTTGAAATTTTGCTTCGGGGCAAATTAGCAGAATGGGTTAATATTTCTCATAATAATTTTATTCTTGATGGCCAAGAAGAGATAGCATTCAATGTCTATGTCCCTGCTGACGCGGCTTACGGAAATTACACAGGTAAAGCCTATATATTATTCAAAGAGCCTTGAGATTGAGATGCCAGTGTCTGATGCTCTTTGACATTTGCCTGACTTTTTAACAACAAATCTATCTCTTTTTTGATATCTTCAAAGACTACTCGAACCATTCTGTTGCCGTCAATTATCTTGATGTTGTCATTCAGATAATTCGGAATGAGCAGGTATTTTCTTCTGACTTCTTTCAAGATTCGCGCTTTTTCGAAAAAAGCTTTTTTCTCCCCTGTGATTTTGTATTTTTCCTTTATTCGCTCAATTGCAATTTCTATAGGTACATCTATTATGAAAGTTATGTTTGGCTTGAGAAATTTTGAAACATAACTCTGCCATTCTTCCTCGCGAAGCTGATAGGCAAGAGTGCTGTAATAATATCTGTCGCATATAACCATCTGCCCTGCTCTCATCGCACCTATAATCTGATGGACAATATCTTTCCTGTCAAGAGTGAACAATTCAACCCACTTTTCTCTTGAGAGTTGAGCAGCTTCTCTCCGCCTGAGAATATTCTCGATTTTCTGTCCATGCTCGCCTTTGGAGGGCTCTGATATCGCAAAAACTTCATAACCTTTTTTCTCCAAATGCTCTTTAAGCAAGTTAGCTTGGGTGCTTTTGCCATTGCCATCAATTCCATCGAACACAATGAATATTGTCTGAGCCATTTTTTGTTTTTATCTTCCTATTAATCTTGCATAGCTTTTTAAATTCCTTCGTGTTTATAAAATTTATGAACCAAGAAAATGTAATCGCGAAAGATAAATTGAAAAAATATTTTGAAATTACTGGCAAGGCGCTTGTCATGGCGAAAAAAGCTCTTGATAGCAAAAGAAAGGCAGAGGCAGAAGAAGTTTTGGATATGGCATCTCGCTATTATGAAGATGCCAAGTGGTTTGAGAAAAAAGGAAATTTTGTAAATGCTTTTGCGGCTTTGAATTATTCTCATGGATGGCTTGATTGCGGCGCAAGAATAGGATTATTCAAAGTTAAAGATTCAAACTTGTTTGTGATAAAATAAAAAATGAAAATGTTTTTCATAGGAAAAAGAAACAGCAACAAAAAAGATATAATATTTATCAAGGAAATCTCTAAAATCGAGGACATAAATAAAAGAGAAAGCGAGAGTTATGAAGCTATGCTGCTGAAAACTAGCAATGCTGAGCTTTTGAGAAGGATGATTGACAAGGCTGCGAACTATTTTGATATTTATGTTTTGGGATTCTCGGATAAGATTAACCGCGTTGCTCTGGAGCACAAAAAAGTCAGGGCTTTAATCTCGCCCGAGTTTGAAAGAACCTTTGATTATACACATTACAGAAACTCGGGCTTGAATCAAGTGCTTTGCAAGATTGCTCGCGACAACAACAAGATGATTATTGAGAATTTTTCAGAGTTTTTGAAAAAAGACAAGAAAGACAGAGCGATTTTGCTTGGAAGAATCCTACAGAACGCGAGGTTCTGCAAGAAATACAAAACAAAATTTATTGTTGCGCAATTTATCAAGGATTATAAAGAAGTGGTTGATTCTAAAGAAATTGAAGATTTTACAAAAACTTTATTCTGATTTTTTTATCTAATTTATTTGAAAGGCCACTGGCTGTGGCCGAACTGAATGACTAAATCTATGTTCAATTTTTCTAGGTCTTGGGGCAAGTCACAGGCGCCATAGCATGAGCCTATCCAAATCAAGACTTGAGCTTTTGTTTTTGATTCGATTTCTTCTGCGAGCTTTGGAGCGCGAGTTTTCAATCCTTCTGGAAGTTGAATCAGAACTCTCGCGGCTTTCTGCTTCTTTATCGCCTTGATGACTTTTTCAATCTCTAAGTTGTAATCCATTTTTATTATAAGATATGGCAATTTTTAAATTTAATCAAGAAGATAAACAAACAGCTTTTCGAAGAAAAAGGCTCTGGCATAACAGAAAGGTTTATAAATAACTATTTACTCAGATGAGTAATATGGTACTCGACAAAGAAATCTCTGTTTTGAGCGAATTTTCTTCAGATTATAATAAAAAAATTTATGGAAGAGAAATAGCAAGAAAATTGAAAATGAACCAGAAAACAGTTTCAAATATATTAAAAAAACTGGAAAAACAGCATGTTCTTAAGTTTTCTACAGAAGGAAAAAATAAATACTATTTCCTTAATTTTTCTAATCCGAAAATTAAAGAGGTAATTAAACTCGTTGAGATCAACAGAAAAATGAAGTTTCTTGAAAAATATGATAAATTGCAGGAATTATTCGTTGAATTAGAGAAAAGATGTTTTGGGATATTGATAATTTTAGGCAGTTATGCAAATTTTTCTTCAAGCGAAAAGTCGGACGTGGATGTTTTTGTGATTGGGAAAATTAAAGAGATAAAAGACTTGGAGAGCTTATATGGATTAAAGATAAATATTGTTAAATCATCTAAGCGAAAATTTAATAGACAAAATATTTTTATCAAAGAAATAATAAAGAATCATATAATATTAAAAGGACTGGAGGAATTTATAGATTTAATATGGCCAGCTTGAAATGGTGCTGTTCTCAGAAAGACGGGATAAAATTAATTGAGCAGAATGATAATCTTTCAAAAGGATATACTAAAATGGCAGAAGGTGCTTTGGGAACAATGAATAGAGAAAAAGGATTAAATAGAACTTTTGCAATTTCTGCCTGCTATTATTCTATGTATTATTCTCTTTATGCTGTTCTAATGAAAATCGGGATTAAATGTGAAATTCATTCATGTAGCATAGAATTTATGAAACAAGGATTAAAAGAATTTTATTCAAAAGAAGATGTAAAAATTATAGAAAAAGCATTTGATTGTAGGAATATTTCCCAATATTATGTAGATAAAATAGTTTCTGAAGCTGATTTTAATTTCATTATATCTAAAGCCATTTCTTTTGTCAATAAATCAAAAGAGGTTTTAGCAAAAATTAACGAAAGAGATATTAGAAAAATCAGGGAGGAAATAAATAATTTAATAAACAGATAAGAACATATTTTATTACTAGTCGCAGAATAATGGAATTCTTCGGTTAAATTCTAATTTCATAAACAAACAACTTTTCGAAAAATAAACTTGTCTCGTCAATTTTCCTGAAATTGTAATTGTATTTTGTGAAAATCTTCTCGATATCTTTGTTCAATGAACTGCAAAGTAAAAATATCTTCCCTTTAGTTTCTAAATGTGCTCGAGCATTCTTCAGGAATCTTTCCATAATCTCGGTGCCATTCTTGCCGCCATCCAAGTCAATATGTTGGATTCCTCTGCTCGGCAGATAGGGGGGATTGAACAGTATTACATTAAACCTGTCGTTGCTTTTTATATTCGCGAATAAATCCGAATGCAGGTAATTTATTTTATGAACATCCTGTTTTGCCATTAACCTGTTTATTATTTTATTGTCGATATCTATTGCTGTAACTTTTTTTGAGAACTTTGAGACTTCTCTTGCAAGAATTCCTGAACCAGTGCCCATATCCAAGACTTTATCCTTTGATATGATATTGTTCTTAATATGTTTCAATAGAAGAAAAGAATCCTCTTGGGGCTCATATGTCATATTCTTGTTTGGGGGTGCTTATTTTATTTTACTTGATTATAACTTTTTTAATTCCGAAGAATTTATCTAAAATATCTGATAGTTCTTCCAATCGAGTTTTGTTTCTGCCTATAATCGCGGCTTTTGTCCTTTGTGCAATGAAAATATACATCTCATTGTTTTCTATAACTATATTCTTGAATTCGTGCGGGAATATTATTGCTCGAACAAATCTCCCTGCGTCATCTATTCCCTGAGGATTGGCGATAATCCTCACTTTTCTATGCATCTGCTGCTCTAATCTAAAAATATTTTTTGCCCTTTCTCCCAATGCGCGGTTCATCAAGAATCTTGGCACTATAAATATTATATTTGTATTGTAATCGAAGCAATATTTTGCCTTTACATGAGTTATTCTTTCGAATAAGTTCATATATTGTATAGATCTTAAATCAAGCTTAACTTTCATTTTTATTTCTCTTCAGTCTCTTCCTTATTCTCTTTCTTTTTGTTCTTCATTTCCTCTTTCTTCCCGCTTTTTTCTCTTTTTCTTCCTTAGCTGATTCTACTTTGCCTTCCTCACCTTCTTTGATTATCGATATGACAGAAATATTGAATTGGGTTTTGCACATGTCTTTTAACATCTCTTTTGTTACATCAAGCTTGATTATGTTTGCCTCCGCTTCTTTTAACTTTTCCTCTATGTCTAAAGGGCAGTCATTGGCAATATAAATTTTCTCTACAATGCCTTTTTTTAGCTGCTTTAGAGCAACCTTGCTTCCATAAATGGCTCGGTTTTCTTTAATTTCTCCTAACAAATTCTCAATTAATTTTGACATTTTTATTTAATTTTTATAGTCTTTATTTATTTTGCTTTTAATTTTTCAGTTTATTTTAAGTTTACTTCTTCTTTTTTGGCTTTTCCTTTTCTTTCTTCTTTTCTTTTGGCACTTCTCTTGCTAAAGCTTCTGGTTTTACTATTTTTACTAAGAGTCCTGGCAGTCCGGTTCCTACTGGAACAGGCTGGTTGAGGATAAGATTTTCTATGACACTGACAAGATGGTCTGTTGAATTGGCAATTGCGGCATTGACAAAATGTTTTATTGGAGTTTCGAAAGAAGCTCGGGCGAGAATAGAAGATTTGTCGCTGATTATTCCGACTCTTGTGACTCCTTTGATTGTGCCGCTGTGAGTCATGGCATCTGCCACGAGCTTGATATGTTTAGCATTAATGTCAATGCCCTGCTTGTCTATGACTTTCTGGGCTTCGTTCATTATTGCTTGCCTTGCAGCTTCTATGCCAAGAACTCTCATGATTTCATAAACATTATTTGTGGTTGTCTTTTCCTTGTCGATTCCTTTGAGCTGAAAAATATCTTCAAGGTTCGAACCAGCAGTGAGAATTATATAATTATTATCGCGTTTTGTCAATAATATCTGTTTGATTCCTTTGACTCCGCCTACTACCCTTTCCTTAAGCTTTTCTTTTAATTTGTGCAGTTTCTTGAAATCTTTTTCTTCCTCGCGCACTGAAATCCCGTCTTCGATTGCCCGGGCTTTCCAATGTTTCTCTTCCAAAGCTGCGATTATCTTGTCTGTGGTTAGATGCAAGTCCCGCAGAATCTCTTTGTTGAACTTTATGTTTATCTTTGAATTGTTGAAATCCAATATTATTTCTGAGGCCACATCCCCCAACCTTACTTCCTTTATCTTTGCCGCGAGTTTCTTTGCGCTGTCTTCATTATTGAATTCGCGCTCGAGATAAATCTCCATTGAAGGAGTTGAGGGTTCTTTTCTTGCGTCGAAGATTTCTATCAATCTTGGCAATCCGACTGTAACCTGCATTTCTGAAACTCCGGCGAAGTGGAACACATTCAAAGTCATCTGAGTTGACGGCTCGCCAAAACTTTGGGCGGTGATTATTCCAACTGCTTCTCCTGGAGCGATTTTGTTATTCTCAAGATGCTCTCGAGTGATGTCAATTCCATCTTCTCCGTATTCAAATTGAATCAAATTTGAATTGGAATCGCGGACACTGCCATCATATTCAACTCGCAAGTCTTGCAGCGCGTTAGCTAACCTTCTGTATAAATATCCTGATTTAGGGGTTCTTAATGCTGTATCCATCAGGGAGTCTCGGCCTGTCATGGCTGTAAAGAAAAACTCGTCTGATTTTAAGCCCTTCAAGTAGCTTGAGTAGATGAAACCGCCTGCATGGGCGCTGAAATCATTTGCTTTGTAGAATGATAGTGTTCTGTTTGTATATCCGAAATTGATTCTCTTTGCCCATAATGCCTGTTGTCCTACAAGAGATGCCATCTGTGTCAAGAATAACAACGAGCCTCTTGCTCCGCAGACTGTCATAATGTAAGCAGGATTGTTTGGATTGATTTCTTTCTTGAGCTCCTCGCCGCTCTTTGTTCTGACTTCATTCAAAACCTGCAGAATCTTGATTTCTCGGGTTTCTTCAGCTGTCTTTCCAGGAATAACCTCAAGTGAATTGGCATAATAAGATTCTATGACTTTCTCGACTTTCTTTTCAGCATCTTCTATGATATTATTTACTTTTCCTTTAACAGCTTCTGTTGTCTTGATGTCTGAAAGCGCGATTGTGAAGCCTACTCTTGTTAAGTATAACACTCCGAGCAAGAATATCTTTTTCAAGAAAGACATGGTCTCTTTTCTTCCTGTTTGTCTGTCTAATTCTCTTATAAGTGTGTTTGTCTCAACTCCAATGATTTTTTCATCTATGATTCCCGAGACTAACCTGCCATTTTTAATTGAAACATAAGCTTTGTTCGGGCAATCTTCTTTCTTGCATCTATCAAAATAAGGACAGCCCTGTCCTCTGCAAGCTTTTGTCTTTGCTTCGAAGTTTATCTTTGGAAGGAGCGCGGAAAAAACATCGCGACCATTGACATTTTCTTTCAAGCTCAATGTCTCTGGGTCTGCCCCGCATGCGATTAATAACTGGAATGCAAAATCCCGGTCTATTTTTTCAGCTGATGTCAAGAGATAGATTCCTGTGATTGCGTCTTCTATGCAGCCGAATACATTCGCGTTTATCTTTGGCGAGATTAGCTGTTTCATCACGTCAAGGAGAACTTTGGCTTCGGCTCTTGCCTCTTCTGTCTGCGGAACATGGATGTTCATCTCATCCCCATCGAAATCTGCATTATAGGGAAAGGTTGTTGCAGGATGGATCCTGAAAGTTCTTCCAGGAAGCACTTTAACATAATGGCCCATCAAAGACATTCTGTGCAGCGAGGGATGTCTGTTGAAAAGAACTATATCATTGTCTTGTATGTGTCTCTCGACTAAATATCCTAAGTTAACCTCTTCTGTAAGCTGTTCTCGCAAATCCTCTGTGATTCTTTTTCTCTTTCCATCTGGCCTTACGATGCTGCTTGCTGCTGGATAATCTTTTTTCCTCACAGCTGCTCTCAAGGTTTCCATATTCTGGATAGTTGCTCGCTCTGGGATTGTCAAAACTTTCGCGACTTCATAAGGAACGCCGACTTCATTTAGCTCGATGTAAGGATCTGGCGAGATGACTGTTCTTGAGCTGAAGTTGACTCGCTTGCCAGCAAGATTATGGCGAATTCTTCCTTCCTTGCCCTTGATTCTCTCGGTTATTGTCTTTAGAGGCTGGCCGCTTCTATGACGAGCAGGAGGAACATGCATAATTGTATTATCAAAGAAAGTTGTGACATGATATTGTAACAAGTCCCATAGGTCCTCGATGATGACTTCTGGCGCTCCAGCATTTAAGTTTTCCCATAATCTCTGATTGGCCCTTACAATGTCGCTTAGTTTATGAGTCAAGTCATCCTCGCTTCTTTCTCCTGTCTCTAGAGTGATTGAAGGACGAACAGTTACAGGAGGGACTAAAAGCAATGTAAGGATGCTCCATTCTGGGCGGCACGATTTTGGATTTATTCCAAGAACTTTACAATCCTCGTCGCTGATTCGCACAAGTTTTTCGCGAATCTCAGTCGGGAATATCCTTGATTTACCGATATAGAAACTTGAAGGTTTATCTAGCTTTACTTTATCTTGTTTTACACCGCAGTATGGACATTTTTTAGCTGTCTTTGCTTTCTCAATTTTCTTCAGTTTGATATCTTCTTCGCTTAGAAGGATGCGGCCACAATCCTTACAAGTGCTTTTCAAGCATAACTCGATGAGTGGAAGGAATTTTATATGTAGAATAGAACGAGCGAGCTCAATAAAACCAAAATGCCCCAAGCACTCTTTCAACATTCCGCCACAAGTTCGACATCTTATTCCTGGGCCAGTGGCTCCTAGTCTCAAGTCCATTAAGCCCCCATCAACTGGATAGCCATCCATGTCATAAAGCTCAGGAGTTACAATCTTAACTGCGCCAAACTTCTTGATTTGTTCGGGAGAGAACAATGAAAATTGAATCTCTCGGACTTGTTTAATTATCGGCTCCATTTTTTATTTTTTGTCTTTGTTTTTTTGGTTTTATTTTGTTTATTTTATGCTTTTGTTTTTTGTTTAATCCTCGTATTTGTTTTTTAGTATGAGATGCGGGAATAAATGTAGTGAAACCAGCTCTTCCATCAATAACTTTGAGGCATAAGAGATTTCAAGAGGCTCGAGTTTGCTGTTGCCGCAGAGAGGACAGATTTCTCTCTTTCTTAATTTATCGCGGATTCCGAATGCTCCGCATTTAGGACAGATATGAACAATTATATTGTCTGAGCTGAATCTTTCTTTGAGCAACAATGAAGCGCCATGTGCCACAAGAGCATCTTTCTCCATCTCCCCTAATCTAAGAGCCCCGCCTTTTGCTCTTCCTTCAACTGGCTGTCTTGTCAAAAGTGTTATCTTGCCACTCGCTCGCATCTGTATCTTGTTTGCAACCATATATTTCAACTTGAGATAATACATGTTTCCGACGAAAATCTTTGCTTCGAGAGGCTTTCCTGTCAAACCATCATATAAAGTTTCCTTGCCATCCTGCCTGAAACCCATTTCTGTAAGGAATTTTTCTAATTCTTCTATATGCTGGCCTGAAAATGCTGTGCCATCCACTGTAGAACCTTTCAAGCAAGCTGTCTTGCCTGCGAGAAGTTCGATTAAATATGATACAGTCATTCTGCTAGGAACGCTGTGAGGATTGAATATAATATCGGGTTTGACACCTCTGGCTGTGAATGGAACATCCTCTTCGTTTGCAATCATTCCGATAACTCCTTTCTGTCCGTGGCATGTCGCGAACTTGTCTCCGAGCTCAGGGAATCTGTTGTCGCGAGTTCTGACTTGGACAATCTTGTGCCCCTCGCTGTCAACTGTCACGAAAACCGCATCAACTGTTCCTCGCTCGCTCTGCCTTATGATTGTACTGTTTTCTTTTTTTGACTTTGCAAGAGAAATCTCTTCCATCTCTAACAAGAACTTGGGCGGAGAAACCTTGCCTATGGCGACATCCTCTTCTTCTAAATCAGCCTCGGGATAAACAATCCCATCCTCTTCCAAATATCTATAACTTTTTTCTGTTCTGTAGCCGCCGATATCTTTTGTAGGGATACATATCTCATCTTTCAAATTGCCTGTGTAATGAAGCTCTATTGAAGTGTATGGGCGGAAGTATGTGCTTCTTCCTAATCCCCTGTCCATTGATGCTTTGTTTATTATGATTGCGTCGCTGACATTATAACCTTCGAAAGGCATTATCGCGACTATAACATTTTGTCCTGCTGGATAGAAATTCTTGATAGTATCGTAGACAAATGAGCGGACAATCGGCTTTTGAGGATAATGTAACAAGCTTACATCAGTATCAATCAAATCTAAATAATTCGCAGCATATAATCCTAGAGATTGCTTCTGTGTTTTGCTTCCTCTGTTCAATCTTGAACTGTGATCGTGATTGGCGAATGGAACTAATGATGTTATTAAACCAAACATTGCTATAGGATCAATCTCAAGGTGTGTGTGCTCGGGAGTAATTTGCTCGGGTTTCATTGCCACTAGCAGATTATCTTCCTCGGCGGCATCTACATATTCTATAATCCCCAAGTTCAACAAGTCATCCCAGTTTAACTCATCCCTAGCTAAAGATTCGAGATGCTCTTCTTTAAGCAATGGCTTGCCGTCTTTTACAATCACTAATGGCCTGAGAACTCTGCCAGTGTCTGTTGTCAGGAAAATCAAGTTTATTGCCTTGTCATATCTTGCACTTAATTCTAAAGGCAACTCGCCTGCCCTTCTCTTCTCGCGCAAAGTTTGTATAAATAACTCTGGATTCTCTGCCTCGCCTATGAACCTTCCGTTATAAAATACATCTACCATTTTATTTTTTATCTGTTTTTTATTTTTATCTGATTATCTTCAATCCTGATTTTTCTAATGTAGCGATGATATCTTTATCATTGGCTTTTGGGGTTGTGCTTACTCTTGCCAACATAGATAAGTTTTTTCTCAATCCAATGCTTGTTCCCTCAGGAGTTTCAATAGGGCAGAACCTTCCGTAATGTGTTGGATGCAATGTTCTTGCTTTGAAGTTCTCTTGCTCTGAAGGCAACAAACTAACAACTCGTTGCAATTGTGATAGAACTGCCAAGCCATTTGTCTTGTCCATGTTCTGTGTAACCCCACTTCTCTGGCCTATCCACGAGCCAGTTGCCACTGCACTTTCAATCCTGTGCGAAAATAAAGTTGATTTGGCTAAGCTTTTGACTGAATAGAATTTTTTCTTTCTCGCTATTTTCTGCAAGTTATGCTGCAAGTCTCGAATGAAAATTGTCAAGTTCACTCGGAACAAATCTGTCAGCAAATCTCCACTCATTCTTATTCTTTTGTTTGCATAATGATCCTTGTCACTCTCAAACTTCAGCTCTTTGGCAATAAGGAAATGCTTGATAAGCTTGCATAATGTTATTGCTTTTTCTTTCCTGTTCTCAGGTTTTGTGCCTATATGAGAAAGGAAAGTTGAATCTAACCTTGACTTGACTCTGTCCATTATCTCTTTCTTTGTTCCTTGAATCGCCATTCTCTCTGCTATAGTCATTATCGCTGTTTCAGTATCTTGGATTGAGGCAAACTCATACAAGTTAACTATGAGAGCATCTGATTCTTTGTTTATCAGCGCGGCAATTTCTGAATCTTTTGTCAATCCCAATGCCTTTGCAAGCAAAACAGCAGGCAAATTTTTGAATCTTGAGAAAGAAGTGAGCAACAATCCATCTGGAGTTTGGTTTATTGTTATAGGGATTCTATACGATCCCCTTGTAGAGAACAGTCTTAATGATAGTCCTTTTGCTGTTTTCTCTATGAATGCCTGATTCTGTGCTAAATCTTCAATCATAACTAGAATTCGCTCGTTGCCGTTGATGATAAAGTAGCCGCCAGGATCATTTGGATCCTCATAATTTTTTACAAGCTCTTCAGAACTTAAACCATTCAAATTGCAATATTTGCTCTTAACCATAATTGGAATTTTGCCCATCTCTACAACTGTATACTCTTTGTTGCCTATTCCAACTTCTAGATACACGGGGGCGGAATAGGTTATTTTTCTTAGTTTTGCCTCGATTGGGAAAATATTTCTTGTAGAGCCATCTGCCTCGATGATTTGTGGCTTTCCTACGCTGATTTTGCCCAGCCATAACTCGATTTCCTCTCGATTTATCTCCTCATTTATAGAATCGACAATCTGCTGTAATTTGTGGTCGATAAAATCGCTGAATGAAAGAATATTGGATTCGATAAGAGAATGCTGCTGCAAATATTTTTTGATTAAAATGTGCTTCTTTTTTTTCTCAGCGTCTTCTGCGTGTTCTGTTTGAAAGACTCTTTTGCTCTCGATGTCACTCATACTTACGACATTTTTTTCTCCTTGTTTATTGGTTTTTTTTGACATTTTTCAAAGAACTATGGGACGACAACCCTGTAGTAGTTGACTTTCCCTGTCTCGGTTTTTCTCTCTATTTTTACGATGCTGCCAATGAGGATATCGTCGGAAAGAGCAAAATCTTTTTTTCTTATTTTTGGCAGTTGAGATGGAGAGATGTTTAACTTTTCAAGTAAAACTTTAGCCTCTTCTGGCTTTAATTTGATATGTTTTGACTGCAGAACATGCATTTTTTGGGCGATTCAAGCTTCGATGAGCTTCAATAAAAGTAGTCGTGAAAGATAGTTTTTAAATCTTTCTAATTCTCACGAGGTTTATCGTCCTTGTTATGCCCGCATTGGGCTATTGTAATCACTATATAATAGGGAAACTAACGAAAAGTTTATAAAGGGTGTTGTCCTTAAGAAATAGTAAAAAATAAAATGTCACAATATATATTACCAGAACAACAGCAAGAGAGACCTGATGAATATAAGCGTAGAAGCACAATTGAAGACACTATTTCAGGTGAAAAAGATATAATTCATTTTATAACCGATGATGATAGATCAGATGAACCTAAATCTGGAGACGATATAATCCACTTTTTGTAAAATGGTAGTTAAAACAGATTTGATAAGGAAAATCAAGTATCATTTCGGATTAAACATCTACGAAAGTAAAGTTTGGCTTGCTTTATTGAACAAATCTATAGCTACAGTCGGCGAAATCGCTGAAATGAGCGGAGTGCCAAGAAGCAGAGTCTATGATGTTCTTGAGTCTTTAGAAAAACAAGGATTTGCCATAGCAAAACTGGGCAAACCAGTAAAATATATCGCTGTAAAACCGGCAGTTGTCATTGAGCATATGAAAAACAATGCTTTAAGAGACGCTGAGGAAAGAGCAAAAAACCTATCTTCAATAAAAGAGAGCCAAGAATACAAAGACTTAGAACTTTTACACAGCAGAGGAATCAAACCTATACAGCCAGAAGATTTGACATCTTCAATTAAAGGCAGACAAAATATTTATACTCACATGAAAGAATTAATCACAAATGCTCAAAAAGATGTCACAATTGTTTCAACTCCAGAAGCTTTGAAAAACAAGATTCACTTTTTGAAACCTTTGTTCGACAAACTCAAGTCACAGGGAGTCAACATACATATAGCAGTGAGCGACAACCCAAATTCAGAGAGTAAGTTCAATGTTACGGCCTTGGCAAAAGATTTGGGAGTTCCAGTCAAAAGAATAAAAATCAATGCAAAATTCTGCATCGTTGATAATTCTAAATTACTTGTGTTCACAACTCCTGACACAGAGGAAGACAAGGAAATAGCTGTATGGATGGACAGCCCATTCTTCAGCAGAGCATTAAGCACATTTTTATCTCCAGTCTGGCATGCTGCTTAAGTTTTTCTTAAAAAATGGGCAACTTACAAGATAAATTAAAAGGAGTAAAAAAAGTTGCTGAGACTTTAGACCTTATTTTTGTCCCTACAAGTCTTTTAAGATATGCACATAAATATGCAAAGAAAAGGAACATGCGTTCAGAGCCAAAAACTGTAGCTTACGGGGCAATGGGTTTTTTAGAATTAGTTAGATTAGGAGCTTATTATATGGCTGGTACATTAGGATACAATATTTATCGGTTAATTGATTCTATGATAAAATGAAAAAGAAAAAATTTATTAGCAACCTAAGTAAGTTATCTAAAAATTGTACTAATAGCGCAATCATAGGGGGTTTGGCTGGCTGTGTTGCAGGATTTTTTTTAGCGAATGCTGGGATAAAAGGGATCGAATCTTTGAATCTTCCTGAAGGAATTGAGTATGGTTTGAACTTTTTAAGTATGACAGCATCCATGCTTGGGGGCACATTCGCCGGAATTGCAACCGGGGTTAGTTATACTACTCTTTATGAATTTTGTAGATATCTCAAAGAAATTCCAAAAATATATAAACAAAGGAGAGAAAGGGGTTTGGATAGCACAGAAAGTCTTATAGATTTTGGCCAATATCTTGATATGCCTACACAATAATTCTTATAAAAAATAAAAAAAGAGAAAAAAAGAAAAAAATAAAAAAGAAGAAAGGAAAGTTCTAACCTTTTGCCATGCTAAATACTGACTTGAGAGCAACGATTATTGTTGCTGGCACAAACAAATAAAGCATGTTGTCTAAGATGTTTTTGAAGAATGCTACGTCTGCTATCTTTAGATTAGCAAAGACAGCGCCGCCGAAATAACTGATGATTACTAGTATCGCGCCTGCAATCAAAAATGGCTGAACTTCTGTGTCAGCGATGTTCAATAGGCCGATTATCAAGCCAATTACCACTAACGCCCATCCTAACCATGCGCCGCCGGCAACAAATGCGAATATCACTGCAAGGATCACTCCTATAAGAAAGGCCCATGCTCCAAGCAAATTTTTCTTTTTAGGCATTTTACCTCCTTTAGATTTAATTATGGTATTAAGACAGTTATAGTTTTTAAAGTTTTTGCAAAAAGTTTTACTAACTTTGAGTGAGTTCGAAGCGGCGGAGGCAGGAGGGGAGAATTAAATAAAGAAAGATAAAAAAAGCGCGGGGAGGGGTTTAAGTTAGTGATGGGGGTATTTGTTCCTCTAAATAATCATTTAGCTTTAATTTTAATAATTTCGTTAATTCAGGATCATTTCTTATGAACTCATTTGGAATGCCAAGAATAACAATTTGTTTGTTCCAAGCCTCTGGAAATTTCTTCACGAGTTGGGTCTTATGTTGCTCATTTCTCTCATCCATTACAAATATTATATCTGCCCAAGCTACCATGTCTTTAGTAACTTGTTTTTTGGCTAATTCTGAAATCCCTGCAGATCTTGCCTTATAATTCGGATGATTCTTGAATAAAGATTCAGCAGTAGGACTTCTGTCGAGATTTGCAGAACATAAAAATAAGAGATGTTTTTTCATTTGTCTCTTTTTAAACTCTCTGAATAAAGTCTTTCTTTGGATAAAAAATCTCGCCTAATCTTAGCATTTTATCTAATATTCTATTTAATTCTTCAAAAGTCATTTGTTTCTTTAAATTTTCTGCAAGCTTATCTACTGGGATAAATTTATCAAATCCTGATTCCAATTTTTGAATAGTCTTTATAGCAAGATCCATTTTATCTTTATCAGTTCCGATGAATTCTTTTATAATTTTTTTCATTTTTTCTTTTGTTTTTTCTCTAATCGCTTGATTTCTTGCTTCAAATTTTTTGCGAATGTCCCCCGCTCCCTGATCATATAATCTATGTTTTCTGCTTTTTGTTTAAGTCGTTCTGATTCTGGGGTGTGTGATTTGAAGGGAATTTTTTCTATTGCTTTTTTCTTTGCTAACCAATATCGCAAATGCCTCTGAACTACTTTCAAAGTTTTTTTCAATTGTATTAGTCTTTTCTCTTTTTTCATTTTATCGTGATCCCAACATCCCTGCAGGCTTCTTTTACATTTTTGTATGGTTTATCTTTTAGGCCGTTTTTTAACCAGACCTTAAATATAAGAATATATCCTCCTGAATAGAACATCAAGTGATGATCAAAGAAGTCGCCTTTCTTATTTTTTATATACTCTACTTTGTCTGCGAGGATTAAGCTTTTTTCTTCAGTATTTTTATGTTTAACATAAGCCCAATTTTTAAGTTTCATTTTTTTCTTATTATCACATTTATGCTAATAATGCCAAGCTGTAGGGCTTTATAAATTTTTCTTATTATCATATTTGTGTCACTAAGATAGTTTTATAAATCTCTTATTGCTTTAAATAGCATGGTAAAAGATAGCATAACTTTGATAGTAAACTTTGATAGCTATCATCCAAAGTTTGATGAAGATGTAATAAGTCTTTTTACAGATTACACAATAACTGAGACTAGGGGATTTTATGATAGAAATTGTGACAAGATCCAGAAAGCGTTAAATAGCACAAATAGGGGGAGAGTCCTTGACGTTCTTTTCTACTTACATAAAACAAATGCTTTGGAACTATCAAAAATAATCGAGGCTCCTTATTCTCTGATAAGACAGTATATAAGTAAATTAAAGAGGTTGAGGCTTATAACATTAAAAGAAGGGATAAGTGAAAAAGGAAGGCGGGAAATTGCTATAAAATTGCATTCTGGTGTAAAACTTGTTCCTTATTCAGAATTTGTGGATTCAAGGGATTTTAAAGAAATAATTAAAGCAGAGAAAGTCTTTGCCAAAAAAGCTGAGAAAGAATATAAGAAAGGGTTAGAAAGAGCTAGAAAAAATAGAAAATATTAATTTTTATAAAGGGAAAATAATCAATAATTTCGCAGGGCAATAGTTTTCCTCTCTGAATTAAGAAAAGCTCGTCCTTGTGGCTTATTTCAAGTCTAAACAACATTATAAAACCTAAATCTGCGAAAATACTCTTTTTATTTTCAAAAAATTTGACATTAAGTCCTATTGTCAAATGGATTTAAGGGTTTAAGTGATATTCTGTATACAGAAAATAAATTCTCCCTATAGAGAAATATCATCTTTAACATAATAACTAATTATGTTATATGGGTTTTAGATTATTTATCGTGTGCGACGGGGCGAGCCGCCAGCAGAATATAGATATGGTGAAAAAGGCAACGCTATTTATAAATAGATAACATTGCATTGAATCTAATGGTTTTAGAAGATTATAAGAGAGATAAAAAGAAATTAATTAACCCCTTTGATGCAAAAATTCCTATGTTAAACAAAGTGTCCTATGTAGAAGATACTTTCCCGAACATATTTTGGATAGCCTTATTGTATGAATCTAAGGGACTAGAATCTTCAATTGATTTGATTGATAGATTCATGGGAGTGATAGATAAAGTCACTAACAAAAGAATCAAAGGATTAATGTACGAATTTTTTTCAATTACTGATGAAGAATGGGTTTCCATAAGAGAAAAAATAGATAAAGCAACTCTTAAAGAAATTAAAGAATCACTAGCCTGTTTATTAAAAATGTACCCCCAATGTCCTTTTAATAAATTGTTTGATGAAGTTGTAAATGTAGATGAAGAAAAGTCTTCAGAAACTTTGTTAAAAGTTGGTGCACATCTTAGTTATAAACCAAGTAAAACTTCTTCTTTGTCTATGGGAATGTTTGTCGATAGTTTAATCAAAAGAGGGATTCTACAAATTCAACAGGCCAATATTGAAAATTTTGATATAATGTTTTTAGAAAAAAACTGGGATTCTGAAAAAGCAAAAAGAATAAGACCTTCCATAAGAGCTACAATAATTATGTTTCTAGATAAAACAAAAAGAAACGTTTGGTCTGAGTATTTCTGGAAAAGGGGGTTTGAAATTTCAAATTGTGATGATTTATTAAAATATTACAAAGAAAAAGATGGGGGAAAATATCTAGGGGGAAGTACAGGAGAATCATTTGTTAAAGATTTTGTCGATATTATTGAAAAAATAGAATCAATACATCAAGAAGTTTTTAATTTAGTTAAATATTCTCCAAATAAGATAGATGAATTAGAAATAAAATTAGGTCTTGTTAATAGGATTTTTTCTTTATCAGATAATTTACTTAAAAATCCCCCCCATTGGAACGGAGAAGTGGGAAGAATGATATTAAGAAGCATAATAGACTCCTACTTTTTATTGGTCTGGTTTCAAACAAAAGCAAAACCTGAGGATTTAATCAACTATAGGGACTATGGCTTAGGTAAAAAGAAACTATTCTTTGAACATTTAAAATCAAACGCTAGAAACGATGAATTAAATTCTGTTTATGAAAAATTAGCAGAAGAACTCGATGAAGAACTAATGTCTAGAATAAATCCTATTTTTTTAGATGTAAATATAGGAGACTGGAAAGCTATAAGTGAGAGAGACATAGCAATAGAAATTGGAGAAAAAGATATTTTTGATTACTTTTATAATCCTTTCAGCGATATTGTTCATGGTGGTTATTCTTCTCTTGAACACTATCATTTAAGATATTGTTACAATCCATTACACAAAGGTCATAAAATTCCTAAAAGTTATGATGATAAATTAGAAGTCTTAATCCCTATACTCTGTTTGCAAATATTAATTAAATTCATGAGATTTATAGAGGGTAAACTAAATCTGAACATAAATAAAAAAACTTTGCAAGAGACAAAAGAACTTTATGATAAACTTATCAAAAAAATATTACCTTCTTAACAATTTTCCCATTCAAACTAATCTTCTTCTTATTCTTTATTTTTTGTTTAATCTTCCAAAGAGTAGGTCTAGAAACTCCCCCTTTATTAACTTCTTTAGGAGTCATTGTTAAAATCTTTTCTTTTAAAAATTTTTTTAAATTCGGTTCTGTGAAGTTATTAGGGAAAAAGTTAAAACTTCTGGGATTATCATTTTTTAACTATTAAAAATTTATTCAGTAGTTCTTCAGCAAATTCTTTTTTTCCTTCATATATTGCACATAAATAAAGGGAATTGACTATGCTATTATGTACATCAACATATATTTTTCCTTGTCCTTCAAAATAAGTTTTATTTATAGATAGGTCCAAAATTGCTTTATTCCAATCGATTAGTCTATTACGATCTTTGTAATCTAAAATCATTGGCACTATCACGACAGCTCCAATAATAATTAAAGCAATAGAAATTATCCAACTTGATGAATCTATAGAAGATTGTTTTGAGAATATATTCAAAAATAATACAATTAATCCAATTATAGCAGAAATTATGGCTGCAATACTGGCTGCGTTTTGTAATGGGGATCGGCTTTTTAATTTTTTTATTATATTTCCTTCTAAATTTTTATTCTCTTCCATTTTAATCACTCATAGGGCATTTAGGCATTTTAATTTCTTGAGTTTTAATTTCTATGTTTTGTCCATTAATTAAGCACACAGGAACTATTCTAGTATTTGTTTGTTGAACCGCAGGTCCTGCAAAAAAGGATATCTTTTGAACAGAACCAGTTAAATCTAACTTATTTATTTTTGAATAATTACTTTCATAATAGTCGAATTGATCTGTATAATCTATTTTTGTCAAGAGATTATGATTGGTTGTAACAAATTTGTCAACATAAATTCTTAGTTTACAATTTAATTCCGTTATATAAGGGTCTTCAAGTTTCAATTTTATTTCCTCAAAATAGAAACCTCTTGCATTACATTGATATCCTACTGTATTTACTTTCATAAGGGGGTATCTTATTTCTATAGACTTTGAAGCTTGGTATTTTTGACCAAAAAATCCAAGTATAAGGTACTTAATTTTCAATAGCAAATCCTTATTGTTTATAAAATCAGAACTTACTGAAATTTTATAATTTCCTTCTGAAAGAGAAGTTTCAATAGGAATATCTATTTCTGAAAAATTTCCAATAGTTACACTTTCTGGTTTTTTTCCAAATACAGAATCAATATACACGGTTCTATTCTTACCTAAAATATCTAAATCCTTAGAGTTTAATAATACATTAAGTTTTAGAGTTTCTCCAAAGAAACAAATTGTTTTTCCTAAACAAGGATTTAAACTTAAGCTAAGATTCACAGGATCATCTTTAAGTAAAGAAATTACTCCTAAAATAAGAACTATAACAATAAATGCTAAAATTATCTTCAATGCATTATTCATTTCAAACTCCCCTCAATGATTTTCTTTTCTTACTAAAATTTAAATTGCTATCTTTGTAGCATGCTCGTCACAAATCTCACAGTCATTACAATAAAAATTATAGCACTCAGGTAATTCCTTAAATTTACTAGGATCTTTACTCTTAAAAATTTTAAGGATATGCTCTATTTTCTTTTTTATTTCATTGATATCCTTAAAAGATAATTCATAAACTCTAAATTTTTTATTTAAGTTTGGCAAATATTCAAAAACATAACCTCTAGATCGGTTGTACAGGGCACATATCATTCCCAATTCTGCAATACGATAGTTGGGAGGAAACCCAAGATACCCCGCTTTTTCACTTAAGCTAGCACCAACCACATAAGGAATAAGTTTACCTTCTGGTTCTTGATTAGTTTTTAGGAAGATCCATTGGTTATGCTCTCTTATCTTTTTGTTTATAATAGCCGGTTTTAGACTTAAATCTGTATTCATATTTGTTCTTAGCTTATATACAAGATAATCTACATAATCTTTGGCCAACATCTTTTGAGTATCTGTATCATACTCTTCAGAAAGCCCCCACTCTAGGATGTCAGTGTAAAAATATTTTCTAGAGTTTAAGAGATTATGAATACTATATAAGTCATCTTCTTCGTTCCAATTTTCTCTCGCCTTTTTTAATATCTCTGTGAACTTTTTGTCTTCTTCAACATCTACAAAATTCGAGATTTCTGTTGAAATTGCTTTATCGATCCATTTGCAAACACCTTCCTTGTAATATCCACATTCTTCTTTTCCCAAACAATAATTACATTTACTCATTTGAGAAGGGTCAATTTTTCCTTCAAATACGCCATTCAATAGATTTATACGACTTAGAAGCAAATTCTTTATTTTTTGATGGTCTTTTATAATTATTCTAAATGCTATCAATTTCTGAGATGAATCTTGGGATATAAAAACTAAATAGTTTATATTCGGTTGAGTTGGATCCAAAACAGAATAGAAAGCTAATTGTTCTATATCTTGCGGGTAGTTCTGAATTATTTCACTCGGGTTTCTCGGAATTTGTTCTTTTGATTTAAAATCCAGTATCTTTTCTTTTATTTTTCCATCTATTCTCCCAGTAACAGGGAGACCTATTAAAAATCCATCTAATTTAGATTCTGTAGAGACATATCCGGCTACCTTTTTCACCCAGATTTCTGCAGACCGATGTATTTTCTTGCCCCGTATAAACTTTTTTTGTGTTTTGATATCAAGCGAAGGCAAGGGAAACTTAGTCTCTAGATATTTTTTTGTTGGATTGCATAAATCTGTTACAAAATAATAGCCCCTTGGAGATTGAACTTTATTTTTAACTTCTTCTTTATCTAAATTTATCATGAATCCTCTTAATGTTTCATTCTCATCGAAATCTGCTAATTTTTGGATAAATGTTATTAGATCTTCTACAGAATCATCTTTTGTTTCGATTTTCATTTTCCCCTTTCCTTTATCTCCCCAAGAACTCACGTTTTTATAAATTTTTGGGTTCTATAATTTTTTAATCTCTATAAGAACTTCTTCAATGTTCCCATTATGCACTAAGAAAAAATGTAGTTTTCCTTTTCCTAATTGTTCCCAAATTTTTGCAACTTCTTCTTTATAGTCAATATCTGGCGCATCTAACAAATGTTCACCTTTCCATTCTAAAGCGAGAATATTATCTTTATTGGTTAGAGCAATAAAATCAGGATAAAACTTGTTTTTCCGCCATCCTTGAACATAAAATGGGTCCTTCTTTTCACGATTTCTAATCCAGAATTTGATGTTTGGTAGATGTTCTAAGTCCAATCTTCTAATAAAGTTGGCTTCTTCCTTGTTTAATTTGTCTATTGTCTTATAATAGTTCTTATTAAACTCTTGAGGCATTTCTTCAGATAAAGTTATGACTTCTGGGAATTTTTCAAATTCCTTGACTTTTATCTTGCCTTCTTTTATTAGCTTATCAAACTTCTTTTTTGCATAATCTACTAGTATTTCATTTATTATTTCATCTAATTTTGAAAGTAGCACATATCGATTTATAGATAAATCTTGGATAGTATATCCTTTTATTTGATCAATAGCCTTTTCCAAAAATTTAACTTTATCTTCTTTGTCTAACATTGTAAATCTAAGTTTTTTATCTAGCCAATGCACTAATTCTTTCTTAGAGCAAGTTTTGTCGTGATATGTGACTTTTAGAATTTGTTGAGCACCCCTGATCCATTTATCTCCATCTTTTATATCAATAAGTGCCCTGCCCTCATTATCATAATGAACTTTGAAATCAAACCCGGCATTCTGTTTAGACAATTCAAAATCCTCTCCAATTAAATCCTCAAAAGAGAGTTCTTCATTTTCATAGGAAATCATAGGAACTGCGAAATCTTCCTTTATTTTTCTTTCAACATCAAATTCATATTTCTTTTTTGTATCTGTTGTACTAACTACATCGAACTTGCTGTAACCATTAGTTTCTAAACCAGAGATAATTTGACTTACTGCTTCATTAAAGTTTCTTGCAGATGCAAAAACATAACTTCTGTTTAAGTCCTCAATTTCCTTTCGTTTTGCGAAGGGCATTCTCATTATTCTTCCTATTATCTGCTCAACTGCAATTTTAGAACCGATATTTGCCACAGAAATCAAGACATAAGCAAATGAACAATCCCATCCTTCAGCTAATGCATTTACTGTTATTATATACCTAACCTTACAATTCTTAGCAAATAAATCAACTCCTTCCAACTCATTGCTTTTTGAGGTTTTTATTGCAATTTCTTCTTCAGGTATTTTTCTATCTTTAGTTAAAAACTCTTTTATTTTGTCTACTGTAACACACTCCTTGTCTGCTCTGTCGGATTCTGCCTGCAATAAGGCGATAGGTCTTATTTTCTCTTTCTTGGCAATCTTTTCAAGTTCTCCTCTTCTTAATACTCCTTGAAGAATTGCACTTTGCCATTGTGTATGACTCTCAAGAACTAAAGGAAGTTTTACCATTTCTTCTTCTTTAAGTTCTGAAGAATGCACTTCAACGAGAATATTACTTTCTGGACGGGGTGTTGCAGTATATTCTATAATAAAACTAGGATTAAGATCTTTCAAAAAGTCAATAGATAATTGTGTTTTTGTTCTGTGTCCTTCATCAATAACAATTAAAGGATTATTCAGGCGTATAACATTGGCTAAAGATTTTATTATCCCCGATTCATCTTGCTCTAAAATCTTACTTTCTTCAATGTTTTCAAAATGATTGATAAGCGTCCCATTTTCTTGATATACCTTATATTTTGCCTGTAGTGTCTTCTCTTTTCTAAATGCATCTAAACTAGAGATAATGATACATAAGTTATCATCAATATCCTCCTTTCTAATCTTTAATGCTTCTTCATTAGAAAAGATTTGCACATTATTGTCAAAATAGTCATCCAATATTTGCCTATGAATGTCTTTTCTGTCCTTGAATTTCCTTAATGTTTGGCTTTTAATCGCTTCAGAAGGCACAAACCACACTACTATTCCCCTATCCATTTTTTCTTTAAGGAAAGAGTCCATAATTTCTGTAACTGAATGGCATCCTACTAGAGTTTTTCCACCACCAGTGGGAATTTTAACACAAACAAACGGAACTTTATCCCCGAAGAATTCTTCTTTGTAGGCCTTTTCGGTTAAAGATATAAATGCGTGTTTAGGCCCAAATTGTGCAATCTCAATTAAGTATTCTTTTAGTTTATCTATTGCTTTTTGTTGGTATTTCTTGAGTTCCATTAGTAAATCTTCACCTCATAAGGTATTTGTTTAAATTGGATTTTATTTTTCTCCAAAGTTTTATCATCAATAAGGCATTTATCGGCATAAATGACTTTCTTTTTATTATTCTTGCTTATTTTCTTCAAGAAGTCCTTATTGAGAACATTCTTGCCTTTCTCTTTGAATAAGAGATAAAACTCAGTTTCATTATATTCTCCTATGAAATGCTTGCCAATTGCTTTTTTATCAAGATTTGTATTTGTTTCAGTAAAATAAATGTAAGTTGCAAGTTGTTCAAAGGCACATTCTTCTTCAATTTGTCCTTCTTCATTAAATAGTGGCTTGTCTAATTCACAGAACTCAAAACCCCCTTTATAACCATACTTTTTGATGGCTCTTTTCACTCTCTCAGCAGTTATATCTTTCGCAACCTTGTCTTCTATCTCAACAAGAATAAACTTTCTATTTCCTTTGTCTTCTTTATTCAAGTCTAAAACTGCATGAGCGGTTGTTCCTGAACCCGCGAATGAGTCAAGAATTGCTGAGTCTTTAGAAGTTATTATACTCACAAGATATTTTATTAAACTAATTGGTTTAGGATAGTCAAAGGGGCTGATATTATTAAAAATACTCTTCAAGTCTTCACTTCCTCCTTTAGTTAAGCCCGTTTCAATTAGTATACTTCTTGGTTTGGTTTTATACTCTTCTCCAGATTCATCGTATAGATACATCTTAGTAAAAATTTGCCATTTTCCTTTTTTGTCTTTAATAAAATCAATTTTTCCTTCTTCTTTTGCTTTTGTAAAAGTTTCTTTACTCCATCTCCAAATTGTTGGGGGGGATATTTTTTTACCATCTGGGCATTTAATAGGATACTTTAAATTTGGCCTATCAGTTTCTATACCCGTTTGATATAAGTTCTTCCTTTTATAAGGGCCAAGTTTATCAAAATTTTTATCTTTATATTTATAATCTGCTTTTAAATTTTCATTTAAAGAGACATAATATCTTATCTGGAATTTTTCATTTTTTGCATAAACTAGTATATACTCATGGTCTACTGCAAAATATTTAGTATCTGAGCCCCCTCCTGCTTTTTTCTTCCAGATTAATTCAGCAATAAAATTTTCTTCTCCAAATATCTCATTCATTATTTGCTTAAGATGTGCTTGCTCATTATCATCAATACTGATAAAAATAACCCCCTCTTCAGCTAAAAGCTCCTTTAACAATTTTAATCTTGGATACATCATACAAAGCCATTTATCGTGTCTACACAAATCTTCGGCTTCGCCACCAACTACCTTGCCCAGCCACTTCTTAATCTTTGGAGAGTTCACTTTATCATTATAAACCCAACTTTCATTTCCGGTGTTATATGGCGGATCTATGTAGATACACTTAATCTTTCCGTGATAGTATGGCATTAAAGCCTTCAAAGCTTCTAGATTATCTCCATGAATTATAAGATTTTGAGAATTCTCGCCAACAGAGTGAGCTTTAATTTTCTTTAGAAGTCTAAATGAAACTTCTTTATCATGATTTACAACAGCTTCTTTTCCAATCCAATTTAATGTTGGCATATAATTTAATAAGAATTTACATTTTTAAATCTTGGTAACTTAAAAGGTAACCTCAAAATAAAAAAGATGGTGACTGATTTTCTAATATGAAACTCAACCCCACCATTATCAGTTTTGTAGCAATAAGTAAAAGAAGAAGAGAAGTATTAATAATTCTTCAAGAAAGATCTATGAGCCAGCCAGAAATTAAAAAAATAACTGGGATGTATAAAACACATACATCAAGAACTCTTACTGAACTCTCGAAGGAAAAGCTTATTGTTTGTAGGAATCCTAGGGATAGGGCATTCAAATTTTATAGAATAACTCCTCTTGGAAGAAGAATAATAAAAGAAGTTCAAAGGATTATTGAGTAAAAAATTATCTTTTCAATTTATTTAAATAGCTTTTTCTTACTTTCATTTCAAACTCTCCTCAAAGTCTGCAATATTATAAAAACTTAACTCTCAATAACAACCACTTACTCTAAAGGCTTTTTACATTTGCATATTTTGCCCCAGTCCATAGCAGCGAGATGTGTGACATAAGAAGTAACAGGAATGCCCCCACATCTTTTACAAGCAATTTTTTTAAGTTCCCTTTTTTCTCTTTCTTCCCTTTCCCGATTATTTATTGCTTCCCACAACCATCTTTCAATTTTATCGCTTAAAATTTTTTTAACAGCTTTTTCAGGAGTATAACTATATTTCTTTAACTTCTTCTCAAGACTCTTATCAATTTTTACTTCAATCTCCCTAATTTTTATTTTCATTTTTAACTAACTCTCAAATCCCCCACATTATAAAAACTTAACTCTCTAACTCTAATAAAAGTGTTCTGATATTATTTAGTTTTTTATCTTTAAAAGGAGCATCCCTATTTTTAATTTCTTTCTTAATCAATTCGTCAAAATGAGAGCTTTTTATTTTTTTATTCTTACTAGGCAATTTGAGTTCTTCAATCATTTCTTTATATAATTTTTGATCATCTATCAACAAAGATAGGCTTCCTTTTCTAATCTTCCCACACACCCAAAAATAACAATCTAACTCATCAAAAGATAAGTTATGTTTATCTTTCAATTCTTGAAGTTTTTCAAAATATTCTATTGTAGGTTTAGGTTGTTTAGACCCATCTAAAAATTTTTGTTGTATTAGTTCATTATAGACAAGACTATCATATATTGGAAAATTTAAATTCATTCTAAAATATAAATATTTAGTTAATAAAGAAAGCCCATGACCTTTATCATTACCCTTCTTGTTAATTCCTATAACTGTTGTCATAATTGTAAAATTATTTTTTATAAATTTGTAAACATTCCCCATAGAATCAATTTTTTCATTTAATCTTAATATTAAATTTGACATAGCTTCAAATGCAAAAAGTCTCTTATTCATATTTGTAGAATAACAACTATCAATAACAATTAATCTTAAAATGATATCTTTTGAGTTGGAGTTCTCTGTTTTTCTAAATAATTCTGTTATCCTTTTTTTCTGCGTTTCATAAGGGGTATTTTCAAAAATTTCTTTTGCAAGCTTTAATCCTTTTTTGATTTCCATATTTTTTTATTCTACAATATCTCATTTACGCCAAACATCCTTTTAACTTTTTCCATCAACTATCAACTAATAACTTCACGGAACCTAGAAACAAGACACTACAACGAGGGGGGCACGAGAGACTAATCCCTTGCAATTCCTTGGAGATAGCGCCTAATTCCTTACAACCCCTTGCAAATTCCTTGCAATGCCCTTACAACGAGAGATCAATCCTTCGTGCTACGAGAGCCAACAGTAGAGCTGCTAGTAGAGCTAACAGGAGCCCTGCTACGAGAGTTGCTAGTAGAAATAACACTAGAGCTGCTAGTAGAGCCAACAGTAGAGATTCTAGTAGAGCTAACAGTAGAGATCCCACTAGAGCTACAAGGCCTTTACAAAGATATCACAAAGCCTTTACCACGAGAGTCCAACGAGAAGCCAACAAGCCTTGCAACAAGAGGTCAACAAGAGATGCAACTGGTGCCAACAAGGAACTACAACAAGAGCCATCAACAAGTGCCAACAAGTGCCAACAATAAGAGCCAATAAGAACCAACAACAAGGGCCAATAAGAAGCAATAACAAGGGTCAACAAGAGACTCAATAAGAAGCCAATAAGAGCGACAACAAGGAACCCAATAAGAAATCTACAAGGAACTGCTATAAGAACACTAAGGGAAAAACAACAAAGAAAGGAGCTTTGTTTAATAAATCCTAATTAACCATTACTTTTTAAACAGAAATTACTAAAAATTGTTTCTGATAAACTCTAATAAATCTGGTCTTACATTTTCAATAGGAACTTTACTTTTAATTAAAGAGTAAGCTTCTTCAAAAGACATTCCAGTTTGAATTAAATAAGCCAATGCTACTGCATTACTTCTGCTTATTCCCCCTCTACAAACAATAATTACATTTTTTCCTTTTTTAATCAATTTTTCTATATGTCTTATTTTTGACTTAAATTGCCCCCTATTGATTTGTTTTCCATCTATCAAGTCTATAACTAACTCAATTTCTGCATTTTCTGTCTTTCTTAAGTTTTCCAATTCTTTCAAAGATGCAGTTCCTATATTTTTAGTTATCCAATACATTTTATATTAATTATCTTATCAGTTTCCTTTAAAAATTTCTGATACATTTTTCCTCCCTTCTTATCGTGTTTTATCTTCTTATGGTTTAAAATTTGGTGTTGATAGGCATGAGCAAGTTCATGAGCTAGGATTACAAGCTGCATAATAAGGGTTTCATCTTTTCTTATTAAAATCTGCTTTTCCTTGTTAAAATACCAACCATCTTTATTCGGAAAAGATTTATGCAGATCTCCTTTTTTAAATAAAATTATATCATTAATTTTAAGTTTGTTGTCGCAGAATTTTTTATTAATGTGTTTAGTGATGTTCCAGAATAATTTTAATTTTTGTTTGTTATTCATTTTAACTGACTTTTTACACAAGAGCCACCTTATACACAAAGCCTTGAATTTATTTCGAATTGTTTACGAATTTTCATTTCTTTATCTTAGCATTCATTAAGGGCATACGAGGTTTAATTATTTTTTATTCCTTCAACCATTTAGCATATTCTTTTTTTGACACAACAGGCTTCAGAAGTTTAGAATGTTTAATTAAAGGCATAAATAATTTAAGGTTTTGCGTAATTTCAGCTTGAAATTCCATTTGTTGTTTTTTTAAATTCTTAACTTCTTTTTCTAATTCTGTTTTTGTTACATCATCATACATATCTTCTTGCTTTATTGTATCTTTCATGCCTAAGAATTCAGTATAATAATGGATCATATCGCTTCTTTTCCAGCCAAACCTATACATCAAAGCATTCTCACTCTTGTATTTAGGAAGCCAAAAACAAGCTGAGCTGTGCCTAAAATCATATAAAGTTAAATTCTTGAACTTGATCTGTTCAGGAGTTAAAATTTGTTTTCCTATTTTCCTTAATTCTTTGTTTATCATAGGAGGATTTTTTCTTGCGAGAAAATCATCTGATTTTAATCCAATCTTATTAACATAATTTTTTATTTGTTCAGAACAAAGCATTAATTTAATCTTTCTTCCGAAAGTCTTGCTTGTTTCTTCTCTTATATTAACCTCTTTAAAATCATTAGAAAAATCTGAGACTTTGATATTTATTAATTCTGAGCTTCTTGCACCACTATCAAAAGCCAAAGCCAAAAATGGCTTTAAATCATAACTTGCTTCTTTAATCAGATTTTCACAATCCTTATCACTAAAATAAACAAATTTAGGTTTTTCTCCTCTTGTATCTAAATCCTCACAAACATCTCCTATAATCTTTCCTTTACTTTTCATAATTCTTTGGTACCAATGCCAAAAAGCTTTGAAATTCTTAACATAATCTCCTGCAGATTTAAATGGCTTTCCTGCTCTTGTTGTTAATCCCCCTTCTCTCATATCACTAAACAATTTATGTAGAATCTGCGGAGTAACCTTAGTTATATCATTAACTTTCCTATTTTCTAACAATCTAAAAAGATAGGTTAATCTTAATCTCATTGTATGAAGCCTGATATAGCTTCTTGCTCCTTTTTTGCTAGATTTAGAAATGTTAATTCCTAGAGCCATATCTTTAATATAATTTATAGTTAGTTTAGAATGAAGAACATTGATTCCTTCTATTTCCTTTTTTCTCTCTACTTTCCTTAACCAATTCTCAAAAAGCTGTTTGCTATGATAAGGATCTCGTTTTATCATAGAAAATAAAAGCATAATTACTATATAAATATACCCCTTTCACTAACATAAAGCGCGGGGAGGGACTCGAACCCCCGAATAGTCGGGCTGCAGCCGACTGCCGTAGCCGCTGAGCCACCCGCGCATATCGCTATTAAGAATTAGTAGTTTTTAAATTTTCTATATCACAATTTATATATCACTTCTACAGACTCAATATGTTTAAGAACTTCTTCGACAGTGTCATAATAAAACTCTCTCTTACCAGAACCCTTACCAGAACCAACATAAAACTTCCCTTCTTTTTTAATATCACTTATTAGAAACTCCTCCCCTTTTTCTATATCATTTCCTTCCTTATCCTTCGTTGTGAAATTTTTAGAAATCTCTAATTCCCCATTCATTCTCAGCATCGTGTTCCAACCGCGGACAGATAGGGCCACCCTTATATCCTCTATAGTGTTTTCTAAATTATCCATTTGTCCCCCGCCTGCTTAAAATAAAAAGTCTTCTAAATTTTAAAGATTATTATTCTGAAAGACAACCTTTAAAAATCAGAGCGGGCCTGACAGGATTTGAACCTGCGACATCTTGCTTAGAAGGCAAGCGCTCTATCCAGGCTGAGCTACAGGCCCTTAAAATTACAAAGAACTTAAGAACTTTTAAATTTAACTTTTATTTTCAGGCTCTTTAACTGAATGTTTGATATCCCCCAACAAAGAAAGTTTGTGTACTGTGCTGTAAGCGGCTGTTTGATTTTTGCCATGGGTTTTGGCATACTTCAAAGCAAGGTTGGCTTTTTCAAACAAGCTAATCTCGCTTTCCTTAGCACTTTTCTGAGGCATGAATTGCGAGTAAAGACTTTTTTGTTCAATGGAAGTGTCTTTTTCTATAGGCAAGTTTTGTGCAACTCCCACACTTACAGTTATATGATATTTGAAAAGGAACTTGTCTCCAAGTATATAACCGCGGGTTCTGTCCGCGAGTTTTTCAGCGTCTTCCTCTTTTGTTTCTGGCATTAGCACAATGAACTCTTCTCCGCCAAACCTCGCTGCAACATCTGTGTCGCGGACATTGCTCTTGATGAGTGTTGCAACCATCTGTAAAATCTCGTCGCCGCGCAAGTAGCCTTCATTGTCATTTATTCTTTTGAAATCATCTATATCAATCAGAATCAGTGAGATTGGCCTTCCATAACGCTCTGAGATTGCCAGCTCGTGTTTTAATTCAGAATTAAAATATCTGTAATTGTAAAGCTGTGTCTTGGTGTCGACTGTTGCTAGATAATACAGCTTGGTAATTTGCTGAGGGGTTAATGCCAAGTCCTTCCCTTTATTTTTCTTAATATCACCAAAAAATTTCTTTAACCAGTCCATTTTTATAATTTTAATAAATTAAATAGAATAATAAAAGTAACCATATGTTTAAAAATTTAATCTTTCTCTCTAATTTATGATAGACTGCCATTGCCACTTGGAACAGAAAGATTATGATAAGGACAGGGAACAAGTCATTAAGCAATGCAAACGCGAGCTTCGCGCCTTGATAACTTGCTGCGCCCACCCCCGAGATGTTGAACTTACACTCAAACTTGTAAGGGAAAATAAGGGTTTCATCTTCTGTGCGATAGGGGTTCATCCCACTTATATCAAAGAAGCTTCAGAAAAAGAAATTGATGAAGCAATCAAAGAAATTGAAAAGCATAAGGATGAAATAGTTGCCATCGGTGAAACAGGATTGGATTATTATTGGATTAAAGAGCCTGAGTTCAGAGAAAAACAAAAACATCTCTTCAGAAAATTCATTGCTCTTGCCAAGAAGCTCGAGTTGCCCTTAGTTATACACTCGCGAGATGCGACTGAAGACACAATTGCTATCTTGGAAGAAGAGGGAATGCAAGGAAAAAAAGTTTTGATGCATTTGTTCGGCAATAGAAAATTTTTGGGGAGGGTTATTGAAAATGGATGGTTTATCTCGATTGGGCCAGGCATCCAAAAATCAAAAGATATCAGGAAAATTGCAAGAGACATGCCCCTCAACAAAATTCTTCTAGAAACTGATTCGCCTTGGTTTGCGCAAGAAGGACAGAAATATGGAACTCCACTCAATGTCAAGGTTGCTTTGGAGAAAATAGCAGAGATAAAGAAACTCAGCATCGTGGAAGTTGAAAAGCAGACAGATTTAAATGCCACTAAGTTTTTCAATCTGGGGATAAAATGAATGTGAAGGTAAGATCCATTTTTGTTGCAAGAAAAAAATTTCCAAGATTCAAGATTGAATATGATAAAACAAATAAGATAAGGCCTTCATGGATTTATATTAAAAATCCACTAAAAAGAATGATTTTCCTTTCTGTTAGATGCAATAAAAGAACCATTCGCTATTTTGCTTATTTGCCACGCAATTTATTCTTACCAGTGATTCATACAAAAGAAGATTTGAAAAAGTATTATGACAAATTTTCTGAATATTATGACAAAGATATAAGATTTAGTGGAAAAGGTCAAAATATTCGAGCGGCAAAATTTCTTATAAATAAAATTAAGAATTTACCAAAAAATATTTCTATTCTAGATGTTGGTGCTGGAACGGGTATAGCAGATGAAATTTTATTAAAAAATGGCTTTGAAAACATAACTCTCTTGGATAATTCTAAAAAAATGCTCGAAAAAGCAAGAAAAAAACAATCTTTAAAGAAATGTCATTTTATATTGGCTGATTTTTTGAAATTCAAGACTAAAAAGAAATTTGACTTGATAATCAGCATTTTTTCATTAGGGATTACTGGATATTATGGAAATTATGTTGAAAATACTTTTAACAAAGTAAGAAAGATATTGAAACCTAAAGGATATTTAGTTTTACTCGGTCATGAAACTGAAGAAATTTTCGAAGGAGGATTTAGAACAATTAAAAGAGGCGAATATAAATTAAATAATACTACTACAGTAAATTATTATATCGGGAGAAAAAAATGAGAATAATTAAAACAAAAGCTAAATCAATATTTACTAAAACAAAACTTCCTGGAGCTTCTTATGTTATAAATCAGTATGTTGGCTGTCAGCATAATTGTCTTTATTGTTATGCAAAGTTTATGTGCAGATGGAGAAACTATGGAAAATGGGGTAGTTGGGTTGAAGCCAAAATAAATGCTTCAGAGTTAGTAAAAGACAAATTTGTTGAAGGGGATGTTATTATGTCAAGTGTTTCCGATCCTTATCAACCAATAGAAAAGGAACTTAAATTAACTAGAAAAATCTTGGAAAACTTGAACAAAAACATAAAACTTTCAATATTAACAAAATCAAATTTAGTTTTAAGAGATATTGATATTTTAAAGAAATTCAAGACGATTGAAGTTGGATTAACTATTAATGATTTTGAAGGAAAAATTAAAGAATTGTTTGAACCAAACTCGTGCTCAAATGGAGAGAGATTAAAAACCTTAAAAATTTTAAAAGAAAATGAAATAAAAACTTATTGTTTTATAAGTCCTATAATTCCTAGATTAGTTGACGTGAGGGAGATAGTTAGAAAAAGTAAAAAATTTACTGATTTTTATTGGTTTGAATTTTTAAACTTAAACGCCGCTGGGACAGATTTTGTCAATGTTTTACGAAAACAATTCCCTCAAAGTTATGAAACAATAAAAAATAAAGAGAAATTTTATAAGTTTGTAGAGGAGATTAAAAATATAATAAAAGAAGAAAGAATAAAAAGTGCAGGAATCTGCATTCATTATCCTAAAATAGAAATTATAAAATGAACGCTTGGCAGATAATTGTTGCGATTGTTGTTGCTTTACTTGGTTATCCGGTCGGATTATTGATAACAAAGTTTACTCCTGAAGAACTTAAGCAAGGAAGAAAATGGTTTAAGCTGATGATTTTGATAAGTTTCTTAGCAATAATAATCTCAGTTTTCATTGCAACAGGAGAAACATTGCTTTTTTTGGCGAGTGCATTTGTTTTTGTAGCTCTTGTGGCCTTGGCGTCGCTGGTTAAATCCATGAGAAAGAGGAAAAGATGAAAATTGGAGAATTTTTTAAGCTGACAAAAGTGAAAATTATCTTTGATTTGGTTTTGGCTTTGGTATTAGTGATGGTTTTTTTGTTGTGTGTTCCTGTATTGCGGGCAACTTTCTTGAGCAGAATCTTCTCGAGACAAATTTTTGATGTTGTCTTAAACACAGCCATATTTGGAATAGTTTTATATCCTTTGTCTTGCTTATCTGTTTTTATATTAAGAAAAATTTTCAAGAAAAGAAGAAAATAAGACTTTTCGTTTTTTAATTAAGATATAATCTAAAATGAGTAAAGAAAATTATGAATCAAGACTGAAATATGAGCATGTAATAAGACCTCTTAGTTTAATCTTACTTCCTAGGGGGATTTCAGTTAAAGGAAAACAAAATAAAATTGAGGAGGGTGCGAATATTATTGTTGCGAACCACCCAACTGATGTCGCAGATGTTGCTGCTTTAGTCAGATTATATCAAAAACAACTATATTTTATTACAAATAGCGACCATTTCTATCCATCTAAGTTAAATTGGCACATAAGGAAACAAATCAAAAGAAATTGTTCTATTTTCTCTCCATTTTTACTTCCAATAACTTCATCAGTTGTCTATAAGTCGTTTCTAAATTTCTTTTCTAAATCTATAAAAGAAATAGGCTCAATCCCAATAGATGTTCGTGGAAATGGGATATATAATGGAGATTTTATCAGAATCTCAAAGCAAAATCTTTTAGATAACTTACCTTTAGTTTTTTTACAGTTCAATTTAAAAAATATCTATAGTGAATATGACCCCACAAATAAAGAAATAAAACCCTTTCTCATAGGTGCCCCAAAACTTGCATTGAAGGTTTTTGAAGAATATAATATGAATATTCCTATAACTCCCATCAGCATAAAAGGAACAAGTAAATTCAGCGTGGCCCCAATAAAAGTCAATATTGGAACGTCTATCTATCCTTCGACATATGTCAACAAAGAAAAACCTGCTGAATTTTTAAGACAAGACCTAGAAAAAAAAGTTGTAGAGCTTTATCATGAATTTTAATATCCATCAAAACCCCTAAAAACCCAAAACAAAAGCCTTTTAACTAATCTTTTTCTTAGATTCTTATGTTATACATTATCGGATTGGGCTTGGATCTGAAAGATATCTCGCTGAAAGCCATTGAAGCCCTGAAAAAATGCCATAAGATTTATTTGGAAATATATACTACTACACTGCCTTACAAGAAAGCACAGCTTGAGAAAGTAATTGGCAAAAAAGTCGCGATTGCTGTGCGAGAGACTGTTGAAAATAAATCACGAGAATTTGTGAAAGAAGCTAAAAAGAAAAATGTCGCGCTGCTCGTTTATGGCGATCCTCTTGCCGCGACAACTCACATCTCCCTATTGCAAGAGGCAAAGAAGTTGAAAGTTCCGGTGAAAGTTTTGCATAACTCTTCTATTTTCAGCGCGATTACCGAGACAGGGTTGCAGATTTACAAGTTCGGCAAGACAACGAGCATTCCGAAGTGGCACAAGAGCTACGAGCCCACAAGTTTCTATGATGTTGTTAGGGATAATCTGAAAATAAGCGCGCACACTTTAGTTTTGGTTGATATTGACTTGAGTATTCATGAAGCTTTATATGAATTAGACAAAGCATCCAAGGGCGAAATTGACAATATAATTGTTTGCTCAAGGTTTGGCACTGACGAGCAGCATATTGTTTATAGCAAGTTGAAAGAGTTGTTAAAAAAAGTCCCGCGAGTCAAGGAGCCTTTTTGTTTCATTGTTCCTGCTTCATTGCATTTTACAGAAGCTGAGTTCCTTGAGCTGTTCTAAGGCAGCTCAGCAAATTTTATAGAGATTAAAATAGAAAGGTTTAAAAAGATTGGTTCATATATGGTACATATGGTTCAAAAAAGAGACAATTTAGAGCTGGAAATAATATTGCTTTTATTAAAAGGAGAAAATCATCTAAGGAATATAGCGAGAGCCTTAGAAGCCCCACACTCAACGATTTTAAGAAAATTAAATAGACTAATAAAAGAGAATGTTTTAGATTATAAAATGGAGGGAAAAAATAAGGTTTTTTTTATAAAAAATAATTTACAAGCAAAAAATTATGTTTTCAATGCGGAGAGATACAAACTAATTAGATTGCTGAAAAAATATCCTGATTTAAATATTATTATAGAAGATATTTTAAAACGAACGAAGGAAACCACAATAATCCTTTTCGGTAGCTATGCTAAATTTATTGCAAAAAAAGATAGCGATATAGATATTTATATTGAAACAAAAAACAAAAAAAGCAAAGAGCAGGTTGAAGATATAAATTCAAAAATTAAAGTTAAGATTGGACCTTTTGATATAGATTCCTTGCTGATAAAGGAAATAATAAAAAATCACATAATTTTAAGAGGTATAGATGAATTTTATGACAAAACAAACTTTTTTGAATAAGCTTAAAGAAGAAAGCAAATTAAAATTAGTAGAGTCGTCTGAAGAAATTTGTAAGTCTTATCTAGAAAAAGCTGATGGTTGTTTTAAATCCGCTAAAATATTGTTACAAAGCAAACTTTATGAAAACTCTATCTCGATGTCTTATTATACTATGTATAACTCTTTGACTGCTTTACTGTTTAAAATAGGCATAAAATGCGAAAATCACACCGCATCTATTTTACTTCTTAAAGAATTATTCAATGAGAATGGACTATTCAAAATCATATCTTTTGCTAAAGAAGAAAGAATAGACAAGCAATATTATGTTACATCAAAAGACAGTGTTATTTTAACAAAAGAATCTGCTGAGGACATGTTAAAGAAAGCTGAAGATTTTATAGTTCAAATTAAACTGTTTATTCAAAATCTAAATACGATTAAAATAGAAGAATTAAGAAAAGCTTTTGTTGAATTATAGAGCAAAGAGCAAACCCACGCGAGTTTAATAAATTTTAAAAAGGTGAAAATCGTTAAAATAAGATGATGAAAAGAGGAAAGTTGTTGTTAGTTAGTTTAGTGGTCTTTTTTGTTTTGTTGATTTGTGTTGTTGAAGTAAGGGCTGATTTATGCCGTGATTCTTCTTTAATTAAAATATATCAAAAGGGTATGAGTTGCAGTTGGTCTGCTTGTGGGGATGTTATTCTTCGAGATTGCTTCAATCTTATTCTCTGCCCTAGTGGATATTCTTCAATAGGTACCCACACAAGTTGTGAAACTTCTGGCCGCCCTAAATTTTCTTGTTATATTAGTGGTTGCTTTCCCACTTTTAACAACCGTAAATGTTGGAGAATTTGTAAAAAAGACCTTAGTGGCACATCAATAACCTCTGTTGATTTTGTTGATGAGGATGCTGGGACATGTTCTTCCTGTTATTCTCAAATAAATTGTCCTTCTGGTTATGTAGAATATACAAGATGGTGTGATAAACAAGGAACTGCTTTTACTTCGTGTATAAAATCTTGTGTCAAGTGTGAGTCGGGGTGGGAAAATCGAGATGGAGATTGGGCTAATGGTTGTGAATATCAAACACTGCCACCACAATGCACAGACAGCGATGGTGGGAAAAATTATGATGTTAGAGGAACTTGTACTGGGATTAATGGCGCCTACATTGACTATTGCCATAATTCTACCTTGTTATATGAATATTATTGTCATTCCAATAATAACTGCTATGGTGATTTAAAGGAATGCCCTTGTCAAGATGGGAAATGTGGCGGCGGTGGTGGATGCACAGACACCGATGGTGGGGATAATAAGATAGTCAAGGGTACTTGTACTAATGCAACTGGAAGTTATACAGATGTTTGTCTTACAGGCCCGCAAGGCGAACCCATCGTGAAAGAATATTATTGTGTTGGAACCTTGTGTGATGCTACAGAATACAATTGTCAATTCTATGGCTATCCTTACTGTTCAAATGGTCAGTGCGTTGGGGGTGTAGAATGTAATTGTGGTTCATGTTCAGAATGTTCTGCAAAGTTGAACACCTCAGGTTGTGGTATTGTTAAATTAACAACAGATATCCTTAACACGCCTAATACTTGTATAGATCCGGGATATCAGTCCAACTTTAATAATAAAATTTTTGATTGTCAAAATCATATAATCGATGGAGATGACGCCGAGTTTGATTATGGTATTAAAGTATCGGGCCAAACTGGAAATACCATAAAAAATTGTACATTTACAGACTGGTTTACAGGAATAGGCTTACTAGAATCTAATAGTACTATAGTCATTAACAATACGGTTCGTTCAACTAATCGTTATGGTATTCTTGCCCAAGGTTTTAACAATCAAATAACTAAGAATGTTGTAGAATCTAATATTAAGTTTGGTAGTGCTATCTCTGCAGGACTTTCTATACAGGGCACAGGAAAAGGAAATTCTATCACTTTGAATAGACTATGCAATAATGAAAATCAAGATATATATAATTCTACAACTGCTCAAAATTCTGGATCAGATAACACATGCGATGTTCCTTACAATTGGAATGATCAAGGAAGAACGGGGTGTACTAACCCTTGCTCTGCTTTACCCCCCCTTTGTAAAATCAATAGTGCAACTGTTGCACCGAATTGTGCAGGGGGTTTAAGCGCAAATTGCGAAAATGGCGAGAATATTACTTTAAACATAACTGTTCAAGATTTTGCAAAATGTGAAGATGTGCATGTAAATAAAATTGAGATTGATGTTAAAGATACTGCTCAGCCTCCTGATGGCGAGTGTTTTGCTTACATGATAAATTCGACGCCAATCCAAAAAGATAGTGCTAACAAAAGATATTTTGCTAATTGGACGATTTTAATTCCTGCAAACTGCGAAAATAGGCCCGTCAGTGCTTACCTTTCAAAGTTATTTAATTTGACAGGGCAAATAGTTACAGGAAGCGCTACAGGAACTTTCACTTTTGCAAGCGAGCTCCCTCCTCAACCAGTTTGTAAAATAACTGAGGCTAAAATAAAATTATATTGTGGCAATGATGGATGGTGCAATGAGAGCGAGAAAATAGAGTTGAACATTACAGTTGAAGACATGAGTAAATGTTTAAATGTAAATAAGATGGAGATTATTGCTTCTTCGACTGGCAGCGGAGTTCAGCCTCCGACGGGAAGTGTTGTCGGCGGCGAACCAAGCATTACAGTTACTATGAATAACATGACTGTGGTTACAAAAGATATTGTGAATAAAAGATATATCTCTAATTGGACTGTGCCTAATCCAATTCCTGCGAATTTGAAAGGCAAAACAATGAATGCGAGCATCGCCAGAATATACAATGGAACTTATGCAAATGTCAAGATTGGTGAGAAGACAAAGGGAAACTTCGGAATTTTCAAATTTGCTTCAGGAGCTCCCGGAGGACAATGTTATTGTGTTGATTCAAGTCATCCTTGCGGCGTTTGTTATGATTCAAAAACAAAATGTGTTTGACCAACACATCCTGGACAAATCGTTCCCTGCACTTCGCCTACTCCAAATTGCCAGGGTAATGTTTGTGTCGCTGATATCAATCCAAGCATTTGTCATGGTAATAATACTGAAGTAAAATGTAATAAAACAGATTTGTGGGGAAATTGTTATTGGGATTTCCCCCAAGGATTGTCGGGCAATATCTATTGCAAGCACTGTTACAAAGATAATGAAGGTCCAGTGACTTGTTCGGGCTATGATAATAAATCAACCTGTGATTTGGATACTTGTTATGTCGGAAATTATAATTGTCCTGCAAACGCGGAAGATTGTTGGTGTGCTTGGGATACTACAACAACTGTTCCAAAATGTGTCCAGAAAATACAATATGGAACTTCTGGAGGCCAATCTTATTGTGAATACAGCAGAAGTTATGGAAACTGTGAGGATGGATGCCAAGGAAACTCAAATCAGAGGGAAATGATTACCACTTGTATAACTAGCCCGACTTGTAAGTCAGATTATTCTGATTGTGTATTAACCAGTTATCAACAAACAGAAACAGAATGTATAACATGCGGCATGACTTTCAAGCCATTGCCTTTCTTTGCGTGGTGGAATGTTTTGGCTGTGTTGTCATTGATTATTGTAATTTATGTTTTTATTAATACTAAAAAGAAATAGGATATAATGGGAGAAGTGATAAGCCTTGAAATTCAAAAGGTTTTTCACGCGAAATTATCAATACAAAAAGAAAAAAGAGGTAAGTGAAGAGAAAAAGTAAAATGGATTTTGAGAAAAGAGGTTTTTCGATTTTGACAAGCGCATTTCTCTTGGCTGTGCTTCTCCTATTATCTATTAACTTCGCTTCGGCGTCGATAACTAAAGGATCGCCTTTTTTCAACTTGTCGCAGAGCGGGTTCGGGCAGGGGCAGGTTTTGGAAGGCTCGCTGAATTTCTCACTTCTTAACGAGCCTGGGAGCGCGATTGTAAAGGCAACTATAACTCCTGGAAATACTGTTTTTAATGCAACATTATTAAATTTTTTGAAAAAGGCTAATGCTCAATTCACTTGTGTTCCTTCTGATTGCAATGTGACATATACTGCGACATCGCCTGCACCGAGCAAAACAGTTCCTCTTGGTGTTGGAGACAAATATTTTGGATTGGCTGCTCAAGGAACTAATCCTCAAATCATGGCCTTGAGTTTCTTAGTCACAGGACAGAGTTCTGGACAAGATGTTTGCGGCGAGAGTCCTTTGAAACTGGATTTATTGGATGATGGCTCAATTGATTTTGAATATAAAGAAGCTGCTGAAACATGGTGTTCTGTCTTGAGGAACAGCGAATGCTTTAATGCAGCTGCTGCGACATCTGCATCTGACTTGACAACAACCCCTTATTGCCAAAAATTCAACTTGAGCAAGACAGGAAAGCTTGAAGTTGCTGTGCAGGCAAAATTAGATGGCAGCGTTCCTAACAACGAGCCTGTTGGAAATGATATTATCTTTTATGTTTATGACACTTCTGGAAATGTTAAAGGCAATTGTACTGTTGAGTGGTTTGATTCGGCAACCTATGATTCTGCAAGTTGTGTTGTTGGGATAGATGAATATGGCGAGCCAACTAATTTCTATATTGATAAAAAAGACTCATATTTTATTTGTGTTGCGCGCTCTTATTCTTCTGCCGCAGTCTATAACATAAAGAAAGAAACTACAACTCCTGTTTGCGGTTTCTATGGTGTTCCTTCCTCGAACGCGCCAGCTTACAATGAAGATTATGCTATCTCAGCTCATGAAGCCAACTTTGCTCCATTTAATGGCGAAGAAATATTTAATGAAACTTCTGTGATTGGCGGAATTGTTTTGCCAACTTATGTCAAAAATTATATTGCTTCCAAGTATAACAATGACTGCACTATTTCTGGAGGCTGTGTTATTCCAATGAAGTTTGTATCGCTTGCTACTCAAACTTTGACTTTAAGCGATATTCTTTTCAAGTTCCAGCCGCAAGGAACAGGGCCGACATCACACAATTACTTTTATGATTTAGCTGTGAATTGGCCGAAATTGAACTTGAGTTCACAATCGCAAGCACAGTCATTGAGCTTTGCTGCGTTGAATGTTACAGCTCCACAACAACAGGCAACTTATACAATCAATGCACAGATAATAGGAACTTCAACTCAGGGAGATTCGAAACAGTTTAAAGTCGAGCCAGTTCCAAACATCGCGAGCGTGACTCCTCTTACTGTGATTCCTGGACAAATAACTAGATTTAGAGTTGTTGCAATTCCATCTGGAGGAAGAACAATAACTAATTATATTTGGAATTGGGGTGATGGAAGCGCTGAACAAACAACATTCGAACCAAATGCAACTCATCTTTATGCTTTAGGAACTTACACTTTAACTGTCAAAGCCAAAGATAGCGGAAATATGATTGGCTCGAAAAGTTTTACAATCACGAGCAACATCACCAAGGAATTGTTAAACTCAACAATAAATAATATGATTGCCCGAGTCAACACATTGACTTTGCAATTCGCTTCTCTTGAATTATGGTACAAAGATATGTTTGCCTTGAATTTAACTGAGATTAATTCCACTCTAACAACATTGAAAGCTCAGCTTCCTACAGCAGCCCCATCTCAACTGCCTGGAATGAAATCACAGCTCGATGCAATGAACTTGCCCTTGAATATAACTGACTCGTTAAGATTGATTGAATCATCTTATTATGTTAGTGTTGAAAATATACAGCCTTCATATATTCCTGAGATAACTGAGGAGACTTACGACAGCGATAATGAAGAGTCATACAAAAACGCAATAGCTACCTGGCAACAAGATAATGTTGAATTGAAGCTTAGCGGGCAGATTAAGACAATGGCTTATGAAACTATAGTTGAGGACAAAGCCACGATTGTCAATATAAGAATTGATCCTGTTGCTGCAAGTTCAAGTGATGTTTATTTAATCTTTTTGCTGCCTTCTGGGGTTAGCTATAATAGTGTGAAAGTCAACAAGCAGGGCAGTTATGATGTTCACAATCTGAATGATGCTATTGGCTTTGAGTTCAGTGACTTGAGCTCGAGCGAGACTGTTAGTCTTGCATTGCCTGGCAGACAAGATTTCTCAACTCTTGTTTTCTTTGCCTCGCCTGCTTTGAGCGAGCTTAATGTTCAGGGCGGCGGAACTCCTGGAAAAGAAGTCAAGACACCATGGGGCTTGGCAATATTCTTTATTATATTGATTCTGTTGATAATTGCAGCTGTTTTGTGGTTTGTCTGGAAAGGCTATGACGCGAAACTTGAGAAAAAATTATTCAAGAATCCCGGTGATGTCTACAATATTATGAATTTTATCACAAATGCTCAGGCAAAGGGAATGAAAAAGGAGCAGATTGAGCAGCAGCTTTTGAAAGCAGGATGGAATAAAGAGCAGATAGCTTTTGCGTGGGAGAAATTGAAGAAAAAGAGCAAGGAGAAAAAAGGAAAAGAAGGCAAAGATAAAAGTAAAATGCTATCTGAAGGTTTGGGTGAGTCTCCTGTATCATCTCCTTACAATATTTTTAAGAAATAATTAGTAATATATTATTAATATAATTCTGACAAACCTCGCCTGTCAAACAATTAACAACACTTAGAAATAATTATGCGCTTGGTTTGGGTGTTGGAGGAAGTTTTTTCTTGATTGCTGCTGGTTGCATCGGCTTTGCTATGGGCTTTTGCATTGGCATTGGTTGGCGCGGAGGCAAGGTTCTTGGAGGAAGCGCCTGCATTGGGAAATTGCCGAATTCAACCCGGGGCTGTGCTGCTTTTGGCTTGCCTAATCCTTTTAATTTTATTTTTCCTGTCTTTATTAGATAGAACAATAATCCAGCTACTCCTAATATTACTATAACTATAATTATCCACCATGGGAATCCGCCTTTTTTCTGGCATGTTCCTATGCAGCATCGAGTTGTGTCTGCTGTTTGTTTTAATGTGCCCTTGCATGATAATGTTGTGTTGCAAGGTGTTCCTTGTTGAGATGAGCATGAGGCAAGACAAGTGCCATCACAACATCTTAATGCATCAGATGTTTCAAACATGTTTCCTGAGCAGCTTTCTTCTGCTTCGCATGATTCATATTGACATGTTTGTGGAATGCAAGTCCCGTATTCGATACAACATGTTGCCATTCCATTTGTGTCGCTCGCCTCTGTGAGAACACCATCTTTACAATCTTCATCACTTGTACATATCAAACCAGACATCTGAGCGCAAGTTTGAACTCCAGTTACACATTTACTTGCCTGGCAGCAATTATTTGTATCATATGCCTCGAGATCTCCACCATTAATGCAGGATTTTCCTTGACTTGTATCACAGACCACTCCGCCTTGGCTTGCGCAACTTGGACCGCCTACCCCTAATGAGCATGTTCCTTTGCAACAACGAGGCTCGCCGCTTGCATAGATGAAAGGAATTATCCCTCCTTGAGTATTCAAACACTCTTGTCCTGCGACACAAATCACGCCATGAATTTCTGTTATACAAAGTGACTTGCTATAATCTTTGCAGCAAACTCCAGTTGAACAAGTATAAGGGACTTGGGATTCATTCAATGCTGCTGAGCAACTTGGCTTGCAAGTTCCATATTTCATCTCACAATCATAAATAACATTGCAGCATTCATAGCTTTCTGGATAACATCCATATGGCTGTGCAACTGCGCCCAAAGCACTGCAATTTAGCGCGCAAGCATAACCTTCTGACTCGCATTCACTTCGCCATTCAAAACTTGGCCAGAATGCTGAGAGAATCATTGCAGTTTCTCTGATATAACTTGTGTCGCAGCCAAATCCAGAACATTGCCAAGAGCCATCAACTTTTTGCTCGCTTAACAGTTTGGCTTTCAATTTTGTCAAATCTGCTTTGTAAGCTGAGCCAGTCATTTTTGCGAGTGAGGAATCATAATATTTGTTATATGCGCTGCTCACTCCTTTAGGAACTATGAATCCTTGAGAATCTTGTAATTTTGCTATGTCCTCTGCATAACTGTCTTTGCCAGTTATCTTGAAGAGTATTGCTTGAGGCAAGAATTTTTTGCTGTTGTTTGCTTCAATCACGAGATATGGGACAAAGCTCTTGGCGATATCCTGTTGTCCGTCGAGGAAGAACGCGTATGCGGTCCATAAGGTTGATTCGTAATCGCAATTCGAGCCCTGAGCGATACAATAACTATTTAATTTCATGCTCACACTACCTTGCGGAGAGATTTGATAAGTCTTGCTTGTTACAAACCACTCATTTTCTTTTTTGAATAAGAAATTTGCCAATGCTGAATCGCTGCAGCTTACTTCAAATGTCTTGTTTGCGCAGACTGGTGCGAGTTGTAACCAGTATGTTGCATTGCTGAAGCAATTTGATAATGAATTGTCCATATAATTAATGACCCCCCTTTTGTCAAAGCCCACTTCCCCAGATGTTGTATCATATCGTAAGACACATCTCATCTCATTTCCTTGAACCTGGGTTAATTGCAAAAACCAGACTAAATTAGTTGAAGGAGCAATTTTTTTGCTGTTTAGCCATTCAGTTGCCTTGTCTGAATCTTTGCCTGCAGAATCTAAAGCTATTTTTGCGAGAGCTGTTTCAACTGCATTGCAAGAAGTCGCGGACCAGCAAGTTCCATTGTTATAGCTTTTCGCGAGCAAAGATTTTGTAGAAGAATCAATTTGTCCTTGGCTTAGCGTGTATTGCAACGCGAGCAGCGAGAAAACGTGTTGTTTTGTGTTCAAATTTGCCCATTTTCCTACTGTCTTGCCCTGAAGCCAGTTATATCCTTTCTTTATCTGAGTTAATTCATCTAATGCTAAGACAGACGAAATAAAAGTAAAGAGGATTATTATAGTAAATATAAGAATAATTGTTCTCTTTTTTTCCATATTTTATCTATTATTTTATACTTTAAAAAACTTTTTAAATGTCAAATGCCATTAATTATTGACGAAAAATGGTGAGTAAAAAAGGCCAAGTGACTTTGTTTATTATAATCGCTGTAGTTATTGTGGCTGTTGTTGTTCTTGCTGTTGTTCTCACTCCTAAACTTTTTCCTAAAGGAGCTCAGGCAAAACCCGCCGATCCTAATGCTTATATCGGGGAGTGTGTCAATCTCGCGCTAGAGCCAATGGTTGAAACCCTCGCGAGCCAGGGAGGCTATCTCGAAGAACCTACATTATATTGGCCTTACTTAGAAAATAAGGTTGCTTATTTATGTTACACTAATACAATACTTGAAAAATGTACAATCCAACACCCTTCACCTTTACAAGGTTTCATAGAGGAACAGTTGACTACAAAAATGAAATCTTCTATAACTAATTGTTTCAACAAGTTCTCAGAAGCTGCAACTCAGCAAGGCTATGATGTTTCTACTTGCACAGCTAATCAATTAAAATTTTCTGTGAATTTGACGGAAGGCAAGATTAATGTGCCAATTGAATGTGCAATTACAATCACTAAGGGAGAGGATACAAAACGAGTGGAAAAAATTGAGACTTACTTGCAATGGCCACTTTATGAGGAACTTTTAATTGTTAATGACATTATAAATGAAGAATTAAGTGAAGGAAATTTTCTATTGACTAATTATCCAAAAAAGCAGTATATTTCGATGGATTTTGCAGAAAATGGAAATATAGAGATTTATAATATCACGATGGAAAGTAAATCATTTTTATTCGCTATAAAAAACTATCCAAGATAAAATGAAAACTGAAAATATACTAAATATACTAAAATATGGAATGTTAATTTTTGGGATTGTTCTCCTATTTGTTTTACCTTCGGTGAAGGCACAGATCGGATGTTGTGAGGAAATGATTGTTGGCCATATAAAAGGGGGCATTTGCCAGGAAGTTTTGGCTTCTCAATGTGCTAAAGGATGGGTGCCAACGCTTTGTGAGAATACTTTTTTATGCAAGAAAGGATGTTGTGTGGATAATGTTCAAGGAACTTGCACTTTGAACACACCAAGAAAATTGTGCGATGACGGCGGAGGCACTTTTGTTGATAATGATGAATGTGATATTGATGCCTGCGAGAAACAGTGTTGTATCATTGGCTCAACTCCTTATTATATAACTGAAATTGGTTGTAATCAACTTGCAAAATCTAAGGGCATTGTGCCTGAGATAATCCCGGATTTAACTTATCAAGAATGCATTGATTATGTTAATAAACAAGTTAAGGGCTGTTGTAAAATTTCAGGAGCTTGCGTTTATATGACCCAGGCAAGCTGCTCAGCTAGTGGGGGCAGTTTTAACAGTGGAAAATATTGTTCGCAAGTATGCTCGCAATGTGTGAGACATTCTTCTAAAGGATGTACTGAGTTTGATGAGGATGTCCACTGGATGGATTCTTGCGGGAATCCCGAAGAAGTTTACATGGATTGTAATAAAAATAAGAATCAACAGTGCGAAATGAAAGATAGAGTCGCGCAATGTAGCGGGCAGGAATGTTCGGATAAATTTGGAACACACCTGAATGGCGAGTCATGGTGCGGGTATTATGATTGGAACGATCCCTCAGAAAATGTAACCCCAAATGAGATCTATGGAAGAGATGCGATAGGCTGGAATTCTTGGATGCATTATTGTGACAATGGAAAGATAAAAACAATTCCTTGTAAATCAGGAGGAAAAGAAATTTGTATTGAGCCAGAAGCTGGAAGTGCTGTATGTATGGCAAATTTTCCTGAACAGTGTCTTCTTTTAAGTGAAGTTGAATGTAAAAAGAATTGGATGTGTTACTGGGTGGATGAGCTGGATGAATATAATAAAATAGCGAAATGGGCCCGAGATTGGCATAACAAGCTTTTGCCTGCAGGATTTGAAGATAAAGACTCTAAGTTAAAAGCATGTGAGAATGATTTTTGGGATTATGTTGGTTCTAATCTTTTTGCGGGGGCAGGATATATTCGTTTACTTAATTGTTTAAAAGGAAGCTCTAAAGAAGAGATTACCGCAACCCCGACTAAGTGCTTGCCAAAATATCCTTCTGCAAGCAATGAATCTTGTGGATTGGGAAGTTATTACGGGGTTGTGCATGAAAGCAAGTGGGGCTGGATTCCTGGAGCTGGATGGGCCTGTAAGGAAAATTGTGAAATTGGTGGGGCGGATCCTATGGGCAACCCTTCTGTTGAAGCAGTAGATAGAGAAAAGGCTTGGAGCGTTGCAATGGCAAAAAGATGCAAAAGCTTGGGAAAATGCGGAGCTTACAATAATATTGCGAATGTAAGAACAACTGATGGAGTTTCATTAATTAGATGGGGTGATTGGGAAAAAGTTTTGTGGTGGAAAGGTAAAGTTATTCCTGAACAACTGCCAGATCCCGAATTAAAAGCAGAAACTTATGAAAAAATTAATATTGGTTCTGGGTTCCCTTGGTGTCCTTTTGGGACTTGTAATGACAGATATATTTATTATGATTTCAACTGCCTAGAGTGGCAAGCACCTCCAGGAGGTAAGGACTGTCATGTTTGCAATGAGGATCCTCTGAAGCCTTGCAATGACGATAGATGCTTGAGCTTAGGACAAGCATGCGTGTTTAATAGCAACACTGGAAGATGTGTATGGGAGAATCAAAATGACACAACCGCCCCAAGATATATCTCGTGCAAGAAAAAGATTGAAAACAATGAATATGGTTGTAAGAGCGCTTCACCTTGTGTCAAAGCATGGATGCCAATAAGCTTTAACTTAACAACAGATGAAAGGGCCCAATGTATCCTTGATTTAGATAATCAATCACTTGACTTTGATAATCCTATGGCTTATTTTGGTGATAATGGATATTGGCAAGAGCACATGTTTGAAACTAAGTTCACTCCGACACAAAACGGCTCGCATACAATTTATTATAAATGCCGAGATAGAAATGATAATAGAGCGAATACAGACACTGTTTTATTTGAAGTTTGTACAGAGCCGGATACTACCGCGCCTGAAATAGTTGCGACATCTCCGGCAACTGGCTCAAGCATTGGAAGAGTTGAGCAATTAACATTATATGTTTACACTAATGAGCCCGCGACTTGCAGATGGGCTAAACAAGATGTAATTTATGAACAGATGAGCAACGAATTTAATGTTTCTGAGATTACTGGAATAAATTTCTTTGGGAGAACTACATTAACCGGATTGCAGCCTGAGGTTACTAATTTCTTCTATTTGAGATGCAAAGATATGAGTCCTCAGAACAATACAATGCCTCAAAGTTATGTGCTTGAACTTTTCCCTGCGCCTCCTTTACTTGTTACAAGCATTGAACCTGCTGATGGCGCTGTTGTAAGTGGCTGCGGGTTCACTCCTCGAGTGGATTTGAAAGTTACAACAGCTGAAGGAACTAATAATGGCGTTGCGACATGCTATTGGAAAAAACCTACTGAAACGATATGGACTGTATTCAGCGAGACAGGAGACACGAGTCATGAAACTAAAGCAGGAGTTAGCATGGGTATGAATACTATAGAAATCTCCTGCAAGGATGTCGCGAACATTGTTCAGAATTCAACTACTTTTGAAGTTAAGGTTGATAATGTCGTGCCTTTAGTCACACGATTATACAAAGATTCAGGAAGTTTAGTCTTGAGAACTGACGAGAGAGCTACATGTACATATCATTATGCTTTTGGCAATAAGATAGATAACTGTAACTTTATGGCAAACAATACTTTAAATGCTAAGAAATTTGAACCAACTGGCGATAGTGAACATAGAACGATATGGGACGGCGCCCCTTGGTTTGTGAAATGCTATGATGAGTGCATGAATGGAGTCAGTGAGCCTTGCACAATCATCTGGCCTTCGGATGTTGAGTGATGAGTTAAGATAAATTTTACTTTGTAAGGGAGCTAAGCGGAATATTTATAAAGTAAGAAATTCTTACTTTTATATGGAAATAACAAAGTTGAGTTCAAAAGGACAAGTTGTCATACCTGAAAAAATCAGAAAAGACTTTAAGCCAGGCACACCTTTTTTAGTGACAGAAGTTGATGGTATGGTTATTTTGAAAAGTATTCCCAATATAACAAGAGAAGAGCTTGAGACTCTAAAGAGTATTAAGAAAGCATGGGACGATCTTGCAGCAGGAAAAGGTAAAAAACAAAATACTGCCGAATTTCTAAAAGATTTAGAAAAATGGTAAGAAATGTTTGGAGGTCGCCCGACTTTATAAAACAGACTGAAAAAATAAAAGATTCTTTGACAAAAGAAAGAATAAAAAAACAGATTGCTAAGATACTAGGAAAACCCGAAACTGGCAAACCTCTAAGATATAATCTAAAAGGGGAAAGAAGTGTTAGAATAGGACATTTCAGATTAATCTATGCATTCGATAGCAATACAATCTATTTCTTGAGATTTGAGCATCGTAGTAAAGTTTATGAGAAATAAATTTCTTAGTGCTTATTTAAATTTATCGTCGGTAAATTCTATAATTTATCTATTTTAGTAGCGTAATGTTTAAATAGTAGCGCGTTGATTTAATTAAATACCCAAGCGATAAAGAGCAAAAGGGAGAAAAGAAAAAGATGGCAAATTTCATTACAGATTTTTTCATGAATTTTTTCGGCGATTTGTTCGCTGTGAAGCGAAATGTCAAGCTTGGCTTTTACGGGCCGCCGAACGGAGGCAAGACTACATTGGCTAATCATATCTGCAAGGATTGGACAGGCGATGAATTAGGCAAAGTGAGCAAAGTTCCTCATGAGACTCGCGAGATCCAATCAAAAGAGAAGGTGGATATCAAGTTCAACAACAAAAAAGCTACATTCAAAATCATTGACACTCCTGGAATCGCGACAAAGATTGATTATGAAGATTTCTTGCCTTATGGAATGAGTGTCAAGGAAGCCAAGAAGAGGGCCAAGGAAGCAACACAGGGTGTGATAGAGGCTATTAAATGGCTTGATGACATGGATGCTGTTATAGTTGTGTTAGACTCGAGCAAGAATCCTTACACGCAAGTTAACATAACTATCATTGGAAATCTTGTGGCACGAAAGATTCCTGTGTTAATCGCGGCGAACAAGACAGATTTGAGGGGTGCTAACATCAAGAAAATTGAAGCTGCTTTTCCAGAATATAAGGTTGTCGGGATGAGCGCCAAGAGCGGAGGGAATATTGCGGAATTTTACTCGCAATTATTTGATCTGATAAAAAAGAGAAGGGGCAAGTAAAAATGTATAGATTAATCAAAAGAAAATATGGGGTATGTTATTATAGAGAATATCCTATCAAAAAAAAACAAATAGATGCACTTAGAGAAGGCACCAAACTACTTATAAAAGATTCTGTACGATTGCGAAAGATAATGGAAGAGAATAAAAAAGGAGGATTAGAAACTCGCGCTGGAGTATAGAAAAATGGCAAAAAATGTAACATTACAATTTGTGCCTTATGGTGAAATTGCTTATCTAACTTCATTTCAGAGAGTTAAAAGACTTATAGATTTGGTTACAGAAGACAAGATTCTTCTTGTTCAGGGTAAACTCGCTTCGGAAGAGGAAGCTGATTTAATTCAAGAGACAATGAAAAAGATTCGGGGGAGCTCGAGATTCAAGGGCATCGAGCTTGCAAGTTTCGCACCAAAAACAAAAAACTTGCCTTTCGGACAGTCAATCAAGGAAAATCTCGCCAAAGCTTTACTTGGTGCTAATCGTGATGTTTTCACAATAATCGGGCCAGCAACAGTTGTGCGGGAAATCAAAAAAGACCCGACAAAATTACAACTGCTTCTTAGAAAATAGTCCTGAATCATAGAAAAGAATAAAAACTATCGAGTTTTAAATTAATCATGAGTCACAGATGTGTTAAATGCGGCAATATTTATGAGTCAACAGCTCCTGAGATTTTGAAAGGCTGTGAATGCGGGAGCCATTATTTTTTCTTTTTCAGGAATGAAGATATATTGATGAAAGAAGAGACTGAGAAATTGACAAAGGTTGAGAGAGAGGAGATTATGGAGGATATCAAAGAGGTTATAGGGTCGGAGATTGATAAACCAGTGATTCTTGACTTGGAATCAATTAAAATAACCAAACCAGGCAAGTTTGAGATTGATATTGTATCGCTGTTCAAGAAAAAACCAGTCATCTACAAGCTTGAGGAAGGCAAGTATATCATTGATATTGCGTCGACATTCAAATTCTTTGAGAAAGATAAGTGAGAATAATAATTGCGATTGATTAAATCGTGATTGATTAACCCATATAACTTAATTGTTTCTTTTCTTTTTCTGTCTTGACTTCTGCGAGTTTTGTGAACAAGTCTTTGAGCTTTTCTTCGAACTCCTTGGCCTTGACTAAAAGTGGCTTGGGGTCGATTGATAATCCAAGATATTTGTCTAATGTCTCGATTAACTTTGCCGCCCCCTTGTTATCAGGCAAGTCTGAATGTGTCTCGACAAAGAAACATGAGATTGGAGTCTCTTTCATTTTCATTAATAATGCTCCTGTGACTCCGATGATAATACCTTCATCTAAGGGCTTGATTTTCATATCCTGCATTGCTTTGTTTTTTCCTTGCTGGGCAGAATAAAAGAAAACTTGAGGATCTTTTATCTGGGCTGTTGATGAAACTCCTTCGAGTCCGATAAACTCCTTTGCTTTGAGTTCCTTGGCTAATCTTACTAAAGTATCGGCGATGTCCCACTCGAGGCCATCAACTGGAGTTACAGCCTGAACTAACAAGATGTTTGTTTTTTTATCGTAAAATATCTCTAAAGGATAGATGAGCGCGGATTTGTGAATCGCGGCTACAGGCGAGATTTTATCACTTACAATTCTGCCTATAGGTTTAGCTCCTAGATGTCTTATCAGAAACTCAGTTGCTATAGTAGAAACAAAACCGAATCCTGGAAAACCTTCGATGATTATTGGTTTTTGCGGCCTCTCATCTAATTCTATTCTCATACTCTCACCTTTTTCAGTGTTAAAAAGCCAATAAGGTTTATAAAGCTTTTTGCTTTTTTTATAACTGTAATAAAAATGAAAATTGAGGCGAAGATAAAAGGGATTGTTGGAAAAGCAACTGGTTTGAAACATATCTCGCTTGAAATTCCTAAGCAGGGATTCGGCGATTATGCTTTCCCTTGCTTCGAACTTGCAAAGAAAGAGAAGAAAAACCCTTTAGTGATTGCAAAGGAGCTTGTGGTTAAGCTAAAGAAACTCGTGACAAAAGATATTGAAAAAGTTGAGGCTGTTGGAGGTTATGTCAATTTCTTCGTCGATAAAAGCGCTTTCTTTGAGGAGAGTGTTAAAAAAGTTCTGAGCGAGAAAGAAAAATATGGCTCGCTGAATTTGAAAGGCAATGCGCTCATTGAACATACAAGCTTAAATCCAAACTCATCACCACATGTCGGCAGAGTTAGAAATGCTATCATTGGCGATATTCTTGCCAGAGTTTTGAAATTCAATGGTTATCAGACTGAAGTGCATTATTATGTGAACGATGTTTCAAAACAAATGGCTTTGTTATTGCTTGGAACAAAAGGAGATGAGACATTTGATGATTTGCTTGATTTATATGTGAGAATGTCCAAGGCAATGGAACAGGATTCTGAGATTGAGAAACAGGTTTTTGATATTCTGGAGAAAATTGAGAATGAGGACAAGGAAACTGTGAAAAATTTAAACAAGCTTGTCAATACTGCAGTGGAAGGTCAGAAAAAGATTCTTGCTAAGCTCGGGATTACTTATGATTATTTTGATTACGAGTCAGTTTATCTGCAGAAAGGGGAATTACAAAAAATCCTGAAAAAACTGGAGAAAAGCAAAAGACTAAAAAAAGATGTTGAGGGGCGATTTATTCTTGATCAAAGCAACATGGAATGGAATTTTGAAAGGGAGATGAAATCTCCTGTTCTTGTGCTGACAAGAAGCAATGGAACTGGACTTTATCCTCTGAGAGATATCGCCTACACCATGGCCAAAATTGATACTGCCCAGAATAATATTATAGTTTTGGGAGAGGACCAAAAACTTTATTTCAAACAGCTTAGCGCAGCTTTAGAGTTGCTTGGATACAATGCTCCTAGAGTTGTGCATTATTCATTCACTTTGCTTAAAGAGAAAGACAGCGCCAGCGCGAAAAAGATGTCAACGAGGAAAGGAGAGGTTATTCTTGTAAGCAATTTTATCAAGGAAGCGATAAGCAAGGCAAAGCAAGAAATTAAAAAAAGAAAGCGCGATAAACAAGTTGTCTTGGATAAGGTTTCTGAGGCAATAGGTGTCGGCGCGGTTCGTTATGGAATCGCTAAGTTCGAGCTTAACAAGGAAATTTTGTTTGACTGGCAAGAAGCCTTGAGTTTTGAAGGAAATTCTGCTCCTTATTTGCAATATAGTTATGCGAGAGCTTCAAACATCCTGAAAAAATTAGGCAAAGGCGCTCTTGGCAAGGAAAACTATGAAAATATCGACGATAAAGAATACTCACTTGCAAAAGAACTTGGATTCTTTCCAGAGATTGTCCGCGCTACCTTAGAACAGCTCAAGCCTAACTTGTTATGCAACTATTGTCATGAACTCTCACAGGCTTTCAATGATTTCTATGAAAATTGCAATGTGCTCAATGCAGAGCAAGGCATCAAAGAACGCAGAGTGGCTTTAGTCAGTGCTACAAGACAAGTCTTGGCTAATTGCTTGAATTTGATTGGAATTCCAGTTATCGAGGCGATGTAAAATTATTTCTTTTTTGTCTTATATTCAGAAGAAACGAATTCTAAAAAATCCCCAACATTAATTTCTTTTTTCATCCCTTCAACTTTTGATAAATCCACTTTTGGAGGAAGAATGTTTGTCCTTATATTTGATAAAATTTCATTAATTTCTGTTTTTATTTTGTCATAAGATCTTATTAGATCACTATATCTCATCTTTAATTCCGGATTACTACTTACTTCATAAGACGACCCGTCTTGATCTCTCCCTCTACGATATGTTATTTTTTTATATTCTGGTTCAAGTTCTTTAATTTTTTCTTTTAATTTTTGTCCTGTTTCAGTTTTTTCTACCAATCTAGTTATGAGATTTGTCTGTTCATTAAGTGCTATCTTATTATCTCTCTTCAATATTCTGTCATGAATGGGCATTTCTTTGACACCTAAAGACCTAAGGTATTTTTCTACTTTTTTGTCTCCTATTAATTGGTTGGTTGATAATAAAGATAGCTTATAATCCCCATCACTATGAAAATCAATTTTAGAAATGCCTAAGATATTCTCAAGAGATTTTTCTGGTATTTTTGTTGGCGCAATTCTTATTATATCTCCTGGCAATCGTTCCCAACGAAGATATTCTATAAAAACTTCATCCACTTTACCGTAAAGTTTATCTTTAACTGTAATTCCTATAAAATTTACTATATCTTCTTTTCTTCTTTGTAAATAAGGTGGAGTAATGAGTCCAGTCTCAAGAGTAACTATCTCATCTGGTTTGGGGGTATAGTGTCCTCTATCTTCTTTTAGAGCTCTTTCAATGGTTTCTTCATATAAGACTAATTCCCCATCATGTTTTTTTAATTCAGAATAGGTCTGACTGAGCTCTTTTATATAATGGCTGTATAACCCACCAAACTGTAAAATGCATAAATCTGTAACATAGTCTCCTGTCGTCTCGCCTTTTTTTATCCTTTCTTGTAATTTTTCTATTTTCTTTGATACGTTATCACTTAGCGCATTATCTTTAGTTTGGCAAGTTCTTTTTTGTTCAAGAATTTTTTCTATTCCTTTCAAATCTATTTTTCCTTCGCCAGTTCCGCCGCCCATTTTTGAATAAAATATTAATAAATAAACATTTATAACCTTTCTTGTCATAAAAGACATATATTCTTTAATATGATGTTTTTAGCACTTTAAAATTTAAAAATATAAGTTGCGCTTAAATTAAAAATGACAGAGGAAGAATTGCGTTTGTTGAGGATTAAAAATCACTATGATATTGCTGATGGAAATTATATTGTTATTTTACATGGCATCTCTAGAAAGAGATATATGGCTATCTTAGGATACCACCCCCAATGCTTAACTAACTGGGTAAGAACTAATCCCAAATATAAAGAAAAAATCCCCACCAGGGTAAGAAATTTTGATAAAAGAACTTTAGATTTTTTAATAAACGATGAGTTTTTTGGGCTTTTCAGTGAGGCAGGGGCGAAAGAACGACTCGATAAGAATTTTGGCTCTTTCAAGGAAAAATATGGGGGAATTATTTATGAAGGCACAAAATATTATGTTAAAAAGCAAATAATAAAGTTTGAAAAAGAGATTTAATTTAAAACTTAAAAAAGATAGATTAAAAAATAACCGTTTTCTTGTTGTTTTATGCCATACAATGTTTATGTTGAAAGCTATGGATGCTCGGCGAATCTTAGCAATGCTGAGATAATCAAAGGGATTCTTGTCAATAGGGGGTTTAATATTGTGACTAATGAAAAAATTGCGGATGTTGTGATTGTCAACACCTGTATTGTGAAAGAGCCGACTATAAAAAAAATCGAGACGAGGATTAAACATTTTTCTTCAAGAAAATTAATAGTTGCGGGCTGCATGCCGGAGGTTCTGTCAAATCGCATCAAAAAGCTTGCACCGCGGGCTTCTTTTGTCAGTGTTCATCATATTCGTGAGATTGCGAGAGCTGTGAAAGATGTTCTTGAAGGAAAGAGGGTTGAGTTGATTGGCAAATCGCAAGAGATAAAATTAAATTTACCGCGAGTTCCTCAGCAAAAAGCAATTGGAATAACTCAAGTTGCTCATGGCTGTGTTCATAATTGCGCTTATTGCATTGTTAGACTTGTTAAAGGTTCTCTGTTCTCGTATCCACGCGAACTTGTGATTAAAGATGTCAAGCATGCTTTGGATTCGGGATGCAAGGAGATTTGGCTCACTTCTCAGGATAATGCTTGTTATGGATGGGACAGGAAAAAACATGAGCTGCCAGTGTTGTTGAAAGATATTTTTAAATTAAAAGGAAAAAAATCAAAGTTTTTTGTGCGGGTGGGCATGATGCATCCTTCGTCTCTTGCTCCAATCTTGAATGAGATGTTAGAGTGTTACAAAAACGAGAAGATGTTCAAGTTTTTGCATCTGCCTGTTCAGAGCGGCTCGGACAAAGTGTTAAAGTTAATGAATCGGAAGTATAAAGTTCGGGATTTCTTGCTCATTGTCAATAAATTCAGGAAAAAATTCCCTCAAGGGACACTGAGCACTGATGTGATTGTTGGTTTTCCAGGCGAGACTCGCGAAGATTTCAATAAAACTTTAGCATTGATTGGGAAAATAAATCCTGAGATTTTTAATATCTCGAAGTTTTGGCCCATGCCAGAGACTAAAGCAGCGACTATGCCTCATCAAGTGAGTGATGCTGAAAAAAAGAAAAGAGCAATTGAGATTATAAGACTGCATAACGGGATTTGCATTGAGAAGAACAAAAAATATATCGGAAAGAGAATGAAAGTTCTTGTGGACTCCCGCAGCTTCGCAGATTCTTGGTTGGCAAGAGATGAAAATTATAAACTTGTTGTTGTCAAAAGCAAGGAAAATTTACTTGGCAAAACTCTTGATGTTGTTGTTGAGAAAGCTGCTTTCCATTATCTGATTGCTCGAGTTTGCATAGAGAAAGGCTATTAAAAATAAATAAAAATAAGATTTAGTTAATTTACCTTGTTTTGTAGAATTCCATCTGAAAATTTTGTTAAGTTGTCAATTAGCAGCTCTCTTTGCCTTTTTAATGCTTCTTTTGTTCTGAAAGCTACTGGGGGATATATTACTAAATTAGAAAGATTTTGAATTTCTTTTTTCTCATCTTCGGGCAACAATTCTAAGTAATCATCAATGTAATCAGTTATAAGAACAAATTTATTTTTCTTTAATAATTCAATCAAATAATCAATATCTGTGAGTAATAGAGAAGTTAGACAAATAATAATTGCGCCTTCCTTTATTTTATCTAATCTTTCTTTGTCTAATATGCCTTCTGTTTCTTTATTTTTTGCTAAGTGAATCGCAATAATATCACTGTCTAAAATTTTATCTAGCTCGTCGTATTTTATACCTTTAGCTTCGTATTCAGGTTTTCTGTTTCTTGACCAGTATCTAACATCCAAGCCGAAACCATGAGCTATTTCAGAAACTCTTTTTCCAATGTTTCCCAACCCAAGTACACCAAATTTTTTTCCTTTAAGCTCCCAACTAAGAAAATCTTTGAAAGAAAAATCCCCTCTACGTGCATTATTCTTTGCTCTTTCGAGCTCTCTGACATATTCCAATAAAGCAGCGAAAACAAATTCTGCAACAGCTTCTGTGCTATAGCCTGCTAAGTTTGTAACCACAATCCCTTTTTGTTTTGCATACTGTATGTCTGTGTTTGAAAAATCTGTAGCAAATACTCCTATATACTTTAAATTGGGACAATTATCAATAATATTCTTGTTTATAACTGTAGTAAGTCTTATAAGCAAAACATCAGCATCTTTGATTTTATTTAACTTATTTTCCTCTTTTTCTTCAACTATATTAACCGTCTCTGCCAATTTAGAAAGTTTATCTAAATATTCTCTTTCAAGAATAGATTTCTCAAAATCAAGCAAAACAATTTTTTTGAATTTCATAACAGAGAGATAGATTTAATATTTATATATTTTACGTAAAAGTTAAGAATAAACGAGATAGAGAAAGCTATGAAAGATAGGAAAAAATAAGAAAATTACCTTTTGCCTCTTTTTTTGTTCTGAGCAGCTAACAAATTATAACAAATTTGAGTTTATACTTTGACTTTGTTCAAAGGTGTCATCTTGTCCCAGCTGTGCTCGAATATCTGTCCTAATGCGCTCGCGAAAAATGGGCTGTTGACCCATACACCAACATCATAGTTGGGATGGACATCCTCATCGTCGAGCAACAAGAACATCAGCTCTTTTCCGTCAATCATTGTGAACCTTGATTTTATCTTGCCGCTTCTCACTTCTGCGATTTTGTTCAATTCTTTCGCGACACTGTAATTCTTTGGAGTCACCGGAGCTGCAATTCTCACGCTTACACCTTTTTTCTTGGCTTTTTCAATTGCTGATTTCAATGATTCGAATTTTCTGCCGAGCCCTTCTGCTGTCGTCGCTATTGTTACATGTTTGTTTGCGCCTCTTATCATCATGTCCATGTGGTTGTAGATGTTGTTTCTGCCTCTGACTGCCCCTGACAAATCTGTTGGCTCGATGTATTTGATTCCGGTTGTGTGCAATGTTGTCAATTCTTCCAAGACATCACTGCCCTTCAATTCTTCGAGTCTCTTAGACATGTCTTGAGCATCTCTCACTACATTTCTTTTCACTCGCTCTACAACTTCCTCTGGTTTCAATGCCACGAACTTTATCGGCTTGCCGAGTTTCATGATGACAAAACCTTTCTTCTCCAAACTCTCCAAGATATCATATGTTCTTGATCTTGGGACTGAAGAAATGTCGCTTAGTTCGCCTGCTGTAGAAACACCTCGAGAAAGTAGAGCTGTCCACACCTTCACTTCGTACAGATTCAAACCAAAAATCTTTCTTAATCTGCCCAAAAACTCTTCTTTAACAATCATTTTATTTACTTTAGCATAGCAATTATGTATGCTTTATTGTATTTAGCCCGAAGTGGTATATAAAGCTTTCTATAATTTATCCATATCTTTACCGATATTATATTAAAATTGTAGATATTCCAATCACACCACATCAAAAGATATTCTTATCTTTTTATCTTTGATTTTGTCGTCGTAAACGTGATGATATTTACCTTTTTTTGAATTTATTAAAATTTCTTTAGCATTTACTTTTTCTTTTATTGCTTTTTCAAATTTTTTCACAGAATTTTCCAAAATTTTATCCAATTCCAACGAAAGAGAGATGATTTGCTCTTTTTTCAAGCCAGCTTTCTTCCTTGTCTCTTGGATTGCTCTTGTCAACTCGCGCGCATAGCCTTCTGTTTCAAGTTCACTTGTAAGTTTAGTGTCCAAAGCAACATCTAACTTGCCTTTCTCCTGCTTGAACACAAGTTTCTTGACATTTACTTGCCTTAAAATTATCTCCTCGAGCTCTTTGCTCAACTTTTGCTCTGCTTTTACTGTGACTGATGCTAAAGGCCAGCGCACTCCTATGCCTGCTGCTGAGCGTAGCGCGAGAGCTTTCTCGATTATCTGAAGCGCTGCCGAGAATTCTTGTTCAAGTTTTGTGTCAATTGCTTTTTCATTGACTTTCGGCCACTCGCTCATGTGAACAGAGCCTTTGCCAAAGTCCTTGTGGATGACTTCTGATATGTCTGGAGCGTAAGGAGCCAATAATCTTGAGACTTTGTCAAGAATTTCGATTATAACATGTTTAACATTCTCATCGTTTCTTTCTCTTACCATCTTGATATAGGTTCTTGAAAAATCATTTGATACAAAATCCATCACCGGCAACAAACCCTTCTCAATGTAATATTTCTCCAAAGCTTCTGTGGATTCCTTTATTACTGAGTTCAACCTTGATAAAATCCACTTGTCTTCTGCCTTTACTTGGGCTTTCTCAGTAACATTGAGCTGTTTGTAATACTGATAAGTGTTCCATAGAATGTTCAAGAAAGGCAGCACAGTTTCTTTAACCATGTTTATCCCAAATCTCTTTGAACTTCCTATATCAACAATACAGAATTGTAATCGCGTGGCATCAACCCCTATGGTCTCGAGAACTTTGTTGGAATCTAAGATGTTTCCCTTGCTCTTGCTCATCTTCTCACCTTTTTCATCAACTATATGGCCGGCACATATGACATTCTTGTATGCGATATCATCGAAGAGCAAAGTTCCTAAGACATGTAATGTGTAGAACCATCCGCGCGTTTGGTCAATTGCTTCTGCGATAAAGTCATAAGGAAATCTTTTCTTGAACTCGGCTTTATTTTCAAAAGGATAATGGAACTGTGCGAAAGCTGACGAGCCTGAGTCATACCAGCAATCTATCACATCCGAGACTCTTGACATTTCTTCGCCGCACTTCTTGCATTTTATTTTTACTGAATCAATCCATGGCTTGTGCAGATCGATTTCTTTATCATTAAGTTTTTTCACAGAATTTTTTTTCAGTTCTTCTATCGAACCGATGATTTCTTCGTTGCCGCAGCTGCATCTCCATATCGGAAGAGGTGTGCCCCAAAATTTCTTGCGAGACAATGCCCAGTCCTTGACATTTCTCAGCCACTCGCCAAATCTTCCTTCTTTGATGTGTTTTGGAACCCAGTTTATTTTTTCATTAAGCTTGACTAACTTATCTTTGTAAGCAGTTACTTTTACAAACCATGACTTGATAGCGTAATACATCAAAGGTGAATCGCAGCGCCAGCAGAAAGGGTAATCGTGCTCATACTTTATGACTTTGAATAACTTGTGTTCTTCCTCGAGCCTTGTCATAATCTCTTTGTCTGCATCTTTGATGAATTTGCCTGAATATTCTGCCACTTCATCAGTGAAATGGCCGGTTTCATCTATCGGCTGGACAAACGGAAGTTTCTCAGCCTTGCAGGCATCATAATCAACTTCGCCGAATGCAGGAGCCATATGAACTAACCCTGTTCCCTCGTCAACTGCTACAAAATCACCACCTATGACTTTGAAAGCATCCAAGTTTTTGTAATAAGGGAACAAGGGCTCGTAGCGCATGCCAAGGAGCTCTTTTCCTTTGACTTTTTTCTTTATCTTGGGATTTTCCAAGAATTTATTTGCAAGATCTTTAGCGATGACATATGTAACTCCGTCTTCTTCTGCGTAAACATAATCTATTGTAGGATTTACTGCAATTGCGAGATTTGAAAGCAGGGTCCATGGAGTTGTTGTCCATACAAGGAAATATTCCTCCTTGTTTTTAATCTTGAATTTCAAAACTACCGAGTCTTCCTTGATTTTCTCGTAGCCTTGGGCGACTTCATGGCTTGAGAGAGGAGTCTCGCATCTTGGGCAGAAAGGCACAACCTTGAAATCCTCATAAAGTAATTTTTTATTGTAAAGTTCTTTCAGACTCCACCAAACGCTTTCGATATATTCATTTGTCAGAGTTATGTAAGGATTATCCAAATCAATCCAATAAGCTAGTTTTTCTGTTGACGCGTTCCATTCCTTGATATATGAGAAGACACTTTCGCGGCATTCTTTGATGAACTTTGCTTCGCCATGTTTCAGGATATCTTTCTTGCTGTTGAGCTTCAGTTTTTTTTCAATCTGCACTTCTACAGGGAGCCCATGACAATCCCATCCTGCTTTTCTCGGTACATTGAACCCCTGCATATATCGGAACTTGTTGATGATGTCTTTGTATGTCCTAACCTCGAGATGATGCAATCCAGGGGGCGCGTTCGCAGTCGGAGGGCCTTCCAGGAAGCTGAATGTCTTTTTCCTTGACTTGTCGTCAGACACAGCTTTCTTGATTTCTTCCTTTTTCAATATCTTCTTCGCTTCCTGCTCAATTAGTTTGAAGTCGTACATAATTAGATTAAATCTCCCTCTTTTTTAAACCTTTTTTAAACATCATACAATTGATTTTAAAATCGTTAAAATAAAAAATAAAAGAAATAGAAAAATTAAAAAACGCTCACCAGTCCTCGCTGCCAGTGTCTTCCTCTTCTTCCTTGTCTTCTTTGCCCTCTTCCTCGCCCTCACTGAATTCTTCGTCCTCTTCGTCTTCACTGTCCTCTTTACTGGCTTCCTTATCTTCTTCCTCTTCTTCAATCTTTTTTTCCTTTGGCATCTTTAACCTCCATTAAAGTAGATTAATATGATTAGTTTTTACAAAAATAAGTTATTTATAAACTTTGCTGTGTTTCTCGCGCTTTTCGGTTTTAGGATTTTTTATTCTTTATAATTTTTTATAGCGCAAGCTAGGAAAACAAAAATAATTTTAAGAAAAACTGAAAATCTGTTTGACTACTTGGCTGCAATTACTTTAACTTAGGAATGTTGAGAGCCTCGCCCTCTGTTATCAATGCTATAGCGGCCTTGTCTCCGATAATCTCAACCTTGATTGTTTTGTGCGGGTTGCTCAAGTCAACATTGGGCTTGTCTATCACTTCTGTAAGCTGTATGACCAAATTCTTCGGATATTCTTTTGTTGTATCTCTCTTTGCCAAGTCAAGCTTCCATTTATCTTTCTTGTCTATGCCTTTCTGCAAGTCAGCAATAACTTTCTGCATGTCTTTAACTTCGGCCTTGCACCATTTGTCAACAGGCCACCAATTAAAAGTATATGCAAATTTGTTTATCTGCTTCTTTGCAAGTTTTAACAGCTCGCCAACAACTTTTCTCGCGTCTTTGGCTGTTAGTTGAGCCATGCCTTCGTTAACCTTGACTATCTTGCCTTCCTGCTTCACTTCCTTCATCAAAGTATCTATCTCTTTTTTCGCGCTCTCTTGATGCACTGGATCGAAAGTAACCAATAAATTAGCTTCTGCCATTTGAAACCTTAACCTCCATCAATAAAAATTGAAATCTGTATAAATAACTTTCTAAAGTTTCTCGGGTTTATTTGTCATTTTTAAGTAGATAAATAACGAAAGATTTATAAATACGCTCCTCTTGAAATCGATATGGCTAAGGATAATGGACTTTTAGAAAAAATTTCTGTAGGCACATTTGTAGTGGGGTCAATTTTATTCCCAGCAGTTCTAGCAGCTAAAACTCCTGAAAAAGTTCCTGCACAAGTACAAAACACCTGTTATGTTGAGAAAGTGGATGCTCAAGGAAATCAGCTTAAGATTCATGGAAAGCTCGATGCTGGCGAGGCTAATTATACAGAATCTGTCAAGAATGATTTGAGATATCTTTACAATTATATTTATTCTATGAACAAAACAGGCATAGACACTAGCTACAGCATTGCAAATTTCATCGCGAATGGAAACATAATGAAACGCAACGACGGAAGCTACTGGTTCAATTACTGCAACGGCAAAAAACCCAAAACTCCTGTTGCGACTCCTGCACCTCCAAAAAGAGGAAAAAGAACTGGACATGGCGGAACAATTCCTGGGCCAAAACCACCGGTAGTCGTTGTTCCGGACACTCAATATGTCAAAAAGCCAGTTTATGTTGACAAACCAGACACAACCTGGTTGCCAGTATCAATTCCAGTGCCGGTTCCAGTGCCAGACAGCCAGAAGATAAAATGGCCTGTGCCTGTAATTGTCCAAGACACTATTCATATTCAATATCCTCCGAGCGAAGAAGGATTATTCAGGTTGAATGATATTAAAGGAGATAACATACATTTCGGCGGATTCTACAGAAACGAGAATGAAAACATGGTTGCGGGAAATATTGGTTTTGATTTAAGAACTATTGGCGAGAATGTCAGAGGCAATTTTGCAGTTGATGCTTATGGACTTATTTTGCCAAATAGAGGACATAATGGCGCCCGAGGAATAATTGATTGCAATGCTGGGGTTTACAACAGAAACATTGGCGGAGGTTTGCATGCTTTGATTGATTCAAGTGGTGTTGGGCAGGTCGGGCCTTATGTAAATGGCGCGATGAGTTTAGGAAATTATGGCCCTGTCATAAGTGGCAAACTAGGGGTGGATTTCAATACTAATGATGAGACTTTTAGACATTATGTCGAAGCTGCCTTGAATTATCAAACTCGCTCAAAGAATTTTGCTTTGGAACTCAAGGGAAGAAGCGGCAATGATATTTTAAGAATGGCTCATACAAATTCAGCTGAAATGAATCTTGGATTCGGAAACAAAGCAAGATTATTGCTTGGCTTTGGCGGGGCAAATGGTGTCGGCGCCAAGGATATTGGCGATCAAACTTTCAAGAGTTTCTTGCAAGGAACTGAGTTAAAGTATAATATCGGCGGGGAATGGGAATTAAACCCATCTACTAAATTATACTTGAAAGGAACTTCAAAAGGCAAATGGGATAGTGATAATAAGTATAGCACCACACAAGGCGGATTGGAAGCCGGAGCAAGATTAGCCTTTGATTAAAGTTTATTTCTTATTTCTAAGAATTAAAATTATCTGAAATTAATTATCTTTAAACAGCAGCCATTCGGCGCTGTTTTCTCTTGCGCTTTTCGCGATTCATGCGCTTGCGCTGCCATTTCCATCTCATCTGTCCTTTCTTTTTCCATCTTCGGGATGAGCGCTTCATTTTTTTCCTCTTTCTTTATTTGCCTTTCATGGCTTTTTTGAATTCTGAGAGCATCTCAGTGTTCAATTTTTGAACTCGTTCTATTGTGTCTAAAAGAACTTTCTTGGCTTCTTTGCCTTGGGTTCTAAGAATTAGATGCGGGTTTTTACTTGGATGCTCGCGCTTCCATGCCGCAAGTTCAGTGGCTTTGTCCTGCCATAAAGTATCTCTGAGCAACTCGGCAACTGTCAAATCATTCAACTCGATTTCAATATAATTCTTTTCCTTTTTGATTATTTTAATGTCCATCTTAATGGTTACAATAGAATGTCTTAAACTTGATATTTAAACTTTTTCCTCTCGCTTTTTCTCTTTCTCTAAATTTTGGGCATCTGCATCATCGTCTTTTTTCTGCATGCTTTCCAAAAGATCGCGGATTCTTGTTCTTCTCGCGCCCTCTATGCTAAAATCAAGAATTTTTTTCCCGCCGCCTTTTTCTGGTTGAACTGGCTTAGGGGAAATTGGCTGAGGAGAAGGAGAGGAAGGAGATAAAGGTTGAATGGGCTGAATGGGAGGGGTTGGTTGAATTGGCTGTGGAGGTTGGATTGAGGGAGATATTTGTGAAGAAGGGGTTTGAGAAGTTTGTGAAGTTGTTTGAGATTTAGTTTGCTCTGGAGGCAGAGATTTCATATAGTTAATGAAATCTTTTTCATCCAAGACTTTGGGGTTCTCTCTTTTTGGGAGCACTATACTCATTAGCTTTGCCTGCTCCTCTGCTTTCTTTTTCTTCACTTCCTCATAACGCTCGCGCAAGTCCTCGAGCTTGGCTTCGCGATATGTTGGTTGAATAGGATGGGGATGCATCCCTGATGCTCTGAAGATTGCATCGCGGACAGATGGTCTGTTGATTATGTCCATCTCTATATGCTTCGGCCCTTTCAGAACAATCGCATTATTAGCCACAATACATTTATTGCAAAGCCGCTTTTGCTGGCCGTCAATTATCGCCTCAATCAAGTAAGCCCTTGCCAAGCACTCTTCGCACCCTTCTTCTTTTTCATTAGACAGTTTTATTGATTCGAACATTTTTTAAAAGCAAGAGATGGCAAGATTTATAACTTTTAATATTTTTCGATGTTTTATGATATCTATTATAGTGCCTACATTGAACGAATCCCAAAATCTCGAAATTCTATTTAAAAGAATCGCAAAATTGCACTTAAAAAATTATGAAATTATTGTAGCAGATAGCAATAGCAAAGATGACACAGTAAACATGGCTAAACGTTTGGCTTCAAGATATGGGTGGCCCATTAGAGCGATACAAACCGGCAATACTGACTTGAGCAATGCTATAGTTAATGTTTTACCTAAAACAAAAGGCGAGATTGTTGTAGTGATGGATGCGGATTTGCAGCATCTCCCTGAGTTGATTCCAAAATTAATCAAAAATTTGGAAAAAGGAAATGACATTGTTATAGCGTCGAGATTAATGAAGGGCTCAAAAGTTAATTTTGGCCTTTGGAGAACTTTTGTATCCAGGGTTTTTTGTTTTCTTGCACATATTGCAGTACCTAAAACAAGCCATATCAAAGATCCTTCAACCGGATTTTTTGCTTTCAGGAGAAGTGTAATCAAAAAAACTAAACTTAAACCCCAAGGTTTTAAAATATTATTAGAGATATTAGCAAAAGGAGATTACAATAAGGTAGTAGAAATCCCCTTTAATTTTAAAAATAGAGAAAGGGGTAAAAGTAAGTTTAGCTTGAAGCAGACTATCTTGGCAGTAAGACATTTATTGAAACTTGCTATATATTCTAAGGAACATAAGCGTTTTCTAAAGTTTGGTGCTGTAGGATTAAGTGGCATTTTTGTGAACGAAGGGTTGCTTTGGCTCCTGACAGAGTTTGCAGGATTATTTTATTTGTTCTCGAGCATTATTGCTATAGAAATTTCTATATTATCCAATTTTATTTTAAATGATATATGGACTTTTAAGAGAGAAAGAAAAGGAAAATTTCTTATGAGACTTGGGAAGTTCAATTTAGCTAGGATATTTACATTAATAATTAATTTTGGAGCTTTATGGATATTAACTTCACTTGGTTTGCATTATCTTGTTTCTAATCTTATAGGGATAGCTTTAGCAACAATTTTTGCATATCTTATAAGTTTATGGTGGGTATGGAAATGAAAAGAAATATCAAAAAATTCAGGGAAAAAACAAATAAAGAAAAGAAATGGATTATCTGGATTGTTCTTTTGATTTTTTTTGCTTTTTTTCTGTTTTTAAATTTAAGCAACTTGGGACTTTTATGGGATGAAAATGTTTATTTGGGAAATGCGAGAAGCCATATTACCCAGAGCAACTTCACTGAAGATTTTAGATTCCCCCTTCTTGAATGGATTATAGCTCTGGCATGGGTTTTTACTGGCGAAAACGTGTTCATTGCAAGAATGGTTATTATCTTAATGACCCTCGCAACAGTTTTTTTGGTTTATGTGATAGGAAAAAAATATTTCTCGTGGCAACTTTCGCTTCTGCTTTGCAGTCTTTTTGCTCTGTCACCGTTGCTCTTGGTCTGGGGCCTGCATGTCTATGCAGACATCCCTGCGATGTTTTTTGTTACTCTCGCTTTTTATTTTATCATGAAGAGTGAGGAAAAACAGAACAAAAAAAGCTGCTTGGTATTTGTTGCTTTAGCCGGGGTTTTCTCGGCATTAGCCTTCTTAACAAGATTCCCTCTTTTTCTTTTTGCGATTTCTCTTTCAATCTATCTTATAATCAAAAAAAGAATCAAGCATCTTTTGATTTTTGCTCTCGCTTTTTTAATAGCACTATCGCCCTGGCTCATCTACAATCAGGTTAATTATAATAATCCTATTTGGGATTTAAGAGCATTGTACTCAGTTGTACAGACTTACACCTCTCCTGAGCCAATTATGAAACAAGTCTGGAATCTTTTCTTTTTTACTAATTTTTTAGTGCCTGTCTTCTTGATTATAGGGTTATACGCGAGTCTATATTCTCTTGCAAGGAAAAACAGAAAAGATGAAAGATTAAACCTTCTGATTTTAATTTATGTTTTGTTGTCCTTAGTTTACTATCTGTTTTTTGTAAAGCTCAAGGACGAGCGCTATTATTTTGCATTCTTGCCTTTCGTCTACTTGATTGCGTTCAGGGGTTTTACTTCCCTGTTTGGGTGGTTTAACAAGAAAAAAATAAATTTCAGAAAAATAATTTTTATGATTGTGATAGGATTAATTGTTTTATCTTTATTTTTCAATCTTTTAATCGCCTATGCTTTACTTAAAGAAAAATATGTTTGCGGGAAGAATAGTTCAATTTCTCAAGCAATAGACTATTTGAAAAACGATGCAGATTACAGGTTAAATGAGAATGATACTATCCTAAGCAATGCTTGGCCATGGTTCGGTTATTCTTTAAATGTCAAAGCGTTTACTTTTTGGAGTGATAATATAATTGCGCTGGTAGACCAATATAAAGCGCCATATGTTATCTATAGCGACAGTATAGGAACTAAATTTGATAAAGAAATATTAGACAAGAGTAATATCTTAAAATTAGAAAAAGAATTTTTTGACAAGTGCGGTAGAAGAATATATCTTTATTCTACAAATTATCTTATGCCATCTACGCAATGAATTCTTTTTCGAATTCTTCTGACTCATGATAACCCGAATAAACTTTGTCATTGAACACTGTTGTTGGCACTGTTGAGACATTATACATCTCCTTTAATGTATTGACAACTCCCATGTTCAAATCAACATCTAATGAATAAACCTTCACTTGCTCATAACCATATTTTTTGGCCAAATAGCTGAGAACAAAACCCTGTTTCTTGCTGTCTTCAACAAACTCGGGCTTGTTTGAATAGAAAAATAAAGCTATATGATAGTTTTCATTGCATTTCTCAACTCGCTTCTTTATTAAGATATAGTGCTGTATCATCAATAAAGTGTAGGGCTGTTTCAGTTCAATGACTCTTGAATCGCTCTTGCCCAATTGATCTTCCAACATTGTTAATCTTGTGCCCAAATCATCAAGTTTCTCGCCCAAGCCATATACAACATAATTGCCGCAAGGATTTTGTTCTGCTAATGCACCTTGGAGCTCTAAATCAAGCATCTCCAATCTTAATTCCTCGCGGGTGTTTATCATATTTTCTACTTTAGTGGCTGTTATTGCCGAGCCTATGAGAATTCCTATTATGAAAAGTAAAGTTGCGAAAGAAAATGTAACTATATATCTGCTTGTAGTGCCTTTTCTGTCTCCCTTGCTTTTCTTACCCTTTTCCTTAGCCATGTTTATTAATGTGCTGGATTGTATTTAAATATAATTAAACTGCGATATAAGAATTAAATTATATATTTTTGTTATTATTAATGTTATATATTATTGTACATAAATCTATAAAAATAAAAGTTGGACTTATATCTGTGGTTTATCAAAAATGTTGTGGACACATATCATCTTGTACATAGGAGTTTATGTTGGACTGTTTACTTCTGTATTCTTTTTACTGAGTTATCTGGAGAATTTATCAAAATTGGAAGATCCTCCATTAAAGCGATTTCCTAAAGTCTCTGTTGTAGTTCCGGTTTGGAATGAGGAGAAGACAATCGCGAGAACAATTCAAACTTTGCTTGACTTGGATTATCCCAAAGAAAAAATAGAGATAATTGTTGTGAATGACGGCAGCACTGACCGCACAGCTTCTATTGTGAAACAGATTATTGTAAAGTATAGAAATCGAGACATCAAACTTTATAGCAAGGAGAACGGGGGCAAGGGCAGCGCAATGAATCATGGACTGAAAAGAGCTCATGGAGAATTTGTCGTTAGCATGGATGCTGATTCTTTTGTCGCTCCAGACTCGTTGAAAAAAATGCTTGGATATTTTGATGAAGACAAGAAAGTTGCTTCAGTCACCCCGGCAATGAGCCTTCACAAGCCAAAAGGTTTCTGGCTTCATCTGCAGCTCGCGGAATTTATGCTGGGGATTTATTTGAGAAAAGTCTTTGACTTGAATGAGGCAATCCATATTATCCCAGGGCCATTCTCTGTATATAGGAGAAGCTTTTTCGAGAAACATGGATATTTTGACGAGCATAATCCAACTGAAGACACTGAAATTGCATTGAGAATCCAGGCCAAAGGCTACAAAATCAAGAACAGCATGAGTGCATGCGTGTATGTAAAGCAGCCGCACAGTTTTGCGAGTGTTTTCAAACAGAGATTGAGATGGTATTATGGATTTACTAAGAACGCTTTTAATTATCCAGAATTATTTCCTCCAAAGAGATGGGATAATCTTGCTGTATTGATATTGCCTTCTGCATTCGCGGCTGTGCTCATAGCATTTGCAATGCTTTTTGTCCTGTTTTATCAGGCTTTCATCAGTGCGAAAGACATGGTTGTAAGATTTTTTGTCACGAATTTTGATATAAGCCCATTTTTATACAATTTTAAATGGCGCGATGTTATGGAGTTCTTGTATAGCTATATTACCAATCCTTTTATTGTGTTTATGCTTGTTGGTATTGTCTTGTCGATGATTGTTTTGTATATAGGGAAGAGCCAATCAAAAGATAAAGGAAACTTGGGCTTGGCTTATTTGTATTTCTTCCTGACTTACTGGCTGATATTCCCTGGTTGGTGGCTTTACACAATCGCATACAAATGGATTCTAAGAAAAAAAGTCAGATGGGGAAAACAAGTGTATTGAAATTTATTGAAAAGTAAAAGAATTATGCACTTTATGCCACGAGCGCTCGAGCAGCTGTCACAGTAAGATAAGCGACTGCCAAGAGAATGGCGCTGTGTTTGATTCCATACTTGATTGAGCCCTCGCTTAACTTTCCTATAACTAAGCCTGCGAACAATGCTTGCATGAGCAATAGGATGAAAAATGAACGTTCGATTATGGCTTGTGAAACGCTTCCTCCTAAAGTGAAACTTGTGCTTCCTACTCCGACTGTGCCTGTAGGCATCTGTGTTCCTGATAGCGCGCCAGTGATTAAAGGCATGAACTTGATTTCAACAAACAACATTATAGCAACGAATATGAAAAAGATGATATATCCTTGGACAACCATGCCAAAGATTCTTGAGGCTCGTTCTTTTTTCAAATCCTCTATTTCTGTAACGCTCTTGACAACTGCATCAATTATCTTGCCTATCTCTCCTCCAGAAGCCTCGGCTTCAATTATGAGCTCGATACTGCGCGAGATGACTTTATTGTTTATGTCAGAAGCAAAAGTTCTTAGAGCTTGTCTTACTGGAATGGCAAGAGCAACCTGATTCGCGAGTTTCTTTACATGCGGGGTTAGCGAGCCATAATCTTTCTGAGCTATTTGAACAATGCTCTTTGAAATTGGGGCGCCAGCCTTGACACTTTCTACTAAATCAAGAGCAAAAGCAAGGAACAATTCTTCTTTTTCTTTCTCTCTGCCCCTCTCAACTATCATTGATGCGAGGAATGGGATGCCGGCGACAAGTATTGAAATGCCTAGCAAAAACCAGAATATTTTTGACTGGGGAAAAATAATATAGCTAAGGATAGCCATGACTAATCCTATTATAATGCCTGTGATTTGTGGTTTGCTTATCATTTTATTTTTTATTTTCTTTTTTTTGAAATTTTTTAAACTTCGGGTTGGGTGAATTTAAGGAATACCAGAAATAATATGTTGAGTGCGGCAATGATAATTATCCCAAGATTAGCGAGAGTTGTGATATCCATTGCCAAGAAAGTCGAGCCCATGATTGAGATTATTGCCAAGAGAAGCATGAAGATTAGAGGAGCGGCAATAAGCAGCGCGGTGTAGATGTCAGAATACATCCCTATAACATTTGTGTAACGCTCGTGGCTGAGCCTGTAATCAATTAAAAGAGATTTGGATTTTTCCTGGAGATATGTTGTCAAGTTGCCTCCGGTTGTGATTGTTGTGACCATGCCGCCGAACAAGTCCGCGAGTCTTTTGCTTGGGCTGGTTTTAGCTGCGTTTCTCAAAGCTGTTGTTAAATCATAGCCATAGACATTTATCTGATTCACAATTTTGCGAATCTCGGCGCCAAATGCTTTATATTCTTTTGTCAGAGCCATTATCGCGAAAATTTTTGAAGGCTCAACTTTACTTGAGGCTATCGCTGCCATGTGCGCTGCTGCGAAAGGAAGCTCAGAGTTAATCTTTCTTCTGTTGCCCCCTGCGATGTTAGCAGGATATGTCAGCGCTACAAGAAACACAACAACAGTGGCGAGCACCCCTAAACCAATATTTCTCACTATTCCAAGAATGGCTTCGTTCATCGCAAAGCTTACTGCCAGCGCGACAATCAATGAAACAAAGAATGCGAGGAAAGTCCAGAAAAATATTATGGAGATATAAGTAGAGAGCATGAATGGCATGTTCGCTTTTCTCAAGTCTCTCTCGACGCTTTTGAATAACGAGGCTTTAGTCAGGCCTGATGAAAACTCGCCGAAAAGCTTGCTTGAAAATGCTCCAAGACTCGAGGGTTTTATACCAAATGTTATATCTTCTTGCTCTTTCTCTTTCCCTTTTTTCTTGAATATTTTTGCTTTCGCCTCTTTAAGTTGCTTTGAGCTTAGATTTAATTCTTCAAGAAACTTTTCTTTTCCTTCTGTTGTGACATATACTGAGCCGCCTGCTGTTGGAATTCTCTCGACTTCAACAATTGTTGTTTCTTTTTTTGCTGTGGGCTTCTCAGGAGCTCGCTTGCCTTCATAAATTATATTTTGTGCGAGACTTGGCAGAGGTTCATAGAGCATGGATAATTGGTCTACAAGAGATTTGGAAGTTTTTTCTAAAAGTGTTCGCTCATCTATCTTTGCTCTTGTGTTAGCTAGAGCAACAGAGTTCAACTCCTGCAATATTTTCTTTGCCTGTTCCAAATTTGCTTTTATCTTAACTATCTCTTGCATTTTTTTATCATTTTACTTTGCTTTATTTTTTATCTTATCTCAAATTCTTGATTTCTCCTTTTACTTCATTAAGCATATTCAACAACTCTTGCTTTACTGACTCGAACTCGGGCTTGAAGCCCTGTCTTGCGGCTTTTTCCAAAGCTGCTAGAACTTCTTGTGTTGAATTCACGAGCTGCAGAATAAAAGTTATCTTTTGCTGTGTTATCATTTTTACTTATTTTTTTGGGTGATTATATCGATTTATATGGAGTATCTTTTCAATACACCTGAAGGGTTCTTGTAATACTCATTGATTATTTTCTGTACTGTTTCAAAATCAAATATTTTTTTCTTGAATAATGTGTAAAGCAACTTTGTTCTTAATTTGAATTCCTCTGCGAGTTGTTCTTTCTTCAAGCCATATCGTTTTATTATCTTCTCGAAAACTTTGCTCTCTGTCTTGAAATAAAATTTATCCTCTGCAGGATTCCATGCAAATGGAGTGTTGGTTACTGCGACACCTTCTGCTGTGACATCGATAACTTCAACTATTTCTTTCAATCGTCTTGTTTCCTGCTTGCCCACGAGTGCATGAGTCATTATAGCAACTGCGTCCAAGCTATTGACTAGTGTTGGGCTCAAGTTAATCGGCGGGGTTTCTAATCTTCGAATCACTGTTTCAACTGATTCTGCGTGCATTGTGCTCAAGCTTGGGTGGCCAGATGCCATTGCCTGGAATAATACAAAGGCTTCTTTTCCTCTGACTTCTCCAACAATAACATAATCTGGATTTTGCCTGAAGCTTTCTTTGAGCAGGGCGAACATATCTACCTCTCCAACTCCTCCTGGAAGTCCTGTTCTCGCGACACTTGGCAGCCAGTTTTCTCTTGGCAAATTAATCTCACGAGTGTCTTCAACTGAAACAACTCGCGCTTCTGGAGGAATGAAAAACGCAAATGCATTTAGCAAGGATGTCTTGCCCGAGCCAGTGCCTCCTGCCACAAGAATGTTACACTTATATTGCATCAATATCCAGAAATAAGCTAACATTTCTGGCGAGAGAGTATTCATTGAGATAAGTTGAACAGGCGTCCAAGGGACTTTTGTGAATTTTCTTATTGTGAATGTTGGCCCCCTGCTTGAGACTTCTGTTGTGTAAGTTGCATTGACTCTTGAGCCATCTGGAAGAGTTCCATCCAAGAGTGGGGAGGCATATGAAACATAGCGCCCGCATCTTTGTGCTAACTTTTCTACGAAACTCGCGGCCCTGTTCATATCTTTGTAGATTAAATTTGTCCTTAGGTTTCGATAGACTCGGTGAACAACATATACTGGAGTTCCGACTCCGTTGCACTCAATATCTTCAATGAAAAAATCGCGCAACATTGGTTCGATTTCATTCAATCCTATGAAGTCGCGATATAGATAGTAGAAAATTCTGCCATAACTCTCCTCATTGATGCTTCTTCCAAGCTCTTTCAACAGCAATCTTGCCATCTTCTCGAGATAACTTAGCAATGCTTCTTGGGTTTTTTCAACTACAGCTCCAAGATTAATCAATTCATACATCCCTGTCTCCAACTCGCCAAGAATCTTGACTTCGGTTTCGTTCAGAAGGGGCTCTTCAATCTCATAGATAACCTCGCCGATGTTCGGATTCCAGTATATATGCACAGTTGCATGAGGAACAATCAATGCATATCTTACATTAATTTTTGTCTTGTCTTCAACCCTTCGCAGCCGAGGAATCTCCGGGTTAAGATTTATTACAGGATGGGCGGGTTTGGGAAGCGCGGAAGCTTTGAATGATGGTGGTGGCAGAGCCATTTTTTTATTTTACAGTTTATATTTCTGTTTAACTGATTTACCTCTTTTAGTATAGTACAATATTTAGTATATTGCAATATATAGATTAAAATAGAAGAATTGTTATTTAAACTTTGCTTTATTTGGCAGTTTTCTCAGATTTCCTTTGCTTCGTAATCCATTTCTGCTTTCTGCTTCTGTTGTGCTTGAAAGCCTTGCGACATTTGTGCGAGCAGAAATATAATATTTTGCCTTCAAGAGTAACAAACATTATCCCGCGGCCAGGTTCAACATCTCTCGAACAGAAAAAACATTTTGGCATTTTTCGATTTGTTTTTTTAAGTGAACGCTCCTTTCATCACTTTTGTTCTTATTCTTCGGGATTCGATTTGAGTCTCTCTTAACATTAAAATATCTTTCAATCTTACAGGACCTTTTACATTTCTTCTTATGACTTTGCCCTTGTCATTTCCTTGGATAATTCTTACACGAACTTGTGTTAGCTCTCCTCTAAATCCTGTTCGTCCTGATATTTCTTCAACTACGGCGGGCACAGCCTCTCCTAAGAATTTTTCCATGCCCCTCGTTTCGCCGGCTTTGCCTTCTTTGATGTTTTGCTGTTTATTGCTTCCCATGTTCGCGTGTGTGTTTTGTGTTTTATTTAATCAGTAGCTTTTTCTTCAGTTGCTTTTTCGTGGGCTTTTGATGCCTTGCCCTTGCTGAAAACAGCGATGTCTCTGGCAGCATCTCCGGCTTCGATGACAGCGATTGTTGCTGCGCTAACATTGATGCCTGCAGCAACCCCTAACTTCTTTCTTGAGTCAACTACAGTATAAGCAATCCCCTTCTCTTGGCATAACATTGGAAGATGTTGTGTTATTTCCTTTGGATTAACATCTTCAGCTATGACAACAAGTTTTGCAGTGGCTCGCTCAACAGCCTTGGTAACTTCATTAACGCCTTTCTCAATTTTTCCTGTCTTTCTAGCAACTTCTACTATTTCATATGCAGAAACCATTTTTTAACCTCCCTCATTAGCTTCAGCTTTTTCAGCCTTGGCTTTGGTCATATGGTTTATAGTTGTTAGAGAAAAAGGAGATTTAAAAATTTATCTACTATAAGACATTGGTATTATTTCTATCAGCGAAAACTTCTTTTCAGGATATTTTATATTCCATTCAGCAATATTATCTTTTAGAGATGATCTACCCACTAAGGAATAAGGTTTGCCAAAGGATCGATTCCCTCCCCATGCATGGGCACCCCCATAGATGCATACAGCTAAAGGATTGTTTTGTCTTGCAATAATTTGCAAAAGAACCTCCTCTCTTTGTTCTAGGTTATCCCGATTGTCAGTTAAGCCATCCTCTGCAGCCATTATTTTAATTCCATGTTCGATAGCGGCTTTAATAGCAGCATCATACTTACATACATCTTTAAATTGTTCTTCACCATTTTCTTTAACCTCTTTCAAAAATTTTAAATAATATTTTCTCTGGTTTAACTCTTCCCTTAAGTCGCATAGGTATCTGTTCATGATGTTTGGCCATCTATCAGATAGCTCTTGAGGAATTAATTTTCCTCCTTGGATATCTTTAATTTTAGTTTCAAGTTCACTAACTTTCCTTTTTTCTTCTCTATAATCTGTATTGAATTCTCTAGTCATATCTATCAGCATATTTAAACTGTCTGTCCATACTTGGCGAGTTCCCCCCTCCAAATATACTTGGTTTAAATCATTATGTTGAATAAGATAAGCCAGAATTTGATAGATGTCTTCTTGCACATCTTCAACTTGTTTTTTAAATTTATCAGGAGTGTCTTCAACTAAATGCGCTTGGCGAATGTGGACTAAACAATATTTTGCTCCTGGTGTAAGATACCTGTCTACTTTGCTTGCTCTTGGAATTTCTGTGGGAAAATTTAAAAGAAAACTATCCATTTCATTTGGGTAAGTTATATTGTAGCCTCTTGGAGCAACGATATTCTCTTTAGGTTTATATACGTACTCATTTCTTAGGAAATATGAGCATCTGAGTGAAAATAAAGTCATCAATGCCAATGCTGAAGCTAAAGTGCTCTTTCCCATTTTAATCTCCCATCAAATTTAACTCACTCAGAATAAGGCTCCGAGGCACCACCACCTCTTAATTGATTTAAAGGATTTTAATTTAAAAATGTTACTAAATGAAGATATTAAAAATAAAAAAGGAAGAAAAAATAAAAAAATAAAAAAGAAAAAGAAAAAAAAGAAAAGGTTGAAAAAATAAAAATAAAATATCAACCTTGACTTGTTTGTTTTTAGCTTGTTTGTATTAGCTTTTTTAGCTTTTTGAGTTCTCAGCTATTTTAGTAGTAGCTTTCGAGTTCTGGTTTCTCTTCGATTCCAGATTTGCCCTGCTTTATCAATGTGATGACAAGCAAAACAATTATTGCTACTGCTAAAGCGATGCCGATTATCATCAAAACAACTTTCCAATCAAATACAGCGCCTTTTGAAACGTTAGCCATGAAGTTAAATTGCTTAGCTTCATTTCCGTATTTCACTCGGACTGTGAAAGGATATTGTTTTGCTTCAGCGTCTTTTGCGACAGTTAAGTCAAGAGCAACAATCTTGCTTTCGCCAGATTCAAGGCTGAATGCAGCAGGAGTGATTACAGTTGTTGACCAACCGTTTGCCCCTAATACTTCAACGATGAAATTCTCTTGAGTGTCGCCAGTGTTAACTATAAACAAGCTGTACTGAGCCTTGCTTCCTGCTTTGACATCAGCTTCTGAAACCTGTGGAGTAACCTGAACCTGTTTGTTCAACTGTTTTTCAACAGTGATGGTTCTTGTTGCTTTCTCACTAAGCTCTGAATTGTATGTCTCGACTTCTACTGTATAAGTTCCTGGAACAGTGCTCTGTGGAAGAGCCAATGCAACAGTAACCTTTTTTGCATCTTCGTTGTCGTTAGGGAAGTGGTTGTCATAAGCTTCGAGATCGCCTAAGTAAACATTTCTGCTTATGCCAAGTTCTTTGATGCTAACCTTGACATAGACATCATCTGCTATATGGTTACCACGATTTTTAACAACAACATCAGCGTAAAGGTTTGAACCTACGTTGAATATGTTATCTCTGTTGTGGTCATATAAATCGATGCTTAAAATATCCAAGATATTAGCTATTCTTTGGACATTCATGTCTACTTTAGCTTCGTCGACACCTGTAAGCTCTGCGTTTTTCTCAAGTTTTACATAAAGAGTGTAAACATCTCTGGCATCAATGTCTGTAGGAACATCTATGAACAAAGTCTTTGAATATAGATTGTCCTTGAAAACATCGAACTCGCCAGTTCTTGCTTCTAACTCTTCTCTGTAGCCGTTGAGCCAAACATGAACTTTCATGTTGCCTATGTCTTTGTTTGCCTTGAAGACAGCTTTTACGACAAGCTGCTCGCCTCTCTCTAAGGCCGGAGTTGCATACTGATATGTATTACAGTTCCAGTAAGGAGGCCAAGGTCTCACACCAGCTGGATCCTCTGAAGGATCATAGTGTGTTGGGCCGTAACAGTAACCATACCAAACCGCATTGCCATTGACATATACTGTCAATTCTTTGACGTCTGGTGTGGAATACTCTTTCCAGCTCTCAGCAGAAACAGCTGTTAATGCTAGAACACTTGCTACTAAAGCTAAAAAAAACAAACCAAATAGTTTGCCTTTCATTTTATTTTTCGTTTTTTTTAAAAAATTTAATTTATCTATTAGGCGATTCAAAGTAAATTGACCCGCCATATTATTACTATTCTACAGTTAAAACACCTATATAAACCTTTCGATATTCGGTTTTCTGTTACGACTGTCTATTAGTAACATAATTCGGCATGACGAGAAAGGGGTTTTAATGAATTATAGAATATCGTCGGTAAAACTCGTGAGGATAAGATGGTGGTGACAAATTTTAATAGCTTTTCTAGAGCCACTTGACATCAACATCATCTGTTCTTTCATAAGGCTTGATCTCTGCCTTGTCTGGCGCGATAACTTGCTTGGCTTTGAACATCAAAATGCCTGTCCAGGCTATCATTGCTGCGTTATCCACAAGAACCTGATTGGGCGGGCAGTGAGATTTCGCCCCCCTTTCCTTGCACATCACATTACACATCTCTTGAAGTCTAGTGTTACAGGCTACCCCACCCCCAAGCAAGAGTTCTTTCTTCTTGAGATGTGCCATGGCTCGCTCAGCCACTTCAACTAGCATTGCAAAAGCATGTTCTTGTAAAGAAAAAGACAAATCTTCAAGTTTCAAGCCTTTATCATATTTCTGTTTCAAGTTTGTTAATAATCCTGAGAAAGCGACATCCATGCCTTTCACAGTGTAAGGCAGTTCAATCAGATTGTTGCTTTTGCTCGCGAGTTCTGCGATTCTTGGGCCGCCTGGAAATCCTATTCCAGCATGCCTTGCAAAAGTGTCAATAAAATTGCCTATGCCTATATCTAGAGTTTCGCCAAAAATGCGATATTTCCCAGCGACATAACTAATGATTTGAGTATTAGCGCCTGAACAATAAAGCAACACAGGATCTTTGCATTTACAAAGAATTCGGCCGATCTCAATATGCGCAATGCAATGGTTAACAGGAACTAATGGCTTTTTGTATTTCTTTGCCAGCTCTTTAGCAAGATGCAAGCCTCTCAACAAGCATGGAGCTAAACCAGGGCCTTGAGAGTAAGCTATAATGTCCATATCATTAAGAGATAAACCTGATTCATCCAAGGCCTGATTCAAAACCTTATCTTTAACATTATCATGGTGCTTCGCAGCTTCAACTGGAACAATGCCACCTTTCTCTGTTGTGTAAGTGTCTTTGACATTGCTAAGAATCTTGCCTGTCGAATCCATAACACCTACCCCGAAAGTGTGAGCTGTGGCTTCGATGCCTAGACACAACAATCTCTTTTTCATATATTATTCACTTAAGCAGGATTTTTATATTTTTAGAACAGCGATTATGTGAAATAAATTTTGGTGCGCCAAAAGAAAAAGTTTAATAAACAAATCCTCCCTAACTATTATTATATGAAAAAAGCTAAACTTATATGGTATCTATTAATATTTATTCCAATCGCCTTATTGATTCTTGGTTACATTTTTCCATCTTCATTTTTTGGAAGTCAAGAGACGATAAGAAATTTTGTTAATCAATTTGGAATATTCGCTCCGCTTGTTTTTATTGTTCTTCAAATCCTACAAGTCGTAATTACTCCTTTTAGCCATTATGCCGTATCTATCGCAGGAGGATTTATTTTTGGAACATGGTGGGGATTTATCTATAATTGGATTGGTAGAGTTATCGGAACAGCAATAGCATTTTATTTAGGAAGATATTTAGGAAGAAAAATAATAAAGCATGTTGTAAAAGAAGAAACCATAAAAAAATATGATCATTATTTTGAAAAGGGTAAGCTGTTGCTGTTCTTAGCATATTTCTTGCCATTATTCCCTGACGATGAGCTTTCATACTTTGCAGGATTTTCGGCTATGGGTCCAAGAATATTCTTACCATTGATGGCAATTGGGCATATTAGCGGGAGTTTAAGTTTAGCTTATATCGGGAATGGGATTCAATCAATCAATGAACCAATGTTCATAATTCTTTCTCTGATAACCTTAATCGGGGGAATTTGGTTTGTATGGTATTATAGAAAAATAAAGGATAATAAGAGTAATGAATAGACGCGTGCTAAAATTTACTCTCCGCCCCTCGGTTGCTCGGGACGTTGCACTTTCGCCTTCAGCTCACTTAACAGGCGATTAGTTGCAATTCAAAATTAGGGCTGAAAAGGTAGCAATCGAAAGATTTAAATATACATAGGTATACAATTGTATATGGAAACAACAATAAGACTTAATCAAACAACAAAGACAGAATTAGATGCTTTCAAACAATACAAAAGCGAAAGCTATGATGAACTAGTTAGAAAACTTATTTATTTAGCAAAAATGTGCGAAAAAGAACCAAAATTAAGTCAAAAAACTATTCTTGAAATAAAAGAAGCTAGAGAAAGAATTAAAAAAGGCGAGTTCTATACTGAAGAAGAAGCTAAGAAAATTCTTGGCTTGTAAAAAGAGATGTATAATCTTATTTTTGAAAAGAAAGCCCTAGACTTTCTTAATAATCTTGAAAAAGAACTTAAAGAAAGAATTTGGAATAAACTCCAACAATGTAAAGAAGACCCATTTCACTTTCTCGAGCATCTTGAAGAAATTAGAGGTTTTAAGTTGAGAGTTGGAGATTATAGATTAATTATTGATATAGATAATTCGACAAAGACTCTTATAGTTGTGAAAGCTGGACACAGAAAGAATATTTACGAAGATTAAAAATTTTCTTGCTACGCTTGACCTCACTCAACAGCGATTAGTTGCAATTTACTCCTCCGAAAAACCTATAAACAAACAGATTCTATATTTAATATGAATAAAAAATGGGGTGTAACATCTTATATTTTATTTGCAATATTGTTAATTGTGATAGTTTTAGTGAGCGGAAGTGGGTGTTTTCAACAAACTGAAACGCCTCCGGGATTAAATTTAAGCATTTCTGAAAATATTTCTCCTGATGTCCAAGTGGTTGTTCTGGATAATGATAAAAATGTGATAAGCTCTCTTGGAATAGACTTATGGTTTTTTCTCCAGCAGCGAGGACTTGTTAAAGGAACAATCTATGGGTTTAGAATCCTTGATGAGGGAGGGAATGTAATAAAGCCGGTGTATGAAACATTCGTTGCAAAAACCTCCACTTGGGTAGAACAAAATAAATATTATCATGGGCTTGTAGTGGGCGAATACATTATTGAGCTTCTGACAATTAAAAACGATAGCGGGATTATAGTCGCAAGAACTAATTTTTCTATAATTGACTTAGAAGCGCAGCGCGCTGCGCTTGAGAAAATAATCATTGATAATTGCAGCTCCTTGATGTCCGAACCCCTTGTTGATGCAAACGGATGGTCGCGTGATGGTAAAATTAGCAGATGCGTGGCAAACATTGCACTTGAATCTAGGAGTGACTATGCCTGTGACTTATTGTTCAAGTTATTCAATGTGACAGATTATGATGGATGTATTCAAGAGTATGTTATTATTACAGGGGATATTTCTGTATGCGACAAGTGCAGTATGCCCAAAGCCAGGGGATTCTGCAAGGCAAAGGCGACTAAAGACTGGACAGAGTGTAGAAACATTTCATGTGATTTCTCATGCACAATGGAAAATCTTGATACTCAAAAGGATTTATGCATTCAGTGGTATGCCATTGAAAACGGAAACGCAAGTCTTTGTAATGAAATAAAAAGCACAGCATATAATATGAAAGAAATCTGCTTTAACATTACAACACAAACATAGAACTAATAAAAAACAAAAAAAAAGAAAATTAAAATAAAAAAATAAAAAAGAGTTTTATCTCTTTTTCTTCTTTCGTCCGCCGCGTGCCATCTTTGCTTCGCAGACGTTTCCTTTTCCGTCAACATAGTAAAGATAACCTTTCTTTCTTTTAACTACGCCTCTTACGAGAACTTTTCCCATTTTGATTTACCTCCTTTTCATAGCTTTAATGTGAATGTAATAAAGCCTTAGCCATTTATTATGCAATTTCAAATGCTCTCGAATATTTAAATCTTTTGCTCGACGATATTTTTACTTGACAGCGACGAACTTTGGAACTGGCGGAATTTGTTGTAAAGTCTGTCTATTTTTGTTCGAGTCACAACATTGTGATGCAAGAATCCTCCGCCGAATGTTTTTGGGATGTGCATGAGTTCATGAATTAAAGTTTTGACTTGTTCTTCTTCCTTTTGCTTGTCAAAACTCTCGCTGATAACCTCAATTATGTATGCGGGCTCTATCGCGAGAACTTGCTGCATGATTTTTGGCAGCGAATGACATCTCGCGATTATTCCTCGAGAACTCGAGCCATGGCTCCTGATACAATAGACTCGAGATGGATTGACATGTTTCATATCGAGAATTCGGACAATTAATTCAATTTTTCTCTTGATGTCCTCGGCATTTTCATAATGAATTGTTGTCATATCGCTAATAGGAGAAAAACATTTATAAAGTTAGTTATGGACATTTACTTTGCTAAGGAACTTGGAAAATGGGATTAATGAGTGGAAGAAAATTGAAGAAAAAGCGCCAAAGCGCGCGTTGGAGTATTTGGAATTACAAGAAAAGACTTTTACACTTAAAGGAAAAATCAGATCCTCTTGAGGGAGCTGCTCAAGCCAAGGGAATTGTCCTTGAAAAAGTTCAAATGGAGGCTAAGCAGCCAAATTCAGCAATGAGAAAGTGCGTTAGAGTTCAGCTTATCAAGAATAACAGGCAGGTTACTGCCTTTCTTCCCGGCAATTTGGCACAGAAGTTTATCGACGAGCACGATGAAGTCCTGATTGAAAGTATCGGCGGAAAACAGGGAAGAGCCAAAGGCGATATTCCTTGTGTTCGTTATCAGGTAATAAAAGTAAATGACCAGCCCCTTTCGATGCTTGTTCATGGAAAGATAGAGAAGGGTAGGAGATAATGGGGGATAATATGAAACTGTTTGATGTTTATGATGTTTCTGAAATTCGAGTGGAAGATCCTGCATTGAGGAAATATATCAATTTGGATGCGAGATTGCTGTTAAAGTCAAAAGGGAGACATGTTGAAAAATTTGGCAAGGCAAAAGTCAACATTGTTGAAAGGCTCATCAATGAATTGGCAGTTCCTGGGCATAGGGGAAAGAAACACAAGATTATGACAAAAGTCTCGGGCAAGTATACGCAAGGCGCGAATATTGTTCTTGACACACTCAAACTTATCGGCGAGAAAACTAAAGAAAATCCTGTGCAGATTCTTGTGAGGGCGATTGAGAATGCTTCGCCTCGCGACGAAATCACAACTATCGAATATGGTGGAGCGAGATATCCCCAGGCTGTTGATATTTCTCCTTTGCGACGGGTTAATCTTGCATTAAGAAATATGATTCATGGCGCGCATGACAAGTCATTCGGCAAGAAAAAGAAAATTCAAGAGACTCTTGCTAACGAGATTATACTCGCCAGCCAGAGAAGCAATGAAAGTTTTGCAGTTACAAAGAAAATCGAGACAGAAAAGCAAGCAGACTCGGCGAGGTAAGCGCGTTAGCTATTTTTTCTCTTCGGGTTCTATGGGTATTGCTGTTAGAGTTGGAGTCCCAAAAATGGTGCTTACAGTCATGTCTGCACGGATGACTTTGCCCTCAAAAATATAGAGATAAATATCTGTCTTGTTATCCGGACAGTTTTTTATCGTGACTTTTTTGGTTTGGACAACCTCATTATTGTAATACAATAGATAATCTTCTAAGATTGCGTTTTTGACTATACTATTCTTATTTTTAACAAACACTTCCAAAGAATTCTCACTGAAAATGGGATGCTTTTCAAGGCTGTCGCCCCGGCAGTATTCTAAGAAACCATGAACCGCGGACAGGATGTCTTTCCTTTTACTGCCTGCATTAAAATAATAGATATTCTTACTGCCACTTTCAGTATAAATGCTCTGCTCTTTCTGCATTTCTGTCCTGCACTCAAATTTGGTTATTACTGGAATAATTGTGCTTAGCAGTCCTCGCGGCTCTATCTTGCTATACAGCTCAAGGATGTTATTGCCTAAATCATAGATTTTTAGAGTACATTTGCCATCAAAACACAAGATGTTAAACTTATATGATAAACTGTCGACTAATTCTTTAGAAAAAAGACTGGAGCACAAAAAGCAACCTGCCAAGATAATATTCTTTAATTTTTCCATTTTTTATCTTATCGATATGCCTTTAAAAATATTATTGTAGCGTTAGATAAAGAAAACTTTTAAAAATGCTCCTTTGATAGATGTTAAATGGCGAAAATGAAGAAAGAAGAAACAAAAACCATCGATTTTTTAGACCAAACTATCTTAAAACTCTTGGAAAAAGAGGAATATGTTGAAGTAGAAGTCAAGGATGTAAGATATGAGGGAAAGGGAAATTTGGTTTGGACTAAATATTCCATCAATAAACACTTATATGAAGAAGGAGTTTCAGCTGAGGACAAATCTATAGATAAATCAAACTTGATTGCCGAGGGATATGAGAGATTAAGGTCAGTTATGACTTATTTGACAAAAAAGAAGGATATTTTTGTGATGATTTGCAGTCCTAAAAAAATGGTTTTCAGGAAACGATAAAAAGAAGGAAATAAAAAAATGGCAAAGGAATCAAGGATTGACAAATTTAAGAGGATTATTACTAAGCCGGCTAATATTAGAAATGTCTGCACTTCTGCCCATATACATCATGGCAAGACAGCGATGACTGATAACCTTCTCGCGGCAGCAGGATTGATGTCAGAGATGAGCGCAGGAGATTTGGACAAGGGAATGATGACATGGCAGCATGAAGATGAGCAAACAAGATTATTGACTGTCGATGCTGCAAATGTTTCAATGGCTCACGAGTTCCAAGGTCAAGAGTATCTGATTAATCTGATTGACACTCCGGGGCATATTGATTTTTCTGGAAATGTAACAAGAGCTATGAGAGCTGTTGATGGGACAATTGTCCTTGTGTGCGCGAGCGAAGGAATAATGCCGCAGACAGAGACTGTTATAAAACAAGCTTTGAAAGAACGAGTCAAGCCAACACTGTTCATCAATAAGTTTGATAGGCTCATCAAAGAGTTAAAACTATCGCCTGAACAGATGCAGCAAAGAATTGTTAAAATCATCGCGAATTTTAACAGCCTTATTGAAAGAATCGCCGAGCCCGAGTATAAACAAAAATGGCAAGTCAATATTGCTGATGGGTCGGTTGCTTTTGGAAGTGCGCGAGATAATTGGGCTTTGTCATTGCCTTTTATGCAGAAGAAAAGCGTCTCGTTCAAGGATATCAGCAAAATTTATGAAATGGGTGAGAAAGAAAGGAATGACTGGGTTTGGAAAAATGCTCCTTTATACGAAGTAATTCTTGATATGGTTATTAAGCATCATCCCTCGCCGCTCGAGGCGCAAAAATACAGAATCCCTAAGATATGGCATGGCGAACTTGAGAGCGAGCTGGGCAAGGATCTTTTGAATTGCAATGCCCAAGGAAAAGTTGCTTTTATTATCACAAGAATTATTGTTGATCAGAGAACAGGCAAGGAACTCTCGATCGGAAGATTATTCTCAGGAACGATACGCGCGGGCATGGAGGTTTATCTGAATAATGCAAAGGCAAGACAAAAGGTCCAGCAGGTTTTCATCTACGACGGAATCAAGACAGAACAGATGGAAGAGATTCCTGCTGGAAATGTTTTGGCTGTCGGAGGAATTGAGAGCAATGCCAGCGAGACTTTGACTACTGAACCCGAGCAGGCTTTTGAAGAGATAACTCATTTGTTCGAGCCTGTTGTCACCCAGGCTATCGAGGCTAAGAAACCTCAGGATTTGCCGAAGTTAATTAGTGTCTTGAAACAAGTCGGCAAGGAAGATCCCTCAATTAAAGTTCAGATTAATGAGGAAACAGGACAGCATTTGCTTTCTGGCATGGGCGAGCTGCATTTGGAGATTATTGCTAACAGAATCAAGACTGAAAAAAACGTGGAGATTAATACATCTGAACCAATTGTTGTTTATCGAGAGACAATCACCAAGGCTTCTAGAGAACTAGAGGGAAGAAGTCCGAACAAGCACAATGTTTTTTATCTAATTGTCGAGCCTCTTGAAGACGCGGTTTACAATGCTTTGCGCTCAGGCAATCTTGCAGAAAAAAGAATCAAGAAAAAAGATGATACACTTGTCAAAACTCTGGTTTCATTTGGGATTAGCAATGACGAGGCCAAGCAGTACAGAGAGATTTACAAAGACTGCGTTCTCTTGGACAAGACAAGAGGAATTGTTGCCATAGGAGAAGTCATCGAACTTATCATGGATGGTTTTGAGCAAGTCGTTGATCAAGGGCCATTAGCGCGAGAGCCTTGTACTAAGCTCAAAGTCTCATTAATGGACTGTAAGCTTCATGAAGATGCTATTCATAGGGGGCCTGCTCAGGTCCTCCCTGCTGTCCGCGACGCTGTAAAAGCGTGCATGTTTGACGCGAGACCTATTCTATTTGAGCCATTGCAGATTTTGAGATTCGAAGGCCCGCTTAATTTTATGGCTGACATAAATGGAATAATCCAGAGCAAGCGAGGACAATTGTTTAATGTCGAGCAGGAAGAAGACCATGTGAAGATAGAGGCAAAGATGCCAGTCAGCGAGATGTTTGGATTGAGCAATGATTTGAGAGGCGCGACAGAAGGCCGAGCCACATTCTTTTTAATTGACCAGAGCTTCGAGCCTGTGCCAAAAGAACTCCAGGAAAAAATCATCAGACAAATAAGAGAAAGAAAAGGATTGGCAGCTGGACAATAAGATAATCTCAATTTAGATTAATTGCTCGATGGCGTTTAAATCGTGCTACAAAAACTATACTCCCCACAACTTCCGCAGTCTTCCCCACCACAACCATCACCATATAAGTTTAATATTTCATGAGCTAGTTTTGTGGCAGCGTTTCTAGTATGTTGAATTTTTTCTTTTAGATAATTCCGATATTTTTCACGTGAAGAATAAAAAAATGAAGAATTAATAGTATTTTTAATCGAATTGTGATCATATTCTAAATCAAAAGCAAGATATTCCAATCTTTGTGATTTAAGGTCCTTTCTCTGAATATGTATTTCAGTTGGTTCATAAAGCTCTATACTATCTTTGGTGACTCTTACAAAAAAATGAGTGCCCCATTCATCAATGGAACGAACTGCAACACCTTCTTTGAAAAACCTTTTATTAAACTCTTCTTCAGATTCCATAATTCTAATAGAAAAAAACTATTATTTAATCTTTTCGCGCCGCCTTGCAACTTTAATTTTTTTATTTCTTGTAACTTTCTATAATCACTGTCGCTTTAGCACCATCGCATCGATAAATCACTGTCGCTTTAGCACCACAATCACAGTGATAATTATATATAAAAATAGGCTCGTCTAAACCTCCTCTGCTAGTCAATGTAGAATCAACTCTTCTCATTTCAGTTCCACCTAATGGATGCCCGTGTTTGTCTGCGTTGTTGCAATATACTGTAAACCTCTCTCCAGTATCTCTGAAAGTTTCTCCATACAACTCATTTAGTTTTTTTTCAAATTCTTCGCTCATCTTAACTCCTTTAGTTCATTGTTGTTTATTATTTTAAACATTTATATCATGCAAAACTATTTTTTTAAAGGATATATTCAAAAACCTTTTAAATCTCTTTCTCGTAGATAATCAGTAAAAGAGGTAAGATGGTGTTACAAAAGTTAGGATTCAAGCCGTTTGTCATAGGAGTTATCGGAACTATCGCTTCTGGAAAAGATTCTGTTTCTAATCATCTTGTAAAGAAATATCATTTCAAGAAAATTGTCATGAGCAACTTTCTACGCGCGGAAGCAAGAAAAAGGGAAATCAAACCTACTCGAGATAACTTAAGAAAATTACAGCATGAGCTTCGAGCTCGATATGGCGAGGATTATCTTGTAAATAAAGCAATTGCTGAGATAAAAACCAAGGATCACATGTCAATGAAAAATGTTGTTGTCGACGGCTTGAGAACAACCATAGATATTGAACTTGCCAAGAAAAAGCTCGGGGCCAAGATTATTATGGTTGATGCAGAGCCATTTGTGAGATTCATGCGCGCGAGGAAGCGAGGAAGGAAAGGAGACAGCGAAACTTATGAGCAATTTTTGCATCAGGAGGCGATAGAATCAGCGACATTTAACTTCCACAAAACTTTCAAGATGGCTGATTTCAAGATAGATAATGGCAGCTCGCTTCAAGAAACTCAGAAACAAGTTGACAAGATACTGAAATTAATCAAAAAGTGAGTAGAAAGGAAAAATAATAAAATATAAAAAGCACCGAAAACAAAAAGTAGTAAGAAAAACGAGGCATAACAAGCATGAGAGATATTAATCATCACAAAGACAAGGAGGTAAGCGGCAAGTATAAGGGGGGGTTTCATTTTAGCAAGAAACTTTTGTTTATCATTATAGGAGTTATTGTTGTGATCGGCCTTGGCGTAGGGGTATACTTTTTAATACCTTCAATAAAATCTTTTGACATGAGTTCTTTATTTAACATATTTATGAGATTTGTTCCAACAGCAGAGACTAATGAGAGCAAGGCTGCTGTTGTGACAATTGTTTCTGGTTATGACGGAGTTAATATCAATACCCTTAACTTAGATGCGCTTACAGCTGTTGGGAAGTTTGCTGTCCCGACGCTTGTGAAAATGCTCGACAGCAACAACAGCAATGAAAGATATGCAGCTGTTGTCGGATTATCTGCAGTGGGGCACAACAGTTCTGTGTCTGTTCTAAGCTATCTGAAAGACGCGATGACTGACACTGATGTAAATGTTCGAGTTACAGCAGCTGAGTTAGCTATGTCTTTTGGCTCTAAAGATGGGATTCCTGTGTTGATAGCAGAATTGGAGAATACAGCGATATTAAAACCAAGCGAACCTGTCATGCAAATCAACTCGCATTGTGCAATGGTTTTGCAAGCATACACTAATCAAACTTTCGGAGTTGACAAAGCTCAGTGGAACGCATGGTGGGATAATAATAAAAATAATTTAAAATGGAATAAAACAAATGGAAAATTCACGATATAAATTATTGATGTTAATCGGAATATTTGTAGTTCTTATCAGTTTATCGAATCTGGCTATGGCTGAAACCACTTGTTCGACAGCTGGTTGTGAGATAAAGATAACTATCAAGATTGCTTTCTCTGGAGGCGATAATACCACAATTAATAATTGGGTTAATGATATTGAAACTGTATGGAATGGCTACACTTTAGGCGACTGTAAATGTCCTTTGAAAGTCGAGGTTGAGTGGAAGAGCATCTCTGGCTTATGTGAAAACAATCCAACGCCAGGATATCATTGCATTGATGTTACTGCAGATTATGCCAAAGATGCCTCGGGCAAGATTTATAGAGGATACATGAGAGGAATTGCAGCGAGCGGAGTTGGTGATATCTCTGGATGGTGGTCTAATCATATGAATGAAGCGCTGCCTGGAGTCCAAGGAACTATCCATGATGCGGCTCATGAAGCAGGCCATATGATGGGGTTAGGAGACGAATATAACGCGAGCAGCGGAACTTACGGCGAAAACATTATGGGAAGGACATGGAGTGATAAAGCAAAACCCACACAAGCCCAGATAAATGCTATTGCCACAAAAATCTGTGGGAGCAATGCCTGTCCAAAACCCAAGTGCTGCTGCGGAAATGCTAAAATTGACGAAGGTGAGGAATGCGATCATAAGTTAGAGCCTTGCGGCTGTGAAGAGGGGGCAATATGTGTTTCATGCAAGTGTTTTATGATATCCCCTCCTGTGTGCGGAGACGGGAAAGTCAACGGAGAGGAAGAATGCGATTACATGTCTACTAACAACACCTGTGCATCAGATGAAACATGCAGCAGCGATTGTGTATGCGAGGCAGAAGAGGAAGAGCCTAGTGACTTTAGCATTGAGATAACAGATCCTGATGATGGCGAGGAGATAGGGGAAGATGGAGTTGATGTCAAGGCAACTGTTACAGGCAATGAAAGCGCGATAACTGAAGTAAGATTTTATATTGATGGTGATCATCAATTTACTGATGAAGATTATCCTTGGAAATGGGATTTTAACAACCCTGAGGATTTTGATGAAGGCGAGCACACAATCATGGCAAGAGCATATGACGAAGACAGCAACACTGTCGAAGATGAGATTGACATAGAAATTGTTCTTTAGATAGTTCTGTTAGTCCTGATTTTAAGAATTCTTATTAATCTAAACTAAAAATTTTCTTTTTACTAAAAATAATTTCTATATCCCCCTCTTGAAGAGCTAAATCATACTTCTTAAAGCGCCCTCTTGTCATTTCTATGTATATAGGTCTTAATTGCGACAAAGAATCTTCATTGTTATGATCTGAACAAATCTTAAATTTATACTTATACTTATCACCATGTGGATGTTCTTCTTTCTTTTTTACAACTTCTTCTAAATCAAACAAAAGATCCCAGAATGAAAAGAACATCTCATTAATCGGGCTGTTATTAGCAATGCTACGAGTTGGAAAATGTTCATTTTCTGAATCTGACAATAATTCAAGAGATTTATTTTCTAAAATTTTATGCCATGTATTTAAATAGGCGCGAAGCATTTCTTCTGCCTTGCCGAATTCTACACCAATAGAAGTAGTTATTTGATAAATTTCTTTTGGGAAACCTATAAAAGCCCCGAGACCCTCGCTGCTTGTTCCAGCATAGAGCGTTGGTAAATCTTCAACTGGACAAAATTTACAAAATCGTAGAGTACTGTATAAATTACGAGCACCAAAATAACCATATTCTTCATTTGATAATTTGCGCGCACCGCAAGATAAATGAGAAAGTATTCTATGCAACTCATCAAAATTTTTTAGTGGAACAATGTAGTCGTGCTCAACTAATTGTGGTTTTAAATGTTGAATAAATTCTAAATGTGCTTCGCTAAATCCCTCAACCATGGCCCTATTATTTTTCTACCCCTAAAAAAGATTATTGTGCTCAGAAAGTTATATCAAAAACAGAATAGTGACAAGATAGAAATATTTAAATATGGTTATGAATATATATTCATAATATATCTACTGAGTAAGAGGAGGTGTCACTGGCTCTGGCTAATGCTGTCACTGAAAATGGCGCGCCCAAAAAAACTGAAAAAAACAAGCTGTGAAATAAAGTGCGAGGATTTTGTACCAATTGTACCACTCGTCCTCGATACTTTGTACTTGGCGAGAGAGGAGCTGGAAGCCTTAAGGCTCAAAGATGTTATAGGGATGGAGCAGAAAAAGGCTGCAAAAGCCATGGGAATCTCCCAACCCACATTTCATAGGGTTTTGCTAAAAGCAAGAAAAAAGGTGTCAGATGCCATAGTAAACGCAAAGGAGCTGAAAATCAACTGTTAATCATCAGCTTTTTAATAAAACTTTTTAAATTCAAAAAACATTGAAACAGAAGTAAGATGGAAGTGTTGAAAGATAAAAGAGGTTTAATATTTGGCAATGAGGCCATTGTTCGCGGTGCTTTGGAATCAGGCATGAGCTTTGCTTCTAGCTATGCTGGCACTCCTGCGAGTGAAATAGGCAACACATTCGCGAGCATTGCCCAAGAGACAGGAATTTATTTTGAGTGGAGCGTTAATGAAAAAGTTGCTTTGGAAGCTGCTGCTGGAGCTGCGTTCTCTGGAGCAAAATCTCTCGTAGCAATGAAACATTATGGATTGAATGTTGCTCTTGACTCATTGATGCCTCTGGCTTATTTTTCTTGTCCAATAGTTGTTGTAGTTGCAGATGATCCTGGATGTTTCAGCTCTATACAGACAGAGCAAGATTCGAGGCACTTTGCAAAGTTGAGCAAAATTCCGATGTTCGAGCCAAGTAACGCGCAAGAGGCTTTGGATATGACTAAAGCTGCGTTCTCTTTGGCGTGGCTTTACAAGACTCCTGTGATTATCAGACTCACAACGCGAGTTTCCTATGCCAAGTCGATTGTTAACTTTGGGCGAATTGTCAAGACAAGAACTCAAGCGAGCTTTAAGAAAAAGGAGTTTAATATTGGCTGTGCAGTAACTGTAGGCTTGCATAAAAAAATTCTTGAAAAAATTGTTAAGATAAAAGAGCTTTCTGAAAAATCAGTTTTCAACTCGATTGAGAAAGGAGAGGGCAAGATAGGAATTATCACTTCTGGAGTTAGTTATGATTATGTTCGAGAGGCTTTTGACAAATTAAATATTAAATTGCCTTTGTCCAAGCTTGGCTTCAGTTATCCGTTCCCCGCTGAAAAAATCAAGGGATTTATGAAAAATCTGCAAGAAGTTGTGATTATCGAAGAGCTTGATCCGATTATCGAGGAAGAAATCAAGAAATTATGCTCGTTGAAGGTTTATGGAAAACAATTTTTCTCTGAAACAGGAGAACTGAAACCCGAAATTGTTCTTATGGGATTGGCAAAAATATTAAACAAGCCAGTTTCAGAAGAAATTTTACGAGCTTCTGTTGAAGTTGAGAGAAGATTGCCTTTCTTTTGTCCTGGATGTCCTCATCGCGCGACATTTTATGCTGTTTCCAAAGTCCTGGGCAAAGATAAGATTTTTGGTGGAGACATAGGATGTTATCTTTTAGCAGCAACCGAGCCATTCAAACTTCCTGATTATATTGTCAGCATGGGTGCTGGAATTGGAATATCGCATGGAATTTCTAAAACAACCGGCAAGAAAACTGTTGCTTTTGTCGGAGATTCGACTTTCTTGCATGGAGGCATTCCTGCTCTGTTAAATTTGGTTTATAATAAAGCAAATGCTCTTGTCATCGTTCTTGATAATAGATGGACTGCGATGACAGGACATCAGCCAAATCCGGTCACAGGAATCACAGCGATGGGAGATGAGACAAAAGTCATCGATATAGAGCAAATTGCTAAAGCATGCAAAGTTGATTTTGTAAAGACATCTCAGGTTTACAATTTTGACAAATTGTGCAGCGATATCAAGGATGCTTATGAGTCTCAAGGAGTTTCTGTTATAGTAGCAAAGGGAGAATGTCGCTTGGCTTTCGTGAGACAAGCTTCGCGAAAGGGAGTGAAACTTCCAAAATATCAGATTATCAAACAAAAACCTGAATTGAATGAGTTAGCAAAATTTGATTGTCCTGCAATTCAGAAAGAAAAAGGAAAGAAAAGCAAATGGTTTATTGATAAGAACTTGTGCTGGAGCTGCTCTGTGTGTAAACAACTTTATCCTGATTGCATTGAGATTGTAAAAGAAGAAGTCAAAGAGGAGAAATAGGAAAAATAAAATGGAAAAGAAAATTAATAAAAAAGAGAAAAATAAAAATTTTAATTTGATTGTCGGAGGATATGGAGGACAAGGAATATTGACTATTGCTGAGATTATTGCCCAAGCTGCCCTGAAACACAAATATGATGTGAAACAATCTGAGTTGCATGGGTTGGCTCAGCGCGGAGGCGCTTTGGATTGTCATGTCAGATTTGGCTCAAAAGTTTATTCGCCAGTTGTGATGAAAGGCGATGCTGACTTGATTATTGCTCTCGAGGCTTTGGAGGCTTTGCGCGCGAGCTATTGGGCGAACAAGGAAACTGTATTCATTGTAAATGCAAAAGCCTTCCGCTCGTCATTGAGTTTGCAGGATATTGTGAAAAAATTAAAAAAGATTTCAAAAAAAGTTTATGTTGTGGATGCTGATGCGATTGTGAGGAAAGAGACAGGCAATGTAACAGGAACTAATATTTTTATGGTGGGTTATGCCTTGAAAAAGAAAGCACTGCCGTTCAAAAAAGAAAAACTATGGGAAGCAATCAAGGAAAGGATAAGGCCGCAGTTCTTGGAAGAAAATAAAAAAGTTTTTGGAAAAGCTTTGAGATAGTAATAAAAAGAGGTCGAGATGATTGAGAATATAAGAAAAAGAGCTAGAGGGATTAACAAACATCGAGTTGTGAGGATTGTTTTTCCCGAGCAGGATTCTAGAGTGAACAAAGCGATACAAATTATAGAAGATGAAAATATAGCTAAAGTGATTACATTGAAAGACAGGAGAATTGAGAAAAATCTTGAGAAAGCAGAGTTAATGCTGCACAACAACGAGGCAGATGCGATAATAACTGGAGCTTCTCATTCAAGCTCGATGACATTATATCTTGCTTTTAAGTTTATGGCGCCAGAAGTCAAGAGAACCAGCGGTGCTTTTCTCATGATATCGCCTGACAAGAAAAGCGCGATGCTCTTCGCTGACTGCGCTGCGCAGCCTGAGCCGAATCCAGAACAGCTCGCTGAAATTGCAGAGCTGAGCGCGAAAACTTTCAAACTTATCACAAAAACTGAGCCTGTAGTAGCGATGTTGTCTTATTCTACCAAGGACTCGGGCAAGGGCTTGAGTGTTGATAATGTGCGCGAGGCTGTAAAAATTTTAAAACAAACAGATTTGAATGTTGAAGGTGAGATTCAAGCTGACGCGGCGCTGAACTTGAATGTAGCCAGAATGAAGGGCGCGAAAGCTTTAGCTTATAATGTTTTGATTTTCCCTTGCCTCGATGCAGGTAACATTGGCTACAAGCTTGTTGAAAGATTTGCAGGATGGCATGCTATCGGCCCGATATTACAGGGCTTGAACAAGCCAGTAAATGATTTGTCAAGAGGATGCTCAATACAAGATATTGTAAACTTGGCTGCGATAACTGTTCTACAAGTTGATGAACTGAGAAAAAAGAAAAAATGAAAAAAGAGAAGAAAAAAAAGAAGATAGAGAAAAAAAAGAAATGCAATATCCCATTAGTTTGCGAAAGGGAGAAACTAATGGCTCCTTGTCCTATAGGATTGCAGGGCAAGTGCTGCAGGAACTGCTTGATGGGGCCTTGCAGAGTTGTGGCAAAAGAACAACGAGGAGTGTGCGGAGCAAATCAAGATTTGGTTGTGGCTCGCAATTTATTGAGATTTGCAGCTGCAGGAGCAGCTTGCCATGTCGGACATGCTTATCATCTCAAAAACTTTTTGGAATTAGATTATCCTCAACTTTATATTGAAAAAAAGGCTCCGAGCTATCTTTACAAGTTATGGCAAGAGTTGGGAATTGTGCCTGTGATTCATTTTGAGCATTTCAAAGACATCAGCGAAGCCTTGCATGCCTCATCAATGGGTGTTGATGCAGACTACACGAGCATATTAAAAAGAACAATGAGGATGGGGATTGTTGACGGTTATTATGGATTGTATCTCGCTACAGAACTTGAGGACAGATATTATGGCAAGCCTGAAGTTAGAAAGGGAATTTTGGATATGGGGGTTATTCGCGAGGATAAAGTGAATATCGCGGTTCATGGACACGAGCCCATGTTGGCGATTGCTCTTGCGAAAGAGATGAAAAAGCCCGAAAATAAAGATATCAATCTGATTGGAGTCTGCTGCACTGGCGCGAGTGTTCTGGCGAGATATGGAATCCCGATGGCTGCACATTTTATTCTGCAGGAGGATGTGATTGCTTCAGGAGCTGTCGAGGCAATGGTTGTAGATGTTCAATGCATTATGCCCTCCTTGGCTGATTTGTGCGAGTGTTATCATACTGTTCTTATAACAACTAACAAATTATGCAGAATCCCTAATGCAATGCATATGCCTTTCAGAAATCCTAAAGAAGCTGAGGAAAACGCGAAGAAAATTATCCAGCTTGCAAGAGCGAACAGAAGAAAGAGAAAGGAAATCTCACTCAAGAAAGTAAGGAGAGAAGTTGTTGTGGGTTTTTCCGAGGACAATTTGCCTCTGCAAAAATGGCAAGAGCAACTTGAGAAAGGAAAGGTCAAAGGGATTATCGGAGTGGTTGGATGTGCAAACCCCCGAGTTAAAGAAGATTGGATTCCAATATATAAGAAATTAAGCAAAGATTATATTATTCTTACTACAGGATGCATGGCTTTCAAGTTCGGACAGAATGGATTGTTGGATGGCAAGCGAGTTTATCACATGGGTTCTTGTGTTAACAACTCGAGAATCGCGGAAGTTTTTAAAAGAATTTCGGAATTGAGTGGCAAGAGAATAACTGACATGCCTTTCTTGATATCATGTCCGATGCCGATAACTGAAAAAGCCATCGCAATTGGAATGTTTTTTGCTTCCTTGGGAGTCGATGTTCATTTTGGCTATCCTTTCATGATATCAAGCGACACAACCATCGCCCAGTTCTTGGAAAATGTATTGCGAGACAAGTTTGAAAGCAGAGTTTTCCTTGAAACCTCTCCCGAGCACTTGTTCAAAAGAATAATAAAGAAAGAAAACTTAAGAAAAACGAGGGCAAAAACTAAAAAATGAGATTTTTGATATTTAATGTTGGTTCAGAGACAGTGAAATACAGTTTTTATGATAACAAGAACTTGAAGGAGAAAAAAACCTTCTGTACAAACAAATCCAAGGATTATCAGAAGATTGTCCGCGAGGCTGTGAAGAAATGTAATCCTTCTTGTATTGCCCACAGAGTGGTTCATGGCGGCGAGTTGAGCAAGCCTTGTTTCATAACTGCAAAAATTATTAAGGAGATTGTGAAATACTCTAAGTTCGCTCCTTTGCACAATCCCCGCGAGCTTGAAGTAATCAAGTTATCCCAGAAATGCGCGAAACATGCTAAACAAATCGCTGTCTTTGACACTTCTTTCTTTACTGAGCTTCCTGACAAAGCAAAAACTTATGCTTTGCCGACGGCAATCTCGAAGAAATATGGAATTAAGCGTTATGGGTTCCATGGGTTGAATCACGAGTATATCGCGAAACATTTCCCTGACAAGAATATTGTTTCATGCCATCTCGGAGCGGGATGCAGTGTTGCAGCTATATCAAAGGGAAAAGCACTTGATGTAAGCATGGGGCTGACACCTTTAGAAGGAATCATGATGGTGACAAGAGCGGGGAGCATAGATCCTGGAATTGTTTTGTTTCTTGTAGAACAATTTGGATTGAAGAAAGCTAAAGATATTTTGAATAATGAATGTGGATTATATGGTTTGACTGGCTCGAGAGATGTAAAAAAGATTGTTGACAGGAGGGGGGATGTTAAAAATGCCCAGGCTTTAGATATTTTCTGTTATAATATAGCGAAACAAGTCTGCGCATACAAAGCTGCATTGGGTTACATTGATTTTGTTGTTTTCTCTGGGGGAATCGGCGAGGAGAGCGAGTTCATAAGAAATAAAATCTGCGGCTATCTGCCTTTGAAGTTTGGGACAGCTGTTGTCAAGGCTAATGAAGAGATGATTATGCTTGAGAAAGCGATGGAACTTTTATAGTTACAAAAATATTTAAAATAGATTTACAAAGATAACATATGTTGCTGTGGATTTTAATTTCTGTAGCTGTAGTAAGCTTAATATCTCTTGTAGGAATAGTCTTTTTAGCAATAAAAGAAAAATTTCTTAACAAAATCCTTACCTTATTGATAGCTTTAGCTTCAGGTGCATTGCTTGGAGGAGCTTTTTTCCATCTTTTGCCAGAATCACTTGAATTGGGGATAGAAAAAGCTTCTTTATTCGTAATTTTTGGGATTCTAAGCTTCTTTATTCTTGAAAAATTTTTGCATTGGAGGCACTGTCATAAAAAACATTGTTCTATTCACCCCTTTAACTACGCAATTCTTTTCGGCGATGCCTTGCATAACTTTATTGATGGTTTAATCATTGCAGCTGCTTATTTAATAAACTTAAACCTCGGGATTACAACTACGATTGCAGTGATCATGCACGAAATTCCCCAGGAAATAGGAGAATTTGGGGTTTTAGTTTATGGCGGTTTCAAGAAAAGTAAGGCCCTATTTTATAATTTCTTAATTGCTTTGACAGCATTCTTTGGGGCATTAACTGGCTATTTCATTGGTTCTGCAATTAACGTAGCATTTCTTTTGCCATTTGCAGCAGGAGGCTTTATCTATATTGCTGCAACTGATTTGATTCCAGAATTGCATAAAAAAACCAGGGTTTCAGAATCCCTTTTGCAGTTCATTTTCATAATAATTGGTTTGGCCCTGATGCTAGTGTTAAAAACTTTGTAAGAATTCACAAAAATCTACTAAGTCTAGTTTGTTTCTTGAAATTTGCCAAGAGTTTTGATTTTTCTGTGTAAAGCGAGAGGGGAAGCTTGGAATTGTTCTGAGCTGCGCTCAAAGCTTCTTCTATTGTTGCGAATTCTTGCGGTTTCTTCGACATTGCTTCTCTTGTAACTTCTCTCAAAATTCCCACACCGCAAGGCGCCCAGTATTCTTCGCGGACTTCTCTGAATACTAGCACAGAAGCCTGTTTTTTTATCTTGTCTAAATATTCACAAATTCCGAGACGATTTGCATAATATGCTCCTGTCACACTTGATGCATATCTCTTGCGGGCCTGGAAGAACTCGTAATCGTGCCACATCGCAATTTCTTTTTTGGAGCCCATGCCAAAATATCCTTTGCTCGATGCTTCGATGACTTCAAAGCCCCAGCAGCCGGGCATCAGCAAAATGTTATAATGATTGCCGAGATAATCTGCGATGAACAACTGATATGTTGATAACTCAGGATAATGCCTTATGTTTCTCAATAGATTTTTGCTCAGTGTGTCATCAGTTGCTGTGACTGCCCATCTTGTCGGAACAAGTTTTCTTTGAGTCCTCATGCCTAACATGCCAGCGCTAAGAATCTTGATGATGTTGCTTACAGCGATATTTGCTTTGTAGAGTTCTTGGATAGAAGTTGTTGCCTTTGCATCTGTATCATTCGCAAGATAATCAACTTTCTTTTCGATTTTTGGATTTGAATCTATTGTAACTTTCTTGAGGGGCGCGGGGTTTCCTATCATCGCGATATGAGAATCCAGATGGATGCGGATTTGGGGTTTTTTCTTTAATTCAAAACTCGCATCGACAGCTTTGTTGGCAAGAGCGATTTGCTGCATTGAATCCAAGAATTTGTTTTGTTTTTGCTGAGATCTTGCGCTTTTTATTTCTGAGATGAATCTTGAATAAATCATTCTTGAACGATATGACAAAATATCTTGTATTGATGCTTGGCTTGAGTGCCATGACTCGGGCATGCTCAAATATTCTGTGTCGCCATATTCGTTAGGCGAGAGGATTCCTGTGAATACATTAGGATAACCATAATGCCCCACAAATATTTCGGGAGGGCTCGAGCCAGAGAAACTTGTCCCAACTTTTGGCTGAAATTGTCTTAACTCGCGCAAAATCTTACAGCCCTGACCACACCAACCGCGGCCTTTGCATCTAATGCATAAATCTTGAGATACTTGATATTCTGATGTCATTCTCTCGCCCCCTTAACACTGCAAGACAAACTATCAAGAATTAAAATACTTTTCCACAAATAAAATTATTATTAAAAATATATGTTTTATGACAACAAGGATTAAAAGGCAAAAAATATTAATCCACTGATGTCAGAAGAAAAAATAAAAATAATATGCAAAAATAACAAGCCGATTGATATAGAGGTGCCTAGAGATTATCACCCCCAGTATCATTTGGAATTCCTAAAAAATTCTGTGAGAGACGCATTAGAAAAAATTTATGACCCCCTGGATATTAATCTGGGAAATTTTGAATATCATTTTAGGATGACTGTTGCAAATCCAAAAGCTATAAAAATCATAAAAGAACATGCCCAAGAAATTGGAGAGGCGCGTTTTGGAAAAGATTGGGACTTAAGTAATGGAGCATGTTTCAATCTTGACCTTGTAAAAATTTATCTTGGTGCCTTGGAACATCTTATAGAAAATAGAGATCCTTGTAAAAGCATTGGAAAAGAAAATTATACTAATTATAATTTAGTAGAGCAAGAATATGAAGGGAACTATTCCCATTATAACAGCGAAAGGTTCCCTATAGTACATGTTATAAAAGGTTCTAGGATACTCTCAGATACCACAATAAGTAAATCATATATTGGAAGATTTGTTGATTTACTTGGCCAATTAAACAATGATAATGCTTATGCTTATTTGAAGAAAAAAGAAGCTCCTTATAATTATAGAATGGGAGAAATTAATTTGCTGCAAAGAGAGAAAGTTGATCCTTTTGTTCTGTTGCCGAATGAACTTACAATTCCAGGACAGAACATGAAAGATATAATCAGTTTCTTGTGCCCATTTTTGTGTTCAATAAAAAGCATGAGCACGGGCTATGTAGGAGAGTATTAAGTAAATGTTACTTCTCCTTCTTTCTGTTCTCTTTTCCTTTAACTTGTTTAACCTTTCAAATCACTTATGCCTAAGATTACAAACAACGCGCCTATTAAAACCAAAACAATTACTACTCCACCTTTCAAGAACTCCAAGGCCGCGAGGCCCCAGTTGTAGAACACAGGCACTGAAGTCACTAGCAAAATAGGAACTATTATCAAGATTAAACCTATTAAAATTTCTAACCACTTATTCATAATGCTTCTAAGAATGTACTGTTTTTAAATTTTTTTAAAGAAGTGTTTTATTAAATCAGTTCTTCAATTGATTCTTTTCCCTTATATGCCTTATATATAGGAACAATCCATTCAAGTAATTTAACGACCTCTGCGGTTTGCCTGATGTAAGGATCCTGAGCGTAATTAAGAATTATAGCCATAAACAGCGAGTCCTTAAAACGTTCAATATAATCATATCCCTCCATTGCTCCGCCCTTTGTAAAAAGATTTATTCTGTTAACAGCATTTACTACAACCTCAAAATGCCCATAAATACCTGTTTTCGCCCCCTCTCTCTTTTGGGATTCTTTAATCCCTATGATCTCTTTGGAAGCTTCAATTAAAGCAATGTCAATTTTTTCGCGATTCTCTTGTATGCACTCCAAATCCTCTTTAGGGGGTTTGTAAGCTCCGATTGCTTTGATGTCAATATTCTCGCCTTTCTTGCACTTGCCATAAAAATCCCCAATTCTTTTTATATATTCATTAGTCGCGTTGGAGAGTTTTTTTGACAATTCTTTGTCATGCAGCCATCTCAAAACTATCGCAATTTTTATTCTTCTTTTTGCCTTGGCAAAATGGCCCTCCCCCGGACTTTCAGCGATTTTCTCTTTTATTTTGTCTATATTCTCGGGATTTAACTTAATATTATAATCTTCGGGGATTTTAAGCAACTTGCGCATCTCTCCTAACCAATATTTTACTTTCTCTGTCTGCTTTATTTTATCGAGCTTGGGATAGAGCCTTTCGACATAATATCTTGTAATGGGCTCATTTATATTGAGGGCGCCTTCGTCAAATTCTTTTTCTGAAACTGACCCCCGGCACCATTCTGCATATTTCTCCAGCTCTGACTTGTTTAAGAAGTCTAAATCATAAGGCAGTTCAGTAAGAATTGTATCTGGCTGAAGCACCCACATTAAATATTGGACTATCTCTTCAAGATTTTTGAGATGGTCAATTTGGGGTTCCCCTGGCATGAATAAATCAGTCTTGAAGAGTTTAAATAATTTATCTATTTTGCTATTTTAGAGTGACATTAAAAATGAGAAGAAGACTGAAAAATAAGCAAAAGTAAAGTTTTAAAAGCAAAATTTTCTTAATTTGGATATTGAAAAATGAGAAGTAGTTATTCTTATATGAAAGCGCTGTGGAAAAAGCCCCAAGAAAACCTTGGAGATTTATGGAGATCAAGGTTAATTGAATGGAGGAAAGGCGAAACAGTTGTAAGAGTTGAGAAACCTTTGCGACTTGATAAAGCCAGAGCTTTGGGTTATAAAGCCAAGCAAGGTTTTGTTGTTGTCCGAGTGCGCATTTTAAGAGGAGGAAGAACAAGACCACGAAGATGTACTGGAAGAAGAAGCAAAAGACAGACTATCCGCAAAACTCTGAAGATGAATTATCGATGGATTGCTGAGCAGCGAGTTGCTAGAAAGTTCCCAAACTTGGAGGTGTTGAATTCATATTGGATAGGCCAAGATGGAATAAATTACTTTTTTGAGATAATCTTAGTTGATCCATCTCGCCCAGAAATTGCCAGTGATAAAAATATCAACTGGATTTTAAGCGAGAAGCACAATGCGAGAGTTTTCAGAGGACTTACGAGCGCGGCGCGCAAGTCTCGCGGATTGAGAAAGAAAGGCGCAAGGGCGATAAAAGTCAGGCCATCTTTACGAGCTCATGATAGACAAGGAAAATAAGAATAGATAAGAATAGAGATAGAGAAAATTTATAAATTGTCTTGGTTTAATATTAAGATGAATAAAAAGGGTGTGGAAAAAGCGATTGTGGTTATCCTTATTTTAGCTATTACTGCTCTCACTATTGTTCTTATTGCTGACTTTTAGGTGTTTTCTTGAAAATTTATTATAGCAGTTTACTAAAGAAAACTATAAATAGTTTGGCGATGTTAAAAATAAGTAAAATAATAAACGAGGATAGATAGAAAAGAAAAAAATGGCAGAATATCAATGTGACTCTTGCAACTATAGGTTTGAAAATCAGAAACAGCCCTTGAGATGCCCATTTTGCGGCAAGACAGGCACTGTAAATCCAACTCCTAGCGCAGAGCAGGTTATGGTTGAGGTGGATAGTGATGCTGAAGAAAAAAGAAGCTATAGGGAAGGATTAGAAAAAGCAAGAGGGCAATAAGCTGAGCTAACTCGGGGATTTTCTCGATGGAAATTTTAGTAGATTTAGTAGAAGTATAGGCATTCTAAACTTTAATGTAAATTTGTAAATTAATAGAAAGATATTTAAGGATTTTTTATTTTTGAAATGTGATGTAGGATGACTGACAAAAATGACTGACAAAAAAGAAGAGGAGTTTAAGGAAGAGCTTGAGCTTAAAGCCCTGGAAGATGAGAAGAAAGAGAGAGAGTTCGAGGAGCTTTTGAGTGTTTTAAAGCCAATGACTCCCGGAACATATTTGCGCGCTGCCATAGAAGATATCGCCCGTGCGGGGATGGGTGCGTTGATTGTGTTGGGAGATTCTCCTGAAGTGCTTAAGATTACTAACGGCGGCATAAAAATTGGCTCTAAATTTACTCCTCAGCAACTTGTTGAGCTTTGCAAGATGGATGGTGCTATAATTCTCTCTGATGATTTGAAAAAAATTGTTTGCTGCAACACCCAGCTTGTGCCGGATGCGAACATCGATACTAATGAAACAGGAACAAGACACAGAGCAGCTGAAAGAACAGCCAAACAGACAACAAGGCCGGTTATAGCAGTCTCGGAAAGAAGAAAAACTATAACATTATATTACAAAAACACAAGATATGTCCTCAGAAGCTCTGAAGAGATATTGAGCAAGGCTACTGAAACTCTGAGAATGTTGGAAAAACATCGAGAAATCTTGAATGAGTTGCTCGTGAACTTGAATATTCTTGAATTTACAAATTTCATAACCCTCAATGAAGTTGCTTTGTGCATACAGCGAATGGAAATCATATCGAGAATCGCAAGGACAATAAAAAAATATATCATTGAATTAGGAGTCGAGGGAAACCTTGTCAAGATGCTCTTGAAAGAGGTTATAAAAGATTTGGAGAAAGAGAAAGATTTGCTTTTGAAAGACTATAGCAGAAATTGGGATTTTTCTAAGACCGCGTTGCCATCATTATCTTTAGATGAATTGCTCGAGCCCAGCAATATCGCGCAGATCCTGCTTTATTCAAGTATAACTGACTCCGTCAAACCAAAAGGTTATAGATTATTGAGCAAAACTTCAATAAGCCACGAGTCTGTCGAGAGACTTATGGAAACTTTTGGGAACTTGCAAGCTTTGATTGATACTTTAAGCGTGCAGTCGAGCAAACTTACAGGGCTTATTGGAGAAAAAGACACGAGAAAACTTGTCAAAGATCTTGAGAATTTGAAAGAGCAAGCGTTGATAGGAAAAAAGATTTAATTGAAGTAAAGATTTAAAAAATCTTTAAGCAAAAACTAAAATAAAAAATGCTCAGCCAAAAACAATTTGAAGAAATCAGAGATTATCTTGAGCGCGCCCAGAACCCGGTATTCTTTTTTGACAATGATGTTGATGGACTGGCAAGTTTTTTGCTGTTGAGAAGATTCTGTGATAAGGGCAAGGGAATTGCCATCAAGAGCTTCCCTCAATTGAATGTGGCATATGCGAGAAAATTAGAAGAATTCAAGCCAGATTATATTTTTGTTTTGGACAAGCCGCTTATAGACAAAGAGTTCAGAGATGAAGCTCATCAGAGGAATATTCCTATAATCTGGATAGACCATCATCCTGTTCCCGAGTATCACAATGAAGAAGGAATCCATTATTTCAATCCTTTGCTCAACGATGCCAAGAGCAATTTTCCTACATCTTACTTGTGTTATAAGGTTGTGAAGAAAAAAGAAGATGAGTGGATTGCGCTTATGGGATGCTTGTCAGACTGGTTTATCCCTGAGTTCGCGGAAGATTTTGCCAAGGAATACTCGGATTTGTTCACTTTTACCCAGAATCCAGCGCGAGCATTGTACGAAACAGATTTAGGCAAGATAATCAAAATGTTGAACTTTGCGCTCAAGGACAGAACGAGTAATGTTGTCAAGATGTTAAAGAACTTGCTGACAATCAAGAGTCCTCGGGAGATTCTTGATGTGACTCCTAAAACTGCCTCGATACACAGAAGATACAAGCAAATAGGAAGGAGATATGAAAAAATCATCGAGCGAGCTAAGGAACTTGCCAAGATTCACAGAAAACTTTTATTTTTCCAGTATGGGGGGGATTTGAGCTTGAGCTCGGAGATTTCTAACGAGCTCATCTATAGATTTCCTGATAGAATTATTGTAGTGGCTTATATCAGAGGCTCCAAGGCAAATATTTCTATAAGAGGCAATATTAACATTCGAGACTTGACAACAAAAGCGCTTGAGAACATTGAAAGCACTTGCGGCGGGCATGAAAAAGCATGCGGAGCAACAGCCCAAGTTGAGGATTTGCCAAGATTCCGCGAGAATCTTCTTAGACTGATGAGATGAGGTTACGTGTAACAATTTTACTTGTAACGACAATACTTGTAACGATATTTGTTGAAGATTTCTTCATTGAATGGGACTGTTATCAATCCTGGATTTTCATTCAACTTTTCTAGTGGAGTCCGGAAAAGCCTTCGCGCCTGAATGTCCGCGACATACACAACTGTAGGACACTCATGAACCCCTTTCTTTTTTGGGAAATTGCGGATGGTTATCCGAGGACAGTCTTTAATATAATTAAAATGTTCTTTAAGGCGCTCTTTCTGCCAGGATCTAATCCAACCATCGAGGTACATCTCTATTTTTGAAGCATAATCTGTATTATTTTTTAAGTAATGTTCGATTACATAATGCGCAGCATAAGGAAGATTAGTTGACGTGTGCCTGAATTCCTCTCTTGTAAGAATGGCAAATAAGTAATCTCGGTTAGGATTTTTGAACCATTTATTGACAAAACTCGAGTCTCTTGTGTGCGGGTGTCTCTTAATAACACTATCCTCACAATTAAAAGAAAAAACTGCGGCTACAACCTCTCCGATTTTCTTGTTCCATGCATGGTTTGAATCATCCAAGCCAATATATAACACAGTTCTTTCGAGTTTGTCTTTTTCTTCCTCTCCTTCTTTTTCTTTCTTTTCTTTCCCCTTTTCCATCATCATTCAATGTGCCAAACGTTTAAAAATTTAATTTTACTGTAAAATATATTATGAAAGACAAGGTGAAGGATAAGGCGGAATTCAAGCCAATAAAGCATCTCAAGATTACAAGGGGAATGAAGGCGAGCGAGCTTGTAGCGGGAATGAAAGATATCGGCTTTAATGCAAAGGCTCTCGGAGAGGCTTCTGAGATACTTGAGATTGCTGTCAATGATAAAGAATGCAAAGTTTTCTTCGGCATGGCAGGAGCTCTTGTTCCTGGCGGAATGAGGGAGATAATCATAGATATGTTAGACAAAAAGTTAGTGGATGTGTTTGTCACGACAGGCGCGAATTTAACTCATGACTTGATTGAAGCTCTTGGATTTAATCATTATCAGGGTTCGGCGAATATCGATGATGTCGAGCTTAATAAGAAAAAAATTGATAGAATTTATAATGTATTCATGAAAGAGGAAGTTTATGATGCCACAGAAGATTTTTTCACACAGAATTTTGATGAATTGAGTAAAACAAAATCGCCTCGAGAATTTTTATGGAAACTTGGCGAGCTTATTCCTGGCAAATCGATTTTAAAAACATGTTACGAGCGCAAGATTCCTATATTCTGTCCTGCATTGACTGATTCTGGCATAGGACTCATGGTTTGGGGCCAACTTATCAGAAAGAAAAAAATATCTTTAGATTTCTTCAAGGATTTGGCCGAGATTATCGAGTTGTCATGGGGCTCGAAGAAAACTGCGATTTTATATGTCGGCGGAGGAGTGCCTAAAAATTATATTCAGCAGGCTCTGCAATTCACTAAACCTGCAAGTTTCGGAGTGCAAATTACTACGGACAGGGCAGAGCCAGGAGGCTCGAGCGGAGCGCCCCTGAAAGAAGGGATTAGTTGGGGCAAAATGTCTTCCAAAGCTAAGTTCGTAGATGTATTTTGTGATGCAACTATCGCGCTGCCTTTATTATATGCTTCGCTGTTAGATAAATTGAAAAAATAAAAAAAGAGTGATAAAATAAAATGGAAAAGCGATTTTTGATTATGGGGGTGTTCATTGTATTCACTTATCTCTTTGCGATAGTTCCTGTATTTGCCCAGGAATTTAATTTGAGCACGAAGAAATTGACCTTGTCAATGAATGTTTCAAGCACAATCCAGAGCAGCGCGACAAAGATTATTGCTAATCTTACTTTGTTTCCCCGCGATGATGAAAATCAAAAAGTCAGCTTGATGACAATTCCTGAAGCTCAAATAGATGGCAATTCAATAATTTTTAATTTTAATGAAACAGGCTCGCTGGTGTTTAAGGTAAACTCGATTGTTGAAACAGAATTTTTCCTGAAAGAACTAAAGGAGAATTTATCTTTGACTGGTATTAGTATTCCTTCTGAGTTTCAAGATTATACAGAAGAATCAAGATTTGTTGTGATGGATCCTTACATCAGAAATAAGGCGAAACAACTCGCGGTGAGCGATGCTGTTGAAACTCTCTATAATCTTGCTGAGTATGTCCGAAGAAACATGAATTATAGTATACAACAACAAGATATGCAGAACTCTTCGTGGATTATGCAGAATAAACAAGGAGTTTGCTCGCATTTTACTATATTGTTTATTGCCCTTGCGCGCTCGCTGGGATTGCCTGCGAGGTTTGTCTCGGGGGTTGCTTATTCTGGCAAAGACAAGATGCTTAGAGAACATGCGTGGGCTGAAGTGTGGTTGCCTGGGGATGGTGGCGATGGATGGATTCCTTATGATGTCACATTCGGGCAGTATGGTTGGCTTGATTCAAGCCACGTTGTGATGAAAAAGAGCTTGGATGTGGGCTCGAGTGTAGAATATTATTACAGCGGCCAGATTGATGTAAGCGCGTTGAAGATTGATACATCCATTATTGAAACTCAGGAAAAAACCTCTTTGCCTATCGAGCTCGAGGCTTTTTCATATCGTGAGAAATCGGATTTCAATGGTTATGTGCCTCTTGAAGTTACTGTGGAGAATCTTGGAGATTATTATGTCTCGGTTCCTGTGCGAGTTTCTGTGGCACCAGGAGTTTTCGGCGAGCAGGAAAAAATTGTTTTCTTGAAACCAAACAGCGAGACAAGAGTTTTTTTCATTATAAGCATCCCTGATTCTGAAAATCTAGAAGAATGTGGCAAGGAATGCATTGCTACTATCGCTGTTGAAGATGCATTTGGCAACAAAGATGAGACAACAATATTGATTGGAAGAGACAAACCAAGAATGACTCTGCAGGAAGTTCAGGAAGTTGTGAGAGCTTACAGCAAGATTTACGGCAAGGCAGAAAGCGAGATAGATTTTTACTGCAAGGCTGACAAGGAATTTTATTACGAATATGAAAATGTCTCTGTGATTTGTAATGCAAGAAGCTCTAAAGAAACCCGAGTCAGCGTGTGCAATCAGAAGATATGCCAGAATTTGACTTTACACAAGAATCAGATTGAACAAATTGCCTTGGAAGTGCCTGCTGTCAGAGGCAATGACTCCTTACAAATGCAATGTCTTGTGTTATGCATAATAACAAGAGAATACAGAGATGTCTTGGCGGTTTCATGTATCGACATGAAATTATTGTCATCGCCCCAAGTAAATATAACTTCTGTGCAAAATATAGGGGCAAGATATGGCTCGACAGGCCCGATGAACCTTATCGTGGAATCTAACATGGCATTAAATGCAAGACTTTTCATAGACAATGGGAAATATCAGGAACAGCAGATTATATTTTTGAAAAAGGGCCCAAATGTGCTTCCTGTAGAGATGAAAACCTGGAAAATGAACCTTGGCGAGAATCCCATCTCCCTTAAACTGACTTATGAAGACAAGAATAACAAGAGTTATGAGACTTCACAAGAACTTGTTTTTGTTGTAAAGGATGTCAATCCTGTAGAAAAATTCTTTGTTAAACTGTGGCATTTGTTCGGATAAAGCTCTCGAGAAAGCTTTAAAAATACTTGTTATATAAAATTCTTATGGGACTAAGAAAAGGACATTGTTATACAACTGTGAAGAGAAGTTATACTCGAAAGTCTAAAGTAAGGAGCAAAAGCTATGTCAAAACCATCCCTCCTTTGAAAATCGCCAAGTTTAGCATGGGCGATGTCTCTGGGTTTGAGCAAGGGAAATATGAATGGAAAGTTTCTTTGATTATGAATGAAGCCATACAGCTAAGGGACAATGCAATAGAATCTGCAAGACAATGGGGTCATCGAGCTTTGGAAGAAAAATTCAAGGGCAATTTCTATTTTGCTGTGAGTGTTTATCCTCATCATATCTTGCGCGAGAACAAGATGTTGACTGGAGCTGGAGCAGACAGAATGCAGACGGGCATGCAATTGAGCTTTGGGAAACCTGTAGGGGTCGCGGCCCAGATAAGCAAAGGGAGGGCAATTTTTATAGTGGCATGTCATAAAGAAGCAATAGTTTTTGTCAGGGAAATTTTCAATGATATTAAGACAAAGCTGCCCGGAAGCAAATCTGTAGTCGTGGAAGAAATCAAGAAGTGAGCAGAAATAAAAAGCGAGTTAAATTTAAATATCTCTTTTTCTTATTTGTATCGTTATAAAAGAGGAAGCAAGATGACCGATTCACAAAAAGTCGTTGATGGTTCGAGAAATATTGTATGGCTTTCTGAAATAGGCAAGAAAGACATCCCTATAGCAGGAGGCAAAGGAGCAAACTTGGCTGAAATGTTCAATTCTGGATTTCCTGTTCCTCCGGCTTTTATTATAACTGCACAGGCTTTCGTGACATTTTTGCGCGAAACAGGCATAAAAGATAAGATACTTGAGACTGTAAATGCAATTGATCTGGAAAACACGACTCAGCTTGAGACTAAGGCAAAAGAGATCAGAAATATGATTGTAGCAGTTGAGATGCCTAAAGAACTCGCTGATGAAATTGTGGAATCTTATCCCAATCTTAATCTTGACAAAGATAAAGTTGAAGAAAAAGTAGAGGACGGAGACATTTTAAGCATTACTGAGATTGAAGGCGAGCAATGCTTTGTTGCCGTCAGAAGCTCAGCGACAACAGAAGACTTGTCAACTGCGAGCTTTGCAGGGCAGCAAGAGACTTTTTTGAATATAAAAGGAAATGAAGAACTGCTTGAGGCTGTGAAGAAATGCTGGGCATCATTATTCACTGCACGAGCGATTTATTACAGGACGAAGAAAGGATTCAGCCACGAGACAAGTTATATCGCTGTTGTGATTCAAAAGATGATTGACTCGGAAAAATCAGGAGTCATGTTCACTATCAATCCATTGACTAATAACAAAAACGAGATTGTTATCGAAAGTGTTTTTGGATTGGGTGAGGGGGTTGTCTCGGGAACAGTCGAGCCCGATAGCTATGTTCTTGACAAAAAGAACTTGGCGATATTAAAAAGAAGGCTCGGGCTAAAAAAATTGCGCTTTGTCAAGGATGAAGAAGGGCATACAATCAAGGAAGAAGTTCCTGAGAAAGAGCAGAGCAAAGAAGTTCTGACTAACTCGGAATTGAAAAGCTTGGCTAATTATGGATTAGACATTGAAGAGCATTACAAGTGGCCGCAGGATATTGAATGGGCAATTGAAAAAAACAAGATTTATATTGTGCAATCCAGGCCCGTGACAACTGTAGAAAAAGAATCTAAGAAATTTGAGGTTCAGGGCCGCGTTCTTTTGGAAGGATTGGCTGCTTCAAACGGAGTTGCTTTCGGCAGTGTCAAGATAATCAAAGATTTGAAAGATTTGAACAAGATTAAGGCAGGGGATATACTTGTGACTAAGATGACTAATCCTGACATGGTTGTTACGATGCAGAGAGCCAAGGCAATTGTTACAGACGAGGGCGGATTGACTGCTCATGCTGCCATAGTCTCAAGAGAGATTGGATTGCCCTGTGTTGTAGGAACAAAAAATGCAACAAGTGTATTGCGAGAAGGCTCAATTGTAACTGTCGACGGAACTAATGGCAAGATTTATGAGGGTGAGGTAAAAGCAAGCGAGATAAAAAAAACTAAGACAGAGGCAAAACCTGTAACCATCCCCCCAAAGCCGGCTTTAGCACAGATGTTAATTCCTCCTGAAGTCCGCGAGGCTTTTGAGATGGCAAAGCAAAGGAAAGAGAGAGCAGGAGAGCAGCAAGGAACTCTTGTCAAGGTTAATTGTGATTTGCCGGATGTTGCAGAGAGAGCAGCTGCAACTGGGGCTGATGGTGTTGGACTTGTGAGAGTTGAATTTATTATAGCGAAGGGCGGGGTTCATCCTTCAGAATATGTAAGAAAACACGAGACTGATAAATATTCGCAGCTTTTAGCAGACGGAATTGAGAAAATTGCTCACGCTTTCCAAGGAAAAAGCGTTTGGGTTAGAACAAGCGATATAAGGACAGATGAATACAGAAATTTGAATGGCGCGGGCGAAGAGCCAGAAGAAGACAATCCTATGCTCGGTTGGCATGGCATCAGAAGAGGATTAGATGACAAAGAAATTCTCAAAGCAGAGTTCAAAGCAATAAAGATTTTGCATGATAAAGGCTACAAAAATGTTGGAATCATGCTTCCTTTTGTCATAAGAACAGAGGAAGTGAAGAAAGCCAAAGCATTGTGCAGAGAAATTGGATTAGAGCCTCGCAAGGATGTTGAGTTTGGCGTTATGATTGAAACTCCTGCGAGCTGCATGATTATAGAGGATTTGTGCGCAGAAGGCATAGATTTCATAAGCTTCGGGACAAATGATTTGACTCAGCTTACTCTTGGAATTGACAGGAATAATGAACGCTTAGCAAGATTGTATGATGAAATGCATCCTGGAGTTTTGAGATTATTGGAGATGGTGATAAGCGTTTGCAAAACCTATTGTGTCAAGACAAGCATATGCGGGCAAGCTGGCTCGAGAGCGGAGATGGCTCGCTTTCTCGCTAAGAAAGGAATCTCGAGCATCTCAGCGAATATAGATTCTGTAAAACTGATAAGGGAAGCGATTAACAGCAATTGAACAATTAGAATAAAGAATCTTCTCTTTCTTTAGTTATATACACAACAATGTAATCTGTGGGTTTATAATAAACCGGAATTTTTTCAAAGCATCCTTCTTCAATCAATTTTTTATCTTCAGATCTCACAATAAAATTAGGACTAAGATTTTTGACAAGTGTATCAAGTGAATCGTGAGATTTTCCAACAAATGTTTCTAAGAAAGCCTTCATTGAAGGCTTTTCAATGCTTTCATAATGTTCGCCTTTTATTACTTTATATTTCATTTTACACTTTTTCTTATAATTGTGAGATTTATAAGGATTATCGCATTAGAAAACCACAACTTTTTTAATATCTTTTTTCTTGGTATAATCATGTTAGAAAAAGAGGCAGTTGAAAGAGGCATTGATATAAAAGCTTTGAAGAAAGAGCAGGAGAAGCTCTCGAAAATTGTTGTGTTGAAAGATGCTTTTGATTTTGCCAATGCCACAAGATTCGCCGGAGTTGATCTTGAGACTCTCAAGACTAAAGAGATTCTTGCAAGCATCTCGGTTTTAGATGAGAATATGGAGCTTGTCGAGGAGAAATATTCAATCAAGCCTGCAAAATTCCCTTACATCCCCGGCTTCCGCGCATATCGCGAACTTCCTGCTATCCTTGCTGCTTATGACAAATTAGAAGAGTCTCCGGATGTAATATTTATCGAAGCTCATGGCATTTCGCATCCAAGAGGATTGGGACTGGCAAGTCATCTTGGAGTTAGCATCAACAAGCCAGTAATCGGAATAGCCAAACAGATTCTTGTGGGAAAGGAGAAAGCCGAGGATGTCTTGCTTAATGGTAAAATCATCGCGAAGAAAGTTATAACCAAACAGGGTTCGAAAGCTTTTTACATCTCTCCTGGGAACATGGTTTCCTTGAATTCAGCTGTAGCGATTGTAAAAAAATGCATCCGCGAACCTCACAAGTTGCCAGAGCCACTTGTGCAGGCTAGAAAAATTTGTCAAAGAGTAAAAAAAGAGATGAATTTTTAGATTTTTTGGAATCTTTAGAATTATTTAGATACAAAGTGAGACAGTGTCGAAGCCCAATTTTGATTTTTATAAATCCCGAAGGATCGAAAAAACCTTTTTCCAATCTAATTCCCGAAGGAAAAAAACTGTCTTAGGGATTGCTCCACTGCTCAAAATTTCGAGGGTCTTATCGTATATAAAGTTTTCTCACTATTTTTGAGAAATAAATTCTCACGGTAATCAATCTGTTGCTTGGGGCTTGAGGTTTATCTCTAAATGCCTCCAAAGCTCGTCGGGAGTGAGAGCTGATAATTTCTCTCGAGCCTCTTTTATCCCAAATCTTTTAACTTCTCTTACTTCTTTTACTCTTGGGGTCATCAATATTGCTATGATTAACCTTGCTATCCCACTTATGAAAAAGATTACTAGGATTGAAGAAAATCCAAACAACGCGAAAGGCATTGAAGAGATGAAACCGCCGAATGTTGCGCCTATGAAAACCCCTATGCCTGAAAGTATGTTGAAATAAGCAACACATAATGCCATTCTTTGTCTTGTCACAGCGTCATAGATAAAATTGCTCGAGGCAAGATTGAATCCCGCCCACGCCATTCCTGAGAATGATTCAATTACAATAAGATATGAAAGCAGCGAACTTTTGACAATAAAAATCGAGCCCACCCATAATAAAGGAACGAGAGCTACTAGAAAAGCGCATATTTTTGTTGCTTTCATGTTCCCATAATAATCCGCGAACTTGCCCCAGAGAGGCATGAACAACAATGAAGCAAAAGAGCTCGCCACTGTTACGAGTATCCATTGTAAATATGTGAACTGCAAGTCTTTCAACATGTAAACAGCGAAGAACGGAGAGGCAATTGCTGTTGCAAGCTGCATCAGTGCTATGAGCACAGTAAATTTGCCAAAGTTGCTCTTTGGAATATATTTGATAAACTGCCAGAAACTGAAGTAATAGCCTTTTTCATGAGTTAGTTTAGGCTCGTATTTTTTCAGAAAAAGAGATGCTGAAATTGCTCTTGCTATGAAGGCAACCCCAAATAATATTATGAAACCCATGAAAATCTTGGTTTGTTTGAAATAATCTAAGATGAAACCTCCTGCTAACATTGAAATGAGCGCGACAAATCCTACAATTCTGTTTCTGTTCCCAAAATATTTCCCTGAGTTTCCTGTGACTAAATCTTTCATCCAAGAGTTCCATGCAGGACCATAAAATGTTCCGAATAATACAAGCAATGTGTATACTAACACCAATAATGTGGGCGTAACATTAGAGTTTATACCGAAGATAAAAAACATTACCCCTAACAATATCACAGGAAGCCACATAAATGCCTGTAATAAGGCGCCATAAAAAGCGATTTTCTTTCTCGAGATTTTTTCCATAAGTCTTGGAGCGAAAAGCTGCGAGAAGTTTCCCAATAGCGAAGGAAGCGAAGTCAACAAACCGATATGTGTGTTAGTCGCGCCAAGCTGCAGAGCATATGGAGTTATGTAACGCATGCCAGTTCCTTCGCTTACTGAATATGCTGAACCTTCGCGAATGCTCAATGATTTTGTCTTTTCTATGAGCTTTTTTTCCTGTTTTTTTGAAATCCTCATTTTTGTGTTTGCATTTAACAAAAATTATGTTTATAAACTTTTTGAAAAAATTTATTAAAGTTAAATTACTCTGTTTTGTAAGAAAAGAGGCAAAATACAGTAAAAATAATTGAAAATGGCAGATTTGTCGAGAAATTTGGATATCGCCAAGATTTTCTTTGAGATGGCTGATATCCTTGAGATGCAAGAGGAACCCTGGAAACCCCAAGCTTATAGACGAGCGGCAAAGGTAATCGCGGCCTTGAGCGAGAGTGTTGAGAATATTTACAATAAAAGAGGACTGAAAGGATTGGAAGATCTGCCTGGAGTCGGAGAGGCTCTTGCCAAGAAGATTGTAGAATACTTGCAAACAGGAAAAATCATCGCGCATGAAAAACTCAAAGCAAGTATAAGCGCAGATGTTGGCGAGCTCATGGAAATTCCTGGAATAGGGCCGAAGAAAATCAAGAAATTGAATGAAATTCTTGGGATTAAAAATTTGAAAGACTTGGAAAAAGCAATCAAGCAACACAAGATTGCAAAACTTCCGGGATTCGGCGAGAAATCTGAGCAAGAAATATTAAAAGGATTATCAATGAAAAAAGACAAGCGATATCCTATTGAAGAAGTTCTGCCTGTTGCAGAAAATATTGTCAAGCAGCTCAAGAAAACAAAAGTTATTGAAAAGATTGATGTCGCGGGCTCAATCAGAAGAAGAAAAGAAACTGTGCGCGACATAGACATTCTTGTTGTTTCCAAGAACGCGGAGAAAGTTATGAGTGTTTTCACCTCGATGCCTGAAGTTTCGCGAGTTTTGGCTAAGGGCAAGACAAAATCTGCTGTGATATTAAAAAATGAAATTCAAGCAGATGTTAGAGTTGTTTCAAAAAACTCTTACGGAGCTGCGCTAATGTATTTTACCGGAAGCAAAGAACATAATATAAAGTTGAGAGAGATTGCGATTAGAAAGGGTTTCAAATTGAATGAGTATGGATTATTCGACAGAAAAACCAATAAAATGATAGCAGGCAAGAGCGAGGAAGAAGTTTACAAAAAGTTAGGATTGAGATATCTCGAACCGGAAGAAAGAGAGAGTTAGATTTTAAGGTTTTCTAATAACAATAACCATCAACAATCTTCATGTTTGGCTTTGGACAACAATAATCTGTTCCTTCTACTTTGCACCACCCATCATTACAGCCGGAAGAATCACATTTCTCTTCAAATGCACCTGCACTTATCAATGTTCTTTCAAAATCTATCATACTTCTATAACCATTAGGATATATTTCTGTATATTCCTTACGCTCACTGAAACCGCTCCATCTAATATAGGTTATAAGACTATATTTTGAAGCCTCGTTGATTTTTGTCTCACTTTCATTTATTTCTTTTTCAATTTTAGTAAGTTCATTGTATGCGTATTCAGTAGTATAAGTTCCATCTGCCAATCCCTTGTTTAACGAATACTCGCTATATAAAGAATCATTCGAAGTAAAATATTCTCCATAAATCTTTATTTTTATATTTTCTGTGCTTATTGTTGATTCGAAAAGGAATGTTGAAACTAACATAATTAAAACTAACAATACTAACCCAATTATTAGAAGTTTCTTTTTATTTGAAACTTCTTTTTCACCTGACTTGTAGTACCTTATTAAAGCATATACACCAATTAGAATTAGTATAACACTAATATAAGAAAAACTTTGTTTGGACATTAATTCATCTATGAAATATGTTCCACCTAATAAAATAACCAAAATCCCTATCACTAATAAATTCCAATCTTTTCTAAGTATTAAAGTAACAATTCCGAACATTAATACAATAGCCCCTACAATTATATTAGTAAAATACATAAGAATCAATCCACCTATAATAGCCCCTATGCCCCACCACTTGTACTCTTTATCTACCTTCGGTTTATTTTCTTTTTTCATTTTAATCCAATTCTTTTTTTAATTTCTTATATTCGTCCCACTTACTGAGATTTTCTAAACTGGTTATTATTTCTTTACATTCTTCATCGGTCATAGGTTCAACGTCGTGTATTTTTTCAAAAACAACCTTAAGTTCTGTAGTGGGGGTTTTCCACCATTTGATTTTTATTCCTTTTACTTTATAAACTTTATTTTCAATTTCTCCAAAACCGTTTAAAGTAATTGTCATTTTATTTTCGTTAGAACTTTTTAATATTTCTTGCGATAGTTATAAGTACAAAAATCAACCATATTGCAAAACATATAATAAAAATTGGAATGGAAACACTTACAATTTGAGAACCAACTGATTCATTAGTTGATTTTAATGCAATTCCACCTAACCAACCAAGAAAGCTGACCGCTGTTAAAAATGAAAGTAAACTTTTTGGGTTAAAATTAATTCCTGCCATATAAAATATAAAAATCAAAACTATTTATATCTATTGCCTTGACTTTTTTAAACAGAAATTATAATCCTTTACACACTAAAATAGTAGTCAAAATAGCAAGGATTATAGTTAATACAATCATAATTCCTGAACTAATCTTACTCGCTAAATTAAATTTTTCTATATTTTCATTAAGAGAAAGTAAGGTTCTTCTCAATTTAATAGTCATAGCCATCTGAAGATTCTCCGCCCACTTTTCATTTTTACCTAACGAAAGAGCCATTATTTCTACGTCAGGACGATTAAATAATTCCTCTGCATCCTTCAATAGTGTTTTATTAACTTCTTCTTTCATCTTAATTCCTGAAATGCGCGGGCCGAGATTCGAACTCGGGTCACAACGTTGGCAACGTCGAATACTAACCACTATACTACCCGCGCACGCAAGATAAAAGAAAAAAGGATATTTAAATTTTAATATTCTTCCTGGGACATCTGGGGCATCTTGCCCGAGCCCCTGTTGGAGGCTATGACATCATCTATCCTTAGAATCATCATTGCAACTTCACTTGCTGACTTAAGAGCTTGATTCTTTATCTCAAGAGGCTCGATAATTCCTCTGTCTAGGGTGTTGCATATCGCGCTTTCTTTTGAGCTTGTTGTCAAATCTAAGCCAATGGTAACTTCTTTCCTGTCATGTCTTGCTTTGAGTTCTGTTAAAATGTCTATAGGATCCAAGCCTGCATTCTCAGCGAGTGTTCTTGGGATGACTTCTAAAGATTCTGCGAATGCTTTGATTGCAAGCTGCTCGCGGCCTTTGACACTTTGCGAGAATTCTTGGAGTCTTTTTGACAGTTCCATTTCAAAGGCGCCGCCGCCGGCAACAACAAAACCTTTCTCCAAGGCAACTATAACATCTCCGATTCCATCCTTGATTGCTCTTTCCAACTCGTCAATAACATGTTCTGTGCCTCCGCGAATAAGGATTGTGAGCGCTTTTGGATTGTCACAGCCCGTAATATAAGTCATGCCCTCTTCATTGCCTTCCTTGACTTCTTTGACAAGTCTGGCTTTGCCCAAGTCTTCTGGAGTGAGTTCATTCAAATTGCTAACTATTTTTGCTCCAGTGGCTTTTGCTATCAAATCAATGTCGCTCTTTTTTATTCTTCTTGCCGCAAATATGCCTAACTTTGATAGATAATATTGCGCGACATCGTCAATGCCTTTCTGGCACAAGATTACATTAGCGCCTACTTTCTTAATTTTTTCAACCATACTTCTTAGAATTTTGTCTTCCTGATCTATGAACGCTTGAAGTTGTTCAGGAGCTGTGATTTGAATCTTGGCTTCGGTTTCAGGGCCCTTGACTTCCATTGCCATGTCTAACAAGGCAATTTTAGCATTTCTTACTTGTGATGGCATGTCTTGAGAAACTCGCTGCTTGTCAAGAACTATCCCTGAAATAAGCTCAGTGTCTTCTATACCTTCGCCTTTTTTCTTTTCAAGCTTAATATTATTCTTGTCAATTGAAAGTCCTTCTTCTGTTCTTTCTAAGACTTGCTTGACTGCCTTGACTACAACATCGCTCAACTTTTCCTTTGCTGATTCTGCACCTTTGCCAGTCATTGCTGTCATGACAATCTGTTTTAACAGCACTTCTTTTTCTGGCGAGACACCTATTGCTAATTCTCGGGCAATCTGCTGTGCTTTCTCAGCTGCGATTCTGTAGCCCTTTGTTATGACAGTCGGATGAATCTTCTCATCAAGAAGCTTCTCGGCGTTTTCTAGAAGCTTGCCTGCCAAAATTACAGCGGTTGTGGTGCCATCGCCGACTTCAGCTTCCTGAGTTTTGGCAATTTCAACCATCATCTTTGCAGCAGGATGTTCTATCTCCATCTCTTCTAAGATTGTTACACCATCATTTGTTACAGTGATATTTCCGATACTATCAACTAACATCTTGTCCATGCCTTTTGGCCCAAGAGTAGTTTTAATTGTCTCTGCGACTATGCGCGCCGCAAGAATGTTGTTTCTTTGGGCATCTCTACCTAACATTCTTTGAACATTTTCTGGCAAAATATAAACTGGCTGTTTGTTGTCTGTCATTTTTTATTTGATTTATTATAGTTTATTGCGTGGCTTGAATTTAAAAGGTTTTCTGTGATTTTTGACACTATTAATGTTATTTATCCTTTAGAGAAACTTGCTCAATCACAAGAATTTTACAGCCTTCTTTGTCTTGCTCAATGTGGCTTTTCTCTATTTTCAATGCTTTTTTGAAGAAAGGTGCGTTTAGAGTGAAGGTTTCAAACTCGCCGCCCTCGCCAGCAGGGTTGATTTTATATTTTTCATGGACTTTCCTTATGTCTTCAAGGAATTTTGCATCTATCTTTTTTCCTATGAAACTGTCCAAGCCTAAAGCAAAAGCTCCTGTGATAATGACTTCGAAGTTTAAGTTGATTATTTCTTGGAGCAGTTCGAATTGGTCGCGCTGCCATAAAGGACTCGAGCATTTTAATCCTAACTCCTCGCAAATTTGCTCAACTCTTGATTTTTGATAAAAACTTGCTATCGCGCCAGTGAAGATTTCTTCAATGCGATATTTGGCTTTGGTTTCTATAATCGCGGCTTTCAAATCTTCAAGCTCTTTTTCCTTCTCACCTTTTGTTTTCTTTACTATTATCGGAAGTCCAATGATTTCAGCCTGCTTTTCAGCAAGGGAGATGTTAGGAGTGTGGAACATGTAACTTGCTTTGTTCTCTGAAATGAGAGTGATTAAACATTTGACTTCGCTGTTCTTGAGAGCATAATGCAGAGCTAAGCAAGAATCCTTGCCTCCTGAGAATAAAATTGCGCTTTTCATATTGTTTTCCCCTTGAAAAATAAATTAAACGAATGAGCCCGAGGGGATTTGAACCCCCGACACCAGCATTAAGAGTGCTGTGCTCTAAACCAGACTGAGCTACGGACCCGTAACTCCATAAAAGATTTATTATTTATAAAGATTTAGAAACCTAAAAATTATTTTTTAAAATAGTAGAAAGATAGCATATTAAATTCTGCTGGGCTATAAAGAGCATAACCTTCTTTATGCCATAAAACAAATTCGATGCCCGCAAAATCAATTATTCTACTACATACTGTGCAGGAAGGCTTTCCAGAAGGCCGCATCTCTCCATTTTTAACTTTAACATGATACATTCTTGAACCTCCTAATAAATTACCTTTTTTAATAGCATCTAAAATTGCCATCTGTTCAGCGTGGATTGCAGAACATAATTCGACTCTACTATTATCCTTAATATCCTCTCGGATGCAAGGATTACAAAACTCTTCGAGTAGTGGTTTATTGTGCCCCAATCCTATTATTTTACTATCTCTTACGATTACAGCTCCTCTCTGAGATTTCTTGCATGTAGATTTTCTAGCTTCTTCTGCTGCCTTTTCCATAAAATATTTTGTTTTTTCTACTTCTTCGTGCGCTTTAATATATTCCATATGTCCTTGAGAAAAATAGTGTTTAAAATAATTATAGTGATAGATTAGAATGTTTAAAAATTAAAAGAAAAAAAGAAAGAATTGACAAAAACAAATTAACTATAGTCTCGCCAAGAGTATTTGCATTTCGTGCACTTGAAAAATCTTGTCTCTGCTTCGTCTCCAGCTCTCATCTGCGCTGAGAATGTATATGCTTTTTCATTTCCGCACTTCGGGCATGTTTCAGTTACTGTTGGCCAAACATTCGCATCTTTTTCATGCAACACATTGATTTTAGCGCCCTTCTCCATTTTCTCACTTGAAATAATTTTGACTTTCTCTTTTGTACAGTAATTGCATTTAGGGCAACAAAACTTGCTTTTCTTCTGCACTAAAATTGTTCCACACTTCGGACAAAATTGCATTTTTCACCTTTTGTTATTTTCTCCCTTATTTTAAGGTTATGGTTTTACAGTTTTATCATTTAAAAACCTTGTGCTCTTACAGTTTAAACTTGGGAGTAAAGGCAAAATGCTCTTGTTTATCTGAAAAGCTCGACGAAGAAAAGTTTCACCCATCCGAGCTTTGGAATCTGGACTACTGCTTTGCCAGTAACTTGAGATTTTTCAACATTAAGCTCGTAAGGCAGCTGTCCGTCGTTGTGATCCCCCTTTGTAATAAAAATTGTCTCATTATTCTCATCAGTTTTGATGTCCATAAGCCTGTGGATGATTGGAGTGCCTTGATTTTGAACTCTGAATACAATGACATCGCCTTTCTTGTAATTATAATCTTTCAAACCTTTGATTATCATTATGTCTCCCTTGTAAAGCCCATTGTGCCATGGCCATTTTTCTATCTCTGCCTTTGTTATATTATTATCCAAGTACCACTGGCCATGAACTGAAAACCATGAGTCAAAATTGCCTTCGTGAGTCATGCTCCCTGATTCGATAATCATCAAGGGAGTTGAAGTAGCAAGAATCAACCCACATAAAGGCAGCAGAACAAATTTTACTATAAGAAACATAAGGACTATATCAACTATCCAACTCCATATAGAGTTGCTATTCCATAAAAAGTCCCATACTTTCTTTAGCCACATCTTTTTGTTGTCAAACTTTTATTATTAAATTTAAGTTCAGAGTATTTTAAAATCTATCCTTATGTGATATTTGTAAGGCGCGATTTCGCGCACTTTCTTGAAACCGAGTATCTCTATCGCTCTCGAGGATTTCTTTGCTGCATTGTTTATCTTCTCTACAGACTCGTTTAAGTTTTTAACAAAGTCGTAGAAATGAATTATTGTTCCTTTTTTTGAGGCAAGAAAGGCCTGTTTGAGAAAATCTTCTTTTAATTGGGCGCGGGCCATGACAATCCTGTCAAATTTGATTTTTAATTCTGGGATTTTTTTCTTGACATCGCCTTGGATAGTCTTTACATTATTCAATTTGTTTAACTTTACATTCTCTCTTGCATATCGCGAAGCTTCTTTGCCTAATTCGATGCAATAAATTTCTTTGGCGCTGCTGTATTTTGCGATTATGATGCCATAAGGCGCGATTCCAGAGAACATCACCAATACTCGCTCGCCTTTCTTAACTTTTTTTGCAAGTTCAACGCGATCTGTGCCTAATCGAGGCGAGAAGTAACATGTAGCAACATTAAGCTTGTAAAACACTCCTGATTCTTTGTGGATTGTTTCCAAGTCTCTCGAGCCAGCAAGCCATTTTAGTCTTGGAACGCGGATTCTTCCTTGAATTTTGCCTCGCAAGAAAACTCCATGGATATTTCTCTGTTCTTTTAGCAATTTCTGGGCGAACTTTCTCATATAGCTTTCTTTTTTGTCTTTTGCTTGTAGAATTGCTATATTCCCTATAACATCGAATGAAATGTGCGCCATTTTTCAGTTTTTTATATTTTTAAAATTTTATAAATATTCGAGCGAAATAAGAGTTGAATCAGCTGTCGGAAGTTCCTCGACTCTCGCGATTTTATATTTGTTGATAAGTTGCGAGGCCAGTTTCTCTGAAATGATAAGCCTTCGGTTATTCTGATCAAGATATGTCTGATTTTTAAACTTATTTTTTATCTTGCCCAATTTCTTTGTGTCTTTGCTGTAAATCACAAAATATCTCACGCTTCCTTCACTTGTCTTGAAGCCGAAAGGCAGGATTTTTCTGAGCTTGAGGCGATTCTTGTACTGATAAAGATTTTTTGTCTTGGCTGTGCATAGATGGATTTTTAGTTTTGAATTCATCAACTCGTTCATGATTTTCAAGCCGGTTTCTTTCGAACCCTTGATTGTGTAAGTATCTTTATTGAGTTTGTAGTGGCGAGTTATATAATTAAAATTTGTATCTGAGATTTCGAGCTCGTTTAGATTGACGAAGCCTATGAAATGCGAGCATGCTCGGATTATTCTCAATGTTTCTATATATTTATCAGGCAACAATGGAAGCTCGAGTCCAATGCTCTCTCTTGGCCAGAGTTGAGAAGCAAGCCTTACTTTTGCTATCTCTTCTTTTATGACTTTAATATCGCTTGTAAGAAAATTAGGGTGAAAGCGGATTTCATCGATGTAAGGAGAGAGTTTCTTTAGTTTGTTTCTTGTCACGAGTTTTGTCGGAAGATAGATATGTATGTGGAACGATTTTCCAAATTCTTTTTTCAGGGCTTTTGCATATTTTATTGTTCTGCCTAAATAAAGTAAAGGATCGCCGCCTGTTATGCCTGCACCCCTTGCCCTAGATGCCTTGACTTCTTCTATCATATCCTTGACTTTCTGGCACTCGCGTTCATTTGCCCATACTATATCGCGGTTTTTTCTTTTATTGCTGAGCGAGCAGTAGAAACAGGCTCGGGAGCATTTGCCTGTGATGAAGAGAACAAGTTTTTGTCCCTTGACACAATATCTGCAGCCTTCGGGAATTCCATTTGCCTTCAGGCAATAAGAGGCAAATTTAGTTTTCATTTTTATTTTTCAAAGAAATATTTCATGGCGTCTTGGATATTTTCTACTTCTATTACTTCGATGCCGGCTTCTTCTGAGATATTAACTCTCTTCGGGACTTGCTCTTCTGTGCAGAACTCTGTTGGCCCAAAATCCTCACAGTGTTTGCGGGTTTCGTAAGTTATCTCGCGGCTTTGCAGCAGAGGAACGAGAAATATTGTTGCATTATGAGCCTTAGCTGCTTTTGCTTTGGGGAGGATTGCTAAGACAGGGCCTATTGTGCCATCATGGTTGATTGTTCCTGTGATTACGATATCCTCGCGTAGAGATTTATTCTGTAGAACTGCGATTGTAGCCAGAGTTAGCGCAGCTCCTGCACTCTCGCCTCCGATGACACTTGCGTTGGCATAAATGTTGTAAACTAAATCATACTTGTTCGCGTCGATTCCTGTAATGTTTTTCGCGACATTTTTTGCGATGCGAATTGAATGTTGGGTGTCGCCCCAAAACAACAAATTATCGATATCAACAAGAGTTCTTCCAGAGCCCTTGACAGCCTCCACAACCAAGGTTGTAATGACTCCATTGTTCTCTTCGTCTACTGCTGGCAGATATGCAATGGCTTGGGTTGAGTTTGCCAATGGTTGTTTTACTGTAAATTCAATGTCTGATTTTTCCTGCTCTTGTTCTATATCATCTATTATTTTTTCAGTCTGTGTGTAGGCAAAAATAAAGAGAATTATGAATAATGCTATGCCAATCAATATTGCAATGATAATTGTATTCTTGTTTTTCCTTTTATCTTGCTTATCTTTTTTCTCTGCTTTCCCCTTAACTTTTTTCTTTACCATTCTCCTTTTGCCTTATAATTTTTTTATTGTTTCTTGTCTTTGCTTGTGAAGAGCATGAATATCCTTACTTTCTTTATCTCTTACCTTGTTGTGTTTGTGTTCCTTGTATTTCTTATAGGCTTTTCTGCCAAGCCATATCGTTATTGCTGTAATTATGAGCAATATCAACAACCATAACCATAGACAACATGAGACCCCTGGAGTGAACAAGCTTATCAAAGGAACTTGAGATGTAATTTTTATCTCAACTGGCTTTTCTATTGTCAATTTTTGATTTTCATATGCCTTGATTGTTATTGTGCGAGTGCCATATTTAGCTGTGTCAGAAACTTTTCCTTTAAGCTCAATGTTTGCCTCAGTTCGCGATTGAACAGCGCCGTAATCAACTGATTTGAATGTGATATCTTTGGAAAAGGCTTCTATGCTCAAGTTATTTAGATTGCTGAATGGCTTCAAGTTTAGCTTTATTTTGAAACTCTCGCCGGGATAGACTTCTTTTGGCATGGCTATAACAAGTTCGTAGCCGCCGCCGATTATTATTCCTCCACCTCCGCCGCCCCCTCCGCGTTCATCACATTCTCCTCCTTCTACTCCCTCGCAATCACAATAGATGAAACTGCTGTTGGCCCAGTCTGAACATGCACTACTGTTATCGCAGCTTCTCACCGCCCATTCGTAATCATAAGTATCTGTTAATATAACTGTAATTGGAGATGTCGCGGGATCTTGGATTGTTCCGTTGATAACAAACTCGTCGTGGCAGGGATCACCATCGGGGTCAATTGTGTCTGAGTCCCATTCTAATGTTATGCTTCCTCCATCCCCGCTGCAGACATTATCCTCTGCTGTTAAATTGGGCTCGGCGCATGCCTCGTTCGTGACACTGAATGAATCAGAAGCCCAGTCAGAGCATTCCCAAGGGTCGCAGGCCTGAACATACCATGTGTGCGGGCCAAAGCTTAATCCCGGAACTGTTTGAGGAGATGTTGCATTAGAAACAAGTGTTGAGTCTATCTTAAAATTATAATAAATGGAATCGTTGTCAGCATCGGGACAAGGGGCTGTTGTGTTTGCGCTCCAGTTCAAAGTTACTGTGTTATTGTTTGTGTCTCCCTGGTCCTGCAGAATCGGCTCGCATGGAGCTGTGTTATAAACCTCGAAGACATCATATGATGGAGCAGAGCAGCATGTAATCAAAGAACTCAGGCAAGTTCTTGCGCCCCATGTGTAAATGTCGAATGCCAAGTTTGTATCGTTCTGCGGCGAGGATTTATTGCTCCAAGAGCCTCCCCATAACATTTGATCAAAGGTTGCATAGGGACTTGCACCAGAAGTCCAGTTAAACCAGAAAGTTATGTCTGGATAGTGTGAATCAGCTACAGGAGTCAGGGTCGCTGCCGAAGGAGATTCGCACATTGTTATGTTGACATAGGCTGCCTGATACCCGTCAGCTTGGCCGGTGTTTGTTCCGTAGTTTGAGCCGAGTATCGCATTCGCAGTAACATTGCCATATGGGGGCAAGTTCAAATTTGCTATGACATAATATCCTCCTGAATCTGTCAATGCACTTTTATTGCAGTTCGCAGGAGGAGATGTGCATCCTATCACTGTTACAGTCACATTTGCCCCAGGAATGACAGTGCCATTTGTCCATTTCACATAGCCCTCACAAGTCCCCATGTAAATGTCTGCTTTTATTAGTGGAATAAATAATAATAACAATGTTCCAAGCAGTATCCCAAGCAAAATCGCTTTTCTTACATCTCTTGCTTCTTTCATTCCCTCTTTTTTCATTTTTACTTGTCTTTATACTTTTATTATGCTTTTAACTTTGTAAATATGTTTTGTTATAGACTAAAGTGTGATTAATGTAAGCATACATCATTTGTCCTTCTGCCTTATATATTTTTGTGAATGGATTTGATGCTGCCCTCGGAGAATATATCAAAAATTCCTGGGCGGTTTTATTCCATTTCAGCATGTAACGGTGTTGGGACTCGTTGAGGTATTTTGTGACATTGACTTCGAACACATAAGGCCATGATGGCGCGTCCCAACCTGTAATCATTGTTATGTTCATGTCATCATTTTCATCTCCGCCCACTGATAAAACTTTGTTAGCATAAAGTAAAGTGAAATAAGATTCGTTTACTGAAAAGTTATCGAATGAGTTTTCAGTTGCTCTCGGGGAGAAAATATCCCATTCCATTCTTGTTGTGTTCCATCTCAGGACATAGCGAAAGTCTGTGTTGTTGAGAACAGAATCGATGTCTTTGTCATCTGGGTCAGCGCATAATGAGAAGAAACTCCATCCTGTAAGCAAGTCAAAAGCGCAGCGGGAGAGGATTGTAATGGTTACATATCCATAAGATGCGCTGCCTGTAACAGGAGCATGCGGAACTGGGATAGTAACTTGTTGTGCATTTTCTTGTTTTGTTAGTGTGGGTTTTGTCGTCGAAAGAGTGATTGTGCTGGTCAAGATTAAAGTGAGGGAAGTCATAATGACAAGAACACCTACAATTATCGAGACAAATATAAAGAACTTTCGAGATAACTCATTCATTTTATCATCTCTTTTAACTTTTTTACCTCTTTATTGAAATTATTGAAAATGGGCCCGCTGTGATTTGAACACAGGACCCCTGCCTGTCTGAAACAAATCTCGCGATTTGTCATATAGTTACAGTGAAGCACAAGGTGCTCCAGTTTCCTCACCTCTTGAAGAGGCTGTAACCAATATCAGAGCAGTGCTCTAAGCCAGGCTGAGCTACGGGCCCGTAGCTCTGTAACGAGATGATAATTTATAAAGTTTTTTAAAGTCTTCAGCGATATAAAATTATGGCAAACAAAGCTAAAGCAAGCCATATTCTTGTAAAGACAGAGGAACAGGCAAAGGAACTATTGCGCAAACTTAATTTGGGAGAAAGCTTCGAGAAGCTCGCTCAGGAATTCTCGCAATGCCCCTCGAGAAAGCGTGGAGGCTCGCTCGGCGAGTTCGGAAGAGGGCAGATGGTTAGAGAATTTGAAAAGGCTGTTTTTTCAGCAAAGAAAGGACAGATTATCGGGCCAATCAAAACTCAGTTCGGTTGGCATATCATTCGAGTTGAAGATTTGTGGGGCTAATTTTGCGAACCATTCAGATATTTTTTCCACTTACTTTCCACTTCATTCTCTTGCGATGTTACTATTTCTATAAGTTTGCTGACTATGGCTCTTCCTTCCTCATGTATCATTACTCCTGGATCTTTTCTAAGTGTTTCTTCCACAAGCTCGCGATCAAGCCAGCAGGATCCGTATTTGTGGTTGATATCGTGGATTCTGTATTCATGACGAGGATTTTCTTTATCCACACTTTCTCTTATCTTTTCCAAAGCCTCACTTACTGTGCATGTCATTTTCTTTAGCCTTCAACATCAAGATTTGAAGATATAAAAACATTTATGTGAAAAAATACAATCAATATAATATAAAAAGAAGGAAGGGGGAAGATAAAAACGCCCCGGGCAAGGTTCGAACTTGCGACCCCGCGGTTACGACCTTCTCCAATTTCTTAGAGGGTAGGACTATACCTTCACCATTACTTATTTCTAAGTTTTAGGTGGCGAGTGTCTAGTCTCTGCACCTTCCTCTTTCGAGGCTTGGCTCAGGATTGCCCTCGACTTTACGTTAGGGTTTCCCTGAATTTACTCGCTGTTCATTCCCAAGTTTCCTTGAGAAGCTGCTAACTTATTTAGCTTAACATGAACTTCTCTGTGGCAATTTGCACAAAACAAATCGCATTTTTCTATTTCTTTTTGGACTCTCTCCCAACTTCGACAATGGCCTTTGCTTGAAACGTTGAACTCCTTCTTCAAAGGATCTCTATGGTGAAATTCAAGCACTTCTGGATATTTATTATATCCACATCGTATACATTTCCCGCCCAAATGTTCTACTGCTTTTAGACGGATTTTCTTTCTTCTCTTGGCCACTGCTTCAATGATATATCTTCTCCTATCGTTGTAAGTCCTTGTTTCTTTCTTCATGTTAAACTCCGTTTACAGCCGCGTGCTCTACCACTGAGCTACCAGGGCATATGAGAGAAAAGAAAAAGTGATTTATAAGTTTTCCTTTTTATCTTCCTTGGGCATTTCAATGAGCTCTTCGATATTTTCTTCCTCGAGAGCTTTCAATCTTGCCTGGCTTCTTTCTAAGAATTTGAAGATGTTTGCTTGTTTTGAGCCCCGCAATAGAGACTCGATGGCTCTCGAGGCTGTTTCAACATTATTGCTATGGCCGATTATCGCTACAGTGTGATCGCTCAGAGCGATGCTGCAGCCGCTTAATTCCTCAATCGTTGTTTTTGTCTTTCCTTGCGGGCCTATCAGCCTTGCTTTTGCTCGCGCTTGATTCTGCGCTTTTGTATAGGTCTTAACATTGAGTTTCTTGAACTCATAATCTGTGTTTTCGAGCTGAAGTGCTATATGGGACGAGAAACCCATAGCTACAGCTTCGATGATAGTCTCTATCAGATACTCTTGAAAATGATCTTGGGTGCTTATACTTATCTCGCCCTGCTTCGAGATTTTTATATCTGCCTTCAGCTTTTTTTCGAGTTTCTTTATATCGTGCATGTTTTTGAGGACTCTGCCGAGTTCTCTCTCAATTAAAAACAATTTTCTCATAGATAAAAGAAAAAGCTGTGAGTTAAATAGTTAACGCTTGATAGAACTGTCCAGATCCCCATGAATTGAAACTAAAAATTTCTCCCATAAATTTAATATCTTGGTGTTGCCCACTTCTTTTAATGCACCTACAAAATAATATAAAAAGACTTGGTCAGAAGGATCTATCTTCTTTTTAAAATCCCAACCGTTGTTTTTTTCATTTATAATGCTTAAGGAAAGATTCCCTTTTCGAATAAAATAATTTAAGCACTCATCGTCGCATCTTTTTTTGACTTCTCTTAAATAATGAACAAATTCCTTTTTTGATAATTGGGGGTAAAATGCAGTTTTATTTATGCCTTTTAGAGATGGTATCCCCCTAAAGTCCTTGACTTGTGGCGGTTCTTCTTTTTTATCTATCCCTTCTTTGCCTGCGACTGCCTCTCCTTCATAATCTTCTTTTGGGGTTTCTTGCGTTTCCTCCTCTAATACGACATCTTCTGTTAAACTTTCTATTGAAGATGCTCTTGCTGTTTTTTGTCGCTGCTCAATTAGTTTTTTTGTTAGCAAGTTGTTTGTAGTGATTACTTGAGTTGAAGGCGATGTTTGCCCCAAATTTTTTACAATATTATATTTCCTTCTAAGGCGGATTATAGTTGTGTGGTCTAAGTCATAGTCTCTGGCTATCTTTCTATCACTTTTTCCTTGAGAGATTAATTCCTGAAGCTCTTCTTTAGAAGGAATTTTTTTGCCTTTCAATAGCACAAAAGAAATAGATTTACCTTTGTCTATGAGTGAAATATTATATCTACTATAAAGCCCTCTTACAGTGGTTCTATTCATTCTTAGTTCTTTAGTAACTGCTCTTAAACTTTTCAGTTTATCATATAATTGTTTTAGTTCTTCTTTAGAAGGATAGTTTTCAGGATGGAATTGTGATTGGCTAAGAGTTTTGCTTTTTATATTATATCCTCTCATCCATCGTAAAATAGTATGTTCATTAACCCCGGTCTCTTCTGCGATTTTGCGTATGCTTTTGTTCTCTTGCCAGTAAAGATTATATAATGCTGCGCGAGAAAGTTTTTCTGATTTTTGTTTAAGATTATACATTTTCAAGCCCACACATTACAGTGTATAATTTTTAAAAGATTTTTGGTTTTTTCTTCGTTCAAGACTATATCCTTTCTGCAGCCCAAAGTGTTATTAACATATTGCGCCCATGACATTTTTTCTGGTTTCGGGGCCATCTTTAACCTGGGGCTCAAGAATGTTAAAAGTTCTGCATCTATTTGAAAGTTAAAATCGATGCAAAGGCGCTCTTTAGCAATTAACCGAGGGCCTTCGAACTCTTCTTGTTTTTTCTTATCGCCTATTAAAAAATAACCGATAATATAAGGCGCCCTTCTCCAGTTTGTCCTGAAGAACAAATAATCGCCTATCTGGATTTTTTCCCTGAGCTTTAAATGACATTCTGAATAAGTTCTTTCTTGGAAGTTTGGGTCAGTTTTTTGCCAAAGATTTCCTTCATCCTTTACCCATCCTCTCTCGAACTTTTCAGAATCCTGATCGCAATAACAATAAGTAAGATAGCCTTCCATTTTTTTAAGAAACCTTTTCTCTTATCAAAACTCAAGCTCTGCTGTCTTAAGCATGCCTTTTCTCTTAAGCCATTCGACTTGGGCAGGGTGGTATTTAATCAAGATATCACCTTTTTCTTCCCCGCCAATCTCCCATGGCTCAACTAAAACTACATCGCCCTCTCTTAACCATAACTTTCTTCGCAATCTTCCTGGAACTCTGCAATTGCGAGCCTTTCCATCCAAGCATTTTATCAACATGTGATTCGCGCCCAACCTTTGTTCCAAGATTCCTAGAACTTGATTTCCCCTTGGTAGAGGAACCCTAATAACCTCTTGCTGCGCCCCTGGAGCGCCCTGGCCGAAGCCTTGGAACTTTGGTTTGTTTGGGCGGGCTTTATTTTTGAACATTTTTGAATAAGAATAAATGAATTTATAAATATTGTTAAAAGATGCTTATTGGAGACAGATTTAATTTATCTTAACAATTTTCTTGCTTGGCAGCTCTGCTTTTTTAGGAACTAAGAAATAAGCTCCTCTGCTGTATTGAGAAAGATTCAACTTGCCATTGCTTACAGGCAATTCAGCAATCTTTTTGCCACTGATGTCATATAAATCAATAAAACCATTGATTCCCTTAACATTAACTTCATCTTTAACAATGCTGGGATAAACTTTATATTCTAACCCCCTCTTTCTTACAGATTGAGAAGGCTCTTCTCCAACTTCTAACATTCTCCTTTCTGGAAAAGGAATGTTTTCAGTTAAAAGTTGAGCATCTATTCTGTCTCTGTTTAAAGGAAATGTTCTTTCAGTAAAAGCAATGCTTTCATTTGCAGGACCAAAAACCTTGTAACATTTCAAATAAATTGAATCACCATTATGAACAGAATCTTTCGGCAATGGCAAGTGTAAATCATAATAAAAATTTAAACCTACGTCATGTGTATCAACATCGACTGTTTCTGGTTTAATAGTATGTCTCAATAATTGATAAGCACATTTTAATTGTTCATTAAGATGAGAAGAATCATCCATCTCTGTTGCACAAGCTGTGAATTTGTCAAGATGTAAATCTAAAGAGTTATATTCTGGGGGGCCTCTTATCATGAATGTTTTTACTCTTTTTGCCATGTCTTCAACATAAAGAGTTTCTCCTTGTAATGCTTCTGGAATAAAATTTTGTGTAACAATACCCCAGTTGCCCCTACTACCCGTTCTCGTTTTTAAAGTATCTCTTCCTCCCGGAGATATTTTCATTCTATATACTTTCAAGCTACAGTTAGGAGTATTAATAAAAAAACCATACATAGTTATTGCAGATGCTAAACCAGCTGTAGCAAGCAATGTCATTAAAGTCTTTTTAATTGTCATATTTTTTTGAGGCGAGAGAGATATTTAAAGGTTTCGTAATGTTATAACTATAAAGTAAGAATTAAATCAAGGATTAAACCAGCGCGAGTGCATGAGGAATGCCCTGGACTTTTATTACAGAGTTTTTGTCTACTAGTCCTTGCTTTATGGCTGTGTTTATAGATTCCTTGCCTACAAAATTGAAACAAGCATCATTTTCCGCAGCTTCTTGCAGAATTTTCAATAATTTCTTTTCATCCACCACTTTGCTGTCCTTGCCCCCGTAAAAGTGCTCATTGACCTCGAGCTGTGTGTTGCCTTGCTCAAAGCGCTTGCCTAACAATCCTATGTCACTCACTGCAACTATCTCGCGATAAGCTGAGTGTATCTTAACAAGAAACTTTCTGTTGTTTTCTTTATCTTCTTTCTCTGACATTTTATACTATCTTTGCCCTTACACTTTTCTTTGCCCCACACGCAAGGCAATGAATGAACATGAAACTCTTTTCTTTGATGAGTTCTGTGTCGGGTTTTTTGCATTCAGGGCATAATACAAATTCATTGACATATGTCTGAACCTTATCATTTATCTGGCTTGAGAGTAGTTTTCTGTTTAAAATAAGCCTGTCTCCTTCAATGCTTAATTGAGCTGCGAGCTCTCGCGAAAGGAATTTTGAAACATGTTCGGGTTTTCTTCGCAGCATAGAGCAAAGCTGCGAGAAATTTGTTATTATTGTCTTGCCGCCTTCAACCATGCCTTCAATTTTAGGCACTTCGAATCTCTCAGCGACTTCCACTCGCTTGACTTGCTTGTAAAGCTTCTCGAGCAGTTCATTATATTTCTTATCCTGTTCTTTATTCATACAAGGCTTAAAGAAAAAATGCTTTTAAATTTATTGTTACGGAATTAAATTGGTTGCCCCTAATTCTTGCTTATCCTGACTTTCTCAGTGCGATATGTTTTAAATTGTGAGATAATTCCCCAAAGCGCTATAGGAACAACTTGGTTAGGATAGAAATTATGGGTTTGGCCCTGAATATCCAAACTTCCGCTTTTTAATGAAAAATAATTATAAGAATTTCTTTTTTTAATTAAACCTATGTATATAACCATCACAATTCCATGGCCGTTGTTGGAGTTTACTGCAAAAAGCAGGCCTTTGCGAGCTACAGCTTTATTTTCCAAGCTTTCTCCTGTTGGGGTTATAATTTTCTCTATACTAATAGCTACCATGCCCTTGCCTCCTGCCTTAAGTTTCTAATGCGCCAGAACTATAAATATTTGATTGTGCATTGCAGAGTGAAAAAAAGAGAATGATACAATACAAATATCTTTATAAACTTTAAGACATCTTTGTTTTCATGTCAGACCAAATTGAGGAGTATCATAGTGCGATAAGTCTGGTTTGTTCTGAATATGAATATCTTAAAAAATTAAACCCCGGACATGAATTATTAACTTTGACAAAGAGTACAAAAACTGGTTTTGAAATAACAAATGAAGAAGAGTTTACCAAAAGATATGGGAAAAACACCGTTGACTCAAAAAAAGACCTTATGGCTTGGCTTTCTTCTGATATGGGGATTAGTGGTAGATATTATGATTCCCTCAGAAAAGCTGTGAAAGAAGAGCTTGAAAATAGATTAGAACCCCAAGGGTTATTAGAGATAGTAAGAACTCATTTCTGATTCTACAAAACTAAAGCACTCGCAATCGCCCGGGCCTCGGCTCGAAGATTGTGCCTTCTTCCAAGAGCTCGATGATTGTGGAGTTGATGTTGTCTACAGGCGCTTTCAAAGTCATGATTAACTTATCAACATCAATGCCCTCTTCTTGCTCACTCGCTTTTATTATATCCATGACTTGGTCTCGCAGAGTTTTCTCGGCTATTTCTGCGGATTCTGCTGGTGCTGTGGGGGTTGTTGGGGTTGTCTCAATTTTTTCTTCTGTTACTTCTGATTGAGAAGCAGGAGATATGGATTGTTGGATTGTAGAGGTTTGCCCTGATTGTATTGTTTGTTCTTTTGGCTTGGCTGTTTCATAACTCGCGCCATATTCTTTCTGGAGCTCGAGTTTTCTTGCCAAAAGCCAGCGGGCATCAACTTGTTTGATTATTTCTGGCAAGATGTATAACTCGTCGTTATAATGTCTGAGGAGGCCGATGACTATCACTGTGTCCCCCATCTGCAAATCTTTTAACATGCCAATATTGTCTGAAAAAACCTTGACACGGATATTGCCTGTCCCATCATCAATTGTCACAGAAGCATAAGAGCCCTGCTCGTTCATGAACTTGTCAACAACTGTAGCAACTGTGTTGACTCGAGCAATTTCCTTGTTATTGAGGATTAACCTTGAAAAACGCTCCTGGTCAAATTCAATCTGTCCCTGGCCCAGCAATCCTATAGATATCTTGAATGCTGTGAATCTTTTTTTAATTTCGTCTGGCATTTTTTTATTTTTATTTTTTTTCTATGTGTTGTTATTTATTTTTGTGTTTTTAAATTCTTTGGATGAAACCCCTTTTGGGCTCGAAAATATCGCCTGAACGCTTTAACTTGTCCAAAATGTCATCGAATTCTGCTTCGTTAATCTTGTCTGCAAGATCAATCCTGAGCTCTTCTGTAGGAATTAACTTGCCTGTTCTTGACTCAAGGCGAACTATGGCATCTCTCACGAACACTATCTTGCTTCTCTCGCTCGCTGGGATTCCTGTTGCTATCTTGTCTATATCAATTGCCCCAGTTTCTTTGTCTATCCCAACCTGAAGAAGATACCAGTGCATGATTTCAATTGCTCTGAGAGCATCTTCTTTCATTATCTTGTGGCTCAATCTCACTCGGGCGCTTGCCTCGCTTAATCTGATTAGTGCTTCTAACTGTCTTGCTGAAATTGGAATGGGCCTCTGATACACAGCTTCTTCGCTTATTGCTGGCTGGTTTCTCAAATCAACATAAAATCTTTTGATTTCTGCGACAGCTTTGTCTGTTAGTTTCGGAAATATTTTTTGTTTGGCATAAGCAATATATTTTCTCAAGACATCTTGTTCTATTGCTGGCCTGATTGCAGCATTTCTGTATTCTAACAGAACATGGGTTGCGATGGCCTCATCCTTTATTTTTTCTGGGATATCTTTCATGACAAAAATTAAATCAAACCTGTTGATAAGAGTAGGAGCCATCTCAATTTGCTGAGCAACTGGAGCATATGGATCAAAGCGAGAGAATTTTGGATTCGCTGCTCCCAAGACACTTGTCTCGGCTCGAAGCTGAGCTTGGACATTTGCCTTGCTTATTGTAACTGTTTGCTGTTCCATGGCTTCGTGCATCGAGCTTCTGTCCTCTTCTGTCATTTTTTCCATTTCGTCAATGCAGGCGATGCCATGGTTTGCGAGGACCATTGCTCCTGCTTCAAGAGCCCATCCTCTTAAATATTCATCACGGACAACTGTTGCTGTCAATCCGGCTCGAGTAGCTGCCATGCCCACAATATAACGCCCCTTTGGAGCGATAGTTGAAACAAATTTTAACATAACACTCTTCGCGACTCCGGGATCGCCTACAAGCAAAACATGTATATCTCCCCTGGAAAAAGTTCCATCGCTTCTTTTTTTCCTGTAGCCTCCGAACATTTGAAGAGCTATCCCAAGCTTAATCTGTTCATAACCATAGATACTTGGCGCAATGCTTGAAATAAGCTTGTTGTAAATTTCTGGGTCACTCGCCAGCTCTTTGATTTGCATCTCTTCCTCTTCCGAGACTTCCAACTCTTCATAAGCTTCTTCTTGAGGAATCACATTGTTGGCTTCTATTGCTAAATCAAATCGAGTTGACACTGCTCCGGATTGTAAAGGGATAGGAACTTCTTTTAACACTCCCATAACTTTTACTTTTGCTCCAGGTGTTGTCCTTTCTTCCATTTTCGGATCGACTAAATCCTCTTTCAAGAAAATACCCATTCTGCGGGGCTGCTCTCCGCCTTTCAAGGCTTCGGGGCTCTCTTCGATGACAATTCTTTGAGCATCTACCATGTCTTTGCTCACGAGTTTGAACCCTGTTCTTCTTCCACATGAGCATCTTGAGGGCTCGCGGAATTTTTTGTCTATCTGTAAAACACTTATGACTGTGCCGCAACTTGGGCATTCGAACTTGGCATTAACTATCTGGGGCCTAACATCACTGGCTTGTCGAACAAGGCCTTCGACAATAATGAACTGATTGAGATGTTTGGCGCGAATCTCACGAATCTTTAGTTCTTGAGACTGTGGCAAGGCAGTTAACCTTATCTTCGCGTTCTTTGTGATGCCTGTCTCATCTAATGCAATTTCTAGAATCGAGAGGATTTCCTCTGGCTTCTGCAAAAGCTGATCAGCTAAAGTGTGTGAGAAACTTGCCAAGTCCTGAAAAGAAACATGAACAGCCTTTGTTCCCTTTTTGATATCTTTGCCTACCTCTTTCTTGTAATACTCAAAAAATTCCTTTGCCTCAATCATCAAATCTTCTGCCATAGTCCCCTTTTCCTTCCTCTTACCTTAGTAATAAAAATATTCTCGCGCAGCTTTTTATAGTTTGTTGTTTTTTAATATAATTGTAAAAGAGTAAAGGTATAAAATTGATAAAAGAATAATAAGAAAAACGAATAACCTTGAGTTTATGGGCTTGTCTTCCCTTACCCTTACTTCATCGCGGCTTTTGTGTTTTTCAACAGCTGCTTCATGGCTTCTTCAAGCTGTTTTTTGTTCTTTGTTCCTGTGCATACTAACTTGCCGTTGCTGAATAACAAGAATGTTGCATTTGGCTCGTTGAGCTTGTAAACCAATCCTGGAAACTGCTCTGGCTCGTATTCTGTGTTTTCTAACTTTAGCGCGAGCTCATTCAAGTTCATTTTTATGTTTATCGAGCCGCTCGCTACAATGTTCTGGACATTTATCTTGGGCTTTTCTTTGACATGAACCCCTATTTTTTTGAGCTGTCTGATAACTTGAACTATGACTTCATTGACTTGTTTTATGCTCTTAGTCCCTGTACAAACAAGATTTCCTGATGAGAAAACTAAAACAGCTGATTTTGGTTTCTTTATCCTTAACACTAGACCTGGAAACTGTTCTGGGTTATATTCTGTGTTGCTTTGGCTTCTTACTAGTTTGACTAGAGGAACTTTAGTATTGAGAGAAGTTGTCGCGACAATATTCTGAATTTTAAGATTTGTCTTGCGCATTTTAATTATCCCCCCGGAGAAGTTCAAGATTTAAGCCGAATTGAGCAATAGACCTTAACTCTTTATTAATTTGTCCTTCTAATGTAGTTTTTGTTTTTATATTTTTAATTAATTTCCCTATTGATTTAGGGCCATATCTAAACATCCTTATATTTGAGATTATTACATTTTGGGATATATTTATCTCCCCACTATATACCCCATACGAATCTCTGCTTTTTTTAGACTTATCCTTTATTTTTTCATAATTTTTTAATATTTTATGGACTTCATCGAATAAACAATTTTTATCTGAATCTGCATAAAATTGGGTAGCTCCCCCGCAATTATCTATAAATAAAATTGACCCTTTTCTTGGAATATAGAATATTTCTGCTCGGTGAGAATGTTCATGTATTCGGCTTTTTTCTTCTCGCATATAATAAAGAATCTTCATTTTTGTAAGCTATAAGCCGAATATCTAATGCCAAGACTCTTTATAAAGCTTTTTAAAGGCTCGACGAGCGTTAGCGAGAAAGTTGGCGAGCGAATATCCATTTATAAAGGTGAGCATCATTATGTTGTCTCTTGGGAGTGGTTAAAAATAGAAAGATTTATAAAGTTCTTTACATTTAAAAAGTATGGTAAGAGTGGTTTATATTCAACATGGAAGAGAGGAACTTGAAAGAGGTAGGAAAGCCCATGAAAAATGGAAGATTCATAGGTCAACAGAAGCTCCTAGAGCAATAAGATACATCGTAGGATTTGAACACCAAGAAGAAATTCCTGCGAGTTGGAAACAATTTTTAGCAAAGTTTTCATTAGAAGAAAGAGTAAAAATTGTTAATCATTCTGCTCCAGTTGGTTGGAGAGATGAATATAATGACTTAGTTAGGAGGATGAACGCGGCTGGAAAAATGGATGAAGAAAAAAGGGATTTTGTTTATCCATCAGAATTTTATCAAAAGAAAGAAAGAGTTAAACGAAAATTAAAACCTGCATCTTTAAGATACACAACAAAAGATTCACAAGAATTATATAAAATTGGAAATCTCGATATGGGAAAGAGTGCTAAAACTCTTGTTTTTTATGACAATACTCTTGCTGCACAAATCGAATTAAAAGACTACCGAGATAATGCAGTTGGCCCAGATGCTGCCCCCTATGCTACACTTCTTGTAAATTTTGTAAATGGGCAAGAAATAAGACAAAATTGGTCAGCATGGGAGGGAGTTAGCACTCTAGAGCGATTAGAAAGAAAGATTAGAGAAAAATTAGGGGAAGATATAAATTCCTTTGAGTTGCATGATGACTTTTCTATTTTCTAATTACCTAAATTTTTATCTGAAATATCTGTCGAGAATTTTCATCTTCTTTTTGTTTTTTATTCTTAGATAAAATCCATATGCTAATCCCGCGATGAAACCCCCGAGATGAGCAAAATTGCCTATTGGAAGCCCTGCAACAGCGCTAACAACCCATATTAGAATGAGCATGAGAACTATTCCGAGCCACATCGGCATCGGAATTGGAATAAACATCATATATACTGGAACTCGAGGAGTGAGCACTGCTAACATGCCGCCTATGCCGAATATCGCCCCGCTTGCGCCTACAGCTGGAATGGTTAGATTCTCGCCGAATGCTGATGTCAACAAAACAAATGCAAGAGATGCGATAATGCCCGAGATTAAGTAAATAGACAGGAACTTTTTGCTTCCAATCAGCTTTTCAAGGAATCCGCCAAGGAATAACAGCGAAAGCATGTTGACTGCGAGATGAATCACATTGTTGGGATCATGCATGAACATGCTTGTTACAATTGTCCAGAGTCTCTCGCCTTTCAATATAAATGAAGGTTGTATGGCTATGTTTTGGAAGATTGAATCGCCATAAGCATACTGAAGCGCGATGATTGCGAGATAGAACAAGACATTTAATGCAATCAGGATTAAAGTCACATTCCAGAAACGCTTTTTAGGTTGAGTTCTTACGATTTGATACATTTTTCTTCCTTCCCCTTGCCTCTTTTATCTTTTCTTCTTTCCCTTCTTTTTCTTGCTCTTTGCTTTTTTCTTAGCTTTCTTCTTAGCCTTGAACTTTTTCTTTGCTTTTGGCTTCTTTGCCTTGCCCTTTTTCTTTCCTTTAGCTTTTTTCTTTTTCTTGACCTTCTTCTTAAGTTTGGATTTTTTTGTTTTCTTTTTGGCTTTTTTCTTCGCTTTCTTCTTCACTTTTTTTGCTTTCTTGACTTTCTTTACTTTGGGCAATTTGATTATTGGCTTTGGTTTTCTCAAGTCTAGTTCTACCTTGACTAAATCTAACTCGCGCTTTGCCGAGTCTATCTTTGTTGTAATCTCCTTGATTTTCTTGTCTTTTGCTATAGGCTGTAATAACAAGCCGCACTCAGGGCACAAGTAACCATGAGTCATGGCAGTTTCTTCAGTCATCTCAATATTGTCTTGAGTGCAGATATAGAACTGCTTGTTTTGATGGCTCTTGAGAATCTGCTCCAACAACTCGATTTCTTTTGCCTTGATTTTTATGAAAGCCTCGAGTGCTTTGACAATGTTAAGAGTCCAGAAATAAGTATACCATCCTTTTCTCTTGTCTTTCTTGCGAGTTGAATCAAGAATCCCATAACTAGAGATTCTGTACAAGATATTTCGAGTTTGGTTGATGGTTATTTTAAGCTTGTCAGCAATCTTGAACTCGTTGACATTTGTTTTGTCAAACAAAACGTCGACTATTGTTTCAGATGTCTTGCCTGCGATTTTCCTGACAAGCTCTTTCAGGATCAAGATAAGTTGTGCGTCTTTGGCTTTTGGCATAGTGTTATGGAATATAGTAGTAATATTTATATATTGCTCTTTTTTATTTGTAATAATACATTTGCTTTAAAGAAAAGAGCATTTTAAAAGTTTTGTATAAAAAGGGGAGAGTTGAAAGAATATAAAATGGCATTGTTCAAGAAGAAATCTAAAGCTATTGTTCCAGAGCCTCCTGTAATGCAAGCTTATCCTGAAGCTGACGAGATTAAAGAGGCTATACAAAATGTTCCTGTCGAAGATAGCGGGGGTTTGCCAGAGCTTCCTGAAATGCCCGAGCTTCCTGGGGGTGAAGAGAGCGCAGAAGAGATAGTCGGAGAGATTGACGAAGAGGAGAAAGAGGAAGCTGAAGAGGCAAAGCCAAGAGTCAAAGGAAGATTAGTTCAAGAGCTTGGACACAAGCAATCGCTGCCAAAAAGAGAAAAACCTGCAGCTCGCGAATTAAAATTACCTTCGCGGGACAGAGACTCGGAAAAGAAGGCATTGTTCATAAAGATTGACAAGTTCAAGGAAATTCTTGCCAGCATCGATGTAATTGGAAAAAGAATCAGCGAGGTTGAAGATGTCATCTCAAAGCTGAAAGAGATAAAATCAAGAGAAGATGCGCTCATGGAAAACTGGCAGCATGAGATAGAAGATTTGAAGAGCAAGATAGACTCGATTGAAAAAAATCTTTCTGAAAAAGTTGAGTAAATGTTAAAAAATGGTGGTTTATGTAAGGCTTGAGCCTAATGAATACAATCGCGCCAAGAAACAAGTTTCTGAATTCAAGAACAGCTTTGTAAAAATGCATAATGCTGCGCTGGATTACAAGAAAGTCAACAGCCAAAAGAGAAGGAGCAACACAGGAATGATTCTTAAGATTCGCGAAGTCGAGGCAGAGGTTGAGAAGATTAGGGCGATGCTGCCGCGCTTAGATGAAAAACCCCAAACAATCATCGGGAAACCAACAAAACCTGGAAAACTCACTCATAAAGAAAAGAAGAGTTATTCTGACGAACTTCAAGAAATTAAGAAAAGAATTGCTGGGTTAAAGTAAAAATAAAAATAAATTATCTTTTGCCTTCTAGAGCTAAGAAGCTTTTGGCCTGTGCTAAGCCCTCATCGACTTCTGCGCCTATCGCGTCTTCGTAAGCTTCGATTCTTGTCTTGATTACATATTTGTCGTATATGCCTCGGAGAAACTTTGTTATTGGATTGACTTCCCATCTATGTTCATAATCTCGCTCAAGATAGCTTGCGAACTTTATCTCTATCTCGCCCTTGTCTCGCTTGACTTTTACGCCTTCGCGGGTTGTTTCAACAGGCGCCAATCCAAGAATGAATATTCTAATCTTGATTCTGAATCTGAAATAGTCGCTGATTTTTCTCAAACAAAGCCATAGAATTTCTACTTCTTTTCCATCTGGCTTGATTTTCTCGCTATACTTCTGCTCTATGACAAAATACTGATAAGAAGTAAACCAATCATACAAGTAATTATACAACGATTTAAAATCAAAAATTCCGTTGTGGACTATTTTTCCTTCGTATACTGGGCTGATTTCTGCCATTTTTGTCGCTTTTTCCTCTGTTTTTTCTATTAAAGATAGCCAAAAGTCATTTAAATATTTTTTGAAAGGCGAATAGTGAAGTGCGTCAGCCGGGATTCGCACCCGGGTAACGAGCTTGGGAAGCTCGGGTCTTAACTACTGGACTACTGACGCATATTTTTTGTATATATATTTCAATAAATAAATGTTTATAAATTTTGATTGTTGAGTGTTTTAAGGCTAAAGTAGAGGGTTAAGGGAAAAATGGAAGTATTAAGAAAAGACGTTCTCGCAGAAATAGAAGCGCTAAGGAAAGAAGGAAAAACAATACAAGAAGTTCGTATGGTACTCCCAAAAGACACTTGTCCTTTATTAAAAAAAGTTTTTGGAGAAAGCATAGAAATTAGCCCAAAAGGAGATTTTGATGCAAATTACATATGCAAATGTTTTTGTAAAATGTCTAAAACCGCTTTATTGCCCCACATAGAATTTGAACAGCCGAAGACTCAAACAGGAAGAGAGCAATGTACTGCCCAATTGTTCTATGCAAACTATGACACCAGAAAGTACATAGAAAATATTTTAAAGCCAGTACTTATATATTAAAAGACTAAGGAGAAAAGAAAATGAGAATCAGACCAACTGATGAAGATGTTAAAAAAGCTAAGAAATTGAACCAGAGACTTAAATTAGTAGAAGAAGTCAATAAGAAATATGGAAGAAAGAGGGAGTGGCCTTTATACTGGAATTTCATAGGACAAGATCAAGCCCAAGATTCTCTGAGCATGTATTACTTTTTGATTGTCAATACAGACAAAAGAGAAATAGAAGATATACAAGGGATGATACACGGACAAGTCAAGTTTGGAACATTGTCTATAGAAAATAGGATAGATGGTAAGGTTCTAGACCTTAATTACAGATACTTACAGATAAGAACTCAAAGAGAAAGAGGGGGCGCAGTAAGAATAGATTTGGGGAGATTAGCAAGGATTTACCGGGGAAAAATAGAGAAAGACAATAGACTTTATGAAAGCCCAAAAAGAGGCACTGTAGAAATAACAAATTATATAGAAGGCAAACTCGAAGGGAAATTAGGGATTTAACATAACTTTTTTAAGCCCACTCGTTCTTAGATATTTATGGCAAAAAAATATTATATCACAACTGCGATAGACTATGTGAATGCGCGGCCGCATATAGGGCATGCGTTCGAGAAAGTTCTAGCTGACGCTCTCGCGAGATGGCAAAAGTTGCTTGGAAAGCAAGTTTTCTTCTTGACTGGAACTGATGAGAATGCGCAGAAGAATGCGCAGGCTGCCAAGGAAGCTCATGTTCCTACAAAAGCATTTGTGGATAAGAATTCAAAAGTTTTCATAGAGCTTTGCAAAAAGCTTAATTTGAGCAACAATGATTTTATTAGGACAACAGAAACAAGACATGTCAAGCTTGCTCAACAAATTTTTGAAAAGGTTTACAAGAAAGGCGACATTTACAAAGGAACTTATGAAGGATTGTATTGTTATGGATGTGAGGCTTACAAGACTGAGAAAGACCTAGTTAATGGAAGATGTTCTGAACATCCTACAAAAGAACTCGCTCATCTGAAAGAAGAGGTTTATTTCTTCAAGCTAAGCAAATACAAAAATCAGATTGTGAAGTTTGTCAAAGATTATGTTGTTCCAGAAAAAAGAAAGAATGAAATTTTGTCAAGACTTAAGGAAGAAGAGCTGCGAGATTTGTGCGTCTCGAGAACTGGGTTGGACTGGGGCATTGATGTTCCTTTTGACAAAAAGCACAAGATTTATGTCTGGTTTGATGCGCTCATCAATTATATATCGGGCGCAGGAGGGAACTGGCCAGCTGATTTGCATGTCATTGGAAAAGATATTAATTGGTTCCATTCTGTGATTTGGCCTGCAATCCTAATATCTGCGGGCTATGACTTGCCAAAGAAACTTTTAGCTCATGGTTTTTTGAACTTGAGCGGGAGAAAGATAAGCAAAAGCTCAGGAGTTACAATAGATCCTATAGAACTTGTTGAGAAGTATGGCTCGGATGTCTTAAGATATTCATTATTGAGATGTTCTACTTTTGAAGATTCTGATTATGGCGAGGATATCTTGATTGAGAGAAATAATAAAGAGCTTGCGGACAAACTCGGGAACTTGGTTTCAAGAGTCTCGGCTCTTGTTGAGCAATATGATTTGAAGGAAGTTAATTTTGAAAAAATTGATGTAGATATACATATTTCAAATGTTATAGAAGATGTTAGTAAATTAATTGATAGATTTGAATTTGATAAAGCGCTTAGTTCCATATTTGCATTTATAGACACATTAAATCAGTGGGTACAAAAAGAAAAAATTTGGGAAACTGGAAGTAAAGAAGACTTATTTGAACTTGCAACAGGAATAAGAGCAGTTTCTATTCTTCTTTGGCCTTTCATTCCTGAGACTTCTGAAAAGATTGCAAAACAGTTTGGATTTAAAATTTCTCTTAAAGAATTAGACAACCAATTAAAAATTATCAAAATTAAGAAAAGCGAGATACTTTTCAAAAAAATTGAGATAAAGGAAGCAAAAGGAGAAAAATCAAAAGAAATAAATGGCAAGGAGGTTAAACAAACTAAGAAAATGGGAACTATTCCATATAATGACTGGAGCAAGATTGATTTGAGGGTTGGAAAGATTTTGAGTGTCAAGGCTCATCCTAACGCAGACAAGCTAATATTGCTTGAGATTGACTTGGGCACTGAAAAGAGAACACTTGTGGCAGGAATAAAGCAATACTACTCGGAGAAAGAATTGAAAGGCAAGCAAGTTATTGTTTTCACTAATTTAGAGCCTAAAGAAGTCCGAGGAGTGAAGAGCGAAGGCATGATACTTGCAGCGGTGAGCAAGGACAAAAGCAAGGTAGTTTTAATACAACCAAAAATTGATGTTCCTTGCGGTTCAAAAATTAATCATCAGTTCAAACCATTAGGAATTGTTAAATTTGATGATTTTAAGAAAATAAATTTTCAAATAGGTATTGATTCTAATGGAAATAAGATGGCGCAGATAATAGATAATAAAGAAATTATTATTCCTGCAATAAATTTTAAGGGCAAATTAATTCCACTCACGCCCGAGAGAGACATTGAATTAGGAAGCAAGGTTGAGTGATTTTTTTATTTCAGAATATCTTTTTTTGGCGTCTACAAGGAACTTGTCATAATTCATAGAGAAGTGAAAAGCCATGACGCAAGAAGTTCTGCAGTTCTCGCACATTAATTCTAAGCGTGTTAAGGGGTTATGATAAGACGGAACGGCTAATTTGCTATAATTCTCATTTAATTTTCTCACTTTGCTCGCGTCTTTCTTTTTAGCATATTTGACCATCTCCCCCAATAATCTTACAACTTTTTCATCTATCATTTTTTGTTTTATTGTCTTTATACTTTGGGTTCTTGTATTTTATCTCAACCCGCACTTTTTCTTCTTTTAAATTTTCCCATGTGAAATTCACACTTATATTTTGCCATTTAACGCCCTTGGCTTCCTTTATTTTAGGATTCTTATCCTCTATCACCCCTCTTACTTTCTTGGCGTTTTCATAACCTTTTTCAAAAAGAGCAGTGTCTTCAACAAAGGAATGATACTGGATTTCTGGCAAGGGAGTTATGTCTTTAATGGCTTCTGCCAATGAGTCTAGGGTTTTCTTTGATTTCCAAGTAAAATCATCTAATTTATTAAAAATCAATGTAAATGATTGAGTTATGTATTCTGGATTTGAGTTATAATAAGGAAAGCATGAAAGTGTGAGAAGTGTTGCGATTGCGTAGAGTGATTTCATTTTATTGGAATTTTTTCATTTTAAAGCCAGCTTGTGGGCCGTTATACTCCAAGCTCCCAACATATTCCTCTCCTTGAAGGGCTCCTTCATAAGATATTGCTCTCTTAGCGGCGTTTCCATATACTTCGGTGTATTCTTTTACAAACGTAATTCTATCTCCGTCTACTATTCCGGAAAAAACAGCATCTCCTAAACAATCAAAAATCTTACCTTTTATTACATTCCCGAAGTTATATTCAATATAAACTTCAAATAATCCTCTGTGCTCTAAATCTAAGTCCCAGGTACCAATATAATCGCATTTGCCATCTGTTATACGTCCTTCTTTAACTGCCTTGTATAACCTTTCAATCCATGTTCGTTCAGGATATAAGTTGTTGGGGATTTGTTCAGGAGACTCAATTTTTTTCAATTCTATTTCCATATCATCTTCCAATATATGTTCCATAGTCAAGTGCCTATCAGAAAGGCTAGCCGCCCTCCATACATTCTCTTCAGTTATCCTTTTGATATATCTCTCATTCCAGTATTCTTCAATTTTAATTCCATGTTTCTTTAAATCCCCATTTTTATAAAATGTGGCGGCATGGCCATCGCCAAGAAAAACTAGGGCAGGTCTGTGTTTTATTATATTTTGTAAAATATAGTTCTCTTTTCCTATCCAACTCATATAATTGGATTCTATTGCACTTTTGTCAAGATCTATTCTTAACGAACGCTTAGTTTTTTCATCCAAACCATCTTTTTCTAATTCTTTTTCGAGTTCAGGAATTTTCTTTGAAAGTTCTGCTACCTTCAATAAAGACTCTTTTGGCTCTAAAAGGATAATTTTATTTCCTCTTGATTTAAACCATCCAAATAGATCAAGAAACACTTTCTGATTTTCGAAAGTGATGGGAGGAATCCTAAGTTTCTTCCCCCTAAACGCGAGCTCTATTCCAACAGATAGACTTGAATCATATTCTTCAAGTTTCTTAAATAAAGAATATTGTGGGACAGGAATTCTTAAAGGATATGCCCACTCTATCGTAACTGATTCTTGTAAACCAAAGAGTTTCATTTTATCTTCCTTACCTTAGCCAATATTCTTGAGCCTTGAGACTTTTTAAGAATTATTGTACTGAGATATAAAATAAGAGTGGACCCGGCTGGAATTGAACCAGCGATCTCCACTGTGTGAGAGTGGCGTCTTAACCACTGGACTACGGGTCCTTGTTATGGTTAAGAATTGGGAATTTAAAAAGATTTATTCTTGATACAGAATTATATTTCCTCTTCCTCTTTTGATTTTCTTGACTTTTCCTTGAGCCTCGAGGTCTGCGATGATAAGTGAGGCTTTCGCTTCGCTGATTTTCAGCTCTTTTCTGATGTCTTTTTGTGTAACTCTTTTCTCGCGTTTGAGAATTGTAAGGGTTTTTTCTATGGCTTCATCGCCAACTGGCTTTTCTTCTTCAAGATTGGCTTTTACAGTTTTTGCTCTGAATTTTTTGTGTTTTCTCACGGGTTTGGTTTTTTTCATTTCCTTCTTTGCTTTTAAAAACAAGTAAATCGCCACAGCAATCACAATAACTATCGCAATCATCCCTATAATCAAGTCCCAATTTGTTTTTGGCTTTTCTTTGAGCAAGTCTTCTATTAATTTCAAGTCTGTCTCATCCAAATCTATATCTTCTATATCTGGAGTTTCAAACAAGATTATATCAAGATTGAACGAGCCCTCTTGAGGGACTGTGATGGTTTCATTTGCATAAAGCAAAATTCCCTGAATTGTGTAGAAAGCCTCGATAGTGTAAGTTCCTTGAGGAACTATAAAAGAATAAGTGCCATCGCTCGAGACAAGGTTCTGTCTTGGCGCGCTGTTTATGTTCACGAGTGATTTTTTTGCAAGTTCCAAATCAGGCAAGTATATTTTTCCTTGGATTGTCGCGGCCTGAACAGTTGAAAGAGTTGACAAGAGAATAAATATAATTATGATTAAGAAAAATGCGCTTGTTTTAACTAACTCTCTTCCATTAACCTTAGCCATTTTGTTTGAAATTAACAATACTTTAAATACTTTTTCATATATCGAGGAGATAAAGCTTAATAACGAGTTTTATGAAATGCTGAAAAAAGTTTCTTTATAAATTAAGTTTACTCAGGTAAATTAGAATAAAAAGAAAAGCTGGGCCAACTCGGCCAGTGTGCGCCTGGCTTTTCGATTCAAAACAAAAATAAAATAAGCAAAAATAAAACAAACAACAAGAAAACAAATAAAATGAATAAAGATAAAATCAATATAGAGCCGATTGATTTGGAAGCTGTGCTGAAAGACGAGAAAGGCATGGAAGGAGAAAGAGTAGAAGATCCTTTCTTTGGCTGGCCGGTCATACAGCGCAGAGAAAAAGCAAAAGAAATCCCCAAAGTAACTTTCTTTATTATTGATAAGAACCTTAATGGAAAAACACATGAACATGCTGTGTTGAAAAGATTCCTTGGCAGCAAAGAAGAGATAGAATCAGTTTATACAATATCCACTAAATCTTCTTTAGATACATATTCTCGACTCTATGCTAGAGAAGGTAATGAAAAAATTGTTTGTGTTGTTGGAGCGTATGAAGAGATTATGACAGATGATGAATTTGATGCTTTCAGAAAAAAACATGATGCTGTCGAAATAATTTTGAGATATAACAACCCTAGGCAGTTTTTGTCAGAGTTAGCCCAACATTCTACTTTAACAGGGATAAAATTCCAATTGAAGAATTCACAAGAAATTTATGCGCCTAAGGAACCTAAAGAAACTTATGTACCTAAAGAAATAGAGTTAAAAAGTGCAGCACCCGTCGAAGGGGCTCATGGGGCACCCCCTCCAATGACTGATTTGGTTGGAGAGATGTTAAGTAAACAAGATAAAGCGTTCGAAGAGATATTGCATCCTGAATCTGCGGATAAGCCAGGAGACATCGGAGGCGGGAGCAAGCCATTAAGTGATAATTTGAATAATAGGCCAGAGCTTAGAGATAAATCTCGCATACATTTTATGTAAAATTAAAAATCAAAATGACAGACAAAAATAAACCAGAACAAGGAGAAACACCCCCAAGCAAGCCCAATATCACAGGATTTATGACGCCCGAGGAAATGGGTTTGAACTATGGGAGTGATGGTAAACCCGTTGTTAAAGAAGAAATTCATCTTGAGGAGCATTTTAATGAAAGAATGGTTAGTCTAGAATACCCTATAATGAGGGTGATAAGGCAAGTTCTTGAATATGGAGCAAGAAAAATCGCTCCTGATTATACTATAGAGATCATTAGAGACCAGTTGGACAGGCCCAGTTATTCTAATGAATGTTATCCATGCACTGTGATAAAGATAAAAGAAACCAAGGATCAGTATAAGATAGGCACGAAAACCTTCAAATATATCGGAAATGGCCACAAGGAGATTTCTGAACCCTCAAAACATCTTTTCGAACAGATAATAAAACGCAGAAATGAATTATCAAATTTGGCTGAAAATGAGATTCCAAGATTCGCAGACTCAATCTTAGAAAAAATACTGAAAGAAACGAGCAAAGGAGAATGCGCCCCTTGCGAGACTGATTTCTTCGCTGATTTATTTACTTTTGCTGAACAGGCACTTGAAGGCAGGACAATCGGGGGGATGAGTGCAAAAGACGAAGCTTCAGTAAAGGGGGATTATTGGGAAGGTGAAAGTAAATCTGCAGAGATTATGATTAGCAAAAGCGATCCGCGCTTTAGCAGATTATTGCATGAAGACGGATTGGAGATTGTTAAGGGGGCAGCCCATGGACCTGAGATTATCAATGCAATAGCAGAACAGGATTATGCTCAAGCTTCATTATTGAACGAGAGATATATGAAAAAGTTTGATAAAGGATATCAATTAGTCAAAAAAACCATCTCAAAATATCAATCAAATCCAAAATGCTTAACCAATTTAATAAAAAAATAAATTTGAAGGAGGTTAAAAAAATGAAAAATTTAATTGCAATAACAGTGATTGCTTTGATGTTGGCATTGCCTTTCACAACTGCTGTAATGCAGCAAGGCAATGAAATCTTGCCTGTATTAGGAGAAGGCCAGGGTCAGATGACTCGGGAACAGCTTCGCGAGAAGTTTATGGACGAAGAGGGTTTCAGGACACAGCTAAAGGAGAAAATCCAGAATTGTGTCGGCAGCGAGACAGAAGAGTGTGATGCAGTGAAAGATATTGTAAAGGAAGTTGCCAAAGGAGTTATGAAGAAAGTATGCAACAACTATGATGATGTTGCTGCGAGACTCAAAACAAGAATTGACAACAATGAAAAATTGAGCGAAGATGAAAAATCCGCGCTCAAGGAAACTGTTGACGAACAAGCTGCTAAGTTTACTGAGCTTTGCGGCAAGATTGAAACTGCAACACCTGAAGAACTCAAGGAAATAGCCAAAGAGATGAAACAGCTTATGCAAGAAAGCAAAGTCAAGTTCGGCATTGCCCGAGAGCTAGTACATGCTAAGCGTGTTGGCTTGGTTATCCAAAGAGCTGAGAAGCTTGAGATAAAGTTGGCAAGTTTCATTGAAAAATGGAATATCACAAACTGCAGCATTGAAAACTTGACAGAAGAATTTAATGCCAAGGTTTCAGAAGCCCGGGAAGCTTACGCTGAGTCTGTAGATTTGTGGAAGCAGTTCAAGGAATCTGTCCAGAATGGAACGCCAGACAAGGACTTGTTGAGAGAAGCTCAAGCGAAGATGCAATTAGCGCAGCTAAAGTTAAAAGAAGCACATGTTATCTTGAAGGAGATAATTGTTGAGTTGCGCGAATGCAGGCAAACTGAGGAAGAAGAAGAGCAAGGCAATCCAGAAATCCCGCCAATAGAACAGCCAGAGAACAACGAGGATTAAAAGCATAAATAAAGGCGATATAAAATGGAAATGAAAATTGTAGCGATATTTGTGGCAGCTATAATCCTTGTTGCTTTAGTGTTGTTTGTCTCTGGAGCAGGTTGTGGGCAGGCAAGCGCTGAAGATGATGCAAATGCCCTTAATTCCGAGTTGAATGACTTGGAGCAGACAAGCAACGAGATAAGCGACATGAACATGGATGAGCTGAGCGAAAGCGAGCTTGAAGAACTAGAAGGCTTGTTGTAAATAATTTGATTTTTGTTAATTTTTTTCTTTTTTTTCTTTTTTTATCTTTTACAGAATTCTAATAAGGAAAGAATCAAATATCTTCATAATATTAATTTCTACTCTATGTCTAAGCGATAAGGGTTTAGGTAATATGTGGTTTTCTTGTTGTGTGGGAGCATATGTCACAAAATGTCTTTTCAACTTTTCTGTTGGGTTCTCTGGAGGGCCGAAAATTGTGTTCATAAGCCCGGGGATATTCTGGGGTTTCTTTTCACTATATATAGTATTGTTAGGATATCGCTGCAATATCTCATTTATGTCTGTAGGAATTATCACTTGGGTATTGCTGCTTGAAAGGGCATTGACAAAGATTCCAATATCTTTTAAAAACGGTTCATCTATTCTAGTGGCAATATCTTTTTTGAATACCGGTAAGATAACTTTGTCTTCTCCTTGGATGAGATTCATAAAGATTGAGGGAGTATAAGGCCAATGAGTCTCGGAATTCATCAATTTGATTTTCATCTCCCCCATGGAGTTGTCCCGAACATAGGCACTATCCTGAAGCCTCTGAAAATAAATGTTAGAATTTATTTCCCTAAAAATATACTGCAAGATGTTTGCCATAAACTCCTGTAGAATGACAGCCTTTTAAAGATTTTCTTTTTTCCTTTTTATTTTTTATGGTTTTACCTTGAGCTCTTCTATGAGAATTCCCCTTATCCCCTCATGGATTTCTTTATTATAATTTGGATTGAAATGGGTTATCTTTTGACAGTAATTAGGCTCAGTGCAGCAGCCAAGGATGCATTTTGAGCCCATAAGATTCTTCAAGTCAGGAAGATGCTCTTGAATCTGCATTGCTTTTAATTCTGTCGTGGCGAGCCTCTCTGGCTCGCAGGTCGTGCACAGCCTGAGCGAGAGCTCACCTGAAGTTAGATTGTACAAATCATATGTTTCGACTGTTCTTAATCTGACATTTCTTGGCAAGATATATATTGCATCTCTTCTTTCGATGCCCTTATAAGTCAGATGTGACATCAGCATTATCTGGCCTGCGGAAGCACTTATATAATCTCGCAATAATTCCTCTCTGCCTTGTTGCTTCAAAGGCGGAGGAATCATTATTGCCTGTTCCATACGCTCTACAATCTCATCTAACCTTCTAGATTTGAACCTAAAGTAATTTGTAATATCTTGGGCATTTTCTGCAGCAGAATAAATTGACTCTACGCCTTGTTTCAATGTGCTATGTCGTTTCTGCTCGCCCCAGACTCTCCAAGATAGCGAGCTTATTGTCTGCAGATGAACTGAATCATTATATCTTTCAACCAAGTCGCGGAAAGCAAGCAGATTCAATCTTGCTCTTTTTACTATCTCTTCTGGATTTGTCAAAGAATAAGTTTCTTTCAACATTTTCTCAAGTTCAGCAATGCTTTTCATGAATCCTTCTGTTTTTGTTATTTTGTCAGAGATAACTATGGGCACTGTCAAATTTCCATGTTCTTGCGCGAGCTCTGTAGCAAAGTTTTCTTTTGGAGATTTGAAAACGTTCCAGTGCAAGTAAGTGTCTCGCAATGCTGCTTTCCTGGCATCATAGATTCTTTTCATGCCAGCTTCCTTGACAACTTCTTTCTCAATAATATCAACAAGATTTTCAATTTCTCTTGGAAAGAAAATCTCTCCTTCCTGTTTTTGATGCTCGAGTTCGTTTGATAAAGTGACTATTGCAGAGATTGGCAATACAATGTATAAGTTGCCTGAGCTGTTGTAGGCCATCATCTTGCTTGCTATCTGCGGGCCCTGCTTTTCGCCGAAAGCCTCAAAAATTTTCCTGTAAACTCGTAAGGATTCTTGTGCTGTTGCCAGATATTCATCTTTCAGAGCTTCATTGCCTGCTTTGTTCAGAACTTGTGGCACAATTATATCTTCAATGAGCGCTCTGCGACCACTTGTTGTGAAACTTCTTGCATTTACTAAGCCTGTGAGCGCGGGATCAATGAATTTACTTCCTTCGACTCCAAGAACTATTCCTGCTGTGCCGTCAAGCGAGTGGCCTCGCAGCACTGAGCTACATATTTTTTTTAAAGTAATATCATCAAGTTCACCTTTTTCAAGAGCATTCTTTACTTCAGTTTCTAATCCTTCGCTAAATGAAACTGGCTGCGAAACAGCTTTTTGCAGAAAAGCGACTATAGTATCAGCTCCTAGAAAATCGGTTCCTAGTTTTTCACGAAGTTCAGCATCTTTTATTTCATATCTTGGCCAATAACCAAGAAGTCTTACTTTCAATCCGTCTTTTTCCCATTCCATCTTTAAGCCATGATTTCAAGTATTTAAAGAATTTATGTGATTGAAAATATGTTTTTTAGATGGTCTATTTTCTTTTTATTGGATTATTTAAATTTTCCAAGAAAATTTATCTACTGGAACTTCTATTGTTCCATATTTTTTTCCTATTTCTGAATCCTCAAGCAATTTCAAAACATAAATTGCCGCGGAGCTGATCCCTTGAGTCTCGCGGATATGGGTTATCTCCGCTGGCACAAACTTGTTCTGGCTGCGAGGCAAATAAACTGTTGACCCTATGATTAAACTGTTCTTTATGTTGCTGTAAAGCTGATTGTATGCTGGAGCTCCATTAAATTTCATAACATCATTGCCATTCTTTTTCAGAATGGTCATTGGTAATCTCCATGATGCTATATCAGGATACTCTCTCTTAAGTTGTATAAGCTTCCCTTGATCGAGAATTGCCTCGCCGAAATTAATGTAAGGCATCATGTTTGAGACTGATGAGATTGTCGGCTTGTAAGTTCTGCATGTCGGGCACCATGTTGTGCTTATAACTAAAATAGAACGGGGGGCGTTCTTGATTAAATCCCAATAATTGTCATCAGTTATTTTTTGCAATGTCATCATATTTTCATTATCCACCACCACAGCCACTAGTTGATTGTTTACATTTAGGACATTTCAAGCAATTTCCATCTTGTATCATAAGGATTCCGCAATGGGGGCAGGTTTGTCCTGTAATTTTATTAGCTTGATTGCTGTCGGCAAATTCAGCATCTCTGCCCCAAACCCTATCTCTCTTTATTTTTTCTATTGTCTGTCGAGTGTCCAAGTTTTCTTCCTCATCACACCAGTAATTTATCTTAGAAATTTTACCTATGGTTTCTTCGAGGCTTGGTGAACCAGGATAAAACCCTTCACCGGCAACTGTAGGAATCAAATGGAGCTTGGGGACTCTTTGATAAACCCTTAATTCCCAAGGCAGGGGTCTCATCTCTGGATTTTTCGAAACAAATGAGATATCTCCAAGATAATGTGCTCGAAGCCAGTCATAGATAAAACCCTCTATGCCTCTCGCAGTCTTGATAAATTCATGATTAGTTACCCCAGAGATTTGTGACGAGCCTGCCTTATTGAAAAGTTCTATAGCCTCTTCGAGAGGCACGCCATACTGAATTTTTTCAGAAAATTGTATCGCGAGCTCGTTCAATAGCCTGTTGACTTCGCTTCCTCTTTCAAAAGAGTCGATGAAAAGTTCCCCTAATCTGCCATCAGTATATTCTCCTGTTGATAAAAATATAGGAAGGTCTGCTATCTTGAATTTTTCCCTTACAGCATATCTAAATCTAGGAACATGTTCTCGCTGGCCCCTTACAAGAACTTCAACACTGCTGGATTTTTTTGTTTTCAATGGCTGAGAAGCCTTGCTCCCGTCTCTGTATATAGCTAAAGCCTTTGTTCCTAACCTCCATCCTTGATAAAACATATTCTTAATCTCTTCGACTGATGTTATGGCTGGGCAGTTTATTGTTTTTGAAATAGCTCCTGAAAGATGCGGCTGAATTGCTCCAAGCATCTCTATGTGGCCCATCGGCATGATGGCCCTTGTGCCCCTTCCTGCGACAGCTGCACAGTCAAAAACTGGCAAATGCTCTTCTTTAAGATTCTCGCAACCTTCGGCAGTTTCATTTTTGTCGACATAATCCACTATTTTTGTGATATCTTCCTTGCTATAGCCTAATTTTTCCAAGGCGAGAGGAACTGTTTGGTTTACTATAGTCATGGAACCTCCCCCCGCAAGTTCTTTGTAGACTTTTAATGCGTAAGAGGGCTCGCAGCCTGTAGTGTCGCAACCCATCATATATCCTATTGTGCCCGTCGGCGCGAGCAATGTTACTTGAGCATTTCTGAATCCATATTTTTCTCCGCGCTCAATCACCTCATCCCATTTTTTCGTTGCTGTTTTGATTATGTCTTCCAAACCATTCCTCACAGGAATCTTCTTTGCCGCGGCCCTATGCATTTCCATCACCTCAAGCATAGGCTCTCGATTCTTTTCGAATTCCTGGAATGATCCTAGCCTCTCAGAAAGTTTTGTCGACTGTAAATAAGCCTCTGCAGTCATTAAGGATGTAACAGCAGCTGCAAAATCTCGGGCTTCTTTTGAATCATAAGCTAATCCCAACGACATTATGTATGCCCCTAAATTCGCATAGCCAAGGCCAAGAGGTCTGAAAATATGACTGTTCAACGCGATTTCTTCTATAGGATAAGATGCCTTTGAAACAAAAACATCTTGACATGTGACATATAAATCAACTGCTTTGCAGAAAGATTCGCTGTCGAAGGTTCCATCTAAGCCTCGGAACCTCATCAAGTTCAGTGAGGCAAGATTGCATGCTGAGTTATTCAGAAACATGTACTCGGAACATGGATTTGATGCCCATATCTCCCCGGAATTTTTGCAGGTGTTCCATCTGTTTATAGTTGAGTGATATTGCATGCCAGGATCGCCACAATTGTATGTCGCAAAGGCCATCCATTCTGCTATTTCTCTGGCTGGTTTTTCCCTGACTGTTTTATTATCTAACACTCGTCTGAAAGCGTAAACGCCGTTGTTCTCATAAGCTTTCCAGAATTCGTCATCTGTTCTGATAGAGATATTAACATTTTGCGCTCTCAAATCTTGGATTGTGTGACTTTCCCAGTTGCCTGAAGAGCCCGCTTCTATAAGCCTTCGGGCTTTTTCCTCTTCCTTGTATTTATGTTTCAATATCTCGGGCATGTCTGGATGCCAAACTGCTATGATTTGCATTGTCGCTGCTCGCCTTGTCTTTCCTCCAGATTTTATAACTCTCCCGCAAGAATCCTGAACATCCATAAATCTAATTGCACCAGAGGCATAACCTCCACCACTTACAGGTTCTCCTTCAGACCGCACGTTACCCCAATAACCACCTGTTCCAGAGCCCCCTTTAAATATTCTCGAAGAAGTTAATGCTCCAACCCGCATCATGCTTTCTATGGAATCCTCTGGAGAAACTATGAAACATGCTGAGATTTGCGGATGTTCTGCATAGTTCTTTGCCTGAACAACTTTTCCATTTTCAACATAATAACCAATGTCATCTTGTTTTGTGCCGTAATAATCTAATCCTAGATTAAACCAAACTGGAGAATTAAACGCGCCATACTGAAACAATGTAGCTGCTGTAATCTCATCTTCAAGAACCTTGGCATTTTTTTCATTAACATATCCTTGCTCTAAAGCCCATTGTGCGATTTTCTTTGAAACTCTTCCTGTCAATTGCTTTATGTCTATCTCTCTATTGGTTTCTGGCACACCCGCTCGTCTGAAATATTTTGTTGCCACTGTATTCGCGGCATGCTGGCTCCAGAACGAAGGAAATATCGCCCCAGGAATTTTCTCAACAATATTTCCAGAATCATCTGTAATTACAACTTCTTTTGGAGCATAATCTATAATCTTTTTTTCATCAGTATAAGGGTTGCCACAGGGCATTGAAAAATATTTGTCAACTTCAATTTCTAAGCCGGTTCCTAATCCCTTGCCTTTTTCTTTCATTTTTGCCTTTTTTATTTTCCTCTTACTTCTTTTAACCCAACTCCTTTATAGTTCTCTTGAAATCGCCCACATCCTGGAATTCGCGATATACAGAAGCGAATCTCACATACGCGACATCATCGAGCTTTTTGAGATGTTTCATGACTAACTCGCCTATGACTTTGCTTGGAACTTCTGGACCGTAAGCCCTAACTCTTGCCTCAATCTCGTTCACAGCCTTTTCTATTGCCTCTTGGCTAACAGGCCTTTTCTCACAGGCTTTAGTCATCCCCATAAGCAATTTCTCTCTAGAGAAGGATTCTCGGCGCTTGTCTTTTTTGATAATCTTAACATTAGTCTCAACCCGCTCATATGTTGTAAACCTCTTTCTGCATTTCTTGTTCAAGCATTCGCGTCTTCTTCGAGTCAGCTCTTGAGTGTCTCGCTTGTCAAGAACTTTTGTCTCACTCTCGCAATATGGGCATCTCATTTGTCAAGTCTTTATCTCCTTTTTTGAGCTCTTTTTTGAATTTTAAGTATAAAATTGGACCCCTACATATCATACAACATATAGTGGTTTTTTGAAACAAATATCAATATGTTGAGCCTGCTTTATAAATATTATTGTAAAGAAATATAGGTTTCTTTTTATTTCCTATAGAATTTTCATTTGCGGGTTCTTACGCTATTTTTCTATAATTTTATTCCAACATTATGCAAACTCTGTTCTTTCCAAGAGCTTTTGCCCTGTACAATGCCATGTCTGCGAGATGCAACATGTGATGAATGCCTTTTTTCTTTGCGAATTGAGAAACTCCTATGCTAACTGTTATTTTTCCAAAACCATCCTTGACTTCCTTGCCGGCAGCAGGAATTCTTGCTTCTGAAATCTTTTTTCTTATGCGCTCGGCGATTTCTCTGGCTTTCTCGATTACAGTGTCAGGCAAGACAATGAGAAACTCCTCGCCGCCATATCTCGCTACAAAATCCTCTTTTCTTGTGAGTTTTTGAACTACATTTGTAACTGTCTTGAGTGCCATGTCTCCTTGAAGATGTCCAAACTTATCATTATAGCCTTTGAAATTGTCTACATCAAACATAATTACACTGAGAGGAAGTCCCTGTCTTATTGCCCTTTCCATTTCATGTCCTAATAATTCATCTAGAACTCTTCTGTTGAATGCGCCTGTCAGATGATCTCTGGTTGCAAACAAGTAAAGCTCATCGAAAAGTCTCTCGAGAACAGCGCCCTCTGGCTTGGGTTTTTTCATCTCTGTCTTGATTTCTTTTGACAACTGATATAATGTTTCGAACCTCTTCTCTTTTGTCTGATTCCCATCATGATTATCTTTGCTGTCTCTGTTGTTATCTCTCGCCCCTTTTTTCATGATAATATATAGCAAGGGTATATTAAAAATTTAACGCAAGTAAAGAAAGACAAACAAAACAAGCAAACAAAGCAAGTTTTTTATATGACAATTTTCTTACTTATAGAGATAAAAAAGAGTGAAAATGAGTTTTGGAACAATCACTGGAAATGCTGTATCTGTTATATCTCATGGAATTTCTTCTTTCCAAGAATCTTTGTTGCTTGTGCCCACTAATCAATCGATTCTCATCAGCATTGCAACTATCATCATTGTCGCGGCGATATTCGCATTTATCTTGAGAGCTCTGAAACAAGAGCTCATTCCAGCTTATATTTTAACAGGAGTCATAATCGGGCCCTTGGTTCTTGGACTCGTGAAAAACACCTCGTTAATCGCGGCTTTGGCTGAGATGGGAATAGCTTTCTTGTTGTTTGTTGCTGGCTTGGAAATTTCAGCCTCGAAATTGAAAGAAACCTCGAGTTCTCTAATCATCGGATTGCTGCAGATTATTGTCATAGGGGCTGCAACTTTTTTCATTACTCAGGCTTTGGGATTTGCAATTATTGAAGCTGCTTATTTGGCATTCATAATTGCTTTCAGCTCCACTATCATTGTTGTGAAGGTTTTCGCTGACAATAGAGAATTAAACACCTTGCATGCGAGAATAGCTGTGGGAATTCTTGTTCTGCAGGATTTTGCAGCAATAATTGCTTTGGCAATCCTCTCTTCGAATTTTTCTAGCAATCTTATTTTAATCGCAATAGTTAAAATCGCTTTGATAATGTCAATTGCTTATTTGTTGAACAAAACTCTGCTCGGGCCAATTTTCAAATTTGCCTCGACAAATACTGAACTTTTATTCATAGTCTCGATAGCATTTGTCCTGTCTTTCGCGGCTTTAGCATATTTCTTGAACTTGTCAATAGTCATCGGAGCATTTATCGCTGGCATTGCTCTTGCCAACCTTCCATATAAACTTGAGATAGAAAGCAAAATCAAACCCTTGCATGATTTTTTCGCCATAATTTTCTTTGTCTCTCTTGGAATGTGGCTCACTTCATTTGATATAAGCAAGGAATTATTGCTGTTTATCTTGTTGTTTGTTATGACAATTTTAATCAAGCCTTTTGTCATAGCATTATTCGCAAGAATCTTCGGCTATAAGACAAGAACGAGCATTCTTGCTGGATTGAGTTTAGGACAGCTTTCAGAATTCTCGCTCATCCTCGCATTACAAGGATTGATGTTTGGAATCTTGACTCAGACAACATTTGATATGGTTGTTTTAATAGCAATAATCACAATGGCTCTCACACCTTATTTAATCAAGATTAGCGCGGCTATTTATGGCAAGACAGCTTGTGTTCTCGGCTTTTTGGATGGATTGCCTTCTACTCGAGAGAATCTGGGACATTGCAACCATGACAAGCAAAAATCCATTCTCTTGTTCGGATGCCACAGAATGGGCACAATTTTCTTGAAAGCTTTCGGCGATTTGAGGGAGAGTGTAATGGTTATTGATTACAACCCAGAGATTATCAAAGCGCTCACTGTACAGCATATCGCCTGTGTTTACGGAGACACAATGAGCCATGAGATTTTGCATTGTGTGCCTGTAAAACAAGCTAAAATTGCGATATCAACTATCCCAGAAGTCAAAGACAACATTTTGTTGATCGAAAGACTCAAGGCAATTAATCCAAAGATTTTTGTTTTAGTCACGGCTGAGAAAATCCATGACGCTCTCAAGTTATATGACTTAGGAGCTGATTATGTTTTGCTCCCTCAGGTCATCAGCGGAGAGAAAGGATTGAGCATTGTGAAAGATGTTGAGAAAATATCAAAGAATAAAGAGCGCTTCTCGAGAATTCGCAGCCAACACATTACATATCTAAAGGATTTGCACAGGTTCTTGTATTAATTATTAAGAAATAGCTTTTACCCCCATTTCTTTGAGCTGAGCTTTTGAAATTGACTTGAGAAGTTCTCTAAGGTTTGTTATATCTCTCTTGGATTTTGCCCACAATTGATTATTCTTGACAAAAGCCCTGGGCCATTTTTTCTTGAATGCTTTGATGTATTTTTCCTGGACATTTAATGGAGGGCCCCGAACAATATAATTTTTCTCTGGCTCTTTCAAAATAAAGTAAAATGTAGCAAGATATGTTTTCTCATTGAAATCAAATTCGCCTTTCAAGACTTTAAAACCATTTTTCTTTAGCGAGAAATACAAAAACTCATATAATTTTTTGAGCTTTGCGCCAGCGACATCAATCTTATTCTTGAAGCTTGATGCTTTTAATGTGATAAACTTTGCTCTTGATTTCTTCGCTGCGCTTTTCAACTTATCAATGTTAATTTTTTCCTTAAAAAAGTAAGATTCTGATGGATGAGCGAGGAATTTCTTGCTTACTTCTATAAATTTCTTGAGGGTTTCAAAACTTAATGCAGCGCAGGCATTTCTTTCTTTCTGGACAGGATCAACAAGAATTATTGGCGAGTGTAGCTTGGCTTCGTTCATTTCTTTGAGTAACTGTTGTTTCAATTTGTAATAATGTTTTGGATCAATGATGATTCGGGTTTCAAAACTTTTCGGGATTTTCCATTTAACCGCATTACTGAGGAACTTAAGGAATGAGCCATAATAACTTACAAGAACTTCGAGAGCATAGCCTGAGAATCCTCTGATGTAGCTCTCCGCTCCATAACAATCGCTAGCATAACAGAAAGCTTTTGCGAGCTTGATTTCATCACTGAGCTTTTTATTTTTCTTAATCTTGCCTAGAACATAGGAAACATGTAAGGGCGAGATGTCTGTGATATTCAATGCTTCGCTGGCTTTCTTTATTGCGAGAATAGGAATTAATTCAAGAGTTAAATTTTTGAACTTGACTTGGAAATAATTTCTCGAGCCCTTTAACATAGAATAATTAATTTTCGCATTTTTGAGAGATTGTTGTAGGAAATCAGATAATTTTGAAGACTTGTTCTTGAACTTACTGTATGGAAACGGGATAAAAATGTCAATGTCATAGCTTGTGTCTGAATCTCTTTTCACAAGAGTTTGCTTGGCTAGAGAGCCACCAATGAATATCTTTGCGCCATATTTCTTTAACTTTGGCCTTAACTTTGCTTCGAAGGTTGAGAGAATCTTATTTATATTTGTTCTTTCCTCTGAAGAAGATGTTATCTTCTTTACAACGTTTGCCAATATTTGATTTGTGTTTTTCATCTTGTCCTCTTTTCTTGTTATGGGAAACGTTTTTAAATTTATAAATCTAACCTATATTAGATAAAAAGAGGAAATTAAGAGGAGAGAAAGAGGTGAAAGATGTTGAGAGTTGAAGAAGGCTTAATCATGAGATATTTCTGCTTTGACGTGGGCAATGAGATTAAGCTCGAAGAGATTGAGAAAGTCTTGGGCAAAAAGGCTGAGAAAGTGTTGTTGACTTATGAAAGATTAACTCCTGAATATGTTCAGTATAAAACTCCTCCATTATTCATAAGACTTGGAATAGAGAGGATAAACAATAGAGAGTGGTTTGCAGATGTCAAGCTTTATGATTTTGGTGTTGTGACTGTTAGATTATGGACTAACATGAAAGGCGCGAGCAATGAAATTTCTAGGATGCTTAAGAGCGCGGAAGATGACTTGCAAGAGAGGGCTGTATACATATTGAATAAGATTTTGAACGAGATAAAAAACTATATTGTAAAGCCTCTTATCGAAGTTGAAAAGACTTTCAGCAATTACACTTTATTTTTCGTGCAGAGGTTTGACAGGGCATGGAAACCTCAGGAACTTGTGAAGAAAAATGGCGATGAAATAGCGCATTTTCTGCGTTATGAGAACAAGAGACTTAGTGATCCCGAAATAAGAGATATTTTAAGAATTCCACTGTCTTATTATTCAGACGACTTGACTATCATTGACTTCAAGTCTGCTTTGATTTATGACCCTAGAAAAAGCTATGATGTTCCTGATGTGTTAGAATATGCCATTATAGAGTTGACTGAGTTGAGAGTTTATGATGATTTTCTTGATTCTGTGCTTGAGACAACTTACGAAGAATTGGGCAAGAAAAAGTTTTTTGCTAGAAGCAAAATAATAGATAAATTATCACAGATAAGGCTTGAGGTTTCAGAAGTCAAGGAGAAAGTTGAGAATTTCATCAAGCTTATAGACGATTCTTATCTCGGAAAGATTTATGTTGCCGCGGGCAACAAGTTTTATCTTGAGAAATGGAAATCAAGTGTCAAGGAAAAACTTGAACTTTTGGATTCATTGTACACAAAAAGCTGGGAAAGACTGCAAACAAGCAGGAATGTATGGCTCGAAGCTGCAATCGTCGCACTGTTCATCCTTGATATAATTCTTATTTTATGGGAGATGTTCGGAAGCAAGTTGGGATTGTAAGAAAGAAACAAAAGTAATCACTTGACTAAAACAGGAATGATTCTCTCGGCGAGTTTTTTTGCGTAATCGAGCTTTGCGGAAGTTTCTGCGTAGATAGTAAATAGATTCTCTCCCTTGTCCACTTTTTCTCCGACATGTTTGTATAGATAGATTCCTGCGCTTTTGTCTGATGGAGAGCCCGCCATCTTCGCCACGTAAGCCATTTTTCTGTTGCTTATCTCTTCTATCTTTCCTTGTTTATCTGACTTGATGTTTGCCTTGCATTCTCCCAAGGCTAACTTTTCTTTTAATTCCTCATTTTCCAGAGTTCCTTGCTGTGCTTCTATAATATCTCGAAACTTTTGGAAGGCTTTTCCTGAGCTTAACATATCATGAGCAATATTTTCTGACTTGGCTTTCGATATGTTCATAACTAGCGCGAGCAACTCAGAAGCAAGTGTCCTTGCTCGGGCTTCAAGATCAAGAGGCCTGTGCGCGTCTTGTTTAAGAACCTTAATTATGTCGAGCATCTCGAGAACAGAGCCAATACCATTGCCAACTGGCTCACTGCCGTCTGTAAGCATGACTTTCAGTTTTAATCCTAACTGCTTAGCAACTTTCTCGAATTTATCCTTGAGATTCTTGGCTTCTTTTTCTGTAGAAACTTTGGCCCCGGGACCATATGAGATGTCTATCAACACATAAGAAGCGTTTACTGCGAGCTTTTTCGAGAGAATCGAGGCAATGAGCTGGGCTTCTGGATCTAATGAAAGAACGCGCTCAATTTGGATTATCTTGTCATCTGCTGGCGCAAGTCTTAATGAACCGCCCCACACTAAACAAGCTTTAGTTTTTTCCACAATTTTTTTCATCTGCCCAACATTGAACTCAACTTTTGCTATAGTTTCTATAACATCTGCTGTTCCTGCTGCGCTTGTTATTGCTCGCGAGGATGTTTTAGGCATGACCGCGTTGAGCTTGAACTCGTCTATCGCGGCTGCGATTATGCTCACGAGAATGGGAGTTGTTCTGTTGCCTTCTATCCCCCCAATGCCATGCTTGTCTATGACTGTTTTTTTGTCTAACTTGAGCTGATTGCCTGTCTTCACCATTGCTTTAGTAAGAGAGGTTATCTCTTCGATGTTCATGCCATGTAAATACACTCCTGAAACAAAGTATGCGACCTCAACTTCTGTCAACTCATTGTTAACTATGTCAGAGACTATAGCAAAAATCTCCGGAAATGAGAGATGGTGACCATTTAATTTTTTCTTGATATATTCAACGCTTAAAGGCTTCAGGGCAGGATTGACTTCAATAACTTCACGATCTCTTATGCCTAAATCCTTGATGATTTCTTGCGAGAGAGCGACTTCTTCTTTGCTAAGAATTGTTGTGCCGCCTGTTATGTCAATTGGCGCGACAACTTCTTGTTTCTTGTCATATTTTTTTATTCTGACTCGCTCGCCTACATGCAAGTTAAGAAATTTGGCAGTGTTTTCATGCAAGATAACTATGGGCCTGCCGGCCAAGAGCTGCAAAGCTTTTACTTTCAACAACATTTTCTTTTAACTTAACCTCTTTTTTTCTTTTCGTCTTTTGCTTAAAGATTTTCTAAATCTTTATTTTGATTAAATCTTTTTCTAAAAGATTTTTTTATCTGGTTAATTTGATATTGCCTGTTCTATAGAGTTCGATGAATATTAACACGTATTCTAATACTAATGGGCCTACAACTAATCCGATTGGACCTATGAGCGCGATTCCACCCAACATCCCTATTAACACAATAACTTCATTGAGTTTGCCTTTCTTGCCGACTATTGAAGGCTTGATTATATTGTCTATCCACGAGACAACTATAATTCCGAATATGAACATCAAGATTCCGTTAGTTGTGTTACCTGTTGCTATCATGACAAGAGAGACAGGAACCCATACAAAAGCAGGGCCGATGAAAGGAATTACTGCAAGAAGAATTGCTAAGAGGGTGAAAAATAATGGAGATGGGGCTCCGAAGATGTAAAATCCAATTCCTGCGACAGCTCCTTGGATAAAACCTACAATAACCTGTCCATATACAGTTGCAGAAGTAATTTCTTTGGAGCGCTTGATAAGTTTGTTGTTAACATCCTCGCTGAAAGGAAGGATTTCTGCGATGTATTCTATTATTTTCTTTCCATTTTTCAAAGAATAATATGTCACAAACAATATCACAAACAATTGCAGAATTATCGCAGGAGCGTTGGTCAAGACTTTTCCAACTGTTTCTGTAAAGCTCGAAGTCACTGTTATAACCGCCTGCTGGATTGTCGTTGTAATCTGCGTGCTTAGTTCTGGAGACTCAAAAATATGAGAGAGAAAGCCGTTTATCAAAGTGAAGAAATCAATTCTTTGGATTTGTATGTACAAGTTAAAGGCTTCCTTGATTGTTATCTGTGCTATAAAGTACAACGCGACAGCGAGAACCAACACTGTTATAACTGTAATGATTAGAGAAGCTGCTGTCGGACTTTTAATAATCTTGACAACTCTTTTGTATAATGGAGTTAAAAGAAACGCAAGAACAAATCCGAAGAGTATGGCGACAATGAAGGGCTTGATTAAAAAGAATGCTAACACTAACAATGCGATTAAAATAACCAGTGCTATTGGTTTTCTAGATGATTGGCTGTTGTTATTTTTTGCCATATTCGTCAAGTTTATCGTTTCTTTATATCTTTATCACTTATTATAAGTAGCATGGGGCTTTTATAAAGTTTTTTAAAGAATGGAAAACTTTATTTTCATATCGAGGCAAAGGGAAGAAAGAATGAGAAAGGCTATAGTTTCGGGACAATTCTATTTGAGCGATAAAAGTGCGTTGAGCGGGCAAGTTGAATCGTGTTTCTTCAATAAACTTGGGCCGGGCTCACTACCTAAGGCCTTCAACTTGAAACAAAGAAAGATTGGATTGATTGTGCCACACGCGGGCTATCCTTACTCAGGAGCTTGCGCAGCTCATGCTTACAAAGCGCTGATGGAAGTAAAGAAAGAAGATATGCCAGAGACATTTATTATTCTCGGGCCTTGTCACAGCGGCTACGGAAGAACTCCATTCTCGCTTTCACTCGAGAATTTTGAAACTCCTTTAGGATTAGTTAAAAATAATATTGAACTTGGACAAGCGTTCATTGAAGCCGCTAGCTCTTTAGGATTGCAGCAGGATGAGGCTGCTCACAAGCTCGAGCACAGCATTGAAGTTCAGCTTCCTTTCTTGCAGTTTGTCTACAGTTTGTTCAAAAAAGAGTTTAGGATTGTGCCAATTGTCGTGTCATCGATTGATTATGATTCTTGCGCTAAACTTGCTAGAGCGATAGCAAACGTCCTTGACGAGCAAAAAATGAAAAAGAAAGTCTGTGTGATTGCCTCGAGCGATTTTACACATTACGGCTTGAGTTATGGTTTTGTGCCTTTCACAAAGAATGTCAAGGAAAACTTGTATACTCTTGACAAGCAGATTATTACTTATCTTTACAAACTTGATGGCCGAGAGTTTTACAAAAAAGCAACAAGCACAACAATATGCGGGGCTGCTGCAATTGTCATTGCTGTTGAACTTGCCAAAGAACTCGGAGCGAAGAAGGCTGAGCTGTTGAAATATTATACTAGTGGGGATGTGTTAGGAGATTACAACAATGCTGTTGGATATGCGAGTGTTGCGATAGAATAAAATTATTTGTTAGTTATATTTTCTTTTGTGTATTATTGTAACTGCTTAGGAGTAACAAATAGAAAGGTTTATAAATATCCTAGGCTTTTGTAATTATGGTAATTAAAGAGATATTTAATGTAGTAAAAAAAGTAACAAAAAAGATAAACCATGTAAAACCCAAGATAGATTCGTGGGGTTTGCCTGTTTTAACTTATGCAGCTGGCAACGCAGGACTTCTTTATGGTGCTTTCAAAGTCTCTGAATCCGATTTAAGTGACCCCGCAAAAATATTAATTGGATTAGGTGGGGGAGCTTTTGGGTATGTTATAAATCGATATCCACTAAAATATTTTGCCAAAGTAACGAGAAAACATAGTTTGGAAAAGGCAAGGACAAATAAGCCCGCAGGAATTCTTAATTGGATATTGACTGCAGGATTAGCTTTTGGGCTTATCAAAACCTCACCAGTCATTGTAGATAATATAGATACAATAATTTATGATATTAAAAGACCAAGGGCAGAAGCTTTAGTTGTTAAAGGTAAAGATTTGAATGATGTTAAACTCGCAAAGAAAAATACCCTTAAGGGCAGAATTCAGAGAAGTACGAGATGGGAAGGGGACACTGAAGAAGAGGAAAATAGAATTGGTGCCCCAAAAGGAACCCTTCTTTATATGATTATGGAAGAAAGCCTTGGTGATCCTCTACAGATAAATACAGGAGACGGTGGGGTGGGATTAATTCACACGCAACCTAGCGTAGCACAAGAAATGGATATGAAAGTTTATCAAAATTGTGATAAATTAGTAAGCAAATCTCACGCCGAGGAATTATTAAAATTGGAAAAGGAGAAGGGCTATAATCTAGACAGTCTCATCAAATATGATGACCGTTTTAATAAAAAGAAAATTTTGTTTAAAACATCTGAAAGATTGCTCGAACTTTATGGCAGGTTGGGCAATTGGGACGCGGCTGTTGCTGCCGTCAATTGTGGCCTTAATGGGGTTTACGACAAAAATGGCAATTACACCCCCCGAGCCAAAAGATATCTTAGCAGAATTGGAGAGTGGGAAAAGGGATATAATACACATTATAAAGACGCTGTGATAGATTTCGCCAAGAGAAATCCAGGAAGAAATTTTGATGAATGGAAAAGGGGTTTCAGGTTTAACGGAAATAACACCAACAGAAACCATCAAAGGAAATAAAATTTAAATAAATCAAAAAAATAAACAAAGGATAAAATGCCAGAAGAAAACGAAAACATTCGTGAAAGATTTATAGAGATGTATAAGCCTTTGATTAAGAAATGTGTAGATCATGGCGCAAGTCAAAGAAATCCAAATACTGGCGAATGCAATTTAGCAAATGGATCAAAAAATCCAAACTATTATATAACTTGTGGCTATAGGGATAAATCCAATCACTGCACATATAATTCTAAACAATCTGAAAAAACAACTCTCGGTGATAAAGTTTAAAAGTTTCTGTTTCTTTTTGCCTTTAATATTCACTTGAGTACATAAAATTTTATATAACTATCCTCTTTTTAGTTTAAATGGAAGGTATAGAGGATTATATAAATCAACAAAAAGAATTGATTAATAAAGCAATAGAAAGTTGCTTAGAACAAACTTTCTCTTCAAAATTAAGATTTTGCCATTGTGAAGCGGCAGTTTATACTATTTATCCAGAAGGACATAGATATAGAAGTTTGATAGGATTAGAAATTTATCAAATGTTGGGGGGAGATCAATCAAAATTTTTAAAAAGCGCTGTTGGAATTGAAGCTGTTCATCATGCTTCTTTAATTTTAGATGACCTTCCTTGCATGGATAATTCTCCTATAAGAAAGGGAAAACCAACGGCACATAAAGCTTTTGGAGAAGACATAGCAATTCTTGCAAGCATATATCTTTGGGATATTGGAAGAGAGCTTTTATATAAAAATGCTCAAGAACATCTTAGTAATTTAAATAAATTAAGTTCAGTACAACTTTTAATAGATAGTACAATAAGAAAAGTGATTTCTGGTCAAGAGCTTGACTTAAGAAAAAATAAAGATAAAAAAGAATTATGGAAATCAATAGAAAAAAAGAATGGATTTTTTTATTTAGCCTCTGTATTACCAGCTTACCTCTGTGATATTCAAAAAGAAATGGGGATTTTTGATGAAATAGGAGTTGATTTATCCGTGGCTTATCAGTTGTTTGATGATTTAAGAGATCTCGAAGGAAAACCAGAAGTTGTAGGAAAATTGACCCACATAGATTCTGATACCTCTGTATATATATTTGGTGCAGACAAAGTTAAGCAACATCTCACTAAAAGAAAAGAAAGAATTATTGAAAATATAAGAAAAATTCAATCTAATTCAAGATTAGAAAAATTGGTGGGCTATATTTTGACTAAACAAACATAAGCAACAAGGAAGATTTATTAATATTCTAATTATTATTTCTGTATGGCAACCCGAGTAGAGATTAAAGTCAAAGTCAAGGAAAGAAAATTAATACAAAAGCCAGCGCCAGCTCTCGCACCGCTCGCACTATCAAATATAAGACAGCCGATTGTTACAGTTGCTGGACATGTCGACCACGGCAAGACTACTTTGCTCGACAGTATTCGAGGAACCTGTGTTGCGGCAAAGGAAGCTGGCAAGATAACTCAGAAAATTTCTTTTACTTTAGTTCCATCGGCAATTGTTAAGGGCAGATGTTCTAAACTCTTGGACAAATTCAACATTAAACTTGATATCCCTGGTTTTCTTTTCATTGACACTCCAGGGCATGCGGCTTTCACTAACTTGAGGAAAAGAGGAGGAGCTCTCGCAGACTTGGCGATTCTTGTGATTGATATTAACGAGGGAATAATGGAACAGACTCGAGAGAGCATTGAAGTTCTCAGGGCTAATAAAGTTCCTTTTATTGTTGCACTTAATAAAGTTGATAATATCGCTGGATGGACTAAACGCGGGGAAAGCTTGATGGAAAGCATCGAGAAACAACCAAAGTTCACTAAAGATGATTTTGACAAGAAACTTTACAGAATTATCAATGGTTTTACAAGTTTAGGATTTGATTCTGACTTGTTCTATCGCATCAGCGACTTTACTAAACAACTCGCGTTAGTGCCTTGCTCTGCAAAGACTCATGAGGGCTTGCCTGAGCTTATTGTTATGCTTGCAGGATTAGCTCAGAGATTCTTGAAAGGAAGATTATCCATCGGAACAGAAGGTAAAGGAACTATTCTTGAAATAAAAAAGGAAAAAGGATTTGTGATAATCGAAGCTGTGCTTTATGACAGCACTCTCACTAAAAGAGATACTCTTGTTATCGCGACACTTGGCAAAGCAGTTGAGACAAAAATTCGCGCATTGTTCCGCGCGCTGCCTTTAGGAAAGGGCTTTGAACCCGTTGATGAAGTGCGCGCGGCAACTGGCATTAAATTATACTTACCGATAACAGAAGAACTTGTGCCGGGCATGCCATTTATTGTTGTTAAAGATTCTAAAACTGAAAAAATTGCGAAGTTAAAAGAACTTTTGCAGAAAGAAGTCGAGCAAGTGTTGAGACTTGACAAAGAAGGGATTATTGTGAGGGCAGACAGTTTGGGCTCGATGGAAGCTTTGTTGTTCTTGTTGAGAAAAGAGGGAGTTAGAGTGAAAAAAGCTGAGATAGGCAATATAAAAAGACAAGATATCTCGCTTGCAGCTTCGAACACTGAAACAGATCCTCTTGAAACTGTTGTTGTAGGGTTTAATGTTGCGCGAGAGGAGGGAATAGTGGCTGATGAGAGAGTAAAAATAATCGAGAGTGACATTATCTATCATATTATCGAGCAACTTGTCAAGTGGCGGGCTGAAAAAGCCTTAGAAGTTGAAAGACAAAGGTTAGAAGGATTAACTTGGCCTTGCAAATTAAAAGTTATGAGAAATTGCTGCTTCAGGCAAAGTCATCCTGCTATATTTGGGGTAAAGATTGAAGTTGGCTCATTGAAACCAGGAGTGCAGTTAATTAATGAAAAAGGCGAGGAAATTGCTAAGATTAAAGGAATGCAGAGCGAGAGCAAAAGCGTTGAAAAAGCAAAAGCAGGCATGGAACTTGCCATCTCGTTGCCAAACATAACTTTTGGAAGGCAATTGCAAGAAGATGATGTTCTTTATGCTGATTTGACAGGAGATGAGTTTCTCAGGCTCAAAGAAAATAAAAAATATCTGAGCGCGGGCGAGATAAAAGTTCTGCAGGAAGTCGCAGAAATCAAGAGAAAGACAAAAGCGACTTGGGGGATTTAATTTTTAGATAGTTTTTTAAATAATCAAATCGAGAGATTATCATGCCATTCAAATTAGACATTGGAGATCCTAAAAGCAAGAGAACTGTGCACTTAGACTCGGGCAGCGATGTTTTTGTCGGCAAGAAGCTTGGAGAAAAAGTTGAGGGCAAAGATTTTGAGCCAAAATTAGAGGGCTACGAGTTTGTAATCACAGGGGCGAGCGACAAGGCGGGATTCCCAGCGCTCTCACAAGTTGAAGGTGTCGGAAGAAAACGATTGCTTTTGACTAGAGGAAAAGGAATGAAGACAAAAAAGCCCCAAGGATTAAGATTGAGAAAACTTGTCAGGGGAAACACAATCGCCGATGACATTATTCAAATCAACTTGAAAGTCTCGAAAGAAGGCGCGAAAAGTTTTGAAGAGATTTTTGGAAAGAAAGAGGCTAAGGCTGAAACAAAAACAGAAGGCGAGGCAAAAACCGAGGCGAAAGAAGAGACTAAAGAAACCAAGCCAGAAGTAAAGGAAGAAGACAAGAAATAATAAGCCCCTTGTTTCTGAATAAATCTTTAAATATTTCAATTAAATGTTAAATCTGAGCTAAGATGGGAAATCACATATTGGAAATTGATTTGAGTCCTAAAGAAATAGTGGCAAGAGAGCCTAGACTTTTGACTGATACTTCTAACATATTTAAGCAACAAAACTTTACTGACAATATTTACAAGGCGCGAATTTATAAGGAGCTAAAATTTGCTCAATTACGCGAAGCAAGAGACAGTTTAAATGACGCACTGGAATTCTTAGACCGGCCTAACATAATGGTAATTGAGGATACTGTTGACGAGCTTGCTAATTTTTCTAAGGTAATAAGTGAAAAAGCCAGAAATCTTAATACTTTCGAAGCAAATGTCCCTAAAAGAGTAAAATATGGGCGCGAGCTTGGCAAACCAAATGTTAATAAAGATATTTTTAATGAAATTTGTCTTCTTTCTTATAATTTAGTAAAAAAAGCCAAGGAAAAAATATATTGTCCACTAAACAAAGAACGCTATGAGCTTCTGACAGAAAGCATTCAATTAATCACAGATAGGATTGGATTGAAAAAAGCAAGAGCAAGCTCGGGGGAGCATGATAAAAAACCTTTAAGGCGAGAGTATAAAGATTTGCATACAGATGAAAAATTTGTTGCGGCTTTATTTAATTCCTCTCTCGAACAATCATTTGCAGGAATCTCAAGAGACGGGGATATAAGAAGAATTTTTAATATTTGTTATGGATTGATTGCATCAGAAAGTTTAGCGCCATACAATGATCCTCTCGTTAAGAGTTTGCAAAAGAATCCCATAACTCTTTATGCTTACTCTTTCGAGCTAACAAGATGGGAATCTATCAGGACAGATAAATTACGGACAGAGCCAGAGTTTATTATTCGCAATATTCCCGAAAGAGATAGCATAGAAGTAAGAGCAAGAGTTGCTGGCGCGTTGAAAAGAGCTTTTCCTTTAGAAATACTCGTGCAAGTAAAAAAAGAAAAGGAAGAGTAAAGTATATGTTTTTCTCTATAAATATTTAAAAACCGCGTTTATCTCATTAAGTCATGAAAGCTAAAAATTTAGTTTGTTTAGTGGCATTAATTCTTGGAACAGTCATCGGCGGATGTAAAAAGGGCAAAGAGGCGGAATATGATTTTATAACTTTCAAGGACAAGCAAACTGGTGCTCATCACATTTTTCCAACAGGCACGGACTATCAGATTATTGGAATAGGTTGGGATTTTGATTGTGATGGGACAGTTGAGAGCGTTTTTGTACAGGCTACTGGAGAAGGATTTAATAAAGATAATCCAAGAGGCAAAGTGTATATGGATAAATGGGCTGCAAAGTACAAATGGTCGCAAGAAAACGGGCGAGTACAATATGTTGAGTAAAATCTCTGATTGGGCAAGGAAAGGCTTGGAAATTTTTCTTATTTCGGCGAGCTTGAACTGCCTTTATTCTGCAAGGCCGAAGATAAATTATCCTATTGAGATTGAAGGTCGAAGATTTGAAAAAATAAAAGGAAATATGATTTACATGGATGGAAAAGGATGGTGGGTTGATAAAAACTATAAGGAAGGCGAAATTAGTTTTGACGAGTTTAAGGGAGGGAGAGAAGGCTATATTTCAAGAGATGCCAGCAATGAAAACTTATTTATCAGAGCAGAGCAGGAAGCTCGAGAGCTTCTTGAAAAGGCATTGAAGAAGTAATTCTTAGATTTTGTTATCACTTTAAAGGAAAGATTTAAATATAATTGGTTCTTTTTGATTCTATGATACAAAAACAGTTAGAAAGAGTATTAAGGGAAGGACTTACAATTCATGCAGGAGAGATAATAGAAACAGAAGGCTTTACGAAAAGAATTATCATAGCAAACCAGTTTGATGAAAGTTGGTTCCAAGTGAATTGGCACAATAAGAAAATATGTTTTTCTCCGGTATACGCTAATATTGGGAAAAAACAGACACCACAAAAGATTCGTTTAAAGGATAAAGAAGAAAAAGAAGGGATTTTAATTGCTTCTTTTTATAAGACAGAAAGCCAAATGTTTGAGGTTTATCCTGAAATAGTAGAAGACTTTTCTAAAGAAGGATTTAAAATTCGGCCAATGCTTTTCTTAACTGATAATAACCAGTCTAAACCCCGTCATTTTCCCATCTATATTTTTGGTTGTCACATTAATGACAGTTTTTTAGATTACTGGCGACAGAACCTGAAACTCGGCTTTAATATATTTGATCCAAAACTCACTCGCGCATTTGATGCAAAAATAAAATATGATTCTCTAGAAAACCCGGAAAAATATCACAAAACCTTAGAAATAAAAGAAGGTCATGTCATTCATCTTTTTAAAAATTCAAGAAGCATTGATTTGATGTATGACGGAAAAGAATGGCATAGCCAACCTAATGCCAATACTTTCTTTTATCAGGCTTTAAAACCAAGGGAGCTTATCTAAAATGTCACTCGCAACTTTGGTTTCAAGTTTGGCATTGTGCTTGTTTACGCAAGGGAAACCCGCAATGGAACCTAAAATTTATCTTATGGAGTTCCCAAAAGGAAAGGCATATTGGGTAGACCAACCAGATGTATATGATTCAAAAGAGTGCATCCTCTTTTTTAACGCAGATTCGGCAAATGACGCAATTTATATGCGTATAGCTGATGAAGAACTGGGAGTTTTTGTTGATTATGGAAATAATGGGGATTTGGATAATTTTTGGTTTACAAATTTAAAACGTAATACTGATACGAAATACGAGAAGAACAGTAAAGACAAGGCCAAAGCAGAGACTTTCAGAAAAGCAAATGGTATCTATAAGTCCTTTAGAAAATTCTTTGAACCTTATTTACAAAAAGTAAAAAAATGATAAACTTTTGGTATTCCGTTATAAGTAAGGCAAGTAATGGCAGTGAGAGTTATATTTTAGACCATTGCGGGGGTATTGAAGCAACTAATAAATGTATAGATAATATATACACCCAAAAAAGAACAATAATTGGAATTGTTCCAGATTCAAAATATCATAAGGAAGATTTGGAGAAGATTGTAAGACAAACTAATCAGGGAGAAATTAATGAAGAGCAGTTGAAAACTCTTATTAAATTTATTCAACGAAAAAGCGAATAAACAAAATGCCAGAAGAAAACCCGAGACTAGTTAAAGAAATCAAAAACAGCGCGATTCCTATAGAGTTCGAAACTTTCTGTGGGGCTCTTAAATGGGGCGGCGAGATTATTTTTGAAAATGAATTCCAAAAAGATGAGAATGGAGACTATTTTCACGCTTTGAGATATAAAGGAGATTTATATGTTACAACAACTGATTATTTTGTAAAGGAGTTTTTAGTTTAATCAATAAGATTTAAAAAATAAAAATGAAATTTCACGATTATATTAAAAAAATTAGGCAATATTCCTTACTTTCTAGAAGAGAGGAAATCAACTTGGCAAGAAGAGCTGAAAGGGGAAATGAAAAAGCCTTGGAGTCTTTGATAACTTCTAATTTGAGGCTCGTTGTGTATTATGCGAATAGGCTATATCATCCAAATTCTGATATCTATTATCAAGACCTTATAAGCGCAGGGAATGAAGCTTTGATCAAGGCTGCCAGAACTTATGATTGGAAAAGACGAGTTAAATTTGGTACTTATGCTGGAATTGGCATTAAATGGGCTATGTTGAATGAAATAAAAAGGGCGGATACGAAGGAAGGCAAACCCCTTACAAACCAAATAAAAAAAGCACTTTTTAAATTACAAAAGGATTTGGGAAGAACCCCAACATCTGAAGAAATAGCCCAAGAGATCAAGAAAGATGTTTGTTACGTATGGCTTGCATTAGAAGCATCAAAAAAAACCATTGTCGCTAGAAGAAATCGAAGAATTCTTGGAAAATGCTGCAAACTCCGACGCTGACGAGTATTTAACCCAATGTAGAGAGCCAATACCTGATTATTTGAATCAATATACTAATCAGATTTTAGGAGCATTTGATGAGTTGCGACCATCCCTTCAAAAAAATTTTAAAACGAAAAAAATGAGCGAACAAGTCAATTTAGCACTGTCTAAACTTAATATTAAAAAAAGAGAAGTGGTCATGAGAAACTTTGGTATTGGAGAATATGAAATACAAAGTCTTGAAGATATCAGCAAAGTTTTAGGAGTAACCCGTGAAAGAGTAAGAGTAATAAGGGAGAATGCGCTTGTAGATTTGAAAAAAAACTGTATCCCTTGGTTAGAAATTCTTTAAGAATATAATTAAGCAAAATTTAAAAGTAAAGTTATTCTTGTTCTGTGATGAGTGAACAAATTACTCTTACTAAACAACCATTGCTGAACATCGGGATAGTTGGGCATATAGATCATGGCAAGACAACCCTGATGTATCAGATCACAGGAGTTTGGGCTGACAAGCATTCTGAAGAATTGAAAAGAGGAATTACAATCAAGTTGGGATATGCTGACATAATCATCAGGAAATGCGAGAAGTGTGGAAAGTTTACGGCAAAGAAAGAGTGTGAGTGCGGAGGCAAGGCAAAAGACATAGAATATGTAAGTTTTGTCGATGCTCCCGGGCATGAGATGCTGATGGCGACGATGTTAGGGGGAGCTGCAATAATCGATGCCGCGCTTCTTGTCATTGCAGCTAATGAGCCTTTTCCCCAGCCACAGACTAAAGAACATCTGCTGGCCTTGGAGGCAAAAGGAATCAAACAAATAATTATTGTGCAGAACAAATTAGATTTGATACCAAAAGAGCAAGCTCTCAAGCAATACAAAGAAATCAGAGAGTTTATCAAGGGCTCGAGCGCGGAAAATGCAGTGATAATTCCTATCTGCGGACAGCAGGCCATTAATATTGACGCGCTGCTCGAGGCAATAACACAATTGACTGCGCCCAAAAGAGATGAAAAATCCAAACCATTGTTCTTAGTGGCTCGTTCATTTGATATTAATCGCCCGGGAACTCGGCCTAGAGAGCTCCAAGGAGGAGTGTTAGGCGGAACTTTGAAACAAGGAATTTTGCATGTTGGAGATGAAATTGAAATCAAGCCTGGCTTGTCTTCAAAGAAACATGATCAGACAATCTACAAGACTGTAAAGACAAAAATTCTTGCCTTGCGAGCAGGAAATAATGATTTGAAAGAAGCTTTGCCTTCAGGCTCGCTGGCAATCCAAACTTCTCTCGACCCATTCTTGACAAAAGCTGATTCACTCGCTGGATGTATCGCGGGTTTGACTGGCTCGCTGCCAGAAATTGTCTACAAGATTATTGTAAAAGTAAACTTGTTCAAGGAAATTGTGGGAGCGAAAGAAAAAGAAGCTATTAAAATTGAGCCTTTGAAAACTAATGAATATCTTATGCTTAGCGCGAACACTGCAACAACTGTCGGAACTGTTATAAGAATCAAAGGAAATGATATTGAACTTGTATTGAAAATCCCCATTGTTCCTTTCAAGAGCGAGAGGGTTGGCCTAGCGAGAAACTATCAAGGGCATTGGAGACTGATTGGCTGGGGCGAGCTGTTGTAATTATCTTTTTCTAGATAACATTGCAAAACTAAAAATAAATATGAAAAGACAAATCCACTGACTCAATGCCAAGCCAAGGAAACTTGTTTCATACTCCCGAAGAAAGTCATTAAAGAAACGGAAGAAGCTGTAAAATATTAAAAAGAACAGGAACAAGGCTCCAGGTTTTTCCAATAACTTCTTGAATTTTGTCTCGCGGCCTTTATCTCTTATTTTCTTGAATCCGAGAAGGATGAAAAATGACACAAGTGAGTATAAACTTTCATATAATTGTGTCGGATGTCTTGCGACATCACTGCCTGCTTGAATTGCCCACGGCAGTGAACTCGCGCTGCCTAAATCATCCCAGTTAAGGAAGCATCCTATTCTTGTGATTGCAATTGCTAACAGAAGATAAGGAGCAACTAAATCTAAGATTTGTGTGAATGTTATGCCTTTTTGTTTCCTTGCGTAGAGCCATACAAATAACACACCGAGAAAAGCGCCATAACTTGTGATGCCTCCCTGCCACGTCATGAGTATCTCGAGGGGTTTTTCAACGAAATAAGCGAGATGCTCGAGAACAAACACTAAACGAGGGCCGATAATAGCTCCTATTAATATCAACAAAGCAACATTATAGATATGTCTATCTTCTATTTTCTGTTTCCTTGCTTCGCGCCAGATCAATAATAAAGCAACGAGAAAACCAATCACAAACATGAAACCCCATGTGAAAACTTTGAAGCTTCCTATCTGAAATAAAGTGTGCAAGGGTTCGAATGAAATCATGATTGTTTTAACTCAGGGCGTTTTATATATTTATTATACTACTATTAAATAGTGACAAATAGCAAGATTTAAATATGGGTTTTGCCTTTGTAATTTATCAAAATTGAGATAAAATGAGAATAAATGAACTTGTTAAAGAAGCGGACAATGCATTCAAGAATGGAAATTATGTAAAATCTTATAAGTTCTATGAATGGGCTAAGAAACAGGTGTATTCTAACGAAAGCAGACTTTGTGAATCAAAGGGAGATTTTGTAAGAGCTTATTCTTATGCTATAGCCGCGGGGCAGATAAAAAGGGCTTTTAAATTGCTTAAAAAAACCAAAGATCCAAAGAAAATAGAGGAGGTCTTGGCGGATGAAAGAGATAAAGTTGAATGTGTGATGACAACTAAAAGAATATTGTTAAAAAAACGCAGAAATTATGAAGCGGGGAAATAAAAAAATGAAAATCTTATACACCACCGATTCACATGAAGATAATGCGATGTTGCAAAAAGCTGGAAGGTTCGGCTTGGAACAGAAAGTAGACTTGTGGATTGCTAACGGAGATTTTATCAATACTCCTTGGGCTTTACGAGAAACTTTTGAAAGATACATGGAAAACCTTAATGAACTTTATCTACAGGCTCAAAATAAAAAATTTGAGGGAAAATTAACTGATTTTGCAAAAGAGCTTTCTGAACAAAATCTTAGCGAGGGATTACAAAAAATTGGGGCTGAATATTTATATTTATCCGATGTTGCTCGCGAAGGAATGGCAGAAAAATACAAAAAAATGGCAGAAGTTTTTGACGAGCTTGAATTGCCTTCATTAAAATTGCCTGGAAATTATGACAACAATGAATTGATGCAGGAGATATTCGAGAATAGCTTGCATTTACAGAAAAAAGATATCAAATGCAACAGTTCAAATTTAACAATCGCGGGATATGGTGGCGCAGATGTTTGCCCAATATGGATTCCTCAAGAGATTGTTGTTCCTTTTAATGAGACTCATAAATTTGATGACAAAGGAAATTTAACTGAAATTAATTCAGAAGCACTGACTTTTTTCAGAGATAATCCTTCTGATATCATGATTACTCATATGCCACCGCTTAGAGTTTTGGATTATATCTTGAATGGACAAGCAAAAGTCCAGGGAGATGACTCGTCTCGCGGCGGGAATTATGCTCTTAATCTTTATCTTGCAGAATTACAGAAACAAGAAGAACCCTCGGTGTTGTGGCTTTTCGGGCACATGCATTCAAGTGCTGTGAACAGAGGAGTAAAGAAATACGGTAGAACTGTCTTAATTAATCCGGGAAGTTTGAGCAGAGAATTTGGAGCGGGGCAAGGGACTTGCACTTTTTCAATAATTGATTTGAATGGAAAGGATAAAAAATTCGAGAAAGCGGTTATTTATGGTATAGAAGATTCTAATGGAGAGATAACTCCCATTGAAGAGTACACAGTAACAGAAAGAGGATTGAATAAATTAGAACTTTTGTGAGCGGGGATAAAATGGCAAATAAATATGATGCGATTGTTGTTTTGAGCGCGGATAATGAAACAACTGCGCTTAGATTAGACAAAGCGCTTGAGCTTTATTATCAAGGTTTCTCGGACAATTTTGTTTTAAACGGATTTAATTCTAAAAAAGCCCATGATCCTGGTTTTGAAGGCGACTTGTATGATGATTCCAGATTAAAAAATTATGGAGATGATGTTGAACAAATCCACCCATTTGCGTTATATGCCCACAACACAGAGGCTAATGTTTATGAGATAAAAAATCTTGCCAGAGAGCAAGGTTGGAAGAAACTTGCTGTGGTGAGCTCTGAAACCCACATTCCAAGAGTAAAAAGACTCTTTCACAAATTTTTCCTCAACTATCTTGATATCAGTTTTTATAAAGCTCCTGAACCAACAGAAAAATTAAGAAAAAGACGAGCTTTCCAAGAAACAATTTCAGATTTCATGACTTGTGTTGCGTTAGATGGGTTGCCCCGAGGAAATGGAAGTGTAACAGATGAGAAAATTTATACTATCGCAGTAGAAAGAAAATATCAATTTGAAAAAATCAATAATTTAATTAAAAGAATTTTGAAATGTGGCTGAAAATGTTCGAGAAAAAAATGAAAAAAATCTGCAGGAGTGTATTTACCGGAGTCAAGGTAGGTTTGATTGGGCTTGCCGCAACAAAACTTTTGTTGTTTATGCTTGTAGAAGCACCACCTAAAGTTTTGAGTTATGTAAATTCTTATCAACTTAAATGGTATCCGCAGTACAAAAATTGCGCTGAATTCAATGCAGATTTCAGAGAAGAAAAGAAAAAAATGGGACTGGAAGCTATTTCCATTTCTGCGCTTTTCAGCGACGAGAACAGAGCGTATGCCAAACAAACTGAAAAGGGAAAATATAAAATAGTAATTGGAGATTCAAATTTGTACAGGAAAATTGTTTTAATGCATGAACTCTATCATATTTTTGATATGGCAAAAAAAGGGAACTATCCAAAAACAGAATTGGATTATTTTCTTGCTGAATGGAGAGCACAACAGTATTGTGACAGGCGCCACTGGGAAGAAACTCAGGGATCTTTCCAAAAAGGGATAGACAAACCCCAGATTTTAAATTAATATTTCTAACGGAAATTAACAAAAATTAGCGAAAGCTTTATAAATTCTCATTGCTCGTGAATTATACTAAAATGTCAGGAATGAGTGCCTTAATAAAATCATATTCATACATTAAGGTATGATGTTATTGCAACGGCAGTCATTCAGTGAATCAAAAAAGAAATTTTGTTTTTCTCGACGATTCTTTGAAGTTTTATATGTTTTATAGCGAGTTAAGTTAATGAGATGAGATAAGCGCGGCTCGTTTATCTTTGTCAATGACTTGCTTAACGATTGCGATTTCCCAATTAATTCCAGTTTATCCTGCTGGAGAGTGCTGCTATCAGAATTCGATTTAGCCATGCAAGTTACTGTCGCAAGACAGGGCAAACTGCTGAGTAACACGTAGCTAATCTTCCCTTAAGCGCGGAATAACCTCGGGAAACTGAGGATAATACTGCATAGACAATTGTTACTGGAATGTACTTTTGTTTAAACGCAAGGTTTAAGGATGAGGCTGCGGCCTATCAGGTTGTTGTTGAGGTAATGGCTCAACAAGCCTATGACGGGTAGGGGCGCTGAGAGGCGGAGCCCCCAGAAGGACTCTGAGACACTAGTCCTAGCCCTACGGGGTGCAGCAGGCGCGAAAATTTTCCAATGCACGCAAGTGTGAGAAAGGAATTCTGAGTGTTTAAGTTTTAACTTGAACTTTTGCCATGTCCAAAAAGCATGGCGAATAAGGACTGGGCAAGACCGGTGCCAGCAGCCGCGGTAATCCCGGCGGTCCGAGTGGGACTCACTTTTATTGGGTCTAAAACATCCGTAGCTGGCTCTATAAGTTTTGTGTTAAATTGTTGGGCTTAACCCAACAGCCGCACAAAATACTGTGGAGCTAGAGACTGGGAGACGTAGCGAGTACAATCGAGGTAGCGGTAAAATGTGTTAATCTCGATTGGACTAACAACGGCGAAGGCACGCTACGAGAACAGCTCTGACAGTGAGGGATGAAGGCCAGGGGCGCAAAATGGATTAGATACCCATGTAGTCCTGGCTGTAAACACTGCTCACTAAACATTGTGACCTCCTCGAGAGGTTGCAGTGCTGAAGCGAAGGCGAGAGTGAGCTACCTGGGGAGTATAGTCGCAAGACCGAAACTTAAAGGAATTGGCGGGGGAGCACTACAAGGGGTGACGCGTGCGGTTTAATTAGATTCTACCCCGTGAACCTCACCAGGAGCGACAGCAGAATGAAGGTCAGTCTAAAGGGCTTACCTGACACGCTGAGAGGAGTTGCATGGCCGACGTCAGCCTGTGTCGTGAGATGATCTGTTAAATCAGGTAACAGGCGAGACCTGCGTGCTTAGTTGCCATCCGGTAAGGAAGCACTCTAAGCAGACTGCTCCCGCAAGGGAGAGGAAGGTGCAGGCAACGTTAGGTGAGTACGGCCCGAATCCCCTGGGCTACACGCGCGCGGCAATGGTAGTAACAATGAGTTGCAATGCCGAAAGGCAAAGCTAATCCCCGAAATACTATCCTAGTTCAGATTGAGGGTTGCAACCTACCCTCATGACGCTGGAATCCCTAGTAATCGGACGTTAGCAACGTCCGGTGAATAATGTCCCTGCTCCTTGCACACACCGCCCGTCAAACCAACCGAGTTATGTTTTGGTGATGTCTTTCGAGAAGGAACCTTAGTATGACAAGGTAGGTTAAGTCGACACAAGGTATCCGTAGGGGAACCTGCGGATGGATCACCTCCTATAAATTAAATCTTTTTAGAAAAAAGATTTTATCAAAAATAAAAGATTGAATCAAAAAGAGAATTTATAGAGTAAAGGAAAACGACGGAGATTGTCGAGGACAAGACAAGATTCATGATAAACTTGTCGTTGCAATAACTTTTAAAAGCTGCAAGGCCTTGGAAAAATCATGGGCCTGTAGTTCAGCGGTAGAATGCCTCCCTTGCACGGAGGAGGTCGTGGGTTCGATTCCCACCGGGTCCATAATTTTCTAGCGCATAAAAAATAAAAAAGAATGACATTTTAAGATTAAAAAATAATATTCATCAGCAACGTTGGAAACGTTGCATTCTCACAAGGGATAAAATCCCGATGAAAAGAATCTTTTTAGAAAAAAGATTCAATCAAAAACAAAATATATGACGCTGGCAAGTGTTGCTTGTCGGCCGAGTTGATGCTGAGAAAATCTTTTAGGAAAAGATTTTATCAAAAGAATCTTTCCTGAAGATGCATATGAGACACTGTAGTAAGCACAACACTAGATAAAAAAAATCTTTTGAAAAAAGATTTTATCAAAACAATCTTTTAAAAAAAGATTGTATCAAAATAAAGTCTTTTTAGAAAGATAATTTTTATACTGGTTGGAAGCGTTAAGTTTGTAAATTTGTAATACTGTTAGACGGATGACTTGGCTTAGATTGCGACGAAGGACGTGGCAAGCTGCGATAAGCCTCGGGGAACCGCATGCAGGTTTTGATCCGAGGATTTCCGAATACGAAACATTAACCGTGAAGAACGGTTAGCTCTTCGAGAGCGCAGACGCCGGGAATTGAAACATCTTAGTACCGGCAGGAAAAGAAAATAATAATGATTCCCTTAGTAGCAGCGAGCGAAGGGGGAACAAGGCAAACCGAATCCGTTCATGAAAGTGAATGGAGATGTGGAGTAGGCTGGGTTACACCTAAAGCTATGAAGTTGAACTTCTCTGGAACGAGAGGCCATAGAGAGTGATAGCCTCGTAAATAAAATAGTTATGGTGAGTGCCCATGTCCAAGAGTAGCGTGTCCCGGTTAGGACGCGCGAATACGGTTCTACTAAGAACCAACTTTAAATATGAATCTAAGACCGATAGCGTACTAGTACCGTGAGGGAATGTTGAAAAGCACCTCTAGCGAGGAGTGCAAAGACCTGAAATCTAACAGTTATAGTTAGTTACTGCTTTAATTCGCAAGAAAAAAAGTTGTAACATACGTTTTGGAAAACGGGCCAGGGAGTTGGTGCGAGTGGCGAGGTTAATTCACTCTGTGAGGGAACCATAGCGAAAGCAAATGTTCGTATCGCAAGAAAGGAACAATGTCTTAACTGGCATTAGTCACTAGCATCAGACCTGAAACCAAGCGATCTACTCGCGAGCAGGATGAAGCTTCCCCAACGGGGAGTGGAGGTCCGAGCAAGTGCTATGGGCAAGTGCTTTGATGACTTGTGAGTAGGGGTGAAAAGCCAATCTAGCTTGGCGATGGCTGGTTCCTGCTGAAATATACTTTGGTATAGCCTCTTGTTAATAGTCGGCTATCATGGTAGAGCCACGGATGGGACATGCAGGCGAGTCTTCTCGTCGGTGTCCTTTCCAACTCCGAATGTGGTAGCGATTCAACAAGGGAAACAGGTGTGCGGGGTAAGCTTGTACACCGAAACCGGAACAACGGAGACTAGAGTTAAGGTCCCAAAATGTTAACTAAGTGCGCTGAAAGGAGTCTTGATTCTGAGACAGTGGGGAGGTAGGCTCAGAGGCAGCCACCCTTTAAAGAAAGCGTAACAGCTCACCTATCGAGAATCAGGGCACTGAAGATTGACGGGGCTAAGTTAACTACCGAGACTCTTGTGTTTTTCCTTCGGGAAAAACAGGTAAGCAGGCGTGTTGCTTGGACAGAAGCTTCTTCGTAAGAAGGAGTGGACCGAGTAATAATGAAAATCCTGGCGCTAGTAGGATCATACTTACGTGGGAGCCGTAAGGGTCGTAAGAGACAGGGTTCCTCGACAATATCGATTAGTCGAGGGTTAGTCGATCCTAACTGTGTTCTTAACTGAGACACGGGAATGGGAAGCATGTTAATATTCATGCGCTGCGTAATATCGTTAAAGTTCTTGAGGACACTTCGGGATAAACAGAATGTATCTGCAAAGACATTTCTTATGAGAAAGCTGTGGAGTATCGTAATGATGAGATATAGCTGAATCATAGGAACTAAAGTTTGTTGATTCCTGGAGTCCGTGAAAAGTCAAGAGTGGAGATATTAAGCAATCGTACCTAGAACTTGCACTAGTGCTCTTGCTGAGAAGGCAAAGATCTGCAAGCTTAAAGCTGGTAAGGGAATTCGGCATATTAGTCCTGTAGCTTCGGTAGAAGGGATGCCTATATTCGTGTTTAGAAATTTTTTAGATGCGAAAGTAGGTTTCAATAACAAGGATCGCCCGACTGTTTATCAAAAACGTAGCCAAGTGCTAATCCGAAAGGACTCGTACACTTGGTGAGACCTGCCCAGTCGCGGTGTTTAAAACTCCTTTTCAAGGGAGCTAAGACCCGTGAAACGGCGGGCCTAACTGTGAGGCTCTTAAGGTTGGACGCATAACGCAGCCTTAGTAAAATTTGACTATATGCGGGAAAATCTGAGAATTCCAAACTACGACGACAGTTTTGTAAAATTTATTATTTATTAAGTTTTATAAAGTTGGTTCGCGTAAAAATGTTATGGATGCAGACAATCCGCAGGAAAGATTTCTTTTCTTTTTGGAAAAGAAAAATCCTCAGAGACTGTACGTCAGACATCGCAAGATGA
>CAYGZP010000001.1:297259-420182 GCA_964354405.1 Candidatus Woesearchaeota archaeon | reverse complement strand
CTCTTAATTCAGCAATTGTTTTTTCATCAGTCATCTCTTTAATGCAAGTCATTACGAAAGTTATTTTCAATTCTTTCATCTTGTTTGATATATAATGAATGAACTCCTTTACTACTTCAAAGTGATTATAAACTAAAAGTGTGCTTATTGAATCAAAAATAAGTATTTTGGCGGTTTTTAGCTGTTCAAGTTTAGAAGTTGTACTTATTGAAATATTAGTCAGCTCTTTTGGAGAGCCTATGAATATCGCATTTCCTGTCCTTTGCGTTCCAGGACTTATAGCATCAATAATAAATATCTTGCTTGTTTCTATTTTTTCCTTTTGAAAGTGTTCTATTAGAGTAGAAAAAGGCTTGTTTACTGTTACATAAACTGCGTTATATTTTTTTTCACATACATACCATTTAAGAATATTAGTATTTATTTCAATAAGTTTTTTAGCTGGAACGACAATTAAAACAACAGCCCCCTCTTTTATTATTTTCCTCGCTATTTTTCCTTTAAAATGTCTATCTTTTATTATTTTCCTCGCTATTTTTCCTTTAAAAATCCTATCCATGTTTTTTACCATCTCTTCTCTCGCCCCCCCCCCCTCAATTACAACGGAAGGGATTGATTTTTTAGATAAATTATTTTTTTGTGACATTTTGATTACCTCTTTTTCCTTATTTGCTTAAGTTCTACTGATTTTTAAAGCTTTTTATTCTTCTTCTCCAAGCCCGCCAAAAACTTCTTGTTCAGGATAAACTACAATTCCCTTATTAGTAATCTGCATTGCAACAATCCTCTTTTGATGCTTCTCGCCCCTCATTTTTAAAACTTCTATTGCATTTTCCCTTGCCTCTCCTCTTTTTATATTATAAAGAACAACAACCCCATCAGCAAGAAATTCCTCAACACCTGTTGCAGAAAATATCTCTGGAATTTGTTTTGTTTCTGTGGTAAGAAAAGTTGTGGCTTCAATTTTTTCAAAAAATCTAAACAATTGCTCAATATAAACCCTGTATGAATCTTCTTTGCCTGTAAACGCAGAGGCAATTGCGGTCAAGCTGTCAACAACAATAAAATCTGGCTTAAAATCTTTTGGCAATAAAACAGGGTCAATATCAATTAATAACTCGCCTTTCTCCTTGGCAAGAAGGGCATCCATATTTCTTGTTATTTCAAAGGGACTTGTTCTTTGTATTTTCAACTTGCCAGATTTAATCATTTTTTCAGCATCCCATCCAAAATCTATCATATGCTGCTTCAATCTATCCTCGCTTTCTTCAAAGCTCATGTAAAAGCATTTTTTTCCTTGAGAAGCATGATAAGCCAAAGTTTGTAAGCAAAAAATTGTTTTCCCGCTTCCTGCGCCGCCCGCAACAATAATAGAAGCTCCTTCAGGAATCCCATGCTCAAATAACTCATCAAAACCAGGAATTCTCGTCTCTATGTATTTTTTTCTCTCTTTGCCTTTCCCAATTTTCTTTTCTTTCAGCTCGAGTTTTGAAATATAACTTACAGGAGCCCTTTGCCTTAAAATCTGGGCCTCAAAAATCTTTGATTTTGCTTTTTTCTTCCCAACTTTTCCAGCTCTTTTTTTCTTCATATTATTTATTAGAAAATTAGATATTTAAATCTTTTTTTTAACATTTCTTTTGAGTTTAATCAGCCTCCCCTCCCAAACAGGCAGCTCTTCTTTTATTTCCTGCAATCTTTTCTGATATTTTTTCATCCTTATATCATAAACTAATCCTGAAATCTTGTTTTCCTTGAATCTCTCGGTTTGTGTTTTTTTCATTAAATCATTCAAGACTTGTTCTTCTGTTCTCATTTTCCTGATTTTTTCTCTTAATCTTTTTTTCTCAATTTTTTTATAAACAAAATAACCAATTATTAATATTAAAATTAAAACAACCAAAATCTGGATCCAATATCTTTGAAAAAAGTTTTGTGTTGCTTTTGTCATACCAGATAAAATTGAATTTTCAGCTTTTTCTTTCTCAACTGCTTTTTCAAAATCATCAAGTAATTTTTCAGTGTCATTATACCTTTCTTCTGAAAAAGCTAGTTTAGCTTGTTCAAAAATTGCTTTTGTTTCATTGCTTGCTTCATTTAACTTATTCTCTTCAACAGATAGTTTATCCAATAATAAAAACGCTTTTTCCTTGTCATTTTTTATATCCTCTGTGTAAGATAAAACTGCCCCATAAGTTATATCCTGCCATTTAACCAATCTCAATGCTTCTCTTGCTTCTGTTTTCTCACTATAATTTAAACTATCATTTCTTAAAATCTCGGCATATTCTGCTTGTTGAAAAACTCTTTTAGCTTCAATCAAACTGTCTTCCATAGAATTTACCGACAAATTGTTTTCTTGCATTTCTTTAATAATCTTTTCAGATTCATTAATAGCTTGCAGAGCCATTTCTTTTGTTACATTTGTTTGATCATCTGCCTGAATATTTGAAACAGAAAACAAGAAAGTCATGACTAAGAAAATGCTCGCAATCATTATGATTGACATTGCAAATTTATTTTTCATTTTCAATATTTTTTAAAATTTAATTCTATTGAGCTTCTTTTGCTTTAATAATTCTAAAGTTATTTTCTCCCCTTCTATTTCAGCCAGTCTTTCATTCAAAATTTTAAATTCTGTGTTATATTCATTTTCAGAGATTTTTTTATCTCTGTAAAACTGCCCCTGTAATTTTTTAATCCCATTTTCAACTTGCATTCTTTCTATTCCTAAATCCTGTAAAATCTGCTGAGGTTTCAGCATCTTTATTCTTTTATTTCTTAAGCTTAATCTTTCTTGTTTTATTTTTGCCAATTTATTCTGATGCTGACTCATTACCCCATGATACTGCCCAGCTGAAATTTTTCCAGAGAAATAATCTTTTTGTGAAGAAGATATCAGGCTTCTTATGTTATCCTCCTCTTTGTTTATATCCCCTACTCTTTTTGTTATTGAAGATTTTTGGTAAGTTTTATAAGACAAAACTCCTGCAAATGAAAATATCAAAAGTCCTATTAAAATAAAATGCCAATACATATATAAAAACAGGCCAAAATCGCCTTTTCTTTCCAACAACAAAGCTGATTGTGCGGATTTGGCCCTCTCTTCTGCAGTATTATAATCTCCCCTCTCAAAAGCCGCTATAGCCAATTCTAAAAGCTCTCTCGTAGATTCGCTACCAAATATAGTCTTTCCAGTTAAAAGATTTTCTAGAGGGATATTTTTATCTTCTCCATTGAATTCTTTTACAACATCTCCAACTAATAAATAACTTTTTTTGGGATTCTGCAAGGCTTCTGCAACTCTTCTTATTAAATTATCAGTCGTGACTGCTTTATCCCTTATCATTATAATTTGTTGAGATAAAATTTGTGATTCTTTATTCCTTTTTTCAGAAAGTTTTAATTTTGCCTGTTCTAATAATTTACTAACTTCTTGGGTATTAAATCCCGCATTTTTCATTTCTAAAATTGCTTTTTCTGCTTCTGACAAACTTAAATTACTTGCTTCCCTGCTGATTTCCTGTATAATTAATTTTATATTCTGAATCTCTGTATACTGTTGTTTTGCTATCCCGTCTACTTTATACCCTAATATAACAGCTTTTAGTGTGTATTCTTCATAGGATTCTTTATAAGGAGGAATTTTTAATTTAACACTAAAATTCTTTGTTTCTCCAGGATTAATTCTATCAATTTTACTTGGAGATATGGTTATGTACTGGGATGGAAACCCTGTTAGATCAAGAGTTAGGTCCTCTAAAGCTGAATCAATATAATTGTTTTTAACTTCAATTTCAAAACTATCTTCCTCTCCTCTGACAATTTCAATCGTTTTTGAGTATACAATGGTTTCTGGCCCTAAAACTATTGCTCCGCCCCCGCCTCCAGCTCCTCCGCCACCAGGGCCACCAGGAGGAGGTGCAGAGCAATCAGAATCGTAGTTTGCAGAAGAGGTTTCATAACTACAACCAGCTCCACAAACACCATCAGAACTAGAACAATAAACATAGATTGTAAAAGACTCTAAGTCAGAGCAAGTACTAACATTATTATCACAAGTTGAATTTAAATAAATAGTATAAGGACCAGGACTTACAGAAGAAGAAACATTTATTGTTACATTGTTATATATAGTTGAATCTGCTGTTACATTAGAGGGCTCTTGAGTTAGATTACCTGAAACATTCGTCCAATAAGAGCTCGGCACTATCCAAGAAAGAATTGTGTTTAAAGCTGTTTCGTTTCCTATATTTTTGACAGAGCCATAAAGATTAATTAAGCTGCTTTGATTTACCGTTGTTGGGTAGCTTATCAAAGTATTGTAGATATATGCTCCACCAGCATAACTAACTAAAGTTAAAGTAATATTTCTTTCAGAAGGGTCTGCGTTGCTGGAAGTAGCATCTATTCTTATTGTTACAGAATCTTCTCTTGCAGTCGGGCCAAAATTTACTGTGATATTAATCTTTTTTATTGTATTTGCAGCCAAGTCAAAAGGCTCTGTTTCATTATAAGTCATTCCATAAGGGGCATTATGGCTTAAATCAAAATTTAATGTATAATCACCTGTATTGTTAATTGTTAAAGTCTCCAGGCTTGTGTTGCTATTTAAAACTCCTGAAACAGTTCCGAAACTTGTATTAGAAATATTCCATGTATACTCATATTCTACTGTTAAATTTGTCTGGGGGTTATAGCCGGAATTTCCTAAACTATCGTTAGCCCAGATTCTATAATTCCATACTCCATTTAGATTTGGGGTGAAAGTTGCATTTACATAGACATTTGAGCTATTGTCGTCCATTGTGTCATTTGTCCAATCACCCGCAGAAGCTTGCTTGTATTGAAAAATTACCGTGTCTATGGCAACTAAATCAGTTAAATTTGCTGTTGCATTTATTTGCACATTAGGATCAATATCATCAATAGAGCTTGGTGTTAAGGTAATAGAAGTAACATTTGGGGGAGAAAAATCAACAATAAAGGTTCTTGTTTCAGATGTATTTGAATTTCCGGCTAAATCTATACAGCTTATATTCCATTGATGACTCCCCTCGGCTATATTTGTAAGATTAAAATCTGTCAGAGTCGCATTTAAAGTTGATGAATTAGTTGTTTGCAAAACAGAATCAAGATATAAAGAACAGTTTATCGTAGAAGCCATGTTATCGTAAGCTGTAAAATTAAAACTTAGGTTTTGAGAGGTTGTGTTAAAAGTATCAACTGGAAGATTCAAAGTTATATTATATGGTTTTGTTAGGTCTATTGTTAAAGTTCTGTTCGTGTTTGTCCAGTCGCCATTTCCCGCGCTATCGTTACACCACACAGCCCATACATATGTTCCTTCCGAGATTAATCCAACTGAAACATTCCAGAATGTATCGTTGACTGGAGAGCTGTTTGTTTGGTTGTCTTGCCATGAGCCGCTCCAGTTGCTCCATAATTGCAAATTATTTACACCAATATCGTCAGAACATTTTGTCTCGAATGTCAGCGTTTGGCTTGTCGAGTTGTAATAATTTATTGGATTTGCTCCGAATGACGCGAGGGGGTCGTTGTCTGTCCCACCAACTATTACTCTCACATAATCAACGTTTACACATTCTCCACTATCAAAGCTTGCTCCTTGAGCTGCTATTGTTAAATTATTAGTAGTAGGATTTAGGATTGTATTAAATCCGCTTGTATAATTAACTGAAACAGTATTATTTCCACTTTCTAAAAGAGTTCCAACCGTAAGCCAAGCCCGAGAAGTCCAATTATAAACATAAACAGTTGCTGTCTCCCCAGGCCCAGTACCATTCTCAAGTCCATTGAAAGAGACATTCATCCAATTTATATTTGCAGTTGTTTGATTTATGGTTATATTCATTCTCCAAAAAGGAAAATCATTTTGTGAAGTACTACAAACAACTGCAAATGCTGCATCATCAGTTTTTAGATCAGTATACTGCCCCGCACTTGCTTCAGTTACTGTAGCCCAAAGATTATTTGTTGTTGATTGTGACCAATATGCCTTATTTCTTGTATCCCAAAAATCATAGGATGTCTGGTAAGGGATTGGATCAATAATATGGTCCAATTCGACACTTCCTTCGACGACTTTTAAATCAAAAGTATCTTGGCTTCCCTCAAGGTCTGTCAGAAGAACCTTGTTATATTCGTTTGAAACAAGATCTGTAAATTCTGCAATTAAATCTGTGGTATTAACTTCGTAAACTTCTATTCTTGGATTTCCAGAAACAACATGAGGATAAATTGTTATATCTCTATTGTTACTTAGGGGGATTTCGAATGTAACCCTGACATAATGCTCGTTAGGAATCTCTTCACTCCAGATGCCATCCAATTGATATGTTTCATTATAAATGTCTGATATGAAAATTCTGTTTTCGTCGAGATGCTCGGCTTTTGTTATAACAATGATCTCGTAGGTTTGATTTGACAAGTGAGGAACAATCCACTCGATTCTATCAATCACTCCATTATCATTAGTATCTTTTATTGTGAAAGCGACTTCTTGTCTAGAATTGTCAACAAGCCAATATAATTTTATTTCTCCTTTTACTGTCTCTGAAATATCTGTATATATCAAAATATTGGTGTAGTTTAGCTCGGGCGCTGTGATAGTTATAATTTTTTTGTGATCATTTATTTTTTCTTCTGTTGCTTCGGGCGCGGGAGTCTCGTAATTAATCTCAAAAGATTCATCGGAAATTTTATCATGAGTTTTTACTTTTGCTTCTTTTGGTAAGTTTTGTTTGGCTTCTTTAAGAGTCAGAGCCTTAACTTTTACTTTCCATTGAACTGGCTTTCCGATTTCCGCGGGCTCTTGGATGAGCTCTGTGATGTTTGTCTCGTTGCCTATTGTCTGGTTTGTTGCATTTGATGGAGGCTCGATAAGTTCGTGATAACAGATGTTCTCAATGCACAAATCAGTTGTTAATTCATTATTATCATAGCAATCCTCATCAACTAAGCATTCTGGTTCAATAATTGGAGGCTCTGTTAGGTTAGTTTCATTTGTTTCGTTACCTATTGTCTGATTTGTTCCATTTGTCTGGTTTGTCTGCGTCTCGTTCTCTGCGATTATTGTTGCCATTGAAATGAGGAAGAAAAATGCCGCGGAGATAACTATCAATATCAATAGAGATTTGACTATGCTCTTTTTATCCCTTAATAGATTAATTATCATTTTTTACCCTCTTTTTTCCACCATATCCAGACACCTTTGCCAGGGCCGACAAACTTGCCGATGATTAAACCTTCGCCTCTCAGCAACATTAATCTATAGAAAAGTTTCGTGCGAGTGACTCCTTTGACTTTTGCCATGGTGCTCTCAACTTCTTTTGTCTCAAGAGGCTCTTCGCTCTCGCAGATTAGTTTGAGAATTGCTTTTGATAAGATATCTTTGTAATTGTTTCCGATAACCATGCTAAAATTTCAACTTATGTTGAACCTCTTTTAACTGATCCCCCTCTTTTTTTCTGGATTCTTCTGAATAAACTCTGATGAGCCCCCTGATGCTCAAAAATATAAGCCATAAGGGTATATTTATAGTTAATCATTCATTTATAAATGTATCGGTTTATCTTTGTATGACTTTATCTATAGATGTATGGGTAAATATAGGATAAGGAAGGCAAGTAAAAGTGGAGAAAAGGGGGGATTACAAAATATTTAAAAATGAAAAAATCATAACTATATCAGAAAAAGAGGCAAAATGAATAAGGTTGTAAGTGTTATCTTAATTAGCGTATTATTTATTATGACATGTTTTCTTTTGCAATCTGCTTTAGCTGGAACTCAACACGGTGTCAATGGAATGGTTAATAATGCCAGCGATGGAACTCCAGCTGACGGAGCTGCTGTCTTATTTGTTATTGTTAATCCTACTACGAGTAATAATTACTGTAATCTTACTGATGAAGTTGGCGAGGGAGGATTATCAGGCGAGCCACAATGGTATGCCCAGGATATAGGAAATTGTGCTCAACAATGGCAGGAGAATGATACTGTGTATATCTTTATTGTCAAGGATGCTTTGCACACTGCGAAAACAAGTGTAATGTTAACAAAAAAAGGAAATGATCAAGCGCCCACAGTTAATCTAAGCTCACCACAGTTCTGCGGCGACGGAAATTGCTCGGGCAATGAGACTTGCTTGAATTGCCCTGTAGATTGCGCGACTGTCTGTAATAATAATAGTGTGTGCGAGCCTTGCCCTACTTTCTGCAAGCCCCATCCTCTTAACTTAACAGGATGTTGTGAGAATGCAACTAACTGCATTGATTGCAGATGCAACATGAATGGAATCTGCGAGCCATTGCTTGGAGAGAATTGCACTGTCTGTCCTAATGATTGTCATTGTCCCGACGGCAAATGCCAGCCAGAATGGAACGAGACTAACATAACTTGCGCATTGGATTGCAGATGCGGCAATGGGATTTGCGAGAATATCACTGGCTTATGTTTTAGTTTCAATGAGACAAGTGTTAATTGCCCTCAAGACTGTTTCGGATGTTTTTGCGGCGACGGGATATGCCAAGTCGAATGCGGCGAGAACGCTGTGACTTGCTGTGCTGACTGCTGTGCGCAATGTGATTATGATAATATCTGCGACATGGGGGAGACTTATGCTAACTGTCCTGATTGCGCGCTATTCTGCGGCAATCTGATTTGCGAGGCTGACAAGAACGAGACAGCTGAATCCTGTCCGATTGACTGCGCAACTTGCGGGAATGGGGTTTGCGAGGCTGATAAAGGAGAAGACTGGAAAACCTGCCCAATGGACTGTTATGCTGCGAGATGCGGAGATGAAAGATGCGAGCTTGCGGAAAGCCAAGAGAACTGCTGCAAAGATTGCAAATGCGCGAGAAAAGGATTTAATCTGTTGGGGGTATTCTTTGGCAAAGTGAGCTTCTGCAGCAAGAACAGATGTGTTCCTCACTGCTGCTTGTTTGGATTGTGTTGGGGCATTTTCATCGGCTCATTTGGGATATGCTGGTATTATCTTGTGATTTTGGCACTGATTATAGGAATATACATTTATCTCAGAAAGAAAAAGAAGAAAGCCGCGAAAGCTGCAAAGGCTGTAAAGAAAATCATCAAAAAGTAAATCCAAGAAAAATAAGAAAAACCCATTTTTTGCTAATTCTGTGTTTTATTCAATAATTAAGCCTTAAATCGACAAAAAGGTTTTTAAATATCAATTACTTTAGATATTTGTCGACGAGGAAACTCGAATTCTCGACGGTAAATTTCAGAAAAAAACTCATAAAAAATTAATGTTGTAATTGAAAAATGGCTGAAAAAGACAAGGAGAAAGAGAAAGGCAGGGAAGCAGAAAGCAGAGAGAAATATGATGCAAAGAGTATCAAAGTCTTAGAGGGGTTAGAGGGGGTCAGGCGTAGACCGAGCATGTATATAGGCAATACAGGCAAGGAAGGATTGCATCATTTGGTTTATGAGGTTGTTGATAATGCTGTTGATGAATGCTTGGCTGGATTCTGCAATTTGATTAAAGTTTTTCTGAATAAAGACGGATCTGTAACTGTCGAAGACAACGGCAGGGGCATTCCTGTAGACATTATCCCAGAATACAAAAAATCAGCTATGGAGATTACTATCACTAAACTCCATGCTGGCGGCAAGTTTGACAATAAAGCTTATGTTATTTCAGGAGGGCTCCATGGTGTTGGAATTTCAGTTGTGGCTGCGCTCTCGAAAAAGATGACTGTTGAGGTTAAGAGAGACGGCAAGATTTACTCACAATCTTATGGCATCGGAAAGCCTACAACAAAAGTTGAGGTCATAGGAAGCTATGATAAAGGTGTTACAGGAACTAAAGTAACTTTTTATCCTGACACTTCCATATTTTCAACAACTGATTTTGATTTTTCCGTCTTGGCCACGAGATTCAGGGAGCTTGCTTTCCTGAATGGCGGTTTAAGGATTGTGCTTGAAGACAAGCGCGAGAAAGAAAAGCGAGAGGAGTTTGTTTATGCCGGCGGGTTGCAGGAGTTTGTTAAATGGTTAAACAGAAGCAAAGAAGTTCTGCACAAACCAGTTTATTTCAGAAAGCAGGCAGATCATACAATTGTAGAGGTTGCGATTCAATATAATTCGAGCTATCAGGAAAATATTTTTGGTTTTGTCAATACAATCAACACTATAGAGGGCGGAACACACATTGTGGGATTCAAGACTGCTTTGACAAGGGTTATCAATGATTATGCACAGAAGCAAGGTGTCATCAAATCGGGCAGCTTGACAGGAGATGATGTGCGCGAGGGCTTAACAGCAATTGTCAGCATTAAAATCAAAAGCCCGCAGTTTGAAGGGCAGACAAAAACCAAACTCGGAAATTCAGAAGTCAAAGGTTATGTTGATTCTGTTGTTACATCTTGTTTGTCAGAGATGTTTGAGGAAAATCCTCAAATCGCCAAGAAGATTGCAACAAAAGCTGGCGAGGCGGCAAAAGCAAGAGAAGCTGCAAAGAAAGCCAAGGAACTTGTGAGAAGAAAAAGTGCCTTTGGCTTCTCTGGGCTCCCTGGAAAACTTGCAGATTGCTCATCAAGAAAAAAAGAGGAGACAGAAGTATATATTGTTGAAGGAGAAAGTGCGGGAGGCTGTTTTTCAAGCGACACAAAAATCGCTTTAACAGATGGAAGAAATATTTCTTTTAAAGAGTTAGTTGATGAATCTAAACAAGGAAAAGAAAATTTTTGTTATACTATAAAAGAAAACGGAAGTATAGGAATAGCAAAAATAGAAAATCCAAGAAAGACAAGAGAAAATGCAGAAGTAATAAAAATAATTCTTGATAATGCTGAAGAAATAATTTGCACACCAAATCATAAATTTATGTTAAGAGAGGGGACTTATAAAGAAGCTAAAAATCTTACAAATAAAGACTCTTTAATGCCTTTTCATAAAAGAATTTCTAAAATTGGTGGGAGAATTACAATAGATGGCTATGAAATGATTTGGGACCAGAATAAAACGTGGGTTTTTACCCATCTTTTGGCTGATGAGTATAATTTACGAAATGGGATTTATTCAACAGAACAAGGAGAATACAAGCACCACATAGATTTTAATAAATTAAACAACAATCCGGCAAATATTGTAAGGATGCCCAAAGAAGAGCATTTAATTCTTCACACCCAACATCTAGATAAGACTTTGCACCGAAAAGATATCAAGGAGAAAGCGGCAGAGGCACACAAGAATTTAGATTACAGGAGAAAAATGAGTGAATGGGCAAAACAACCCGAAGTGAGCAAAATGCTTTCTGAGAGGTCTAAGAAATTGTGGGAAAATCCAGAATATAAAGAATTTATGATTAGAAAGTTCATGGAGTTTTATGAATCAAATGAAGAATACAGAAAAAGGAATAATCTCTTATTGAATAAACAACAAAAGAAATACTGGCAAAGCCCAGAAAACAGGAAAAAAGCTGCAGAAAAAGTTAAAAAATTCTTTGAAGAAAATCCAGATGCAAAAGAATATTTATCTAAACTGGCAAAAGAGCAATGGAAAGACGAGGCGTTAATAATTTGGAGAAGCCAAAAAACAAGAGAACAATGGACGCCAGAGTTTAGAGAAAAGAGATATCTTGCATATAACCAAACATATTATAACAAGACAATAAAATTAATGAAAATAACTTTAGAAAAATTTGGTAATCTTGATAATTTCGACAAAATAAGAATAAAAAATAATGACAAATCAATTTTAAGCATGAAAACCTTTTGTTCGAGATTTTTTAATAATAATTCTGAGAAAATGATAGAAACTATTGAAAATTATAACCACAAAATAAAAAGAATCGAATGGCTTAAAGACAAAATTGATGTTTATGATATTGAAGTTCCAAAAACCCATAACTTTGCTTTAACTTCTGGAATTTTTGTGCATAATAGCGCAAAGCAAGCAAGGAACAAGGAAATCCAGGCTGTCTTGCCATTGAAAGGAAAGATTCTCAATGTCGAGAAAGCTGCGCCAACAAAAGTTTTCAGTTCAGAAGAAATCTCAAACTTGATAACTGTGATTGGGACAGGAGTTGGCGAAGAGTTTAACTTGGAAAAACTAAGATATGGAAAAATAATAATCATGACAGATGCTGATGTTGACGGACAGCATATCAAAACTCTGTTATTAACATTCTTTTTCAGATTCATGAGACAGCTCATAGAAAATGGAAACATCTGGGTGGCTGTTCCTCCGTTATTCAAGATAAGAAAAAGAAAAGATCATTATGTTTATTCAGAAGGGGCTTTAAAGAGAGTCATTGACAAATTAGGCGGAGGCGCAAATGTAACAAGGTTCAAGGGTTTGGGAGAGATGAATCCTCAGCAGTTGTGGGAGACTACAATGAACCCCAACACAAGGAAGATGAAAAAAATTATGATAGAAGATGCTGTCGAGGCAGATGAAACATTTTCAATGCTTATGGGAGATGAAGTCGCTCCAAGACGAGCTTTTATAGAAGATCATGCGAAGGAGGCGCAGCTTGATGTATAATTAAATCTTTTAGAAAAAGATTTTATCAAAAGATAAAAAAATGACGAATAAAGAAAAAATATTAAAATATAATAGCAAATTCAATCCACAAATTATAGCAGATTTCTTAGAAGGACGATTGCTTGATCCTTCAAATTGCTCAATTTATCCCGTTGGCTTTGATTTAATAGACAAAAAAAAGAACATAGCAACCTTAGAATTACGTTTTTATCCGCAAGACAATAAAAAAATATTATTCACAGTTCGCCCTACAAAACTATATAATTCTCCAACTTCCCCCCTTGTTTTTCTAGAGGCAACAATTGAAGATATTAAAGAAATAATGTTTGAAAATTATGGGTTTGGAAGTAAGATAGTGAGATTCAAAAAGAAAAAAAACATTAAAGGGGGCGTTACATTATCAAAAGGCAAAATTTTTGATTATGGTTATCAGTTAAATATTTCATAAAAATAAAATGACAGACAAAGAAAAGGAAAAAGAAACAAAAATAGAAGAGAAGGATGAAGAAATAGAAGAAGAGCGGGAGAAAGGGCAGATTGATTCTGAAATCTCAGAAGAGATGAAGAGAGCTTACATTGATTATGCCATGAGTGTTATTGTGTCGAGAGCTTTGCCTGCAGTAGAAGATGGATTGAAACCTGTACAGAGAAGAATCCTTTACTCGATGGATTGTATGGGATTGCAGAAAGGACAGACAAAGAAGAGCGCGAGGATTGTCGGAGATTGTATGGGTAAGTTTCATCCTCACGGCGACACGGCGATTTATGATGCTCTTGTAAGAATGGCTCAAGATTTCTCGCTTCGTTATCCACTTGTTCATGGGCAAGGAAATTTTGGAAGTATGGATGGAGATTCTCCAGCAGCAATGAGATATACTGAAGCCAAGCTCAATCCAATCTCAACTGAGTTGCTTGAGGATATTGACAAGGAAACTGTAAAGTTTGTTCCTAATTTTGATAATAGTGTTGAAGAGCCAGAAACTTTGCCAGGGAAACTTCCTAACTTGCTGATTAATGGAGCTTCTGGAATTGCAGTTGGCATGGCAACTAACTTGCCGCCGCATAACTTGACAGAAGTCTGCGACGCCATTAATACTTATATTAACAATCCAGAAATCACAATAGAAAAACTGTCAGAGATAATAATCGGCCCTGATTTTCCTACAGGCGGGCAGGCTAATGCAAACTTCCTGGAAATTTACAAGACAGGCAAAGGCAGAATTGTTTTGAGAGCGAAGACAACAACAGAGGAGCACAAAGGCAAGACAAGCATCATTGTTACAGAAATCCCTTACATGTTAAACAAGTCAGAGCTTGTCAAGGACATGGCGAGATTAATCCAGGAGAAAAAGTTGCCAGATGTTTGGGATTTGCGAGATGAATCTGCGAAAGGCAAAGTCCGCATTGTCATAGAATTAAGAAAAGGAGCGGATTATAAATTCACTCTTAACAGGCTTTACAAGTTTACTAGATTGCAAGATAATTTTGATGTGAATATGATTGCTCTTGTGAAAGGGCATCCTAAACAGCTCAATTTGAAAAACTTTATAGAGGAATATGTTAAATATCGAGAGATTATTGTCACAAAGAGGACAAAGTTTGATTTGAAGAAAGCGCAGGAGCGCGAGGAAATTATCCAGGGACTCTTGATTGCGCTCAAGGATATCGATGCGGTTGTCAAACTTATCAAAGGAAGCAAGAATACTACTGAAGCTTATGATTCACTTTTAAAGAAGTTCTCACTCACTGGAAAACAGGCTCAAGCCATCTTGGATATGAAGCTCAGCAGCTTGACAAGCTTGGAGCAAGACAAACTCAAAGATGAGGAAAAGAAATTGAAAGAGCTAATAAAAGAGCTCGAGAGAATATTAGCAAGTGGAAAAGAAATATTAAGTGTCATCAAGAAAGAAGTTTCAGAGTTAAAAAGAAGATATGGCGATGAGAGAAGAACACAAATCTTGCAGAGAATCTCGGAAATTGAGGAAAAGGACTTGGTGAGCAAGAAAGATGTTGTCATAACAATCACTGACAAAGGATATTGCAAGAGAATTGATGTCAAGGATTACAAGGAGCAGAAGCGCGGGGGCAAGGGAGTTATAGGAAGTGACTTGGCAACCGGAGATTTTGTAAAACAGATAATCACTTGCTCAACTCACGATTACTTGTTATTGTTTACAAATAAAGGACGAGTTTATTGGTTGAAAGCTTATCTTGTTCCAGGAGCCGAGAAATACAGCAAGGGAAAAGCCCTAATCAACTTGGTAAGCTTGAAAGATGAAACAATACAGAGCATCATGGCTGTCAAGGAGTTCAAAGACTTTTTGATGATAGTCACAAAGAAAGGGCAAGTGAAGAAAATGAATCTTTCATTGCTCAGCAAGCCAAGAGCTTCTGGAGTCAGAGTCGTCAACTTGCCTCAAGACAACAGCGATATTGTCATAGATGTAAAACTAATCAAGGAAAAGCAAGAAGTTTTGCTCGTGACAAAAGACGGACAGGCAATAAGATTCAACAGCGATGAGGTGAGATCAATGGGGCGCGCATCTTATGGGGTCACAGGAATAAAACTTGATAGTAAAGATGAGGTTGTATCGCTTGAAGTTTTGGATGACCCAAAGAGCACTATTCTTACTATCACAGAAAAGGGTTATGGAAAGAGAAGCGCGATTGAAGATTACAGATTAACTGGAAGAGCTTGCAAGGGAGTAATCAATTTGAGAGTATCGGACAAGACTGGAACAGTTATTACAACTGTGTCAGTTAATGATAAAGATTCGGGGATTATTACAACATCAAAAGGAATGGTTATCAGAATATCTTGCAAGGATTTGAGAGTCATGGGCAGAGCAACCCAGGGAGTGAGAATTATCAAGTTGAGAGCGGATGATAAAGTCACTGACTTGGCTAAAGTCGTTGATGTTTCAGAAGTTGATGTTAATGGAAACGGTGTTAGTAATGGAAATAAATAATAAATCCTGATAAACAAGGCTTATCATAAATATTTTTAAATCTTAAACATATAACAATAAGAATGACAAAAAAATTCAAGATAACTCAGGAGCATGAGAAATGCATTGGATGCGGCGCGTGTGTTGCGGCTTGCCCTGATAACTGGGTGATGGCAAGTGATGGAAAAGCAAAACCAAAGAAAACAACAATCAGCGACGCAGAATACAAATGCAACAAGGACGCGGCAGACGTGTGCCCAGTGAATATCATCCAGATAAAAGAAGTGAAGTAGAGAGCATAAAGAGCATAGCGACTTCTAAGAGAATTAAAAAAATAAAGAAAAAGAGAAAAAAATTATCCAGATCCTGCTCCGCCACCAGTACACTCGCAGAAACATACATCTTCGTCGCATGAAGCTCCTATTGAGCATTGCACGCCCGGAGCATAGCATTTGCCCCCACAATAATTTCTACAACTACTTTGAGTGCATGGCATAAAAAATACCCTTGATTCACATTTTCCCGAGCGAGGCGTTCCTTGAACTTGTACGCCTTCGCCAGATGGCAAACAACAATTACATACCATTGTATTAGTCGCAGTTTCTGCTATCCAATTACACTGATAAGGTAAAGTCCCTTTTGAAATTTCATCAAAAGAATATGCCTGAACACATGTTTTGTTTTGTTGTTGGCATACATTGTTACATGAAGCATTTGAATTATTTCTGGCTATGGTTATAGTACACTGATTTAACATATTCAAAACTTCCTGATATGTGCATCCTAAAGCTGCTTGCTCCTGTTCTTGAACTGTTGCAGGTGTTGCTCCCCCTGCTGTTCCTGATGTTCCTGCTGCAGTTGTCTGGTTTCTTGTGCAAGCTCCGTTGTAACAGCTGGTGTAATTGAATCGGGCACAATTGTAAACGTGCCAATTGCAAGAAGTTGCATTAACACAGAAATACTCTTTCAAATAAGTTGTGTTCAAGCAAACATCTGTTTTGTACCCACTATCATCATTGCAAGTTCCCTTGACAGGCAAGTTGATTCCACCGTCGCTGTCTATACAATTTGTCTGATTACCCAAACCAAACTGTGCTGCATCATCAGTATCATCTGGGAACAAGCCAAAGAAAGCGCGGCCTGTGATCGATGAGCCATAGATTGCTATGCCTAAAGTCAAGCCTACAATAAATGTTATGGCTAAAAAAGCCCAAAAAGTCTGATTTTCCATTTATTTACCTCCTTTCAATTTGTTCTCTTTTTTATTTTATAATAATATGATTAGTGATTTTAGTTAATCTATCTTTTTATGCTTTTCCTAGAGCTCGCCTGATATACCACTGGTTCTTGTCGCGAAGCTCGGCTTTAGTAGTATCCTCGAGCGAGTAAATGTTGATTGCTTGTTGCTCGCTCAGATAGTAAGGCTGCATCTTCTTTGCCTTGATGACATTTGCCGCGCGCTCATAAATTGTCTCGGTGAAAAGAATCTCATTAGTGAGCGCTTTAGCTTGGAGCGCTTTCGCGAGATAAGTTGTATCGCCTATTGAAGTGTATTTGACAGTTTCATTCTGTATTGAGCTCACATTTGCCATGCCTGTGTTGATTCCTGCGCGGATTTCAACTGAAATTCCTTTTGGCGCGAGAGCAACATTAAGCTCCTCAGTTACTTTTTTTATGGCTTCTGCTGTTTTTAGCGCTGCAGTGTCATGGCGATATTGTTTAATGACATTGAACAAGACAATCAAATCATTTCCATATAAATCCGCGACTCCCTGATGCTCTTTTATCTTGCTCACTATGCCTGCGAAATACTCATCAAGAATCTTTGCATAAGTCACAGGGTCTTTTTTCTTGATGTCATTCAAGCTGCTTATCCCAAGATGTATGAACAGTGCTGTAATCTCTTGTTTAGTTCCATAGACTATAGCAGGAACTACTGAACTTGCTGCAAGTTTTGACGAGTGTCTTTCAAAAATTTTCTTCGTTGTTGTGTCACTCGATGAAAAACTGTCTGCGCGTCCAAGATAAACTGGTTTTTTTGTCGCTGTGCCTGTTGCTCCGGTTGTTGGGGATTGGGAAACAATCTTATTATCCTCAACCATTTTGATTATGTTTTGTTTGACTTTTTTTGATTTATGCAGTTTTATGAAAATTAAGACTATGGCCAGCAAAACCACAAGAACAATTATCCCTATGAGCCATTTCAAATCCAAGCGAGGAGATTTAGTGAGCTCCACAGTAGCAATAACAAATCCAGTCAAAGGAACTTGAGAATAATCTAATATCTCGCTGCCTGTGTTGACTTTAATCTCATAAGTCCCTTTAGGAGCCTCGAGCCTGAACTGCTTGAACTCGCCGATGTCCAAATCCAAATCTATAATCTTCTTGGTGCTTTGCCCCTCGATGAGAAACTCAACCTCTATTTTCTGTTTGAATGGAACATTTCCTATGTTCGAGATGTAAAGAATACTGTCTTTCAAGTCAACACTTATCTTTTCATATCGCTCGACTATAATTGTTTTTTTAACATTGAACTTGTCTGCAGAAGCCTCGAGTAGATAGTTTCCAGGCTCGGTATATTTTGTAATCCTATAGAAAGTTGAGTTGCCGCTCTCAACGAGCTCCTCGAGCAATAACTCGGTTTTAAGAACAGAAACTTGTTTTGAAAGTTTAACTGTTGCGGTTGATTTTAAAATTCCTGAAGCCTGATCTAGAAGCTTAGGAGTTATCATTAATAATGTATCGGGAATGAAACTCTCTTGGTTTGTCTCTATGATTAAAGCAGTTGGAATCGAGAGAATCTTTGCTGTTGTTGAGACATTGCCTGAATTGTTGCTGTTATCTTTGACTACAACATTGATTGCTCTTTCCCCTGGCGTGACATCTGGCTCAAGTTTTAAATTAAATGTGAACTTGCCTCCTGAGACTTGGGTGCTGTATTCTTTGTCAAAAGTGATTATTGCTATTCCTTGGGCGAGTTGTCCATTTTCTTTTGTTGCTGTGCCAGTGAGCGTTAAAGTATCTTCAGGCGGAAATTCTTGTTTGTTAAGTTTCAATTCAATGTCAATCTTGTTGCTCAAAGTAATCAGAGAAGTTGTGGTTTCTTCTATGACGTTGCCGCGATTGTCTTCTAATATTGCGGTTATATGGCAAGCGCCAGTTGTTGTGACAGGATAATTTATTGAGATTGTCTTGACTCTCTCGCCTTCAAGCTCTAAAGGAGAGAAATACATCAGTGATTCTGTAACATCGCATTTGAGCGAGATTCTGAAAAATCCCTGGAACTCGCCAGCTTGAGAGACTTTTGCATCAATTTTTATTGAATCCCCTAGATTATAGACCGGATTTATATCTGATAATATAATTGTGGCAGAAGCCAAATTAATTGACAAAACAGCCATCAAACCCACAAACAAAAACAAAACCGCGCTTTTCATTTTACTTATCATCTATATTAATTAGATACAGTTAATCGTATTTAAAGTTTTTTGTGTGTTTTTCTATATACTTGTGCTTAATTATACTCGATAATATAAAAGTTTATAAATTTGTAGGGGCTTGAGATGACATGGGAAATTTTAAAAGATTATTGTTTACTTTATTATTTGGATTTGCAATGAGTAGGGGTGAAAACCTTGAATATTTGTTAAATCCTAGTGTTGACAAAGAATTAACAATTAAAACAAAAAAAGGTACTGCAGTAATAGATTTATTAGAAAAAGAAGCTCCAGAAATTGTTAGAGAAATTATATTTGCGTGGAATAATGGATGTTACAAAGGAGTTAAAGTAGAAATTAAAAAACCGCAAATAATAGCGTTTAGAACAGATTATAGATATAATTTTGGAAATCCAGAGAGATTTCAGGAGAATATTAAAATACCTAAAAAAGGAGATTTTGTACTCCCCCCAGATTATTATTCATTCGGGCATCCTTGCATTATGCTATTTGAAAATTACCCCTATGGTGCTGACCCTGTCTTTGGAAAAGTAACTGATGGAATAGAGTTCTTAGAGCAATCGGTGGTTGGAGAAGAATTGTTTTTTGATATAAGAGAAAAATCGCAAGCCCAAGACGAACAAACCCAAAATCAGTACGAGGATGAGCAAGCAGGGCCAAATATTTATGGGATTGATGAATGGGTTAAGGTTGCGAGCGATGATTGTCCTTTGGAGTGGAAAATTGATGAAGCATATCGCAAGAGAATAGAATGGAGCGATATGTGGCGCGCGGCGGGTTTGACTTTTGAAAGATTGAGCCCGCAAGATATCAGCGATATGCAGAGCAGATATTTAGATTTTGTCGTGTTGAGATTAATCACGAGAGGAACTTCAAACAAAGAACAATGGTTTGATTTGGCAGACTTTCCTATATGTTATCCTTATAATTGTCCGATGTATAAGGGGGGAGATTATCAAACTGTGTTAAAAATATTGAACGGAAACTCGAGCTCGTCCCGAAGAGTGACTAGATATACTCCTGACACAGCATTCGTGCCTTATCTTATATATACAAACGTGGGCGGCGACCCTTCGGAGTGGCAGAGGATTCCTGAAGGAATCTTGAGGATAGGAACTGACATGGACGGCGGCAAAAGGCAAGTCGAAATAGGCTCGTTCAAAGATTGAGCAGGAAACTCGAGACAATAAGTTAATTTTATAAATCTCTTTTATCTTTAGTTCTAAGTAAAGAGGAGTTTAAAATGAAAATATTGACTCTGCATTGCGACTACATAAAGTTCAAGCCAGTCAAGAAAGCACTCAAGGAGCCTGAAGACATCGCTGCCAAAGAGCATGTTGTCAAAGAGTGCTTAGTTGTCTTGAGCGCTGTCGAGAAGCAGGATGAAGGGCACGAGACTGCTATAGCAAAGGAACTTGTGAATAATATCAAGGACATCGCGTCACAAGTCAAATGCAAAACTATAGTGTTATATCCTTATGTCCATTTAACTAACTCACCTTCAAAGCCGGCGAGCGCGCTGGAAGTCTTGGAAGAAGGCGAAAAAGCTCTCATCAAGGAAAAATTTTCTGTTACAAGAGCGCCTTTTGGATGGTATAAAGAATTCGAGCTTAAATGCAAAGGACATCCATTGAGCGAGCTCTCGCGACAGTTCGGCGCAGAAGGAAAAGCAGAAGAAAAGAACAAGATTGTGGCAAAGGAAGAAAAATATGATTACAAACAACTTTTGAACCAGATTTCTAAAACTCAACTTGACACAAGCAAGCTAAAAGAGAATGATCATAGAATCATTGGACAGAGATTAGATTTATTCTCATTCAATGAAGTCGCGCCAGGGATGGTGTTCTGGCACAAGAACGGGTGGATAATTTATCAAGAACTTTTGAAATTCTGGCGCGAGGAGCATCAGAAAGCGGGCTATCAGGAAATCTCTACTCCACAAATCATGGACTCGCGATTATGGAAGATTTCAGGACACTGGGAAAAGTATCGCGAGAGTATTTTCTTGACAAAATATGAAGATAGAGATTTTGTAGTAAAGCCGATGAACTGTCCAGGAGGCATTCTCGTTTACAAAACCCGGCCGAGAAGCTATAAAGAATTGCCTTTGCGGGTTGGCGAACTGGGAACTGTTCATAGACAAGAGCTTAGCGGAGTTTTAGGAGGATTGTTCCGAGTTATTCAATTCACACAAGACGATGCACATGTTTATTGCACAGAAAAACAAATCGAAAGCGAGATAGAAAAAGTTATAGAATTGATAAATATACTTTACAAACCATTCAAGTTCGAAATAAGCATTGAATTATCCTTGAAGCCTGAGAAAAGGATTGGAAGCGATGAGATGTGGGACAAGGGCGAGAAAATATTGGAAAAAGTTCTGAAGAAAAACAAGATTAAGTTCAAATTGAGCAAAGGAGCTGGCGCATTTTACGGACCGAAGATAGATTACTCAATGAAAGATTCTCTTGGAAGGATGTGGCAGTGCGCTACAATCCAACTCGATTTCGCAATGCCAGAGCGGTTTGATTTGACTTATACTGATGAGAATAATCAAAAACAGAGGCCAATCATGCTTCACAGGGCAATATATGGTTCGATAGAGCGCTTTATAGGGGTGTTGCTTGAGCATTTGAATGGTAATCTGCCTATATGGCTTGCTCCAGTACAAGTACGCGTCTTGTCATTCACAGAGAGAAATGTGAAAGCAGCTGAAAAAATTGTGAAAGCTCTGGAGAAAGAAGGCTTGAGAGTTGACTCTGATTTCAAGGACAGCACAGTTGATTATAAAGTGCGTGAGGCTGATTTAATCCAAAAAATCCCTTACATAATTGTCATAGGTGATAAAGAAGAGAAGCAAGGGACTTTAGCTGTGCGCGCAAGAGGCAAGAAACCAGAGTTCGGAGTCAAGCTAGAGAAATTTATAAAAGAAATTAAAGAAAAAATTGAAAAGCGAGAACTGTAGAGAACAGAGGTTTTTCATATCTTAAAATATCATAATGTCATTTCAAAATTCTTTGAAAATTCTGCGAGGCAGCAAGGAATTCAAACATTTCAAGGCAAAGAACAAAAGTGCTTTCTTGTTCAGCGCTTTCTTTATGCTTAATTCTAAACTCGAGGTTGAAACACAGCAGCTGGATTACAGCATCAATAAAAATAAAGTTGCAACATTTCTTGTAAACGATGATGGAGTTGAGCAGAAGACAGACAAAATTGACTCAAAAAGCGAGCTGAGTGCGTTAGATGAGAAAATTAAGATTGATATTGAGAAATTGAAGAAGATAATTGAGGGCGATATCAAGAAGAAATCGCTTACAGAATTCAACATAAACAAGATATTTGCTGTGCTGCAGAAAATAAAAAATGTTCAGCTGTGGAATGTAACTTGTCTGATGGATTGCCTGAAAATCCTAAGATTACATGTCGACTGTTTCAGTGGCAAGATTCTTGAAAGCAAAGATGAAAATTTGGGCGATTTCCTAAGCTTTCAGAAAGGAAACAAGAAATAATTAAAATTCTATTTTCGCGCCAATTTTGATTTTTTTCGCTTGTCCTTTTCTTAATTCTATGACATATCGCGCTTTTTTCTTTGATGTATAGAGAGAGAAAGGTTTTAATGTTGCTCGCTCAACAACTTTCTTTTTTGAATCAAGGAACAAAACATCTATAGAAAAGAAAACAAAAAGCATATGTAAGCTTCTTTTTCTCTCGTCCTTGAAGATAAATATTAAATTGTGAGGTTTAGAAAACATTAAACCTGTTGCTTTTCCAAAAACACTTTTAACTTTTTTAACTTTTATTCTCATTTTCCAATTTTTGTTTCAGAACTTTTTTACAATCCAAATATAATTAGTTTTACAAGAAAAGCAACTATCACAAATAAAGTTATTGAAAAATCGATGCCCCTAATCTCAAAGGAAAGAGATATTTTTTTAAGAATATCTCCTGTGAATGTTTCAACAATCTGTCCAGATAAAACACCTAAAATCATTCCAATAATTATCGAAATGCCCCATTGAGCGATTATATCAATTTGTCTTGCTGAAAACCCAAAAAGAGCTAAACCAGCTAGAACTAGAACAAAGATTACAAGTGCATTTTTAATATTATTCTTATCTTTTGCCATTTTATCTAATCTTCAACATAATTCATTTTTTCTTCTTTCTTGCTTTTTTATTACCCAAGTATTTTTTTAATGATTGCTAAAAGAATTAAAAACCCCAATATTATCGCTCCCCATTTTAGAAATCTACGAAAATCATTATCTTCTTTCTTTTCAATCAACTTTTTATTTTTTTGATAATATTCTATTCTTTCCTTTTCTTCTTTTACTCTTAATTTCCTTTCTTCTTTTAAGTCCATACTAAACACCCATATCCAAAAGGCTAAACACCACAAACCACTATCATCATATTTCTTAACTATTTTATAATACCAAAAGTAACCAATTAGATTTACAAAGGGCATAAAAAAGAATAGAGAAATTATAAATGTCCATAGGGGGAAATCTGCCATTTTTGAAATCAAATAATTTTGGACAAAAGGAATATATATTAACCAAAGGTTATCTTTTATTCCCAAATCCTTAGCTATCTTAACCAGTTTTCTACAATAGAAAATGTATAGAATAATACAACTTATAATGAAAAGAATATATAACAATATAGCCCAATCCATATTAAACCAAGCAAATTATAAGATTTAAACCTTTTTCTTCTTTAAGACTTCTTCAATCTAGGAAATTGACTTATTTTTTCTTAGAGATTGCTTCTGCCGTCTCCATAGCGAATTTTGTTACTTCTTCCTTAAAGGGTTGAGGAGTATAGAACTCTATTGAATTTTCATCAAACTTTATTTTATTATTAATAAAGAATATAGTTAATTTATATAAAATGTGCCTAACAATTTGTTCCTGTTCACTATACTTAAACCTAGCATTACCACCAACAACCCTTACACCTGTTAAACAGTTCTCTTTTCCTTCATGAAAGTATTGAACAGCAACATGTTCATAAAATTGATTAATTAAATCCTTTATATAATTTCCAACTTTTTCTCTTCTTTCCGTATAAGGAATTTTATTTTCTATATGAATGAAGAACCCAATATCTCTACCTTTTCTCTTCTTAAATAAATCCCATATTTTCTTTTTCATTTTTGAAAACATTTCCATATTTTCTTAAAGAAATCTCTAATTTTATAGGCTATATTCCCGATTGTTTTATATGATGAATTCCAAAATATAAGTAAGATACCAACAACAATAAGAAGCCAGGAAGCTATATTTTGTTCATCTCCAAATCTTGTACCTTTCAATCCATATATCCCTGCTAACCATGCAAGAGTTCCTATTACGTATCGCCACTTCATTTTCTCCTCTCTTTTATTTGTTTAATTTCTTTTGGTGTAAAACCGAGTTCTTTTAATTCTTTCGAAGAATAAACACAATAAGCTCCAATTTTTAGAGCCTCTTTTACTTGTTGTCTTTGCACTTCTTTTATGGAGTCCTGAACAATTTCCTTTAATTCTTCCTTTGATATAGGTTTTTTCATTTTTTCTTCCTAAGTTTTTTATAAAAAGTTACAGGTATATGTCCTTGATATTTAGGATTAGTTACAACTGCCTGATATCTAAATGTTTTTCCTCTAAAATAATATCTATGATTGTATCCCGCTCTATTAAATGCCTTTCCAAACGCTCTTTCAAGCCAGTTAGGTATATATTCTATTTTTTCCCAACCACATAACCATTCGCAAAATCCCATTTTATCTATTCTTTAAATCTTTTTGTTTCCATATCTAATCAAAAGTTGATAACTTCCTACTAATAATATTATAATCCCTATTGTAGCAGTTATAAGCGCTATACTATCTGCAGTAGTTAGCATCTTTGCGGCACGAAGAACAACAGCATAATTCATTCCAGCAGCTATTATCGTTGCTGCAACCAAAAATCCAGTAAAAAGAACTAATGCCCTTGTAAGCTTCGTTTGTTGTGTTTGAATTTTAGTTATTTCATCCTGCATAATCGTTTGTCTCTCAAGTTGTATAGCCATTGCACTTGTATTCTGTGCATTTTGCTTAGATAGTTCTTTCATTTCTTCTTTACGCCATTCTTCCTTCATTTTTCTAAAGTCCCACAAATCAGTCGTTTCCATCTTAGCCCTTCTTTGATAGGTTTTAATTATATAAAAATCTTTTCTAAGTAAAAATAATTAAAAAAAGCCTCGGAAGGGATTTGAACCCTCAACCCTTGCTTTTATAAAAATCTTCTAATTTTATCCAAATGTCTTTTATTGGAAAATCCTATTTTTGATAAAAACATCTTAACATTCTTTTTACCATTAATCTGGATCATAAATGTTTTTTCTTTTCTATGAATTGAATGACTAATAGAATATTTTAATAAGATAGCGTGCACTTGTTTTATCAACTTTATACAACTAGAAGTATAATTTATTCTTATGTAAGGTACAGTATAGGCTTTTCTTTTATCAATACCAATCCCCCCATCAGTATCAAACATTCCTTTTAAGGTAGAATTAAGTAATTTTTCTTTTCCATTATAGATCTCTGAAGGAATACAAACAGAAGAGGATTTCTTTCCAGCAGGAAAATTAAATCTTTTTGTCAACAATTCAAACATCCTTTTTGAGTATATATTTAATCTTATCCATCCTTCCTTTTGTGTAATTTTAGGAGATATTTTAAACAATTTTTCACAAAGAGGTTTTAGTCTATTGTAATAATAGTCTGAATCTAAAACATTATCTCCAGTTATTTGTGTTTGATATAAATATCTATATTTGTTTGTAAAACCATCTCCAATAAATGCCCCAATAAATTCACACAATTCTTCTGAAAGATCAATATGGATATCAAAATTATATTTGACCTGATTTAATCTATTTTTTCTTCCAATATCAAATGCCCTTTTATTTATATTATATGCTTTTTTACCCCCTATTATTTGCCCCCAGTTACTATTTCTCTTTTCGATTAATCTCAAAAAATATTGTTTTCTATTTTCAGTTAATTGATTTAATAATGTATTAAATTTATCTTCAGGAATACATAATCTTCCCTTTCTATAATTATCTATCATCGATTTATTAGTTCCTATACTTTCCCCTAGTTTTTTCCAGCTTTTAACTTCTAAATTTCTCCTTGCTTCTTCAAAAAATTCGGCACAATCCTTGGTATTTATAAAGAATATTCTATACATTCCTAATATAAGAAATGTTTCTATTTAAATATTGTGTTTTGTGCTATTAGGTCTACACATAAAAAAAGAGCCCCTACCGGGTTTCGAACCCGGGACCCCCATCTTACGAGGATGGTGCTCTTCCACCTGAGCTATAGGGGCAATATCCTGCCATTGAGCTACCGAGGCATGTTATTAATAAACAAAAGAAATTTAAAAATCCTCGCAGCTTAGGCTGAGGCCGTCGTGTCTTCTTTCTTTTTCCTCTCTTTTTTTGTTTCTATCTTATCTTCAATTATACTTATCCTTTTTAGAATCTCTTCACTCAATTTTTTTCTCTCTGGTTTTTCTTTGTACTTTTGCTCTTGCGCTTCTTCAACTTCATAGAAATCGCGGGGATTAAGTTTTTTCTTGTCTCCGCGCTTTTGCAAGTATAATTTTGCAATCAAATATAATATCAGGCCAACGCTCTTGGCTGCTTTGTTATTGCAAGGAACGACTAAGTCGATATTAGTTGTCATATTATTCGTGTCGCATAACGCGACAACTGGAATGCCCATTCTTGTGGCATCGTGTAGCGCATTCTTGTCAAGCCATGGATCAACAATGAAAAGGCATTTTGGCTCGAAAAAATTCTCCAAATCCGAGTTAGTTATAATGCCTGCTGGATATCTTGTGAATATTCTCACTCCAAGAGCCTCGTGAAAAGCCTCAAGAGATTTGTAGCCCATCTCTCTCTTGCAGCACACAAGTATATCTTTCGGCTCGTAATTTGCTAAGAAGTTCGCGGCGACTGCAATCTTTTCATCAATCTTTTTTGTGTTTAGAACAGCGACACCATCTGCTTTTCTCCTGTAAACATACTGTCTCATATCTGGAGTAATGGCGCGAGTTCCGAGATGAACAGCTGCCTTGATATAATCTTCAAGCGGAGCCAGAAGAACCTCTTGCTTTTGCTTTACCTCTTCGCTCTCTTCTTTCTTCTCTTTCTTTGGTTTCTCCTCTACTACTTCCTCGCTTTCTTCTACTACTTCTTCGATTTTTTCTTCTATTTTCGCTTCTTCAGTTCCTTCAGTTTTCTTTTTTCTTGGCATTACAGTCTAAGAAAAAGGAGATTTAAAAAGGTTGCGAGAATGTGCAAGAAAAAATGAAAAAACGCCGCGACTGGGAATTGAACCCAGATATCCTTTCGGAAACAAGGTTAGCAACCTTGCGCCTTACCATTGGGCCATCGCGGCTTGAGCTGACAAAGAAAAAGGATTTTAAATAACTTTTTACTAATATTCTCAAGGGGTTGTAGTATAGCTTGGTTAGTATACGAGTCTAGGGCACTCGCGGCCCCGGTTCGAATCCGGGCAGCCCCATTTTTTATAGAGGTTTTCCATTAGATTTAAAAGTCTTTATCGTCTATATCCCAGATAGCGGGGTGGAGAAAAATGAACATAACAAAAGAGGAATTTGGATATTTGAAAGGGTTATTTATAGGAGATGGTTATAAATATCATGATAAAAAATATAGAAAGTACTATGTGGAATTTTATTTAAATTCTGTAAATGACAAAAAGATAATTGAATTTCTTGTTTCTATATTAAAGAAGGCGGGATATAATATTCATTATTATAAAGATAAAAGATTCAATTGTTTAAGATTGAGAGTTGTAAATAAAGAATTTTTTGGATTATTTGATAAAGATATAAATAAACTCAATTTAAAAAAAGAGGAAATATTGGGATTTATTTCGGGAGTTATAGATGCAGAAGGATATGTAAATAGGAAGAAGAATTTTATAGAAGTAGTAAATACAGATTTTAAATTGATAAAATTTTTGAATAAAGAATTAAATTCTTTGGGGATTAATTCTTCTATAAGGAGAAAATCCATATCAATTAAGGATAAATTACCGTCATATAATCTCTTTATTTCAGTTAAGTTTAAAAGTATAAAACATATTTCTATAAAAGCGGGGATGCTATCCTAGCGGGGTGGAAACACTAAAACAAAAAAGTGTTGCCCAAAGCAGCCTGGTTAGCTCGCGAGGCCCATAACCTCGAGGTCGTGTGGTTCAAATCCCACCCCCGCTACTTTTCAAAATAAGGGGACAAGTAACATGTTACGAATTGGAATTGATGATGCTGGGCGCGGACCTGTTATCGGGCCGATGATTCTTGCAGGTGTGTTAGTAGACGAGAAACAGGAAGCCAAGTTAAAGCTCATCAAAGTAAAAGATTCTAAACTTCTCACACCACAACGCCGCGAGTTTCTTGCGAGAGAAATCAAAAAGATTGTTGGTGCGCATATCACCCTGAAATCAACAGCAAGCGAGATTGACTCGCTCTTAGGACAGAAAATCAATCTGAATAAGATTGAAGCTCTCAAATCAGCAGAGATAATCAATGTCCTGACAAAAAATATTCCAAGCAAAGTTGAAGTCATTATCGACTGCCCTTCAAATAATATCATGGCATGGAGAAATTATGTCTTGTCTCATGTGAATAATGTAGATAAAATTGTTTTGAAATGCGAGCATAAAGCTGATGTTAATCATCCTGTCTGTTCAGCCGCGAGCATCTTGGCAAAAGTCACGAGAGATGATGAAATGGATAAGATAAGAAAAAAATATGATGTTGATTGCGGGAGCGGCTATCCTTCTGATCCTCTATGCGTTAAGTTCCTGAAAACTGACAAAGCTAAAGAACTCGCAAAGATAGGATTGATAAGAAAATCATGGGCGACATGGAAGACAGCGAACAGAAAACCCGGGCAGAAAAAGCTTGGGGAGTTCTGAGCATTAGATTTAGATTTGATTGATTATTTCTTTTCTTAACTTATAAGTATCTGCCCATTTTGCATATCCAAACCATCCGTTCAAACTTAAAAGCAACTCTTCTTTACAGATTATTCCACTTTCTAACAAACTTAATTTTTCTGTAAAATTCTTCTTGAATTTCCTTAAATTACTCTTTCTTAATAATTTATAGTAGTAGAAAATTCTATAGCCCAACATTTTTATTCCAGAATGTATTAATTTTATTCTGGACTTGTCTTCATGAACTTTTAAATCAAGTTCAGATTTCAAAAAGGATTCTATTTTTATTAAAATACATTTTAATTCTTTCTCAGAATTTGAAAATATAGCAATATCGTCAACGTATCTTATATAATATTTTACCCCCAAATTTCTTTTAGCAAAATTATCAAGCTCATTTAAATAAACATTTGCGAAGAACTGAGATGTCAGATTGCCTAAAGGCATGCCCTTGTCAGATTTGCTTGTCTCATGGTTGTTTAAAATCTTTTTAATAAGCCACAAAACTTTTCCATCTTTTATTTTTCTGCCTATTATGTTTAATAAAATTTTATGGCTGACTTCCTGAAAATAATGTTTTATGTCTGCTTTTAATACAAAACACGCTTTTGTGTTATTTCTTGAGACTTTTCTCTTAAACAAGTCAAATCTTTGTATTGCTTTGTGTGTTCCTTTCCTTTTTCTATTTGCATAGCTGTCATATATGAAAGATTTAGATAATATTGGCTCAATGATATTGCATAAGGCATGGTGAACAATTCTATCACGAAAAGCAGATTTTGAAATTCTGCGGGTTTTAGGGTCTCTTATTATAAAAGATTTTAGGGGCTTTGGGCTATAAGTCTGGCTTTTCAATTCGTAATGCAAAGCCATTAGATTTTTAAAAAGATCTTTTTCAAATTCAATAACATAATCTTTTCTTGTTTTTCTTTTTCTTGCACTTTTCCAGGCAAGAATCAAATTTTCTAAAGAATACAGCTTTTCATAAAGGTTTTTATAAGTTTTCATGGTAAAACCCCGAGAAGCAAGGACTATTTCAACAAGACGCGCATTGTTGTTGAGGTTGTAGTTGTCGTTGGCATCAGCCCTGTTGTTGTCGAACCTGTTGAGGTAAAGGGCGCGCTTTAATAGTCAATTAACTAAACTTCACTGCTGCTTCGATTTTCGCATAAGCTACTCATGGTTGCAGCTGTATTTCATAACTTTTTATTAACAACAAAAAGCTCTATTAATTGGCGTGTAGTCCAAGCTTTTCTGTTAAATCTTTTGGATTAACAGAATTACTGGGGCTTTAAAATAAAAAAGGAATAATTTAAAAAACTTACCTTAGTTTTTTGATAAATTTTAAAAGAGGCTTAAGTTCTTGACTTGGTATTTTGCCCTTAACAACCCCATTTATAATCTTTTCATAATTTTTTAGTTCCTCTCGGGAATAAGGCAAAACTTTTTCTGGGCGCGAACTGGCTTCGCCAGTTTTCTCACATACCCCAACAAGACGCGCATCGTCGTCGAGGCCGTAGCTGCCGCTGGCACCAGCCCAGCCGCCGTCGAACCTGTCGAGGTAAAGGGCGCGCTCATTCGGAACTTTTTGAGCATCTCTTAAATAAAAGCCCATTGCCTTACTTTCATCATATCTATTTCTAACTTCTTTGAAGACATGCTCAACAACTTTTTCAAGCAGTTCTTTATTATTATTTAATGCAGTAAGCCATCCTAAATGCTCTAAAACTTCTTTTTCTGTTAATCTTTCATTTAAAATCATGTTTTTTCTTGTGAATTCTTGAGCTTTTGCTTTTTCATAATCCTCTTGAGTTTTCTTTATTCCGCCGTTATAAAGCTCAGTTTTATCAGTTACATTGGCTAAGTCTTTTGAATAAGGAATAATTTTGAATTTGTCTTTATTATCTCCTGCATAGAAAATTCCTGTTGCAGTGTCATAATAAACATCAAAAGAAAGTTTGCTTTCCAGCCTTAATTTTTGTATTTCCTCTGCTGTTGCGGGTTTAAAGCCTTTTGCTCTTAGCAAGGGCATTTGTTTGTTATAATGTCCTTCAAATAGTTTGATTTGTTCTGTCATGCTTTTTATAAGAAATGGGAATTTATAAATCTTTTGGTTTCGTTGTTATTTGAGAGAAGTAACAAAATAGAATGATTCTGTCATCAAAATTCCAATAATTTCTTCTGACCTTTTCCTAACAAATCGTCTTTCTTTATTCCGAAGACTTCAAAGATGTTCTCGACTGCAGGAATCAACTGATGCTCCAAGTAATATTTGAGGTTGTATTCGCCCTTTTCATCTGGAAGCTTGACTTTATCGCGGACAAGTTTTTTTGTGTCGCGAGTTTCAGCTATAAAATACTGGATTAGCATGCCTACATCAACAGGAATGTTTGCTTCTTCCATCTTTTTTGCTGCGATGACATGTGGGGTTATTGATTTGTATTCTGAAATAGGCTTCTTGAGCTGGGTTCTAATCATAATATCCTCTCTGTCAACTTTTCTTTCTTTCAGCTCTTTGATTATTTTTTTAGTGTACTCGAGAGCTGATTTTTCATTTCCTTCTTTCAATATTCTGATCAATACTTCATTCTGCAGTTCGCGGGCCAGAGAACACCAGTCTCTCCGAACTGTTTCAAAGCCTCTTATTTTCAACTTGCCGTCTTCTGTGATGAGCGCATACTTTTTCTTTGCGCCGAACTCTCCTGTTCTCTTTGTAACCCAAATACCCCTCTTGTAATAGTCTTCGAGCTCCATCTCCATGATTCCTGGCAACTCGGAATTGAGTTTCTTTAGAAACTCAAGAGTTTCTGATTTTTTGTGTTTTCCTAGAAGAAAAGCTATTGAATCTGTGTCAGAATATATAACTTGATAGCCTGCGGCTTTTATTTTATCAATAGTAGTAAGAATTGATTTTCTGGCTAGGGCCGCTGTTGCTGCTGCGGCTTCTCGACAATGATATCTTGCTCCGAAGAATCCCTGATAACCATATGAGGCATTAGCCAGAAGCTTGTAAGCATTACTTCGGGCTCTTTTTACTGGAGAGGGCTCTTTTTTATACTCTGCTTTGTATTTCTTTCTCTTATCAACCATATCTCTTAACATTGTTGGAAAAAACCCCGGCTTTTTTGAAAAGTAAACTTTGCCCTCGTCTCCTAAATCTGCTTCATTTACTTCTTTTTCATCTCTTTTATCTGCAAGAAGCGTTGATTTTGAAAGGTTGTATGTAACAATCACGGAAGAATACATGCTCGTGAAATCAAACATCCCAACATTTTCATAAAGTCCGGGGGTGGGCTGTAAAACAAACGCCCCTTCATATTTCTCGCGCATTCTTCTCTGTTCAATTTCATCATGTAATGGCCTTTTCTCAGCGATTTCATTATATTCATCAAGGTGATGTAAAATGTAGCCTTCGACAAGCTGCGACATCCCGTCTCTCGTCATCTCAAACAATGGTTCTTGGATAATCTTGCAGAACTCCTGCATATCGGGCCAAAATTTCTCCGCGAGTTTGTATGTGAGCAGAGAATCTTGAAGATTATATTCAAAATAATCCCTCCATTCATGCTCTTTAATGCGAGTTGAGTGTTTGTGCTCGAAATTTTTCTTGCCCTCGCCAAGAAATTCTGTGGCGACCTCATCCAAGCCCAAGGTTTCGGATTGCATGTATTGTGAATAGACTGTTTCAATGAATCTTAACAAATCAACATGGACAATTCCAGATATTCTCGCTGAAGTAATGCGCCCGCGAGCAAAAGTTGGCTGCGAGTTATCTAATCCAAGAGAAAGCTTGACTTTATGTCTTTCTGCTCTAGCCCGGAGATAAGGCAAGTCAAAACCATCACTAAAATAACCTACTAACATGTCAGCATTTTGCTCTTTAACATATTCAACAAATTTTTCAAGCATCTCAGCTTCATCTCTACAGAACTCGACAAACTCTGGAGCTTTCGCAACTCGTTTCCATGCCAAAACTTTTTTGAAATCCTTGCCAACTAGCGATATCATTAAAATTTCGCCCCTGCCAATCTCGAACTCATCTGTTTCAATGTCATAAGCAAGAATCCTTGGAGAAATGGCCTTATCCTCTATTTTTTCAATCTTCTCTGCTTTTAGGCAAAGCTCGACATCTAACGAGTTCGCAAGGCCACCGAAATCGTTATTTTCTAAAGCTTCTCCTGAAATTTTGTGCCATGCTAAAGGTGCGAGTTTCTTGTCAATGATATATTTTGTAATTATGTTCAAATCATATTCTCTTCGAGCCTCGATTTCTGGAAAGTCAAGCTTGTCTGCGACTGGGTGAGCATCTTTGTAGTTTGTTATGAATATTTTGAGTGCTTTGACATCCTTGCCCAAGAACTTCTTGTCATGAAGTTCGGTTTTTTCTACTATAGTTGTCCTGCTCATGGCTTCTATTTTTATTTTTTCTATCTTTTGCTGAATTTCCTTGATTTTTTTCTCACTTGTCCCTTGCTTGAAAATAGCCCACAAATAAGGATTGAGACTGTCAACAATACAAACCCTCTTGCCCTTGTCATCTCTGCCAATTATCTTGATATAGTTGCGAGACTGCCAATCAAAATAATCATAATCTATTGGAATGAACTGTATCTCCATTGTAATTTGAGAGCTTTGCAATTTTTAAAACTAATGTTAAGTTTAATTAAGATTGGCTAAGCCCAATTAAGCTCGGGGCAAATTATTTAAGTTTCCTTTGCTTTGGATTTTTATGGGTTTGCAGATAAGGGATATTGTTCCTAAAAAAGAAATAAAGATTGAGGATTTGAAAGGCAAAATCCTGGCGGTAGACGCCTTTAATGTCATTTATCAATTTCTTGCCAACATAAGACAGCCTGACGGAACCCCTTTAATGGACAGCAAGAAACGGGTTACTTCTCATCTCTCGGGATTGTTTTATAGAACCACTAATTTGATGGCGCGGGGTTTGAAACTCATTTATGTTTTTGACGGCAAGCCTCATGCTTTGAAAGGCGAGACTGTCTCAGAAAGAATCGCGCACAAGGAAGAAGCCAAGGAAAAGTATGATAAAGCTAAAGCTCGAGGAAGCGAAGAGGATATGTTCAAATATTCAAGGCAAGCGCTGCATTTGACAGAGGAGATGATAGAGGAGAGCAAGAAACTTGTTGAAGCTCTGGGGCTGCCTGTTGTGCAGGCTCCGAGCGAAGGCGAGGCTCAATGCTCTTACATTGTCAAGAAAGGGGAGGCTTATGCTGTTGCCTCGCAGGATTATGATTCATTAGCTTTTGGAGCTTCCCGGCTTATCCAGAATTTGACTTTAGCAAGAAAAAGAAAATTGGCGAGCGGTGCATTTGTTCCTATTGTTCCTGAGATGATTGAGCTTGAGCAAGTTCTCAACTCACTGCAGATAAATCACGAGCAGCTCATTTGTTTGGGGATTCTTGTTGGAACTGATTTTAACCCCGGAGGTGTCAAAGGAATCGGGCCAAAGAAAGCTCTGCAACTTGTGCAACAGTATAGATCTCCTTCCCTGTTATTTAGTGCTTTAGGCAAGCTCGCAGAAGAGGGCAAGATTAATAATCCTGATTTTGACTGGCAAGACATTTTTGAATTGTTCAAAAAACCCGACGTTACAAGTGACTACAAAATAGAATTCAAAAAAATAGATGAAAAAGCCCTCAAGAAGTTGTTATGTGATGAGCATGATTTCAGCGAGGAGCGAGTTACATCAGCTTTAGGGAAGATATACGAGAACAAAGAAAAAGCCAGCCAGAAAGGATTGGGCGATTTTTGAGAGATAAGATAATTTGATAAGCGCGGTTTTTGAAGAAGGGGTTTTCAGATAACAAACGATTTAACACTCACTAATAAACAACTTTTCTGTGTTTTATCCCAACTACTATTGCAATTATTCCGATAATCAGCAAGGCAAAGAGATAGAAAGTTGTTGAAACCGGGAAGTTCAACTTGTCTGTCAGTGTATCTGAAACTGTTGCAAAGCCTGTTATGCTTGTGCCTTGTATAAGCGCTATCGCACTCAACAAAGATACAAAAATCCCGAACATGATTAACATTACTCGCGGTTTCATTTTATTCAAATATTTTCTGTTATCTTACTTTATTATATTTTATATCGTAGGATTAAGGCCGATGATTAACATTATGAGCCCAAACAAAGCGTCTATTCCCAAGTAAATTACAGGATTGGCTGGCAACGCAGACAAAACCCAAAAAGTTATCCCTAGATTAACTAAGCCGCCTACAACACTTACAACTAAGATCACTAAGCCCAATATCAAAAGCCATGTTTTGGCTGGATTTCCGTAAAAAACCATTTTTCTTGATTACCTCTTTTATTTGATTACCAGTGGTTTGAGATTTATAAATTTGTCGATGAACTATATTAATTTATTTTTTCTGAGTTTTGCTTCTATGTCGTTTGGTGATGGGCCTTTTATTGTGTAGTTCATTTGTTGTGCTTTCTGCGCTATTATTTTCATCGCATTTAACATCCACGTTCTATTGCTAGGGTTATACCTTGTATTGAAAATTTTGAATTTATAGTCATTGTATGCATGTTGCAGCTCGCGGGCGGTTCTTATCTTTTTTTGAATCACTTGCTGTTGAAGTTGTTGCTGCTGTTGCTGTTGAACTTGAGCTTGTGCTTGTCTTACTCCTTCGAACACCGCAACTAACGTATGATCAGAATTCATTGTGACATTTATTACATTTGATGCGCCCATATGAGTTCCATCAAGCTCCCAATGATGAAGCTTTGAATTTGTTCCTGAAATCGCCCTAACACCAAATCGAGCTCTTTCTTTTAAAACACGATTTCCAGGCCGGGGGTTTGTGGTGCCGTTTCCTTGAACCCCTATTGTTAAATTAAATCTTCCCGGAGGAGCTTTTGAAGGTTTTGGGGGCTTGTAACCTCCGCCGCCACCCCCTCTAGTCATGCCGATAGTTCCTGTGACTTTTTTGATGAGCCATGCCAAGAGTCTTATAAAAATAATTATTAACAACGCGAATGCAATCGTGTCAAGAATGACGCAGACTTCTTGAGGCAGGAATCCTAATGGAGGGCATAATTGCTTATTGGCCCATAAAAGCCAGAATAACGCCACAGCTGCCATGACAAGCCATATTGCCATGCCTATTCTTCTTAATTGATATGTCAAGATTAAAGCAATTGCCACGAATATCGCAACAACAAGCCATGTCGCGAGTTTAGGCAGAATCAATCCATAAAAATAAATTGTTCCCATCGAGCCCATCAATGCGATTACTACTGAAACAATTATAGCAGCGCCCTTGCTGCCACTGAAAACTTTCAGCAGTACAAACCAGCACACTGCGAAAACAAGCAAAAACAGCACAGCTGCATTGAACCACTCGTTTGAAATTAAATCCGAGATTGACAAGCCAAAGAAAGAGCTGCTTGAACTGGAATAAGGATTGTAGCCCGGAGTGTCACCATATTGGGCCATTACAAAATTGATAGAAAAGATAGATAACAAGAACACAATGAATGTCAATAACACTAATGCAAACAGCCCTCTTTTCATAAAAACTCGAGGCAATTATTATTTAAAAATTTATGGCTTGCCCTCGACTTAGGGCCAACGAAAAATATATAAGACGAATGGACTGATTAAACGTATGAAAATCGTAGAAGATATCACTGAACTTATAGGGGATATGATGGAGGATATGCCTAATAAGAACAAGATTGGCTTGAGAAAAAATTATTCAATTTACTTAGTTCTTAGAGACCACCAGTCAGCACCAGCTATAGAATTATGTAATCACGAATGTTTAGAAGATCGGCTTGCAAAATATTATAGTAGAGAGGGCATTATTAAAAGCATACAAGTCTATCAAGTTACTTACAGCAATCCACCAACTCTAAAGTTATTAAAGAAAAATGAACTTTGGAAAAAATATAAGAATTCTTGTCATAAACTGGGCCATTAAGGCTTGAGCTCAAGAGTCAGAACCTCGTTGCTGAGCCTGTAGTCTTTGATTGCCAAATCTAAAGGAATCAGTTTGAAATAAGCCTTGTCTTTCGCGAATGCCTTAATCTCGATGCTATTCTGCAACTTGTGGATGATTATGTTTTTCTCTTGCTTAACTCCTGGCAATGAGATTTCATAGATAATCTTGTCAGTGAGCCTTCGGACTTTTGTCTCGGGCTCTTTCCTTGGCAATTTTGAGAGTTTTGATACTTCGGCTTCTGAGAAAACTGGCCTTGGAAGTTTCTTATATTGTTTTGGCTCGTCAACTTTTGAGATTTGGGGCTTTTCCTCTTGCCCTTGGCCAAATTGCTTGACTTCTATTACTGGCTCGCCTTCTGGTGATGTATTGACACTTATGCTTATTCCAGAAGCTATGACATTGGGATTTTTTTCAGCTTCATTCTGCTCCTGGGATAACATTGCATCATACTCATGAAACTGTTTATCTACTTCCTTAACCATTTGCTTCACTAATTTCTCAAAAGGGAATTTCATAAAGAAAGGAACATTGAAAGCGCTTTCGACTTGCTTTATCATTCCATCAACTTCCTTGTCGCGAGCCTTGTCTCTTACAAGTTTGGCTTTCAAATCAGCGCCGCAGTAAGGACAAAAATCATACTTTACATCAACTTTCTTGCCGCAGCGGCATTTTATCTTTTTATTGAACATTTTTTAATCTCCTTTTAGACATATCTTTTGTAGAACAGCGATTTATTTAAAGCTTTTGGCGCTTTTACTAAGAAAGATTTTTAAATAAGGAATTCATAAAAGTATTATGGCAATAAAGAAAAAAGAGAAGCCTGCATCAGAAGAAGATAATGTTCTTGAGCGTTATAGTAAAGCACATTATGCTGAACAATTATATAGTCAAGACCCACATTCTGCAAATTTGCGAGATATCTTAGCAGATCTTGAAGGTAAAGACAAATTAGCATACGCGAAGATTCCAGAAAGGGCGATAAGTAGAAAAATTGAGGCTCAATTAAAGAAAAGGGAAGAAGAAATAACAGAAAAAATTACATATGAATGGCTACTAAAAAATAAAAATATTGATCAGATATTCCCCCTCTTATTAACCTTACCTGAATTGAAAGATAAAAATAAATATGGTAAAATAGCAGAGGCTGTTAAAAATCTTCAAGATGCTAGAAACGAAGCCCAAGAAAAGGGAAAAGAAGAATATATAAAAGATTTTTATAATAAGAAAATAAAGGAAGCAAAAACTAAAGGAGATGAAGCTATAGAATTTGCTAATCTTTATACTGCGGTGTCTACAAGCGAAAATGTAGATGAGGCTTACAAGGGAATTGTAATTTCATTACAATATGAGATAAAACAAGAGTTGAAGAAAGTGGGGGGGAAGGAAACCCCTAAAAAGAAGAAATAATTATTTTTTACTTTTTCTCGCTGATTATCTTGTCAATTATCTTTGCCATTTCTCTCACGAACAAATCTGTCTTGCCTTGCCAATCGTCTATTTCCTTTGCTGAAACTTCTGCGCGAGAGCCATGCAATATCTCGTGTGCGATGGTGTACAATCCGCGATACCATACAACATATTTTGGATCCAGGAGTCTCGAGACAACAAAAGTATCATGAAGCATTTCACCTATATGTTCTGGAGAAGGAGGCATTCTCTTTGCTGCTATGAGCGCGGCATGAGAAGAATCAACCATCGCCCAATACAATCCTTCTATAGCATTAAGCAAAGCAGCGCGAGTTCGTGCCATATGTAAAGGAGCTCGCTGCAGAATAACATAAATTGATTCAGGAGTGCTTTTAATCTTGCCTTGGCTCAATAAAACTTTAAGTGGAGTGAAGAACCCCCCAAAATCTATGAGTGGCTGGCCCCATCTTATTATATTGAGTATTACTGGTTCGCCCCTTATCATCTCCTGCCACCATGTGGTCAATCGAACTGTATTGATGTGAAGAGATTTGCGATAAGGATTTTCCTGGATTAACTTGGCTAATTCTTCTCTATACCAAGCCACTAATTCCGCGTCCCATTGTATAGAACAATCATCTAAGAGAACTATAATGTCAATATCGCTACCCTTGACTGTTTTTCCTCTTGCAGATGAGCCGAAAAGAATTATTGATTTGATGACTTTGCCGAATTTTTCATAAGATTTTGTGGCGAAATCATAAGCAATATCCTGCTCCTCTTTCAAATTGAGCGTGGGAAATTTTCTTTCGCTTGCTTTCGCTTTAACCTCTTTCTCTTTCATTCTCGCCTCTTTTTTTCTGTCTTGTTAAATGAACTTTGTTTTTTAAATCTTGCTTTTTATTATTTATTCCATGGGTGTTCCAGAAAATCTTTGGCCTTTTCCAGGAGTCGCGCCTCCCAAATCCATTGGGATTGAAGCAAAACCCGCGCCATAAATACCCATGTGCTGTTCAGGCAGCATCAAGCCATATCCTGAGGAATATCCTGCAGGAACGCCATAAGCATTGCGCACTTGATTCCAGAACGGCGGCATCTGCATTCCGTAAATGGGTGAGCCAAATGCCTCGAGCACATAAGGGGTTGGGCTTGTCTTGAATTGTGATACAAAGCCTCCTGCTTCAACAATCTCTTTTCCTTTATAACCCGCCTTTTCAAGCTCTTGTAAAATTGCTTTCACAGGAACATTTCCCATCCCAGGAGGAAGATGAGAATCAGTAAAACCAAAATTATCAGTAAGATGAACATGTTTAACGAATGGAGCAATTTGCTTAGTTTCCTCTTTTATTCCTTTTTCTTCAAAGCCCTGCTTTCTCATCAAATTAAGATGTCCGATGTCCCATGTCGCCCCAATTAGTTTGTTTGCGGCGTCTCTTGCTTGGGATTCACTAATTCCTTCTGCTCTAGCTTTTTTTACAAATGCTTCGCGGCTTTCTTTAATTAAATCAGCTAACTCACCGCCTGTACCAAAAACAGTTCCGGGCATAACATTCTCCATGCTTATTATAGGTGCGCTATCCCCAAATTTCTTGAAAGATTTTAGAGCAACATTGGCAATGGTCTCGCGGCTTTTTTTTAAAGCGAAATCTGAGGTGAAAGAATATCGCGGGGGGGGCGTATCTTTAACAAGTTTGCGGAAGGTGTTTATAACTTCATTATATCTTCGAGAAGCCTCTATAGGGTTATTTTCTACCAAATTTCTATCTTCGATCTCTGCCATATTTCTTTTAATTTTTTTAAGTTGTTCTCTATATTCTTCTTGTTGTCCTTCTGGCCAAAGTCTAACAGCTTCACTGATAAACATTTTTAATTGCGAGCCAACTTGATCGTAAAGTGTCTGTCCATATCTAACATATCCTAGTGCATTTGTTTGTGCTGGTAATAAATTCTCTTCTTTTATTTTTCCTTCATTAATTTCTTTTAAAACTGGCGCAATCTGTGGGGTAAATTGATTGATAGATTCTCTTGCTCTCTCTGCTTCCCAAATAATTGAACCGAATTGACTATTCCAGTTTCTTCTGTTTGCATCTTCAAGTTGTTTATCGGGTTTTAACCACTCTTCTTTTCCAGTTGTAATATCTAATTTTTTTTCTCTTCTCATAATTTGAATCTGTCCAGTATCTTGATTAACTATATGAATTATATCTTCCTCTGATGGTCCGCCAACTTTTGGAACTATTGTCGAAGGTAGGCCAATAGTTGCATGAAAAGTAACTGGCATGTTTCCTTGAGGGCTTAGTTCATGAGCTCTATCAATTATATTTTCAAACTGTCTTTCTGATATTTGTCTCTGGGGTTCGCTCCAACTACCCTCATTATTAAATCCAGCTGGATCGACTATCGGGGCGTGTAATGTCGCTTCAGCTCCTGTAAGTTTCATCAATCTGGCGGTTTCTTTTAAATGATCCTTTGGGATTGTTTCAAAAAGTTCTGGAGAAATGGGTTGTAATTCCACAACTCTCATGCCCTCATTCAATCTTGAAGAAACTTCTGCGATTTGATTTGCTGTCTGGATGCTTGTTGGAGCGCCTAAGTTCTGAAAAGGAACGCGATATCCTGTAAATAACTCTCCATATCCTGGATCGAGTGGTGAGTAAGAACCAACATAAAAATTTTCAGTGTTTTCATAAGTCATTTTTGTATTGATAATGTAAGAATTTTGACAAGCGCATTGTTCTTGATATTTTTCGCTTATCCTTTTTTCTTACTTTTTACTCTTTTTTTTATTGCAATATTTTTACTATTATCTTTTAATGGCTTTATACTTTTTAATGTTTTGCTTGTTTGCATCTTCGTGAGCAAAACCTGGACGATGGATATCGCTTCCAATTTTCTCATACTTTTCTTCGTATTTTGTGATTTCTCTGAACTCATGAGCATCTTCTGTGATGGGTTTCCAACCCAAACGCGGGGCATGTCTGGTTTCCTCTAAAATTAATTGAGGTTTTATTGTTTCCCTAACCTCTCGCATCTGTTGTTGCTCCCAGGATTCATCAGCTTTTCTTGTGACATAGCCAGTGTCTTCAGTCGCGGAATAAAGGTCTTGGGGTTTTTTCTCTTTCTCCTTCTTTTCTTTTTTTTCTATGTCAACATCTTGCAAAAAGCCTTCAAGATTAAGCTCAGGAGTTTTTTGTCCTGATTCAAGAGCCATTGTAGCTCGGTCATGAGTTGTTGTATCAAGTTGAAAATTAAATTGTTCCTCGGCTTCTGGGAATTTTACAACTTCCTCGCCTTCTTCTTCTGACTCTTTTTCTTCTTCCTTTTCTTTCTCTTCCTTCTCCTTTTCTTCCTTGTCTTTCTTACTATCTTTGTCTTTAGAATTTTTTTCCTTTGTCATTTTTAGTTTTGTGGATTTTGCAGAAATTATAATTATTTTAGCCTTTCACTGGGATTTTCCAGGAAGGATATTCCCATGTGGGCTCGGCGAAAGAAGCCATGCCATGCCCTTTCTTGTAAATATCATAAACTTTGAAACAATTGCCAGCGACTTGCTGCTCAGCATAAATCCTTACAATAGATTCTTCAAAATTATCTTTTTTCAGTGTGTCTAGAGTCGGCTCTTTTTTACCCTTCTTTTCTTTCTCTTCTTTTTCTTTCTTCAATTCTTCTTCGCTCTTCACTTTGCTTTTCTTGCCAAAGATTAAATCCATGAAACTCTGGCTCTTTTTCTCCTCTTTCTTCTCTTCTAGCAAGAAATGTTCTATATCATCTGCAAGTTGAATCAAGCTTTCATCTGTTGTCGCTGAAACAAGCTTCAAGGCATCGTTAAAATCCTGTTTTTTCATAATTCCATCAAAAACTTTCAGCTCATCTTCATTCATTGTAAAAGCTTTGAATTTTACATCAACTCTGCCGCCGAAAGCATAATGCCCTTGTTGGCTGACTCGCTGAGGAATGCTTCTGAAAGTGAAATCAATAAGAACGCACTGATAATATTTCCGCGACATTTTCAAATCCTTGAACGAGCGAGGCAAGCCTTTTTCATAAACTGCAGTTGGAACTTTTATCTCTTTCTTGCACAAGATAGTTAACTCGAGAAGCATTGTGTTGAAAGCTGTCACGAGCGCTGGCTCTGACAACTTGTTTTCTTTCATCATGAGCTGCTCTGCTGCTTTCAGATATGGCTTGGCCCATCTTGTATAAGACTTTAGCGAAGCCACTTGACTTTTTAGCCATGCTTTTTCAACTTCAAATCTTTTTTTCAATTCTAACTGGCTTCGAGTTTTCCATTCAAAGAATTCTTGGACACGAGGCTTTAGGACTTTTTTTACTCGGTCATTCAAATCCATCTTGTCTACATCAGCAACAGATTTGGCTGTCATGAATGCATCTCTCAAAGTTGCAAAACCAAGCTCGTATGCCATGGCATTGATGCTTCCTCTCCCTCTTTGCATATCGACTTTGTCCATCCATATCTGTTTCAATGCTAAAATCGCGGCTTCTTTTTCATTCGGATCTTTGTTTTCTGCTAGCTCATATTGTTTTAATCTTATCTCGAATTCTTTCAAGTCATAGAGCAAGTTTATCAAACTTTTGAGCAGAATTCCTACAGTCTGCATTATTTTCATTCCTTCTTCCTGCATTTTTGTCGCTCTTTGCCCCATTTCTGCGAAATATCCTCCGCCTGGCGAGGCTGCAAAATTATCCACAATTTTTTCTACATTAAATCCAATATCCTGCATAAAATCTAAAATCCAGAAATAAACAGGCTCGAGCTGCTCGGCGCTTGAATCATAAACAATGCTGTTGTCCCAAATAGGATTGGGCTCGGCTTTTTCAATTGCTGCGTCAATTCCTTCCTCTTTTAATGTTTTCGCAATCACGCCCGGGTTGCTTGAATATTTTGGCTGTACGACTGCGATTATCCTATCGATATCGGCCATATCTGAATAGAGAAAATGAAATATTTAAAGGTTTTCTATAAAGTCATAAGGGTGTAAAGTAAGATTTATAAAACTAAAGCTATTAAAGAATTCATGAAAATTCCCTTCTTCGGAAAAAAGAGAAGACCTGAAAACGAGGCTGTTATTGATTTAGGCAAACTCAAGGAAATAGATACCAGAAACAGATTATTGAAAGCAAATCCTTTGAATGCCTCGAGCTCGGCTCCTGGGCCAGCTTCGACTGACATGGATTTTCTTGGAGCCTTGGCAGCAAGCGCGACTTCAACAGAAACTCCATCTGCAGAGAGCTCTCCAAGCCCGGGTTTTAATACACCAATCGCTTCAAGTTCACAGAGCATAGATCCTGAAAGATTCGAGCGATTGCACAGAAGAATTGATCATGTTATCCAAAGGATGGAGCTCATCGAGAGAAAAATTGACAGGATAGAGCATAGGGTTGACTTGAAATATTAATTATTTATCTGTAAAATGATTCCCAACAAAAAGAGGAACAGTTTGGACAAGCTGTTTCATTTCATTATTTTATTCTTGATAATTTATACTATAGACAGATATACTAAATATCTTGCGTCATTTGTCTATGGCTGTTTTGTGTTCTGCATGAAGCGTTCGGTTAATTATGGCGCCGCGTTCAATTTATTCCAGGATTTTGAATGGACCCGAGTCCTATTGATTGTAATCGCGTTGTTTGTCCTGGTTTTGACTTTATTCTTTTATTTTAAAACTCCAAAGTTCACAATGGTTAGCCTTGGCTTAGTGCTCTTGTTTGCAGGGACCTTATGCAATATGTTTGACAGGATTTTCTATGGATATGTCATTGACTGGCTTTCATTCTCGTTTATGCCGATGCCTGCGCTGAACATCGCGGACTTGAGCAATGCCGTAGGAGTCATCATTCTGATAGTTGCATTGCTGAAGAAGAAGTAAAAAATAAAAAAGAGAAAAAAGAAAAGATAAAATTAAGCAATCTGATACACCACTGAAACTCTGGCGCTTATCTCTTTTTCTGATGGTGTTATGCTTGTTACTGCTTCCTTTGCATCAGCTGCCCCACCTACTTCCATGGCATTAGTGTATATCGGCCAAGGATAGTAGTCGAAACCCGTGTCAGAAACTGAAACTAACTTGCCGACTTGCTTCCCTAATCCTGAAGCTATTGCTTCTGCTTTTGTCTTAGCATCCTGAGATGCCTGTTTCAAGGCTTCAACTTTATATTCATTCTGCTTTGCAGTGCTCAACTCAAAATTAATGTAGTTGATCATCGCTCCAGAATCAACTCCGGCATCAATGACATCGCCTACCTTGTCTATCTGCGCTGTTTCAAGCTCAACTTTAAATGAATGGACTGCTTTGTAGCCTCTAAACACTTGCTCACCATTAACCCAATCATATTCTGGGTAGATATTGAAATCCTGTGTTTGTATCTTGTCTTCTGGAATCCCAATTTCTATCAAAGCGTCTGTAGCTTCATTGACTATCTTGGCATTATCGTCCTTAGCTTTCTGCGCTGTCGAGGCATTTGTCTCTGCGCTGAAATATACTGTAACTAAGTCTGGATCTGCCTTGATTGTTGCTAATCCCTGAACGCTTACAGTGTTTGAAGGCACTTTTCCCTGAAGAATCAAGAAAGTCACTACTCCGGCAATAATTAAAGCTGCCACAACAATGATAAGGGTTATCTGAACTGACTTTTCCATTTTATGATTTAGCTACATGAATATTTAAAGTTTATGCATGAAAATCTATTTAAAGCTTTTGAACTTAATTTTATCATGCCAAAAAAAGAGACAAAAAAAGGAGCGGGTTTTGACGAGAAGAAGATTGAGGCTTATGCTTTAGCCAATGCTCTCGCGCACGAAGGCAAGGCTCAAGTTGGAACTGTTCTGCCAAAATTGTTTCAAGAAGGATTGCAGAAAGAACAAATCAAAGGAGTTATGCCTCTCATCCAAAAAATTGTCAAACAAGTCAATGCAATGAAGCTTGAAGAGCAGCAGAAATTATTCTTGGGATTTGAAAATATGGTTAAGAAACGAGAAGTTCATGAAGGATTGCCAGAATTGCCTAACGCAACGAAGGGAAAAGTTGTGATGAGGTTCGCGCCATATCCTTCAGGGCCCCTGCACATAGGCAACGCAAGGCAAGTTATTCCGAATGATGAATATTGCAAACAGTATAAAGGAAAATTGTTTCTTGTCATAGATGATACGATTGGCTCAGAAGAGAAACAGATTGTTAAAGAGGCTTTCAAACTTATTCCTGAGAGCTTGGATTGGCTCAAAGTCAATTATGCTCTGCCAATAATCTACAAATCAGACAGGCTCGAGATATATTATAATTATGCTGAACAACTCATTAGAAAGAGAAAAGCATATGTGTGTTTCTGCGATGCTGAAACTTTACACAAGAACAGAGAACAAGGCAAAGAGTGCGAGCATCGGAATTATGACATTATAAAAAACTTGGAAGAGTGGAACAACATGCTTGACAATGATTACAAGCCTGGCCAAGCCACTTTGAGAATAAAGACTGACATGAAAGACAAGAATCCTGCTTTCCGCGACCGAGTCCTTTTTAGAATTTCTGACAGAGAACACCCGCGAGTTGGCAAGAAATATAGAGTTTGGCCGATGCTTGATTTCTCTTGGGCAGTTGATGATTATCTTTTGGGAATGACTCATATCTTACGGGGCAAGGAGCTTATGATTGAGACTGACATGGAAAAATATATCTTTGATATATTCGGATGGAAGCATCCTGAGTTTATCCACACAGGACTCTTACAAATGGAGGGCGCAAAAATAAGCAAAAGCAAGTCACAGAAAGAGATCGCTTCCGGAGTTTACAGAGGATGGGATGACCCCAGGACTTGGAGTTTACAATCTCTTGCAAGGCGAGGAATCAAGCCAGAAGCAATAAGAGCTTTTATCCTGCAATTGGGCTTGACACAGACAGAAGCCACTGTTCCTATAGAGAATTTATACAAAGAGAACAAAAAGTTCGTGGAAAAAAGCAACCGTTACTTTTTTGTCGCTGTGCCTATCAAGATAACTGTAAAGAGCGCGCCGAGATTGAAAGCAAAAGTTCTTTTGCACCCTGAAGATGTGAAAAGAGGCTACAGACACTTTGACACTTATGATAATTTCTACATCGCAGAAAAAGATTATAAGATTATTCTGAAAGAAAAAGGGAAAGTTTTTAGGCTCATGCACTTGTTCAACTTTGTAAAAGATGCTTATTTCAAATTCATGTCTAGAGAGCGCGATGTCAAGCTCGAGGCAAAGATGATACACTGGCTTCCTGTCATCAAGGAGCTTGTGAAGACAGAAGTTGTGATGCCAGATGGTGAGATTATCAAGGGATTGGCTGAGCCAAAGACGAGAGAGATGAAAGTTGGTGACATGTGCCAGTTCGAGAGATTTGGTTTCTGCAGATTAGATGAAAAGAAGAAAGACAAATTAGTTTTCTGGTTTGCCCATGGCTGAGGAAGAAAAATGAAAAAATTAATTGCTATTTTTGGTTTGTTTTTATTGTTTAACGGCTGTGGAAAGAAAATATCCCAAAAAAAAGATTTGGAGAGGGAGATAATTATGATATCACAAGAAATTAACTTGCAGACCATAAGATTAGGCAAAGGTGAGATGAGTGAAAATAATTATGCCAGTGTTGTTGATGGATTAATGCCTATTTACAATAAATTATGCGCAAGATATGATTCTTTATACAGAAATAATTAGGATAATTAGAAATTACTAATACGCAAATGTCGAGCCTGTGTTGACAACTATCCCTTTTTCAGTTATGTTGAAAGGGAAAGTTTTTGGAGGAATCTTTGTTCCGCGCATTTTTAATAACTCCATGCCTCGCTTTCTAAAGCCCTTGATTTTTCTGTGATAAAGAACAAATAAACTATCAACTTCGAACTCGAGCGCGGAAAATACATGTCCTTCTTCTGCGGTTTGTTCTGTCAATAGGGCAGTACAGTTCCATTTGTTGATGAGTTCGAATAAAAATAACGCGGCTTCTTTTCTTGCAAGCTCATCTTTGTAAAGTAGAACAAAAGATGTCATTGAGTCAATAACAATTCTCTTGGCTTTTATTTTTTCAAGAATAACTTCAATCTCACCGCCGCCTTCTGTAACAATCCTTCTTACTTGTTCTGGATTGTATTCCAAGAACACTAACTTGCCTTCTTTCTCATATTTTTCCAAATCCCATCCGAAAGAATGCATATCATCATATGTTTTTTCTTTTTTTTCCTCGAATGTTATGTAAATGCCATGCTCGCCTTTCTTGATGCCATCAACAAGAAACTGCATAGCCATGATTGTCTTTCCTGAGCCGGTTCCGCCTATCACTAGATTGATGCTTTTTTCCTTCAAACCGCCAATCATCTTGTCCATGGCGGTTATTCCTGTGCTTACTCTGTCTCTTTTCATTTTAATGAGAATGGTATCTGTTTAGTGTAAACAATTATCCCTCCCTTGTTTATCTTGAACGGATAGATATCCATCAAGTGATCCTGGCCCCGCATCTTCAAAACTGCAACACATCTCTCGAATGTTGAACCTTTCCTTATCTTCATGAGAAGGATTAAACCGTCAAATAAAAAGTCCTCTGGCTCGTATTCTATTGCTGTGTCTCTCATTTTTGACTGGGTTATGACAAGTAAAGTGACTCTAGATTCTTTCATGGCAGCTAAGAAATGCATAAAGCTCCTGCGGAACTCGATTTCAGAAGTCGCGCTGAACTCGAATAATGCGATGTTATCAAGGACAACTCGTTTAATTCTTTTCTCGCGAATTATTTGCAATGGCGCGGCGATAGACATGGGCTTTCTTGGCTCTTCTTTCAAGAAAGTCATTAAACCTTTTTTTTCAAATTTGTCAAAATCCATTCCTACACTTGCGGCTACTTTCTTTATGCCTTCTACTGTATCATCTGTCAGGATATACAAACAATTTTCGCCATTCTTGCAGCCCTCATAAACAAACTGCAGCGAGAAAATACTTTTGCCAACTCCGGGAGCTCCTGTAACCCCTATAGTCATGCCTTCTGTAAAGCCTCCTTTCAGAATCTCATCCATTCCTGGAACACCACTCTTTATCATCACTTGGAAAATAAATTTCAAGTATAAAAAACTTTCTATGATTTAACCTTTCAGTTTTTAGAAATCTTTATATATATTGGGCAGTTGTTAATCTTAATGAAAGTAAAAGAGGCATTCACTAAGATAAATTTGATGGATGAGTATGTGGCTTTAGCTATAGTTGAGGCAAAGAAGTATCAAAAAACAAATACAGCGCTTGTAAAGAGTTTTGCAAATAAACATATCCCTGGTGTCTATGTAACCTTGAGCAAACCTTACGAGACTTTAACTAAGATATTCAAAAAGGAGAAAATTGATTCTGAGACAATGATATTTATCGACGCTGTTACTAAAACTGCAGGAGGAGCAGAGAAAAAGGGCAATTGTCTTTTCATTGGATCTCCTGAGAACTTGAGTGATATCGCTATTGCAATGGATCAGGCTGTTCAGGCAATCGGCAAGGAAAAATTTGTCTTCTTTGACTCGCTGAGTATGTTGCTCATCTACAACGATCCTGTTAGCGTTGCAAAGTTCATACACTTTCTCGCAAGCAAAATGAGAGTTTGGAAAGTCAAGGGAATTATTGTGAGCTTGAAAAGGAAAGAGGACAGCAAATTAATCAAGGAAATCATGCAATTTTGTGACATCCTGCTCGACATAAAATAAATCTTTTAAAAAAAGATTTAATCAAAATAAAGATTTAAAAAATAAACTGGGTAAAAAGAGATAAGTGAGGAAAAAATGAAATTTGCAGAAATCTTGTGGATTTTGGCTATTCTTTTATGTGTTGTGGCCCTGTTCAAGATTGTTTCAGCAGAGATTGCATTGAATGCATTAGTTGTATCAATAGCGATTTTCTCGCTGATGTGGATAGGAATCGCCAAAAAACATCTGTCAAGAAAGTCTAGTTTAGCTGCATTTGCTTCTGTACTGTTCTTCTCTATTATATTCTTTATGCTGGCTTCAGTGTTGACATTGTTGATAGAAGTATTCGCGTTTTCTACTTGGATGGTGTTAGTTTCTTATGCAATTTCAGCTGTTGCTTATTTGTTACTAGTTATCTCAGCTTACAAGCTCATGAGAATAGGCAAAGAATTTGGATTTGTAATAGAGACAGCAAAGATAAAGAAGATATTGAAAGACAAAAAAGCAAAATTGCGAACTAAGAAGTAAAAACAATAAAGAATTATTTTAGTATTTTAGGGCATTTCAACTAAAGGAAAAAGGAGAAAATACTTTTCATTATAACTCTTACAAGGAAAAACAAACCTAAACTGCATCCTAAAAGTATCGGGAAGTACTTCAATCCTGTTTTTGCTTCTCCTTTGTTTATAGAACCTAAAGCAAAAGAGCCGAATAAACATACGACTGTCAATACCGCCAAGATAAAATAAATTACGAATTCTGGTGTGATTGTCGGCTTGGAGATAGTTATCGGGGCTGCGATTCCGGCAGGCATCTCCATCAGCGCAAGCTGTTTTGTTATGATTTCCACCAGATATGATGACAGGCCGAACAGTATGGGGGCGGCAAAGCAAATCGCTGTAAAAATAAAAATGAAATACATGAAGACGCTTGCGCGGATTTTGGCTTCTACAATCTCCTGATTTCTCAAGTTCTGAGCTGTTTGGCTAAGCAGCGAGGCTAATTCCCCCCCGGATTTGATACCATCTATAATGAGCAGGACTGTTTTGCTGAATTTTTCGCTTTTGATTCTTTGAGTCATGTCAAGCATGGCGCTTTCAATTGTCTTGCCGCTTGCTATCTTCTTTCCCAACAATGTCAGTTCATCTGAGAAAGAGCCGAACTCCGGCCTCGCGCTCAATAAAAACGCGCGCTCAGTTGTAAACCCTGCTCTCAAGTTAGATGCTGTAAGCTGCAGACAATCCGGGAGGATAGTCTCGACAAACTTGGCTTTTTTGTCTGCTCGGAAAACTATCAGCATGTAAAAGGCTACTTGAGCGACAATAAATATCGCCAAGAAAATCAGCAGCTCAAATCTTAGCTTAGTGAAAAGATAAAGGAGGATTGAAACGAGCAATGCAAAACACAGGCTTGAGAAGAACATGTAGCCTGTGAACTCATCCTCTCTAATCTGAACATCTGAGTAGGATAACAATTTTTTTATTTTTTTCTTGAAAAACTGAGGATATAGCTTGGAAAATAGTTTGTACATTTTACTTTATCTTACACCAACGAAGGCCTCCTCATATTTATTAATCCTAAAAATACAACTTGAAACAAAACAATGAATATGAAAACCACGCCGAAGACGATTGTTATGGTGTCTCCAGGGACATTGGCTATGGCCGCGAAAAGAATAACAAAGATTATGCTGAGCGCGGGGAATATTATACCAAGAAGCATGTAAAACATCGCCAAGGGGCTTAGCCTTGAACCATAACTCTGAATCTGCAGAATTTTCTCTTCCGCAAGCAGCGAAATTGCCTGCTCAATTGTAGCTGATAAATCTGCCCCGGATTTCATACCGTTTATAATCTGCCATATCGCTCTCCTAAAAAACACTGAGGGATTTTCGACAACCATGTCTTCTAACGAGTCTACCTGAGACTTGCCTGCATTCATCTTGCTCACTGCCTTGGAGAATTCTTTTGACACTCCGCCATATTTTGCCTTGGAGACATTTGTCAAGACTTCGAACAGGGGAATGCCCGAGTTAATCTGCACGAATATACTCTGCAAGGCTGGCAGTAAGTTCCTTTCCAGATTTTTTATCCTTTTGGCTGCAGACATCGAAGGAAGGAAAACTATACTTATGAAGAAAAATAACGCCATCACAACAGCCACGAGAACCGCAATTCCATATTGGTTTATTTTAAAAAATACAAAAGTTACAACTGTAAGAACAAGTATAGTTATAAAAAAGAATAGAGTTTTCTGCAAGGCTTCTGCGATGTATTCTCGCGAGTCTTTTTTGATATCCGCATAAAGCAGGTTTACTTTAAGCGAAGGGAAAAATTTAGATATGGTTTGAGCTGCGCCAAGAAAAATGTTCATTTTTTAATATCACATAATTTTAAAATTTATAAAAAATTTATTTTTTGCTTTCTTTCAGCATCTTTAATGCACTATCTTTGTTAATGTAATATTCGTAAATAATCTTTCCGACTTCTTCCAGGCTCCTTATGCCTTTTTTTGCCATTGTTGTTAGGATTTCCTCTTTTTCTATCAAGTCGCGGTTTATCTCTTGCATGCTCATGCCAGTAATTCTGTTTATGTTATCGAACAGCACAAGACTCTTGGCATGGGGGACAACTTTATCATCATCTGGCTTGTATCTGAACATGATATTCGGGCGGATGCTCACGCCTTCGCTTTCCTCGCCGCTCACAAATTCGCCAACCTGGTAGATTCTTCTTATATTTTTTCTCCTGTCGCGGAACATTGTTACGCACAAGTTCACTGATTCTAACAGGTTCTCGGGAACAGAAATTGGGGGGTTTACAAGTCTCTTGATTGTCTCATTTAATGTATCAGCATGAACAGTGGCATAGACACTGTGTCCTGTATGAATGGCTTCGAAAAGAACTTCTGCTTCCTCTTTTCTTCTTATTTCTCCAAGAACGATTCTATCGGGCCTCATTCTCAAACTGTTGATTAACAAATCCAACATTGTAACCTCTCCTTTGCCTTCAGGATTAGGAAGTCTTGTAACGAGAGGAATCCAATGCAGGAATGAAGGCAATTGTAACTCTCTTGTCTGCTCTATTGTGATGATTCGCTGATTGAAAGGAATGAAAGGCATCATAACATTAAGCAGCGAGGTTTTACCAGAGCCAGTGCCTCCTGAAACAAGCACAGTCATCTCATACTGGATTGAGAGCCATAACAATGCGGCTATTTTTGCAGTGATTGTGTTATTATTTATAAAATCGATTATTGTCCAAGGGTCGCGGGCAAATTTTCTGATGGTGATAGTATTTCCTTTCGTAGCGACAGGATAAAGAACTGCGTTTGCCCTGTCTCCTGTTACGAGATGCGCGTCTAAAATTGGATTGAGAACACTTATCTGTCTGCCTGCTCTTCTTGCTATAATAGTCGCATAATTTATTATCTGCTCTTCGCTTTTTATTGTTATGTCTGTTTCAAGCCAGCCATATTTTTTGTGATAAACTTTGACAGGTTCTGTAGAATCGGGAACGACAATCTCTTCGAGCATTATATCTGAAAGCAGAAACTCTATCTCGCCTAATCCAAGCATCTCATTCATCAACAAGCCTATCAGAATCTTCTTGACATGTGGTTCAAGTTTAATCTTCTCATCAAGAAGCGAGGAAGCTCTAACGCGAAATTTCTCTTTTGTTTTTTCAATAGTTCTTGGATCTAGCATCTCCTCAACAGTTACTTTTATCTCTATTATCAAATCCTTGCGAACCTCATCCAATAAAGCTAATGTAGCCTTTGAAAGTTGCGGGATGACTATATGATAATAAACTGCGTGTTTGTTGTAACCTTTTATTGTAACACCGACTGTAAGATCTTCGCTACTTATTGAATAACTGTCTATGGTTTCTGTATTTCGATCCATTTTATTTTTTCCTTTTTTTGTTTTCTTTTTTACAGCTTTTCTTTCTCCTCTGTCTTTATTTTATCTTTATATTTCAATTCGGCTTCTCCTAATGGTGGATAGTAAATCACCGCAAGATCATGCTCTTCCAATATCTTGGCCCACTCTTCTGCTTTTTTAATGTCAATCCCAAAAGCCAATGCAATCTCGCTTATCCTCAATTTTTTTAATCTTTTTATCAACTCATATAGATGGTCGATATCTGTCTCATTGGTTTTTTTCTCCCGCGATAATTGCCTTACTGCCAAGATAATTTTGTCTTTCATAAGTTTCTTTGCAAGCATCATCGCGACAAGAGATGTGAAAAACATTGTAATGAGTAACACTGTAAGAGCGAGAAAATTATTTTTAGTTATTGAAAATACCGAGAGTATCAAAGCAACACCCCATATTGTCAGATATCGAGCGAATTCTATTTTTTCTTTTTTTGTAACAATCAGTATGAACAAAACAACTGCAAGGATGAACGCGGCTGCAGCCAAACCAAAAGAAAGATAATCTTCTTTGAGGAATGCGAAAGCTCCAAAAGCAAGAGAAACCACAGCAAGAGCGATGTAAATGCCCTTGTACTTGGCATATTCCTTCTTGCGGACTTTCACTCCTTGCGCAGCGAGCTTGTGTTGCTCTCTCTCGGCAAACCACCCCTTTTTCAGTTTTTTATGATGGGCTTCGCGAGGCTCATGATGGATTATTTTGTCAAGTTCCTTGTGATGAGGCAAAACTCCATGTGTGACAATATCTTTGTGTTCTGTTTTATGTTCTGGCTTATGGATTAAATGCCTTACTTTATGATGCTCGGGCTTGTGCTTCTTGAACCCCTTCACCTTACCTCTTTTTTTCATTTTTTAATGCAATATATTAAATATATCGATATAAGATGTATATTTGAATATATAAATTTTAATATATAAATCTTTAGTATATTCTTCAATATTCCTGCTCTACAACTACATCTTTAATCTTGTAGACCCCTATATCTGGAAAGCTAACATTTACCATTGACTCAAAAACCTTTATCCTTATCTTTTCATCGTATTTTATCATATTGTCAAGTTTCGTTTCAATTAGCAATATATTGAGCTCGTTAGTCCAGGTTTCTAAAGAACCCGCAGTCATTGAAACTGTTGCCTTGTTGCCATTTACAAAGAAAATCTGGACATCGTGGCTATCTGCAGGATTTACATATTGCTCATCTGTAAAAATATGTCCATAATTGTCTTTAGATATAACTCTGAATAAGAAAGACCCGTTGCTCCTGAACTGTGCCTGGGTTTTGCTTATATTCACATCTCCAGTATTAACAGTGACTTCATAAGATTCAAAATTCATTTGTGAAGGGGTAACATCAATCTTGACATGTCCTGTTTCCCAGTTTCTCGAGTAAACAATGTTGTGGGGCATTATGATTATCGGAAGAATTTTGTTATTAATCTGCGTCAGGTTTATCTTAACATTTGGATCTTCTGACTCAACAAAAGTCTTGAAGTTGTTTATGACTTGGGCAAAATTCTGGCCCCATGGCTCCTCGCGGCTAGAAATATTTTCTATGAAAGTCGCATTAGATGTGCCATCCGGATTCTGTGTGATGTTTATCCTGATATCTGAGAATGTAGAAAAAATATCAAGGATGCTTTTTTCAACTGAGTTTGAGAGCTCATAGGCCCTGTCGAGAGCAATGTCCTTGTCAATTCTCGTTGTCTTGTCAGTAATCGCGACTATAAGAAAGAAACTTAAGACTACAAGAAGAGCACTTAGTGTGAAAAATACCCCTCGCTTGTTCATTTTTGCTTTTCTTTTTTCATTTTTCATTTTTTTTAATTTTATTTTTGCCATACATTATAGCTCACGGCACCGAAGCCGGTGACTATGCCATTATTTTTAATTGTGAAAAATCTCTTGCCTGACATAACAAAACTCGAGTTTTGGGGAGTCGAACCAAAGGTCATTGAACTCTTGCCGCTCAAGTCAACATCGCACGTAGTCATGTTTAGCTTGAATTCTGATGAACTCAGCAATTTATTCATTTCTTGAGTTATAATCGCGGGATTTTTTGTCTGTAGAATATTATTATAATCTAAAACAGCGAAAGCGTCGTTTGCTGCTTTCTCATTGTAAAGATAAAAGATTTTTTCTTTCTGTTGGGGAACATAACTCGTGGCAAATATGAGCGCTGTTACTACAATCAGTACAGCAAAGAGAGCATCTAAGCTCAATACAAATCCTTTCTTATCCTTTCTTCCCTCTTTTTTCATTTTTTTAATTTTATTTTTTATTTCCATAATTCAAATTTTAGCAAAACTTCTTGATTTTTATATATCACAGCCCGAGTGATACTTACAACCTTGATTATATTTCCATAAGGAGCGATGCCGCACTCAATTTCTTTCTTGCTCCAGTCTCCTGCTTCATAAGTCAGTATTAAAAAATGGAACTGGTGCATAAGATTCATCAAGGTTCTTGATTGATTGTAAGATGAATTGGTTAAATTGCAGAATTGTTCTACTTTCTCCTCTGAAAGTTCCCTGTCTGAAACTGCCAATCCAAAAACCTGCACATTAGTTGTGTTCCAAGCGGTTGGCTTGCCAGGAGTTTTTATAAGATTATCTGTAACACTTAATGCAGTTGATAGTGCATTCTCATTTTCTAATTTTGTCAAGATATCGCGATTATAATCATACCAATAAATCATGATAACTGTCATCAGGATCACAAATAAAAACACTGCAGCGAGTAAATCCCAAACACCCACTTGCGCTTTCTTATTTACTTTATTTTTTTCTTTCATTTTAATATTTAGTACATCGAGGAATTTTCAATTACAGTAATTCCATTGTCATTTCTTATTCGGAAATCTCCTGTGACTTGGCCATAAACGCTTTTACCATAAAAAGTGCATAAGGCACTCTTGCCCTTGCCTCCGATGGTGTAATATGCTTTTTGAATCAAGCCTATCAAGACATTTGAAGTGAAATCTTTTCCACCCCACATGTTGACTTGGAAATCCCCGAAGTAAAACACTCGGCCAGTGCCATAATCCCAGTAAGCGATTCCTGGCTGCAAGTTGGCATCGTATGTAGCGATAGTAACTGTATTTAGTGTTGGCAAGGTGTTTATAGAGATGAAATCAGAGTTGCAATAACTTTGGCTTGTGCCTCTCTTGCAGCTGATTTTTATGACATCGCCGTTTTGCAGATAAGTCTGAATTGTTCTATCTTGCCAGTTTGGCTCCATGTTTATAGTGTTCCAGCTGGCTCGCAAACTATCATTTACATAAAATTTCCATTGATCGTTGCCATCGTGCTCGCCGCAATATCTAACCTTAACATTATATGTTCCTGTGACATTGACTTTCCATGTGGCGTTTGCCCAAGTTGATGTCGAGCCTGTGTTCCTTATGCATTTGCCCCCTGACGTTGTAGGCGAGTTGCATGAACAACTTGTTGTTGAGGAGAAACTGCTAAGAGTCATTGATTCTGACTCGTTCTTGCTTGTCTGATTGCCTATTGCTTCGATATAACTGTTCTCTTCAAAATCAAGTTTTTCGCCTAAAGAAAGATTGTAAACTGGCTCTTGTCTGATAACTGTGAGATTGTTTCCATAGCTCCCTCCCTGCTCATGAAGCCTTATTCCGAATATATCCCACACGTCTCCTGCTCCTGCAGGAATGTTGCACGAAACATAATTTGGAGGATAGCTTCCAGAACCATAACGACAGACAGCGTGTTCTGAAACAATCAATGCCTTTCCTCCCTTAGTCCAATTTTCTAAAATCCCCCTAGAATTTGAGTTGTAATTCATGTGGGCATCTTCCAAATAAATTGTATCATAATTGTTGATATTTGCGATGAGTTGAGTGAGGTTCTTTGTTATATTCTTCGTGGCGAACCAGTCGCAGCTATAACAACCTCCCAAACAAATATAATACCAGTCCGGAGCGAGAGTCTGATTGATTGGCTCAAAGTCATTTACATCTGTTGGCCCGCAGTTTGATGCTAGATAGGCTATCCTGTTAGTCACAAAAGTGTTGTTTTCTTTATCCTCTATAGAAATAAATGTATCATTAAAGATAGTCAAGAGATAATTTGTTTTCATTCTGACTTCGGCATTGTGACCATTTGAATAGACTTCTGACATCGCTCTCGCAATCTTCAAGCACTCTTTTGTCTTGTCAAATGTGATATTTGTCTTGAAAGCCTCGCGCTGTAACTGGGTTGAAAAAAACACCGCAGCCATAAGTATCAAGAATAATATCCCAATAACTGCGATGAACTCAATACTAATCTGAGCTTTCTTAGATTTTTTAGATTTAGTATTGTTAGTATTGATTCGATATCTGTATTGTATTATTTTCATTTTTCATTAAAATATGCCACGCGCCGGGCTTTGCATTAATTGTGCCGGCCATGTTAGCCTTGCTCACTGCAAAAATATCTGAAACTCTTGTAAAAATTCTTAATTTTAGATTTATTTCTTTGCCTTGGATAGTGATATTCTCAACGCCGCTTGGAATCTCTATAACAATCGCTTCTTGCGAACCCGGGCCAAGAGAGTATAACATATCTGCTGTTTCTACTACTTTGCTCACAACCATGTTCGCCTTGTTCATCTTTGTGTGATTATTTATCGTCGTGAAAGAGTAATAAAAAATCGGCAAGACAGCCGCTAAGATTAAGCCAATAAGCAGAATATATTCGATAGAGATTTGAGCTTTTGCAATTTTCGTAGCTTTCATGACTTTCATAAACTTTAATCGTTCTCGTAATTATTTATATCTTTTTTAATTTTTTATTAACTTTAGAATTAAGACAGCTCAAGAAAAAACTTTATATACGCTTTTAGAGTGATAAACATAGATTAGAGCTTCGAAAAGCTCGAATATAATTAAATTATACAACTTTAAAAAATGAAAAGAGGACAAGCAGCTTTAGAATTTTTGATGACTTACGGATGGGCAATTCTAGTTGTTTTGGTCGCGATAGGCGCATTGGCCTATTTTGGAGTTCTTCGACCAGAAAAGATGTTACCGGAGAAGTGTGTTATCTCTACAGGTTCAGGATTGTTCTGTGATGATTACAGCGCTTCAGGAACCACAGTTACCCTAAAAATAAAGAATATGCTAAGTGAAACAGTGAATATAACTGCAATTACATTGACAGCAACTGGAGAAACTTGCCTGGCATCTACAAGCGTTCCAAAAAGTATCTCTGCAGATAACAGCTCAACTTTCGACATACCTTGCAGTACATTAGTAGCTGGAGACAAAATCAAGGGAGACTTTACAGTAACTTTTAGCAAAGTAGACGGTTTATCTAAGAGCACAACTGGACAACTTGTTACAACTGCAGCAGCATAAGTCAAATAAGCTATCAAATTAGCTAAAGCAAAACAAACATAAAATTTTTTATTTTTTTATTTATTTTTTTTAATTTTTTATGTAAATAGACAAGGATCTTAAATTTTAGTAGACATAGGTAGATAGAAAAGTTTTTTATAATCACTATTTCTTATTCTCACATGCCAAGAAAATCAAGAAAACCTAAGATGGACAAGATATTTGAAGATGACGGCGGGGGCTATATAGTTGAGCCTTTTCAGAAGCCCAAAAGAGAAGAAATTGAAAAAATAGAGAAAGTTGAAGAGGAAAAGAAGCCTGAGATTAAAGAGGTTAAAGTTAAAGAAGTCAAAGACATCAAGAATTATACCTTAATCATCTGCGAGAAGCCGCAGGCAGCAACTAAGGTGGCTTTCGCACTTGCAGACAGCTCGCTTGTAAAGAAAAATATTGCAGGAGTTCCATACTGGGAATTTGAGCGAGAGGGCAAGAAGTTCATTGTGGCGAGTGCAGTTGGACATTTATTTGGGTTGGGCGAGAAAGAAAAGACAAACTCTTGGCCTGTGTTCGAAATAGAGTGGAAACCTGTGTTCAGTTTTGCAAGAAAATATTCCAATGTTCTGAGTTACTTGGCAAAGAACGCCTCGCAATTCATTATAGCTTGTGATTATGATGTTGAGGGCGAGCTTATAGGATTTAATGTTCTAAGATTCCTGTGCAAACAGCAAGATGCCCAAAGGATGAAGTTCTCGACTCTCACTAAGCCGGATTTACTTGAATCCTATAATAATATTATGGAGCATCTCGATTATGGGCAGGCATTCGCAGGAGAAACCCGACACTTTTTGGATTGGATGTATGGAATTAATTTGAGCAGAGCGCTGATGGGGGCAATCAAAGCTGCCGGAGCCTATAGAATTATGTCAATAGGCCGCGTTCAGGGGCCATCATTGGCATTAGTCGTTGAAAGAGAAAAAGAGATTCGCGCGTTCAAGTCAGTTCCTTACTGGCAGATTTTCTTAATGCTGAACAATAGCTTGGAAGTAAAATATGAGAAAGATATTTTCGACAAAGCCGAGGCTGAAAAATTTCTCAAGCTCAAAGGAAAGAGCGCAGAAGCAAAAACAATTACAGAAACGCGGGAGTTAAGGCCTTTTCCCCCTTTTGATTTGACTACATTGCAGATTGAATCCTATAAATTCTTTGGATTCTCGCCTGCACAGACTCTTGCGATAGCTCAGAACTTGTATTTGCAGGGTTTGATTTCTTATCCTAGAACTTCATCGCAGAAACTTCCTTTCACAATAGGGCAGAAAAGAATTTTGGAGAAATTACGAGTTGCTCATCCGCATTTTGTCAAACTTATCACAAGAAACAAACCAGTTGAAGGCTACAAGACAGATCCTGCACATCCTGCGATATTCCCCACAGGAGAAGAGCCAGAAAAACTCTTCGCCCAAGAAAAACAGATTTATGATTTGATTGTCAAGAGATTCATCGCTTGCTTTTGCGATGACGCTTTGCTCGAGGAAAAGAAAATAATTGTAAAAGTCAAGGATTATGATAAAGAGTTCTTAGCCCAAGGGAGAAAAATCTTGAAAAGCGGATGGCTTGAGGTTTATCCTTATCGAATTGATGTTAATGAGCTCGGGGATGTGAATGGCAAAGTCACCATCAAAGATGTCAGACTTGACGAAAAGCAGACCCAGCCTCCCAAGAGATACAGCGCAGCTTCACTTGTCTCGGAACTTGAGAAGCGCGAGCTTGGGACTAAAGCAACTCGAGCAAACATTGTTGATACTCTCTATAAAAGAGGGTATATCACAGCAAGAGCGATTGAAGCGACAAAGATAGGGATGAGTGTTGCAGAAGCTCTTGAAAAAAATTGTCCTCTCATACTTGATGAAAAGCTGACAAGAAATTTTGAGGAAGAGATGGACAAGCTTGTTGAGGAGAAATCCAAGGAAAAGATGTTGAAAGAAGAACACAAAATCCTAGAAGAAGCAAAAAAACTCCTTTTGAAAATTGCGGAGGTTTTCAAAAAGCATGAAAAAGAGATTGGAAAAGAATTATTGAAAGCGCACAATGAAGCACAAGAGCAGGAAAGAATAACTAATACATTATTCAAATGTCCGGTGTGTCATGAAGGTGATTTAGTTATCTTGAGAAGTCGAAGAGGAAAAAGATTCGCAGCATGCAACAAATATCCTAACTGCAAAACGACTTTTGGATTGCCTCAGTTCGGCTTGATCAAACTTAGCGATAAGAAGTGCGAATGCGGATGGCCAATGTTGTTGTTAATAAAGAAAGCAAGGCCGCCATGGCTATTCTGCTTGAATCCTGAATGCCCGACAAGAAAAGCAATCGCAGAAAGAAAAGAAGCGAGAGCATTGAAGGCACTAGATAAAGAGAAAGAAATGAAAGAAAAGGCCAAAGAAAAAGCAAAGGCAAAAAAAGCCAAAGAAAGGAAAGCAAAAGCTAAAGAAAAGAGTAAAAAGAAATCACAAGTTGCTATCTAACTTTGTTTGATTCTTATCTAACTATCAAAACCTTTTTCACTTCGTTACCTTTTCTCTCGAAATAGATGCCCGGGCTTTTCATTGAAGAAACCTTTCTGCCCATAATGTCATAAATCGCGTTTTCATAAGGCAGATTTCTCTTAAGGGCGGTTCTTTCAAGTTCGATTCCTGTATTTTGTGGAAATGTGACATCCAAGGCAGCATATATCCCCATACCCTTTGCTTCTGAGATTGTAAATGGAACAGTTGTGTAGCCGTTGACCCCTGCTTTCACAAAAGTTATTTTCCCTTGTGCTCCGAGCGCATAGCCAGTAAGCAATTTGGCATTAGCTGCAAAATCAGTGAATTTTGTTCCTGCTGTATCTGCTGCAACTACAAGAGATTCGTTAGGGTTGCTGTTAAATTTAACAACTCCATAAACTTGTCCAGAAATTCCTGAGATATCTCTTATGTTTAACACATTCAATCCAAAGCCGTTCATGAAAAGCTGCAAATCTTTATACTGATTTGACAAGCTCTCTGCCAATGCCTTGTGCCATGTAACTCCATTAGGGCCTATGACCTTAAGGCTAAGAGTGTCATCGGGATATAATGGAGCCTCGACTGCATGAACCACAAGCCCATTGTTTGTAGGATAAACTCTAGAAGTTTTTGGCGGCCCATGCTGCGAGATAACTGTCAAAAATCCAGTGTCTATCTCTGTTGCCTGATTGTTTACATTCATCACATAAACAAGACTGTTTGGGTTGGGAGTTGTCTTAACATCTCCTGGAGATGCTGTGAACAAACTCAATGCTAAAACTAATTCTAATCCCATATTTCAACAAAACCTTTAAACTTTATAAACATTTATTTAATCAAGAATAACAATCAAAAATCAAAACAGTTTGAACTTTCTCTCGCGCTCGATTCCTTTATTTGTTATAAAAAATATGAAATCTTTCTCTGGAAGCGAGCGGTGTTTTCTTAGAATCGCGCGCTTCTTGCCCTGCCCCATGTTCTGCAGCTCGATAATACATTTGCTCCAGTATCTCAAGATATCGCCGGCAACCATCACAACTTTTCTCTCCTTGCCTGCTTCAAAATCTTCCCGCGAAAGAAACTCGCTGTACACCTGGTTTGTCACGAGTATAGGGATATGCTTCTTGCGGGCAATCTCTGTCAAGATTCGCAATTGTTTTAGCAAAGCTCTGTTGATAATGTTAATTCTCTCCCTATCTTTTTCTTGACTTGCTTCCCCTAACTCGAGGCGATATAACATTGTCATGCTATCAACAACAATCAAACCAATGTTCTGATTTCCTGAAATTAAATCAAGTAGCTTGTCAAAGGCTTTGCATTGTTCGTAGAATCGCGTGGCTTTGAACAAGATAATATTCTTGGTTGCTGTTTCGGGAGCGATTTGTTTTAATCTTGTTATGCTAAATCCGCCTTCTGTGTCAATAAAAATGACTTTCTTCCCTCGCGAGGCTTGCTGACTTGAAGCCATGACACACAAATTGCTCTTGCCGCTGCCTGCAGGGCCGTAGAAAGTTGTTATAATATCGGTTTCATAGCCCCCCTGAAGCCATCTGTCGAGCTCGCCTGAGCCTGTCGGGATTTTCATTATCTCTCGAACTCGTTATTTATTATAAGGTTTATTGTAATAAAGAGTTATATAGAATGAAAAACAACAAAGTTTATAAAAAGGTAAGAATATAGAAAATTGTAAAATAACAAAAAAAGGTAAAATGGTTGAAATAATCCCACCTAAACTAACAATTGATGAATTCAAAATCAATACAGTTAACTTGGGCAAAAAATACATGGACCTCTCGTTCGGATACACCGCTTCTGTAAAAGGTTTCAGCAATAAAGACAAGATTCACAGGCAGTTTGCTTTAGGAACAAACGTAATCAACTTTGTGATGACAACTTTCAATGACATCAAGAGAACTACAGGCACAGAAACCGCTATTATAGACAAAGAAGATGAGATGAAAGAGAAAATGGTCAATATAATGACTCGAGTCTTGCAAGAAGTTGATAGTTTGGCGAAGATAACAGATTATGAGAAATATATGAAATCCTTCAACAGATTGAATTGTTACAAAGTTTCTTTTCCTGAGATAGTCATTTAATTATCTTATAAAATTATTTGCTTTTCTTAGGTTTTTCCTTGATACTAATTGTTTTCTTAACTCGCTTTTTCTTTTCTTCTGAAAATATCTGAGCTTGGAATTTGTAAATGCGAGATTGAGGATTGAGCCAAGCATTGTTTGTCAATCCAGCTTTATGGCATGTCGCTTCGATAAATTGCAACTCGTTCCATCTGAACTCAAGCGCCACTTGAGGCAAGAGTAATCCTGAGAACCCGGAGAATTGTATAATCAATCCATCTTTTCCAATTTTTATTTCTTTCAAGATGTCTTGTCCTCTCGCCTGGAGTTCTTGAGGAATTGTCAGCACAGAAATCTCTATTTTTATCTTGTCAAACTCTTCTTTGCGCAAAGGCATGAACCGCGGATCCTGGAAAGCTGCGGCTTTGGCAGCCTCGACAATTGCCCCAGCAAGGGGCTTGTAAGGATAAGGAAATCCGATGCAACCGCGCAACTCGCCACTTTTAGTGAGCGTGACAAAAACTCCTCGAGCTTCCTTGAATTCCTTGTGTTCTGGTGCATAAGCCAACTCTTTGCCAGCGAAATGATATTTGATTGTATTGCGAGCGAGTTTCAAAAGTTTCTTTCCCTGAGATTGTGTTAATCCCCCTTTTTCCTTTTCCATTTTTAAAATAAAAAATGCTCCCGACGGGATTCGAACCCGTGTCCAAGCCTCGAAAGGGCTTGATGCTTGGCCTCTACACCACGGGAGCTTTAAAGAACAAGATAAAAATGATATAAAAAGATTGCTATTATGTTGTTTTTTTAACAAATTCTATGAATTTTTTTCCTAAAACAGGATTGAAATGAGTGCCTGACCCTTGTTCTATTATTTGCAGTGCCTGCTCTTTTGTAAAAGCCTTAGGACCATACCAAATCAAACCTAAGCCTAAAAAGTTTTTTTGTCTATATGGCCTCTCTGAAATTAAGGCGTTGTAAGTATCTGCCAAGCCAACAATTTGTGCTTCGGTTGAGATTTCATCTCCTTTAAGAGGTTTACCATTAGCAGGATAACCAGCCCCATCCCATCTTTGATGATGGTCTCGTACTATATTTTGATAAAAGATATCTCTAATATGATACTCTTTCAAAATACCATGGCCACGGATTGCATGAGATTTTATTATCTCTGGCAACTCGGGTTTTTTGTATCTCTTTCTGCTGTGCTTGCCTTTAAACCACCCAGCTATCTCTAATTTTCCAACATCATGGATTCTTGCTCCTAAGTATATTTTGTTCTGGTAATCTTTATCATAACCAAGATATGCTGCAAATCCTTTGCTAAGTCCAGCGACTTCTGCCGAATGGTCTTTTAAAATAGATTCCTTTTCAACAGCATGATAAGTGAGGCCTAAAAGATCGATGAGATGATTCCTTTCGCGTTCTTTCGAATTGATTAACTCTTCTCTCATCCTTGCTTCAATCTCTCTTAACTTAACATTCTGTATTGTTTGTGCAAGTGTAGAAGAAGTGATAAATAAGGAATCTAGAGTCTCTCCGTCAAATGCTTCTTTATTTGAACTGAATAATTCAAGAACACCGTATTTGCCAGAAGGAGAAGCTAAAGGAATAACCAAAACTGAATTCATTTCTTTAGGATAAAGATCTATAAGTGCAGGTTTATATTTTCTAGTTTTCCAATCGACATTATTAAAATCTGGCTCATAAACACTGTCGTTGTTGTCATAAACCCATCTTACAATTCCTTTTTCTTTATATTTTGCTTTCTCTTTTAATTCATGTCCATAATCTCCCGTAGCAGCAACAATTTCAAGCTCATCAGATTCATTAGGCAGAAATATTGCCGTATTTGAACCTGTTGTTACCTTACAAATTTCTTCAAGGCTTAATTGTAATGTAGAATTTAATGGCACTCCAGAATTAATAATTTCCATTATAGAGCCGTGCAAATTAAAGAGAATACGCAATCTTTGTACTTCGTTTTCAAGCTTGTTTGTCATTTTAATTACCTTGCTCTTATCTTATACTTCTTATCCTTAGCCAAAAACTAAAGAAAAAGCTATATATAAATTTTGTCATTTTCAAGGAACAAAAATAAACCACTAAAGAAAAAAAGAGGGGCGAAGAGAAAAGTGGGCCTGCTGGGACTTGAACCCAGGACCTATGGCTATCTTAGAGTCTTGACAATCCGAGATTGGATTGCGGCCATATAAGACCATTGCTCTAAACCAGGCTGAGCTACAGGCCCGTAGAAACGCAAAGCCAAATCAATTTATAAAAGTTTTTATATGCTTTTGCCCTGTTTCTTGAATGTTAATAGGAGTGGTTGGTAAGCCCAATACTGGAAAATCAACTTTTTTCAAAGCCTCGACTCTCGCTGAAGTCGCTATAGCAAATTATCCTTTTACAACAATAAAAGCAAATGAGGGAGTGGGCTTCGTGAAAGTAAAGTGCCAGGATGTTGAATTAAAAATAAAATGCAAGCCAAATCATGGCTTTTGCATTGAGGGCAATCGCTTCATCCCTGTCAAGCTTCTCGACGTTGCTGGATTAGTTCCAGGAGCGCATTTGGGCAAGGGTTTAGGAAATAAATTCTTGGATGATTTGAGACAGGCTGATGTTTTAATTCATGTTGTTGATGCGAGCGGCCTGACAAATGAAGAAGGTAAGCCTACAGAAAACTATGATCCTTGTCATGATGTCAGATTTCTTGAGGATGAGATTGACCAGTGGTTTTATGGCATTGTCGGGGAGAATTGGAAAGTGCTCGCGAGAAAGGCGCAAATTTCAGAGGAAAAACCTGTTGACATCCTCGCAAATCAGTTTTCTGGATTGAAGATAACAGTCAATATGGTTAAAGAAGCGATGAGAAATTGCAATTTGAATGAGAATTTTGCGACATGGAAAGATGAGAAACTTTTTGAATTTGTCCACAAGTTGAGAAAACTTAGCAAGCCTTTAATAATCGCGGCAAATAAAAGCGATATGCCTAAGGCTCAAGAAAACATTGAAAAGTTAAGAAAAGAATTTCCCGAGCTGCTTGTGATTCCTTGCTCTGCAGAGAGCGAGCTCGCTTTGAGAGAGGCTGCGCGAGATGGAAAAATAAATTATGTTGCCGGAGAAAACAAATTCAGTGTTAACGATAACGCGTTAAATGAGCAGCAGAAGAAGGGATTACAGTTTATCAAAGACAAGATATTTGAGAATTACGGAGCCACAGGAGTACAACAATGCTTGAATGAAGCTCTCTTTTCTTTATTGAAATATATTGTCGCTTATCCTGTTGAAAATGAAAATCATTTCAGTGATGGCAAAGGAAACATTTTGCCTGATGCAATACTTTTGCCACAAGGTTCGACTGCTTTAGAACTTGCTTTCGCTATCCACACAGACATAGGAAACAAGTTTGTCGCTGCAATAGATGCGAGAAGCCACAAGAGACTTTCTAAGGAATATCAGTTAAAGAACGATGATATAATCAGAATAATGACCAAATAGAAGATAAAAAGAGTGTAAAGAACACCCCTTTTTGTCCCCTCTTTCCCAGGAAGGACAAAAATTGCCTTTTTTCTCAGCTAGCTTGTTTTTCTTAGCTCGCGCTGATATATAAGCATTATGAGAAAAAAATATAATGAATAGAATATAATCTAATAAAATGTGATTTAAGCGAAATAACTAACAAAAAAGGGGTTTTGAAAAAATTATATTAAAACGGGATTCCTTCTTCATTCCGCTTGTATATGTTTGCGTCATAATTCACTGACGAGATATCTTTGAATTTCTTGGTTATTTTTGATTGTACATAATTCAAAAATTTTCTGTTCGCGATTGGCATTTCATTGTTAGAGATACGAATCTTCGCGCTATATGCGGGATTTCCTGACTCGAGCCTAATTAAGATATATTCTTTCTTTATTTTAAATTTCTTGGTGGCTTTATCAATTATACTAAAAATCTCCCTTACTTTTTTGTCAATACATCCTTCTGTCATTTTTTCACCAGCTCACCAAATCTTCATGTGAGTGTTGATAAGATAATGCGCTTTTGTGACGATATCGCGCATTGCTTTGTGCTTCATCAAAACCAGGGCTTCTTCAAAACTGGCCCATTTTATATTCTCGTGCTCATGGCTTATCTTTACATTCCATGTTGCTGTTTTAGCGAGCAAGTAGACATCATCTTTTCTTATCATCTCTTCTCCCCTCTTAAAGAAATAACTGCTTGCTTCACGAAAGCCCGGAACGAAAATTAAATCGCGCAAGCCCGCTTCTTCTACTGCTTCGCGAAACGCTGTGAGCTCTTCGGTTTCTCCGGGCTCGACTTGCCCTCGAACAAAGCCCCAATAAGTTGGATATTTCACTAATAGATACTCGGGCTTTTTTTTATTGATATTAAAGATAACAACCCCGCAGCTCAATCCATATTTTGCTTTCTTCCTCGCCCCTAACCTTCTTTTTTCTTGCATTTTAGACTAAATAGACCAAAAGAAATGAGGTTTAAAAGATTTCTTGTGGTGTATTATACTTTTAATTTTTCTTAGCTTTACTTTTTCTTAGCTTCTTTTCCGCATTGCCACAAGAACTTCCAGTAATTTTTAAAACCCTTGGCAACTTCAGCATCTTTGATTAATATGGCATATGGATTTTTCTTTGTCAATACAAACACCCGCACACTGTCTTTGTAAATTGCAACTTCAATATTGCCCTTGCCTGCTTTAATGTATCTTATTTTTGCTCTTGTCTGCGAAGGTTTTCTTGAGCGAGCGTGCCATGAGAAAACTCCCTGAAACTTTGTATGCGCGCTTTTGACTTTTTTCAAATCTCGCCACCATCCCTTGCCGAGAGCACTGTCAAACTTGTCTTCATAACCAAACGCGTAGACAATATCACCTTTTTTCTGCGCTTTTGTGAACTCTTCAATCAATCTTTTTATCTTTTCCTTGCCCTTATAGAGCTTTATCGCTTTTCCTTTAGGAATCATAATGAAATTAAGCTTATGAATTATTTAAATCTAACTTTAAATATTGTATTGAAATATATAGATTATTATGGCAAAAGATTTAAATATTAAACAATATCAAGAATTCTATGGCAAACAATTGTCAATGGTGCGGCAAGTCATTAGAGGTAAAGTATTATGATACCGGTTCTCATATCCGACATGTGTGCTCTAAATGCGGATTTAAAGTCAAGGAATATCTTAAGCCAACTCCAGTGAAAGTTGAGCCAAGGCCAGAGATAGTTGAGATAAAACAGGCAGAGATTCCTATTGTAAAACAAACACCGGCATGGCCATTCATCCTCGGAGCGGTTGTTTTGATTATTATAATTGTAGTTCTTGTAAAAGCTTTCTTAGTTTAAATTAAAAGTAAGTGAGAATAAAAAAATATTTTATCCTGCTTTTAGCCATTCAATCTCTTTTTCCTCTAACTTGAGTTCGTTAGCAAGAGCTTGGATTTTTGATGCTGAATTGAACGCGGGCTTCAAATAATCAATTTCTTTTTTTGCTGCTTTCTTTGATGAATGAGTAGCTTTTGCCAATTTCTCTGCAATGCTAAGCCTCTCGAGCTGTTTTTGTTTTGCGAGCCACATCTTTAGAATTCTAGATGGGGGCTTGTATGATGTGAATCCGTTGCGCGATTCTTTCTTGGCATTTGAAACGCCATAAGTCAGCAAAGCCATGATATATACAAGAAACCTCCAATGCTGCCATCTTCTTATTCTTCCGCGAAAAACATCTGCCTTGCTCAGAGCTTCATAAGCATTCACAAGCTCTTGGCCACTATATTCACGAGGGATATTTTCATCGAGCCATAAGAAAAAGTCATCATGATCCATGTTCTGAACATTATCAAATACATTTGTTGTGGCTTTTGATTTGAGAACTGTCTGCAATGCTTTGAAAATGCTTTCGTCTTTCTCTCGGACATGTAATGAAGCAACATCAAGTTTGCTTAAAGGTTTTTTCAGCGCAGCGAGCATCTGCAAATCATTAATCGATGCGCGAACATCACAATTATTCACAAGAGCTATTGCCTCAAGTATCTCCAAACTCGCGGAAATTTTTTCTTTTGCTGCGATTTTCGCGAGAGCCCTGGCAACTGCTGTCTTGTCTGTCTTTTTGAATTCTATCAACAATGATTTGGAGCGTAATGGACGCAATTTCTGCTGCCATGCATCATTTGCTATGAGAACTATGGGCCATGATGTGAGTTCTATTAATCTTACAACTTCTTGGATTCCTCCCCTGTCTTTATTTCCGCTTATCCCTTCTAATTCATCTATCAAAATAATCTTGCCTTTACTGAACAAACTTTGCTGTTGAGAGGCTTTTCCTACAATTTCATGAATCTCTTGTTTGTTCCTAAAGTCAGAAGCATTAAGCTCAATGACTTCATAGCTGAGTTGCGAAGCAAGCGCATATATCGAAGAAGTCTTGCCACAGCCGCTTGGGCCAAAGAGCAAGCATGCTTTCTTTTTTTGCTTCTGAAACTCGAGAATGAATGCTTTGAGAGCTGATTTAGCTTCCTGCGAGCATGCAATCTCGTCAAATTTCGGCTTGTGTTTCTCAGTTAACGGCAACATTTTTATTTGATAGGTTTATCTCAATATAGATTTCCCACGGAAATCAAGAATATTCTTGACCTTAATTCCCTGGGATTTTAATTTAGAATCCAAATCTCTTGCAATGGCTCTATGTTTTTCATAATCTCCGTTTTCTAAATGCAATTCTATCTGGCTCATTCCGTGTGCACGGTCTGTTTTAGGACAAAAATCATATTTGAGACCACTCGCTTCCATCACTTTTAGTATAATAAGATTATATTGTTTATTTGAAATATCGCTCGCTTGACATGCCCCTATATAAATAGTCATATCTTTTACCATCTTTTCACCTCACTTTTTGACAGAAATGAAAGACGCGAGGAGAGCTTCGAGCTGGATAAATTCATCGCTTCCCTCGACAAGTCTGAACTCAATCTCTCCGCATTTTTCTATTAATCTTATTTTATCCTCTTCTTTGATATTCAAGTTCCATAGCTCTTGTGATATTGCTTTAATCATGTCCAAGCCTCCCAGACTTCTTTTTAACATTGTCTCAAGCAGCTTTTCTCGGGCGTCAAGAAAGTTGCCTTTGAGCGCGGTTTCCAAGATGCTTTTGACTTCGTGGGGCTGAGCCTCGCTTATGACTTCATATAATGTTTCTTTCGTGATATTCTTTGAAATGCTCGAGCTTGCCTGAAGCAGGTTGATGACTCGCCTTAAATCGCCATTGCTCTTGCTGAATAAAGCTTCGATAGCTTCATTATTTATCTTGAAACCCTCTTCTTTGGAAATTCTCTCAATTATCTTGGTTGTATCTTTCTTTTCTACTGGCCTGAATCTGAAGATTGCGCATCGCGATTGTATGGGATCAATAATCTTGCTCGAGACGTTGCAGGATAGAATGAAACGGCAGGTTGTGGTAAACATCTCCATTATTCTTCTTAGAGCATGCTGAGCATCTTTTGTCAAAGCATCGCTTTCATCTAACAGAATAATCTTGAATGGAATCTCTCCAAGTGACTTGGTTCTTGCAAATGCCTTCACTTTCTGCCTTACAACATCAATTCCCCGCTCATCACTTGCATTGAGCTCAAGAAAATTCTCATGCCACTTGTCCTTGAAAAATTGTTTTGCCACAATTAATGCTAAAGTTGTCTTGCCGCAGCCTGCTGGCCCCGCAAACAACAGATGGGGCATGTTCCTTGATTCGACAAATGCTTTCGCGCGCTTAACAATATCCTCATGCCCGACTATATCTAAGAATGTCTTGGGCCTGTATTTCTCGGTCCATATTGCTGAATCTATGTCCCCTGTTTTTTCCTTAGCCATTTTAACTTGCTCGCCCCCTAAGCAGAAAAAAATAACCATAAGGTTCTTATAAACCTTTCTTATATCTTAGAAATAACAAAACGCGAACCTGTAAAAGTCGAGGTTACAGCTGTCAGAGCTAAATTTCCGAGCTGTGTTTTGAATATTGGCTCGGTTATCGCCTGGTTTGTCCTGTCTGCGAACCTTTTCACCATATCTTTTATCTCAGTTTCATTGAGCGAGATTACTGTTTCTGAAACTTTCCCTTGTTTTACAATTTTTATAGGGACTCCTTCGCCGTCGCATTGTATCAAAGTTATGGTTTTATCCTGCACAAATGTGTTCAACTTGCCCAAATCAATGGAAGTTGCAAGTGAGACTTTGGGCTTTTGAATAGTTTTGGGAGCTGCAGGAGCTTGGGGGACTTGGGGCGCTTGCATTGTTCTTCTTGGAGCTGCTGGGGGCAATGGGATTGGAACTACAGTCTGAATTTTGTAATATGGTGGGGGAACAAGCTGAGACTCAACAGTCGGGGGAGCAATCATCGCTGATGGAGTCGGCTTTGGAATCGGCTCCCTCTCAGCTATCTCTTCCTCTCTTAGTTCTGCAGCTTTCTCTCTTTCAACAGAAAGTTTTCTTAAACGCGCGAGCATCTGCTGCCTCTCTGCTTCTTTCAAGTGCGAGGGCATTATCTTTTTCTCGATCTCTCCAATTTTCCTTATTTTTTCCTTTGCAACGCGAACTTTAACAGGAGCTTCTTCTTTTTCAAATTCTATCTCTTCTTTTTGAGCTTTTTGTTTTGCAATAGCAATCTGTTTTGCAAATTCTTCAAGAAATGTTTTATCATAATCGCCTTTTGTTTTTGGCATTTCCTATTCTCCTTAGCCCATAACTCATCAGAAACTAAATTCGGGCAATGGCTGTGACTGATACCCTTCATCTGAAGTTTCAACTTTGATTTCTTCTTCCTCTTCCTCAGGCAATGGTTTTTTCTTTAATGGTTTTGTTGCCCGAGTCCTTGTAAAAGATGAAGGCATCATTGAAACTGTTTCACTAGATTCTTTGCCTCGCAAGGTTTTTTCGAGTAAAAGCAGTCCTTTGGCTAGGGTTTTATTCTGTTCCACTAACATATCCATTTTTCCTGCGATGTCTGAAGGAATTCCCTCGGTTTTGCCTGCTTTTCCTTCCTTGAATGCCGAGCTTGCGCTCTCAAAAAGTTCGAGCAAATCTGAAATTTTCTTATTCAGTGTCTTTAAATCTGCTGCCAAGCTCGCAAGAGTTTTCTGCAATGCGATAGTGTTCTCTAAAAGTAAATCTATTGCCTCTTTTTTAGCCATATCCAAATTAAATCAAAGATGTTTAAAAAGTTTTGCTTAAAAAACTTTATATATTCTTTTTGTTTAGTTCTCGCATGCGGGGGTGTCGGAGTGGTCAAACGAGCAGGACTTAAGAGAATCTTTTTAGAAAAAAGATTCAATCAAAAAACTTAAGAAATCCTGTGGGTTAGTCCCTTCGAAGGTTCGAATCCTTCCTCCCGCATAAATCTTCTTAGAAAGAAGATTTAATCAAGAATATAGAGAAAAGATTGTATCAAAAAATAAAAATGAAAGAAAAAAAGAGTGTAGAGAAAAAGGAAAAAAGTAAGAAGAGTGTATCTGTAGTGATTATGGTAGTGTTTCTTTTAGCAGTGTTGACTTTGATTTTCTTTGTGATTCCTTTCAAAATCTTTCCAGAGACTCCAGAAACCCCGACAGTGCCAGTGTGTGGAAACGGAGTTTGCGAACAGGGCGAGAACCACACTAATTGCGGCGAAGACTGCTGCTATCCAGAGGGAGCTTATATCCCAGTGATTCCTGATGTGGAATGCTGTGAAGGCTTGCAAAACGGCGGGAACTATGACATGAACTGTGTCTTGAACCACGACGGAGAATGCGAAGGATGCATACTTGTCGGCGCAAGTGTCTGCATAAACTGCGGCGATGGCATCTGCGGATTGGGCGAGAACTATTGCAACTGTCTTGAAGATTGTAAGATAAGCGCAATACCTACAGGAGTTTATGGCTTTGTTACATTGGCTTCTGGAGATTGCATGCTTCCAATAGGCCCAAGTTGCTCAAAAAGGTTCTTGGAGACAAAAGTAAAGATATACAAAGCAGTGAGAGAAAGCGAAATGGAAGGAACTTATTTGAAAAATCCAGGAAATCCAGTGATGATTGTAGAATCCGATAAATACGGATACTACTATGTCAGACTTGTGAACGGAAAATACAGTGTTTTTGCCGAGGATCCTTTGAACAACAAAGAGTACTGCAATTCATTTGCTGACGGATATGCCTGTGCTATAGAAGTGAACAACAATCTTGCGAAGCTCGAGATAGTGATAGATCACTCGACACACTAAACAAAGCAAATAGTAATCTTTAAAAGTTTGAAGTTCTTTTAGCCCTTGGCAGGTTAGGCTGGCGTACTAGCCCTACGCCGTTCGCAAACGGGCTTTATGGCGGGCTGTAAGAGGATGAGTCATATGCTTGTTAATGGGTCCTGACTTGGACGTTGACGTCTTGTCCTGCTTGATCTTGCCTTAATGAAACGGGTCAGTCTCGGAAGAGGGCAGCCCTAATTTAGGGTTAAGGTGCTTGCGGGGTTGCAAGGCCGAGGAAAAGTTAGGGAAGCTTGTTAAGAAGTATAGAAGCAAATCTTCGAACCTGCCGCTTAAAAAAATGACAGGAAAAAGAGGGAAAAACAAAAAAGCGCAGTTTTTTATCGTCGGCGCAGCAATTCTTGGGATTATAATATTAAGCACTGCAGTTATATGGAATGCCACTTATGAAGACAAGGAAAATGTAGCAAGGAAAAAGTTTCAAACCATATGTCAAAACTATAAAGAAGAAATTTCAGAAGTCAGCAAATATGCTATAGAGAGTCAAGGAGATGAAAAAGAAGCAATCAAAGAATTCACAATTCAATTCTTGAACTACACGAATGTAAGCGCGCCAGAGTTCAAACTGTTATATGTTTATGGAAAGGATGGAGAGGCTGAACTTTTCAATTATCTGGGTTTTTCAGTTGATGTCAATAATCAACAATTAGATGGGAACTGCCCATTTAATCAAATGACAGGGTGTATCAAAACTTTTACTGATAATCAAATAACAATATCAAGTGAAAAAATTAATAAACAATATGAGCTTGCTGAGGATAATCGGTTTTATTTCGTAGCGCTCGAGGAAAAAGATGGAGAGAAATATGTTTGTGATGAGAAAGAATAAGAAAGGAATCAGCGAGTTAATTTCATATGTGCTGTTGATTACCTTGGCCTTGGCAATGGCAGCGGCCTTCTGGTTTTTTATCAAACCATATGCTGAGCATCCACTAGCTGAAGAAGGATGTCCCGAGAGTGTCAATATAGTTTTAGAAAATTATAGCTGCTCCGGCGGCATTTTCTCTTTTGAGTTGAAAAACAGAGGATTGCACAGTGTCACAGGAGTAAGACTAAAGATAATAAATTCTTCCAACGAATTTGAATATGATTCATTATTGTTTCTTCCTGATTGCATGGGCATGTCTAACTGCGTGAGCTGCGGCAACGATTGTTTTGGAGTGAATGAAAATATCACAAGCAGTCTAAGTTACGCGAGCTACACAAGAATTAACAAATTAGTTATTTATCCTGTGAAAATTAATGAGAAGAATGAGCTCCAGCTTTGCAGCAATGCAGTCGTCAAGGTTCCAGTAAGCGGCTGTGGTAGTGGAGGTAGCACTGCTTAGTAAGTTATTTAAATCTAAAACTCAATATAAATACGATGGAGAAAAAAGGGATATCGCCGGTAATTGCAACTGTGTTATTAATTGTAGTTGCCATAGCTCTATTCTTGTTGATATTCTTATGGTTGAGAGGATTCCAAAAAGAAGCAATATTGAAATATGGAACTCCAATCGAAACTGTCTGCACCTCTGTAAGTTATACTGCGATGTATAGCGGAGGGGCATTACAAGTTACAAACACCGGCAGCACTACTATAAATCAATTAAAAATTTATGGTGATGGCAAGGATGCTAATGCTAATGACATAGGACAATTGATGCCTGCGGCGAGTGGACAAACTTCTGTAACTTGCACTAAAAATATAAAGATAGTGCCTTATTTGCTTGGCACAACCCAGTCCGGAGTTCAGAGAGAAGCTCCATGCGCACAGCAAACTAAAACAATCCCTTGCACTAACATTTAAAATTCTTTTAAATAAATAAAAAACTAAAAATGATGAAAAATAAAAAAGGTATTGAACCAGTTATTGCCACAGTGTTGCTTATAGTTATAACAATTGCAGCAGTTGCTTTAATCATCGCGTTTGTTGTTCCATTTGTGCAAAAACAGCTTGGAACCGCGGATGTTTGCTTCAAGGCAAACGGGATTCAGCTCGATCCTGGGGCGACTTGCTACAACACAACAGATTTAACACTGAAGATGGTGTGGAACGGTAATGAGGATATTAATCTAACAAAAATCCGAATTTCTGTGAGCGATGCAACAACAACTAAAACAAAAGAACTTAGCGGAGACGATATCCCAAATAATCCTGGTGAAGAAAGTACAACAACCCTTAATTTTATAACTGACTTAGACTTTGTTGCTGCTAACATTAATGTAACTACAGTTGCGATTGCGCCGGTTCTAAAACCGTCAAAGGGCAATGAGATAACTTGTGACATTCGAAGCATACCAGTAAGTAAGTGCTAACAACTCAGTTAACAAAACAAAATGGAAAAGCGAGGAGCGATTTGGGTTTCTACTGTTTTGTATATCTTGATTAGCTTGGCGATTGTGGGGATGGTTGTGGCGGCTGTCATGCCAAGAATCAACAGTGCCAAAGACAAAGCGACTATCGAGCAGAGCATCATGATGCTAGATTCTATTGACTCGACAGTACAACAAGTGAGCCAGGTTCAGGGAACAAAGCTCAAGAACGAGTTCAAAATGTCAAGAGGATTGTTGACTATAAACGCGGCAAAGAATGAGACGATTTGGCAGCTGAACAATTCAATTTACAAATACAGCGAGCCCGGAGTCGCAATAAACATAAGCAATATTCAAGTCACTACAAGCAAAGGCTCGAGCGGATGGAATATAGAGCTTAAGTTAAAATATAGCGCGATTAACTTGACTTTTGCAGGCGGGGAGAAAACAACAAAAGTGCTGCAGCCAGCTGAAATCCCTTACAAGTTATGGGTAGAAAATAAAGGCGCGAACATAGACTTGACAATAAGCTAAAAAGCTCTTGAGGAACCTCGCTTATCAAAACCAGCTTATCAAAATCTTTAAATAATGCCCTTCTTTTCTTATGTTATGCTTGATATAAAGTTCATTCGCGAGCGACCAAAAGAGGTTAAAGACGGCTTGAAGAAAAGAGGTTTGGAAACTAGAGAGGTAGATTTACTTCTAGAATTGGATAAGAAATGGAAAGCTCTTAAACAGGATGTCGATGGGTTGAGAGCGGAGCGCAACAAGATAAGCGAGAAAATCAATGAGGCGAAGAAGCAAGGCAAGAAAATTGAGGATATAATCAAACGCGCGAGAGAGATTCCGATAAAAATCGCAGAAGAAGAGAAAGAGCTCGCAAGCATAGGAGAAAAACGCGAGGCTCTGCTGGAGAAGCTGCCTAATTTGGTTGATAAAAGCGTTCCTGTAGGCTCTGCGGAAAAAAATAAAGTTCTAAAGATTATCAACAAACCAAAGAAGCTTGGTTTTAAGGCCAAGGGGCATGAAGAGTTGCTCATGGCTTTAGATTTGTTGGATATTGAGCGAGCTGCAAAAGCTGCAGGAGCGAGGTTTTATTATCTGAAAAAGGAGCTAGTCAAATTAAATCAAGCTCTTATTAATTATTCTCTTGACTTCCTTGCAAAAAAAGGTTTTACATTAATACAGCCCCCTTATATGTTAAGAAAAGATGCTTTAAAGGGAGCATTGAACTTTTCAGCTTTTGAAGAGGCAATTTACAAGATTGAAGGCGAGGATTTGTATTTGATTGGAACAGCAGAGCATGCACTAAATGCTTATTATATGAATGAAATAATTTCTGTAGATAAATTGCCGATAAGATTTGCTGGTATAAGTGCCTGTTTCAGGAAAGAAGCTGGCGCGCATGGCAAGGATACTAAAGGAATTTTTAGAGTTCATCAATTTGAGAAAGTTGAGCAGTTTGTCTTCTGCAAGCCAAAGGACTCGGAAAAAGAGTTTGAGCTTCTTTTAAAAAACAGTATTGAACTTTATAAAAAGTTGAACCTGCCTTTTAGAGTTGTTCTGCTTGCATCACAAGATATCGGAAGAGTTGTGACAAAAACAATTGATTTGGAGGGGTGGTTCCCTAGCCAAGGAATCTATAGAGAATTGGGATCTTGTTCTGCATGTTTAGATTATCAAGCGAGAAGAAGCAATACAAAATATGAAGAAAAGGGCTCAAGGAATTATGTTTACACTTTAAACAATACAGCTATCGCAACAGAAAGAATGCTGGCTTGTTTAGTTGAAAACTATCAGCAGAAAGATGGAAGCATAAAAGTTCCTGCTGCGCTGCAGAAATACTGCGGCTTCAAGCTCATCAAACCTTTAAAGACAAAACAAAAGAAAGTTGAGAAACGTAAAAAAACGAAGATAAAGGTAAATAAAAAAAGGAATTGAAAGGAGGTAAAAACAGAAAATGGTAGGTTATGAAGATATTTTAGCATCTATGTTTGGGGCTGGCTTTTTAGCAGCTATTAGTGCCTTTTTAGTGGTTTTTGTAATTATAGCACTTGCTTTGTATATCTATAGTGCATTGGTATTAATGGCTATTGCAAAGAAGACTAAAACCCCTAATGGATGGCTGGCATTTATCCCTATAGCAAATGTTTACCTGATGGTAAAGATTGCCAAATTGAGTGGATGGTTCACTTTAATTGTGCTAGTGCCGATTATCCCAGTCGTAGGAAGCTTGGCTCTGACAGCAGGGACGATATGGTTCTGGTGGAGAATTGCTGAAAATATAAAGAAACCTGGATGGTGGTCTTTGCTTATGTTAGTTCCTGTACTTAATTTAATAATTATGGGGATTATGGCATGGGGCAAATAAGCTCTTTTTTATTTTTATTTTTTTTTCTTTTTTTGTTTTTTTTTATTTTTCTAATTCTTAAGTAGTCCTTAAATAAGTTTTATTACTATTTCTAAATGACAATAAAAAGGTAAATTTTATATAGCTTAAAATCGTGTAAAATACATGGCTAAGCAAGGGGCAAGTACAATAGAAGTAGATTTCACAGATCTCGCTAATGACCCATATGACTTATATAAAGAACCAGTTTATTTGATGGACAATAACGAGAAAAAGATTATTCAATTGAGATGGCTGGGCTTATTTTCAGATCTTATAGCAAAAAGATACGCTAAAATAGACTCGGATAAGTGTTTGAATTTTATCACAGCGCGAGATAGAAAGAGACATCAGCTATTGGAAGGCATTTTAAGACATGAAAAAAACCCTGAATTAATATTTTTGGCTTTGCCAGCATATCATTTTTCTGCTGACTTGTTGGGAGTAAGAGCCAAAACACTTGTAGAATTGGGATTGGCAGTGGGCGAAGCACCTGTAGAACCTATAGTTACTGTAATTCCGCGGCCTGCTGTAGAATATAAAGTTGCGCCAGCACTCGAAGAGAGAGTTGAGGGAATTGCTATTCCATTTGGGGTTTCTGATGTATCAAGAAAAGAAAAACCAAAAGCGCCAAAAGCAAAACGCGCTGATTTTACTACAAAAGCTTTTTGGGTAGCTACTGCTGCTTCTGTTTTTCTATTGGCTGCTTCTAAACTAGGAGGAATGGCAATGGATTATCTTGAGAATAAACAAGAACACAGAATAAAGAGAGAATATCAAGAACTGGTGCATAAAAAAGAATTTGAAAAACTTATCAAGGGTTTCAGAAACAATAAAAATGTTTTCTATACAAAAGATTTGATGGCTTTGAATTTGGATGTAAAGCCCGGCAAGTACAAGTTAAGCCAGATTCTGCAAACTAACAGTTATTTTGGAGAGGAATATGCTGTTTTGGATTCTATAAACATTGAAGCCAAGGAAAGAACAAAACCGTTGATGGACCCTCTTGAGAATTCGACATGGGGCCAAAGATATACAAATTGGTGTAAAAGGACAATATGGGGGATGGAAATAGCAGGGTCCCATCGCGCGATTGATATGAATAGTAAGACCAGAAGTTTGAATATTCATTCATCTGCTGTTGGGGTCGTAGAAAGGGTATATAACATTAACAATGGCAGAGCAGGAAAATATGTGGTTATTAACCATGGTAATGGTTTAAAAACATTCTACGCGCATATGTCTACAATACTTGTAAAAGAGGGAGACTCCATAGGAGATGGTTATATTATTGGATTGATGGGGAAAACGGGTAGGGCCACAAATATCCATTTGCACTATGAACTTATAAAAGATGGCAAGGAAGTGAATCCTGCGAGATACCTCGATAGAGGAGTATGTTATGACTCTAAAACCATTCTTGCATTGATGGAGATAGATAGGATATATAACCCAAACAGAGCTTTCGAAGGACTAATGACTGCAAAACTTCCAAAGACAAAGGATGCGGGTGCAAAATCATTTTTCTTGCAGTAATGCGGGGCGATAATTTTATAACTACTTGTTTCTTTTTAGTGATATGAGAAAAAAAACAACCCCCAAAAAACAAAAAACAAAACATTTGAAGATAATGGCTATAGGTGACTTGCATGGAGATTCAAGACAAGCATCAAGGCTGGCAGTGAAGGCAAAAAAAGCCAAGGTTGATTTGGTTATTCTCTCGGGTGATTTGACATTTGCAGAGCAATCTGTGGATTATATTGTTGGCCCGTTTGCCAAAAGACATCTGGAGGTTTTTATCATTCCAGGAAATCATGAGACTTTAGCCACAGCGAATTTCCTTGAGAAAGTTTATTCGCCTAATGTAAAAAACATCCATGGCAAGGGCATCAGAATGAAAGACCCATCACATAACATAGGAATTTTCGGCGCAGGCGGCTCGAACATCGGATTATTTCAACTAAGCGAGAATGAGATTTATTCAACACTCAAAAAAGGATTTGAGAAAGTCAAGAACGTTGAGAAAAAAATTATGGTTACACACAATCATCCGAGCGGCTCGTTAATGGCAAAAATCCCAAGCTTTGTGCCTGGCAGCGATGGAGTAAAGAAAGCCATCGAGAGATTCAAGCCCGATATTGCAATCTGCAGCCACGCTCACGAAGCAGAGGGCATCGAGGAAAAAATCGGCAGGACAAAAGTGATAAATGTCGGGCCGAAAGGAAAAATAATTATTGTTTAGATTTCTTAAATTTGTTTGATCATATAACTGTCTTCTAACTTGTATCCTAAACTTTTGTAATATTCTCTAACTCCAACTCCCGAGATAATTTTAATCTTCTTGCATTTCTGAGCTTGAGCAATCTTCTCTGTCTCTTGCATAAGCCATTTGCCCAATCCAGTGTGCTGAGAATCCTTGCCTCGCGCGCCAATTGCCAAAGCAGGCCCGTAAACATGCAACTCTCGCACAAGTAAAACATTTGACTTGTCAGGAATTCTCAATCGCACCAAGCCAAAAATGATATCCTCTTTGTTTATAATTTCTAAGAAAAACTCGCGTCCTTGAGAAGCGCGATATTCAATCTTGTTAAGCTTTAATCTTTTATCAATTTTCTCGCCTTTCAATAATGAAAAACCTATCTCGCGACATCTTATGCACTTACATTTTATTCCTCTCGCTTCCATTTCATCTGCCACAACTTTTCTCAAATCAATGCGGAGAGTTCCTGCCACGAGAAAATCGGGATGAATCTCTCTCATGACTCGCATGATTCTGCAATATCGAGGCACAATTTTCTTGAATTCAATGAGAAGTTTGACAAGAGCTTTATCATTATAAGGTTTGTATTTGCCTTTTTTGTATAATTTTTCAAGTTCTGCGCCCTTAATGACCTGACAAGGATAAATTTTAAGCTGGTCTGGCCTGAAATCCTCGCTTGTGAAAACTTTTTTGAACATCTCTATATCTTTTTTATAATTAGAGCCTGGCAATCCGGACATTAAATGATATCCAACCTTAAAACCCGCATCTTTCAGTCTTCGAGTTGCATCAATAACCTCTTTAACTTTATGCCCGCGCTTGTTTATTCTATAGAGCTTGTCATCGACTGCTTGAACTCCAAGTTCAACACGAGTGCAACCAAACTTCAAAATCCTTTTTATATCGCTCTTAGAACAAACATCTGGTCTTGTCTCAATACATAATGCCACACATCTATGTTCTGCTTTTTCATTAATTTTTTTCGCTTGCTCCAAATCCTTAGAAATTTTGCCGTTTAATGCATCGTAACATGCCTTGATAAATTTGTACTGATAATCTTTTGAATAAGACAAAAATGTTCCGCCCATAATAATGAGCTCAATCTTGTCAGTGGGGTGTTTCATGACTCGGAATGCCTTGACTCTTGCAACAACTTGTTTGTAAGCGTCGTAATCAAGCTGTTTCGCTCTCATTACAGCAGGACTTAAAGGAGTGTAGCTTTGTGGAACATTTAATGAAGGACAGTACAAACAGGTTCCATGCTTGCATTTCATTGGCTTGACAACTACAGCTACAGGAGTAACTCCTGATACTGATTTGGTTGGTTTTCTCATGCCAAAAGATAACTTTTAAATCTTAAAAATCTTGTTAATAGTATGATAAAACAAAAGAAAATAAGCCTTATAGCAGCCCCATGCGGTCTTTATTGTGGAGAATGTTTGGGATTTCAAAGAGGAACTTGTAAGGGTTGTAGATCCGGAAAGGGAGAGTGTTTAAAATATAGAAAAGTCTGTAGGATATTTGAATGCTGTTTAAACAGAAGAAAGTTCGATTTTTGTTATCAATGTTCTGATTTCCCTTGTAAAAAGATAAAAAACTTCTTCGATACAGAAGAATGGTATGATGAAGTTACTAATAATCAAAAAAGAATAAAACAAACAGGCTTGAATAAATGGTTGAAAGAACAAGAAAAGCGAGTTAAGAAATTGAAAAATTGTGCCAAGTCAAAAGGACTTTTTCATTGTAGTGAATGTGAAGAATGGCCTTGTAATAAACTAAAAAGAGAACCGCTTACTCCATCTTGATAAATTGAAAAAAATTATTGACAAGAAAAATTTTATAAGTATAAAGAAACAGTAATAATCATGACAATCAAGTCAGAAGAGCTGAAAAAGAGATATATTGAGTTTTTTGAGAAAAAAGGGCATAAAGAGATAGCTAATGCCTCGCTCATTCCTGAACATGATCCTTCTGTATTGTTTACAACAGCGGGCATGCATCCACTTGTTCCATTTCTCATAGGACAACAGCATCCTCAAGGAAAAAGGCTTGTGAACTGCCAAAGATGCTTGAGAACAGGAGATATAGATGAAGTCGGCAATGAAACTCATTTATCTTTTTTTGAGATGTTGGGCAACTGGAGCTTGGGAGATTACTGGAAAAAAGAAGCTATAGAATGGAGTTATGAGTTCCTCACTAAAATTTTAAAAATTGACCCAAAGAACTTACATGTCACTTGTTTTGCAGGTGATAAAGATGCTCCGAAAGACAATGAAACCGCGAGCATGTGGAAAAATGTAGGGATTCCTGAAAAGAGAATCTACTTTCTACCAAAAAAAGACAATTGGTGGGGTCCTGCTGGCGCAACAGGGCCTTGTGGTCCAGATACTGAGATGTTTATTGATACTGGAAAGAAATCCTGTGGAAAAGAATGCAAGCCAGGCTGCTCATGCGGTAAATATTTTGAAATATGGAATGATGTTTTCATGCAATACAATAAAAATCCAAAGGGAATCTATGAACCATTGAAACAAAAAAATGTTGACACTGGAATGGGCGTTGAAAGAACTATAGCGATGTTACAAGGCAAGAAAAATGTGTATGAGATTGAAACACTCGCGCCAATAGTTGATAAGGTTAAAAGCCTAATCAAAATCAAGAATTTCAGTGATTCTCAGATTCGCTCGCTAAGAATCATAACAGACCATTTGCGCGCTGCTGTGTTTATTCTCGGAGATGAACATTCTATTGTCCCAAGCAATGTTGATCAAGGCTATATTCTAAGAAGATTTATCAGAAGAGCAATCAGACATGCAAAGTTGCTCGGAATAAACAATGATTTTACAGAAGAAATAACAAAAGTTGTTATTCAAATTTATCATAAAGATTATCCTTTGCTCAAGAAAAAATCCGAGTTCATTTTAAGCGAGCTGAAAAAAGAAGAGGAGAAGTTCAGGAGAACTCTAGAAAAGGGATTGAATCAGTTTAATAAGTTTGCGCAGAATAAAGTAATCTCGGGCAAAGAAGCTTTCTTCTTGTTCCAGAGTTATGGATTTCCGATTGAAATAACAAAAGAATTGTGCGATGATAATGGGATAAATGTTGATGAGAAGGGTTATCATGACGAATTCAAGAAGCATCAAGAGCTTTCAAGGGTGGGCGCAGAGAAAAAGTTCAAAGGAGGATTGAGCGATGCAACATATCCAACAGCAAAGTTGCACACTGCTGCGCATTTATTGTTATATGCATTAAGGAAAGTGCTTGGACAACAGATAATGCAGCGCGGCTCTAACATTACCCCTGAACGCTTGAGATTTGATTTTAATTTTGATAGAAAACTCACAGGCAATGAGATTAAAGAAGTTGAAGACATGATCAATAAGATAATAAAACAAGGAATCAAGGTCGAAAGGAAAGAGATGGGTGTCAAAGAAGCGAAGAAAATCGCGAAGAGCGAGTTTGAATATAAAACTGACATTGTTTCTGTTTATTTCATCGGGCCATCAATAGAGATTTGTATGGGTCCTCATATCCAAAACACAAGCGAGTTAGGCAAATTCAAAATCTCCGAGCAAGAATCTGTAGCCGGAGGAATCAGAAGAATTAGGGCTGTTCTTGAGTAATTATCTATATCTCAAAAACAGCCAAAAAGCCACAACTAGCAAGATTATAACAGCATAATCTTTAAACTTAAACTTCAAGCCAGGAGGATAAGTCCTTTTTTTGCTAGCCCTAAATGCTCTTGACTCAATAGACATGGCCAAATCTAAAGACTTTTTAAACAAAATCATTAAAGTAGGAATCAAAATAGGAATAACAGTTTTTACAGATTCTATAGGGTGTCTTAAACTCCATCTAATTTTATGTGCTCTAACTTTCTGGGCATCAATAACATGATTAAATTCTTTTGTTATAACAGGAACAAATCTTATAGCTAAAGTCAACATAAATGCTATTTCATATGGAATTTTAAGTTTGATTAAACTTGAGATTAAATCTCTTGGAGATGTAGACATAGCAAAAACTATTGTAGAAAGAATAATTATCAAAAATTTAATTGAAAACAATAAACCCCCGGTTACTCCCTGTTTTAAATCCCACAATAGCAAACTAAAAAGGACAACATAAGCAATTGTAAATCCAATAACAAACAGTCTCGAACTTAACCATACAGATTTCAAAGGCAACTTGGCAAGAAAAATAGTGAAGAGAACAAAAATAAAAGTTCCGATAATAATGTAAGCATTGTTTGTCATGAAAACCATTAAAGTAAGTATAAAAACCCATAAGATTTTTGTTCTTGGGTCAAGTTTGTGGATTATCGAATCCCTATAAATGAAGTCGTAAAATTGCATACCGCATTAAATTTATATAGGTTAATAAATTTATTTAAGTATGTTAAAAAAGTGGGCTATAAAAAAATTCATATTCATTGCCTTGATGGCCGCTTTAGGTACTGTTATTTCTTATTTCACAACAGCCATAAATGTCATTACAGGAATACCTTTAAGTTCATTTTTATCTCCACTAATATTGACTATCTTTTTTGTCTTAACAGCATTAGTAATCAGGAAATTTGGGGCAGTTACTTTACTGGGTATTATTTGGGGGATTTTAGTAATTCCTTCCCCTGCTCTCGGAGGGCCCGGCCTACATAAAGTACCTCTAATGTTTGCGATATGTTTGGTATTTGATATTATTTTTTATATTTTCAGAAAAAGAGAAAAACTAGCTGTTATATTAGCAAGCGCGGTTTCTGTTGGATTGACTCCTTGGTTATTACTATTCATTGGAACCTTGATGGGTTTGCCAGGATTAGAAAAAACAAGAGAGCTTGTTTGGGTGATGACCCTAATGGGAGTAGTAACCGCTGTAATTGGAGCATTAATTGCTGTGTTTATTTATAACAAACTGAAAAATAAAAGAGCAGTAAGACAAATTTCAAGTTAATATGTTAAAGAGGTTTACAACAAAGGAGTTAATTCTAATTGCCTTATTTAGTGCAATTATTTTTGTAATGGAGCTTTCTCTTTCTGCGTTTGGTGGGACAATACCTATGGTTTTATTTGTATCCATAGTAGACGCCATGGCTGCAATATTAATATTACTTATTATAAGAAAATTTGGGGTTCTTATTTTGGCTTCTATTTTAGTAAGCACAATTGCACTTCCGACTCCTGCATTTGGAGTTCCGGGAGTTGCAAAATATCTTGTATTAGTGCCTACAGCAATTGTAGCAGAAATTGTATTTTTTACATTACAAAAAAGAAAAAAACTTGCATCAATAATTTCTGGGGGATTATTTGTATCCACAAGCTCAATTACATACTATTTAACAGCTAGGCTGCTTGGATTACCTTCCCTTCAAGAATCGGGTTTAAGCTTATTTATTCTTATAGGATTTGTAATCGGGGCAATTGGAGGAATTTTAGGTTATTTACTTCACAACAAACTAAAGAACAAACAACTAATAAAACAAATTCAGAGTTAAAATGTTTAAAAAATTTACAACCAAAGACTTAATTTTTGCAGCTCTAATGGGGGCTTTAATGTTTGTTCTTAGTTTTGTCCTGGGCTCTGGATTAAATGTGGCTATAGGAAATCCAGCTGCTTCTGGTCTTGTTTCAACTTTTATTCAAGCTATAATCATGACTATTGTTATACTTATAGTCAGAAAATTTGGAGTAGTGACTATTATGTGGCTTATTTATGGAATTTTAGCTATTCCTACAAATATGTTAGGTAATCTACCAGGACCATTGAAAATTGTTCTTGCCTTAGGAATCGGAATCCCATTTGATGCTGTTGTCAAGATAGGAAAATACAAAAAATGGACTTTATTTTTAGGTTTTGTTATTGTGTATCTTATATTGGTTCCTTCAATGCTTTATATGTATATTTCTCTAGGGCTTCCTCAAGCTGATTTGCTGCTCAAAACAGCTCCTTTCTTATTTGTTATTTTTTTAGTTGAAAGTTTTATAGGAATTTTTATTGGATTTTTAATTTACAAAAAAATACAAAACAAAACTTTTGTGAGACAAATCCAAAACTAATCTAGCTTTTTTTAATCTTCTCAATAAATTTCTCTATATCTTTAATCTCACCATTCTCTAAATATATAACTCTATTACAATAATCAGCTATTAATTCGATATTATGAGAAATAACCATGATGGTATGCCCCAACTCATTTAATTTTTTTATATAATCCATTAATTTTTTTGCACTTCTATAGTCTAAACCAGTATCTGGTTCATCAATAATAATAACCTTAGGAAGCATAGTTAAAATTGAAGCAATAGTAACTCTTCTTTTCTGTCCAACACTTAAAGAATATGGGTCTTTTTTAGAAAATTTTATTAGATTAATTATTTTTAACGCATTGCTCACTCTTTTTTTAATTTCTTTTTCTGACAGCTTGATATTTCTTAGTCCAAACTCAATTTCTTTGCCAACATTATCTTCAAATAATTGATAATCTGGATTTTGAAAAACATAACCTATATCCTTCGTTCTCTCATAAACATCTTTCTGGGTTATGTCATCATCACTAAACAAGATTATGCCTTTCCCTTTTAGCAAACCAATAATATTTAAGGCAAGAGTTGATTTCCCACTTCCATTTAAACCAACAATTCCTAAAAAATCTCCTTTATAAATGTCTAAGCTGATGTTCTTTAACGCAACAACTTCGTTTTGATAAGAAAAAGTTAAATCTTTAATTTCCAGTATTTTTTCTCCCATAACTTTCTTCTTTCTTTTAATTCTTTCTATACTAGCTTTCACATTAGAAGGAGGGTTCATTATTTGTAAGAATTTTTTATCTCTAAATATCTTATAAGTTTTATCTATCTTCATAACCTTCCCTCTGTTAATCAGCATAATCCTGTCAGAAAAATCCTTTACAAAATCCATATTATGTTCAATTAAAAGTATAGTCATCTCCTTTTTTAGATTTTTTAATATGTTTAAAAAAGATTTAACGGAAGAAGGATCTAAATTTGCGGTTGGCTCGTCTAAAATTAAAATTTTGGGCTTCATAGCTAAAACTGAAGCCAAAGCAACTTTCTGCTTCTGTCCCAAGCTTAATTCTTCTATTGACCTATTCCTCAACTTTTCTATTCCTAACTTTTTCAGCGCTTCATTAACTCTCTTCTCTATTTTCTCCCGGTCAATATTCAAATTTTCCAAACCAAAAGCTATTTCATCTTCTACGTTCAAAGCAAATAACTGAGATTCTGGGGATTGAAATAAAATCTGCACCTCTTGAGCTATTTCAGCTGTTGGAATATCTTTTATATTCTTGTCATTGATTATAACTTCTCCTTTTATCTTGCCTTTAAGTGACTTTGGGATTAACCCATTTAAAGTTAAAGCTAACGTTGTCTTTCCACATCCGCTAGGCCCAACAACAGAAAAAAACTCTCTTTCCTTGACATTAAAAGAAATATCATTCAAAACTAAATTTGATTCGGCAGGGTAGCTATAACTTAAATTTTTTACTTCCAATATGTTTTTATTCATTAAACTAAATATAATCTAAGATTTAAAAATCCTTTTACAAGAGTCTGTCGCGGGCGGGGTGAGGAGAATTAGAGCTGTGCTTGAGTAATGAGCATATATTTTACTCTTTTCCTATAGAATTTAATATCTCAGAGCTTCGATTCATAACGATTTGCATGACTTCCTTGTCTTTTGCTTCCGGATTCTTCTCTTTGTAATTCAAGGCATGAGAAGCAGCTGCCATTGCCCCCATCTTAGCCTCACCTTTTGCTTTGATGTTTCTCATTACATACTGCAGTATCTCTTCTGTGCTTGAATAGGGTTTTTTTTCTTTGTACTCAAGAACTTCGTTAACTGCCATGACCATTGCCAGTTTCATCTCTGGTTTTATTTTATCTGCCATGATTATATTTAAACTCGAAAGTTTTTAAAGATTGTTGTGAAGAAATAATAACTTCTAAAAGTTCAGGAAAATCGGTTTTTCCCATATCATTTTGAGTATAATGCCCCATGCCCTTAAGTTTGATTAATTTCCCGCCGAGTGCTTCATGAAACATTTTAGCACTTAATTTTCCATCTTTGACTTCATCATTAGCAGTAAAAATTATAATTTCCTTGACTCTCGATTTGATTGTTGGATCAATAGAATATTCATAAAATTTCTTTTTTATTGGATTATCTTTTGGCGGGACTTTCCAAGGAGCTATAAGAATCAATTTATTAATGCGCTTTTTTGTATCCCCCAACCAATGGACAAGAAATGCTGAGCCACAACTATGCCCAATAAGGATAGTATTCTCATTAACATCTAATTTATCCAATTCCTTTTTCCATTCTTCGTACTTTGGTTCCCACGGAGTTGGCATTAATGGCGTGACTGTTTTAATTCCTTCTTTTTCCAATTGTTTTTTTATCCAAGGAATCCAATGTTTATCATATGTTCTCGTTTTAGGATTCATTGCTTTTTCTATGTTATCAGGACAACCATGAATTATAATACAATTAGTCATTTTATTCTATATACAAGGCGGGCTTGCCAGGTTTTGCCTTACTTGCCTTTTTCTGAGGGTCATAAGTTGCCTTGTTGTTTGCCATGATTTGAACCTTGCACGAGAATGCCTGTTCAAGTTCCTTTGAATTGTATAATGAAGTCTCTTTAGGAATAACATAAATGTAAATTGCTTTTGGCTTCTTGTTTATTATCTTTAGAACATGTGAGATGTCTTGTTTAAGCTGCTCGACAGCTTTATCTTGTTGTTCAAATTCTGGCTTGATTTTCTTCTCATCAGCTTGAGGCCATATTGCTGTCGAGATGAATGACTTGTTGCCTAATTTGTGCCATAGTTCTTCTGAAACGTGGGGGCAGAAAAGAGAAAGAAATTTCAAGAAAGATTCTAGAGTTTCTTTGCTTTCTTCCTCGCTAAGATAATCAAATAACTCGCGAAGCTTGATTATTGCAAGATTATATCTGAAGTTCTCAATATCATCTGTGAATTCCTTGATTGTTTTATTGAGCTTACTTTCTGTTTTAGGAGTTGGCTTGCTTTTTTTGACTTTCAAGAAATAATCATAAACTTTTCTAATGAATCTGTAGCTGCCTTCGATTGCTCTTTCATCCCAAGTAAAATCTTTGTCAGGAGAGGCTGTTGAGATGAGATATAATCTAAGAGTATCAGCATTATATTTTTCAATTATCTCTAAAGGATTGACTACATTACCTCGGGATTTTGCCATGACAGTCCCATCTGTCCCATGAACCATGCCTTGGTTGAATAATTTGAGAGCGGGCTCGTCAATAGCGATTAAACCTAAATCTCGCAGGAATTTTGTGTAGAATCTGAAATATATGAGATGCATGCAGGCATGTTCTGCTCCTCCAATGTATTGATCTATAGGCATCCAGTAAGCTGCTTTCTTTTTGTCGAAGATTTCTTTATTGTTTTTAGAATCACAATATCTCAAGAAATACCAACTTGAATTGACAAACGTGTCCATTGTGTCTGTTTCTCTGCGGGCTTTTCCTTTGCATTTTGGGCATTTTACCTCGATAAACTCTTTGTTTGTTGCAAGAGGGTTGCCTTTGCCAAATGTAACTTTGTTTGGAAGCTCGATTGGCAATGCGCTCTCTGGCACAGGGACAATGCCACACTTATCACAATAAACAATCGGGATTGGAGTTCCCCAATATCTCTGACGAGAGATGAGCCAGTCTCGCAACTTGAAATTGACAGTTCTTTTGCCAAACTTTTGTTTCTCAATATAATCTGAAATGACCTTGATTGCATCCTTGCTTGTCAAGCCATTGAACTTGCCCGAGTTTATTAAAATTCCTTCTCCTATAAAAGCCATATCTTTTCCTAAATATCTTAATAAGCCCAATTTATTATATTCATGAGTGATCTGTTTTAATGCTTCATCTGCAGTTAACCAAATAGCTTCATGCAGGTTTTTCTCTCTTTCTTCGATTTTCTTAGGCTTTTCATCAATTAATTCCATTAAAACTGGTTGGTCAATTCTGTATCTAAAAACTTTTTTGTGTGGAGCAAGATAATGTGCTTCAAATTCTCCTCCTAACTTCTTAACAAATTTTACTCTATAGCCCGTTTCTTCTAAAACTTCTCTTTCTGAAGCCTTTTCTAATTTTTCTCCTTCATCAATTCCTCCGACAACAGGAGAAACCCATTCATTATTTTTCCATTTTAATATTAAAAATTTGTTATCTCTTTTTCTATGAACAACTGCCGAAATTGTTTTTCTGAATTCCTCATTCTTTTGTTTTTCGCCGTAAATTGGTCTTATAACTTCTTTTAGCAACAAATTATATCTTTTGGCGAACTCGAAATCGCGCTGATCATGAGCTGGAACAGCCATAACCATGCCTGAGCCATATTCCGCGAGGACAAAATTACCTGTATAAACAGGAATTTTTTCATTGTTAACTGGATTGATTGCATAAGAACCTGTAAAAACACCTTCTTTCTCGAGCTCTTCCATATCTTTTTCACTAGTGCTTTTAATTTTCTTCAAGAATGCCTCTATCTTGGATTTTTGTTCTTTTGTAACAAGTTTCATGAGCTCTGGATGTTGTGCTGCGATAACCATGAATGTAACTCCGTAAATTGTATCTGGGCGAGTTGTGAAGATGGGCCATGGTTTTTTGTTTATTATGAAATTAATGTTAATGCCATGACTCTTGCCAATCCAATTCTCTTGCATTGCTTTGATGTTCTCAGGCCATCCTTTTAGTTTCTTGATGTCTTCATATATCTCTTCGGCATAATCTGTGATTTTGAAAAACCACTGTTCTAATGGCTTTATCTCTACATTCGTGTCTTCATGGCGCCAGCACTTGCCATTATGGACTTGTTCATTTGCCAGGGCGGTGTTGCATTTCGGACACCAGTTTACAGGAGCTTTTTTTCTGAATGCAAGCCCTTTCTCAAACATCTTTAAGAAAATCCATTGATCCCATCTATAATAATCTGGGTCGGAAGTTTTTACAACGCGGCCCCAATCGTAACTAAAACCGAGAGTTTTTTGTTGTTTGATAAAATTGATAATTGCTTTTTCAGTGTATGTCTTAGGATGAACCCCTGCTTTAATTGCTGCGTTCTCTGCAGGCAATCCAAGAGAATCATAACCTGTAGGATATAATACATTGAACCCTTGCATTCTTTTGAATCTCGCGAAAACATCTCCGATTGTGTAATTGAAAGCATGGCCCATGTGCAAGCCTTCGCCGCTCGGATAGGGAAACATCTCAAGGCAGTAGAATTTTTTCTTTGTCTTGTCTTCCTTAACCTGGAAGACTTTAGATTTTTCCCACTCTTGCTGCCATTTCTTCTCAATGGCTTTGAAATCTATCTCTTTTTCTGCCATAATATAAACAGAAAGCTAAGATTTATAAATATTCTTTATATTTAATGTAATTCGCCATTTTGCGATTATTGCTAAAATCTGGTGAAATTTAAAGCTGAAGATGACGACGAGAAACGACATTATCAAAGTCTCATGCGGCATCGGCCGCAGTTTCGAAGAGGCGGCGAGAGCCATGGCAGAAGCCAAGAAAGAGAAAGGCAAGAATGACTTTAACATCAAGGTTTGGGAAGGACAGAGGCTCAAAAGCAAAATCCCTGACAGTTTTAAGCAACGAGTTCAAGAATATTATAAATTAGCTAAAGGGCTCTCGGATGAGCAAGTGAAGATTTTGCAAAATTTCTCATTAAGAGATCCTGTCACGGGTTTGTTGAACAAAACAGGATTTGTTTTAAGACTTGAGGAATTAAAACAGAAAGGGATTACAGAGGGTTATTACCTGTTATTTGATTTGGATGATTTGCACGAGTGGAATAACAAACTGGGCTATGCTGAAGTTGACAAGCATCTTGGGATTATAGGACAGGCAATCAAACATAATATAAGACATGAAAATCTGACTTCTACAGGCAAAAGAGTTGCAGATGTTATAGGACACAGGCTTAATGAAAGCGCTGGCGACGAGTTCCTTATCTTTGTGCCTTCTGAACACACTGAAGATAATTTGAAAAAACTGAATCAAATGGCAATCAGAATCATCGAAAAGATTTATGAAAAGCAAATTGATATGAAAATCAATTAATTGAATCTAAATCTTAATAGCCAGCATTATTTCAGACGATTAATTATTTTTTATTAGCAAATTCTACATAAGCTAAAAGAATTTCTAAGGCTTCTTCTCCAAATTTATCAGGGGGTAATTCTGTTATACGTATATTACCTTTTCCTATTTTAGGTTTATAAAAAACTGGGACTTTACCTTCAATAGTCACATCGATACCCAGCTGGAGTATACCTCTCATTTTTTGAGCAGCTAATTCTATTCTCGCATTATTCGGGAGGCAAAAATATTGAAAACTATCATCTATTCTATCTTGTTCTGAGTAAAAATCTCCTTGTTCCTTTAAGTATTCTTTATTAGGAAAAAGAAATAGTTCTATTCCTTCAGGAGGCAAACCCCTGTAATACAATAAAACGTCCTCCGGTACTTCAAATCTTTTGTAAATTTTTCGAATATAATTTTTTTCTTTATCAAATATCTCTTGAACTCCAAATCTATTAAAACCCGCCTTTTTACACAAATCAACTAAATTTATTTTATCCATTTTATTTTTCTTCAGCCATAATACACAAAGAAACCGGAGATTTATAAACAAATCTATAGTCAATAATATATTTTTTAACTCCTTTAGAAACCAAAAATCAAATCGAAATATTTAAATAGTGTATATTATATGTGTATACACGAAGGATACACTAAAATGACAGACATATTTGATGAAACTATCATGTGCAGCAAGTGCAGCAAGAAAATGGATAAGGTTACTGTTGTAAGAAATGGTTTTTCATTGAGAGCTTTGGAATGCAAAAAGTGCGGCAAGTATATCTATCATCCCAACGACATTGAAGAATACAAAAAATTCCAAGAGTTAAGACAAAGACCATTTGCGGTTAAGTTGAGAATGGTTGGCAACAGTTATACTGTATCAATCCCTCGCGAGATAATTGATTTTCAGGAGCAAATGTTTCATGAAATGGAAAAGCAAATAGAAAGAATGACCCAAATGGTAAGAATAGGGCTTGAAGAACCTGGAAGATTATCTTTAACATTTAAAGAAGAGGAAGAAGATGAAGAGGAGGAAGAGAAATGATAGCGAAAGTTGATGATAAATTCACAAAATTGAAGGTTATGGAATCTTTGCAGGAAGATGCTTACAAGGGCATCGCGAGAATAGACGGAGCCACAATGAAAGAGTTGGGCGTGAGGCCAGGCGATGTTATTCTTATTGTTGGCTCGCGCGAAACTGTAGCTATAATCGACAGGGGTTATCCTGCTGATGTTGGCGAGCAGATTATCAGGATTGATGGGATTATAAGGAGAAATGCCAAGACTGGAATAGGAGAAACAGTTAATGTAAAAAAAGCTGACATCAAAGAAGCTAAGAAAGTAATAATCGCGCCAGCACAAAAAGGGATAATGGTTCAGGCAAGTCAAGGAGCTGTGGATAACTTGAAGCGAGGAATGTTAGGAAGAGCAATCAGTACAGGGGATTTAGTTTCAATAGGTGGCTCGCAGAGGAGAAGAGACTTGATGGAAGGTTCTTTTGCGCAGCAAATTTTCGGCGAGGCATTTGGATTTGGAAACATGCAATTCGGATTTGGCGGCTTCGAGACAAAATTTGTTGTTGTATCCACAATGCCAAAACAACCAGTCATAATCACAGAATCAACAGAACTTGTTCTCAATCCTAAAGCAGTAGAAATCTCAGAAGAAAGAGTTCCTGATGTTGCCTATGAAGATATCGGCGGATTAGATGAAGAAATCAAAAAAATTAGGGAAATGGTCGAGTTGCCTTTGAAACATCCTGAAATTTTCTCACGCTTAGGAATAGAACCTCCTAAAGGTGTCTTGTTGTTTGGTCCGACTGGAACTGGCAAGACTCTCTTGGCGAAAGCAGTTGCTACAGAGAGCGAGGCTAATTTTATCTTGTTGAACGGCCCAGAAATCATGAGCAAATTTTATGGGGAGAGCGAGAAAAGGATTAGAGATTTGTTTGACCAAGCTGAAAAATCCGCTCCGAGCATTATTTTTATTGACGAGATAGATGCAATTGCACCAAAGCGCGAGGAATCTTTCGGCGAGGTTGAGCGAAGAGTTGTTTCGCAGCTCCTGACAATGATGGATGGATTGAAATCAAGAGGACGAGTTGTTGTTATTGGCGCGACTAACATGCCAAACTCAATTGATCCTGCCTTGAGAAGGCCGGGAAGATTTGACAGAGAGATAAGCATCGGAGTTCCTGATAAAAAGGGAAGATTAGCGATTTTAAAAATTCACACCAGAAATATGCCCCTTACAAAAGATGTTAATTTGGATGATTTGGCAAGTATCTCGCATGGTTTTGTAGGAGCAGACTTAGCTGCTTTATGCAGAGAAGCTGCAATGAATGTTTTGCGAAGGCTCTTGCCTGATCTCAAATTAAAAGAAGATGTGCCGATAGATCCCAGCTTGCTTGAGAAATTAAGAGTCACTGAAAAAGATTTCCATGAAGCTTTGAAATTTGTCCAGCCTTCTGCTATGAGGGAAGTTTTAGTTGAATCGCCTAATGTTAAATGGAGTGATGTCGGCGGATTGGAGAATATTAAGCGAGAATTGAAAGAAGCAATTGAATGGCCACTGAAGCATCCCGAGGCTTTCAAGCGCATTGGAATCAAACCTCCAAAGGGAATTTTGATTTATGGGCCACCTGGAACTGGCAAGACTTTGTTGGCGAAAGCAGTTGCAACAGAGAGCGAATCAAATTTCATCCAAGTTAAGGGTCCTTCGTTATTGAGCATGTGGGTGGGTAAAAGCGAGGAAGGAGTAAGAAAAGTTTTTGAAAGAGCGAAACAAGTTGCTCCTTGCATTGTTTTCTTCGATGAGATAGATGCTTTGGCTTCAACCCGAGGCCGCGAAGTTGGAAATAATGTTACTGAAAGAGTTTTAAACCAGCTCTTGGCAGAAATGGATGGAATTGAAGAGTTACATGATGTTGTTGTTGTGGCGGCTACAAACAGGCCAGACATGCTTGATTCTGCGCTCTTGAGGCCAGGAAGATTTGATAGAATAATTGGAATTTATGCTCCTGATAAAGCTGAAAGAGAAGCAATTTTCAAAGTTCACACAAAGAATATGCCATTGACTAAAGATGTAAACATAAAACTATTGGCAGAAAAAACACCGGGCTGCAGCGGAGCTGACATTGAGGCGATATGCAAAGAAGCTGGAATGTTGGCTTTAAGAGAAGACATCAAAGCTAAAGAAGTCAAGAAAAAACATTTTGATGCGGCGATGAAAAAAGTTGGCGCGAGCATCACCGAAGATACCATTAAGCGTTATAAAGACATCGAGACACACTACTTGAGAAGCGCCAGAGCTGCTTTAGACAGAACTCCCCAAAGTTATACTGGATAATTCTTAATTTTTATATTCATTAAGATATTTCTCAATTAATTTTATTGTTCCAGTCGTTAGATGTAAGTTGCTTTCGGGTTTCCAAAATGCAATATGTCTTATTTCGTGTCTTGGTCTAGGAATTCCATAGGTTTTAACTAAAAATACTTTTGCATAATTTCTTACAGAACCTCGACGAGTGTGCCATCTGCCCCCAATATATTTAAAGAGATATTTAATTTCCTTAGTTTTTAATTCTGTTTCTTCATAAAGTTCTCTTATTGCAGCTTTTTTTCTGCTTTCCCCTTTCTCAGCGCCACCACCAGGCAAGATAAACCTCTTACTTCTTCCAGAAACTACTAAAATTCCTTTATTAGTATCTACAATCGCAACACCCTTTCTTCTTTTATAACTCATTTTCCTGTAAAGAATGAAATTATCTTTTTAAATAACAATGGAGATTCAGAAATATCCTCAATTTTCTCTACTTTCTGACTAATCCTCTTATTTGGATCATATCTTCCTTGCATAAATTCCTTGAGTAAAGTTTTACTTCTACGCGTAATATGTTTGTTTAGTGCTTGTCGCCTATTTAATAATCGTCTTTGTAAAAAGTCATATTCTCTTAGAATCTTACCATTTCTTAGTAAAGTAACTCTCATTACAATTTGTGTAAAGTTTGGTGCAGGTTTAGTTTTAATATAATTTTTAATAGAATTAAATTCTCTTTGATCTAATTTCATAGCTAATGTTGAATGATATCCAAATTTCTCCTTATCTTCTCTCTTATTATGTGGGGGTAATTTACAATATTCTTTTAACGTTTTAGAAAGATTTACCCTGAATTTATTAAATCGTTCATTAGGAACAATATTAATAAAAACTACCCTGTTTGAATCAAATGTTCCAAATCCATTTCCCTTAAACTTCATCAATTCTGTTTGAGAACAAACTCTCGCAAAATCGGAGATAAGTCTTTTTTCTTGGGTAGTTTGTAAAGGACCAACTAAAGTTATATGAGGAACATGTTTTCTTTTCCCAACACCAAACTTTCTATTTATGCCATAAATCATACCCTTAAGATATGTTCGTATTTTTTTTGACTGAAACCTGAATTCTATTAAATAATGTGCCATTTATTTTTTTCTAAAGATGATAAATATTATAAATGTGATGAGGAGAATAATAAAATACCAAATAAGGCAGACTAGAAGAGAGGAACCTAAAAGAAGTAATGTATTTTTAATTTGAGGTCTTAAATCATTATATGCTGAAAAGAAAATCCCCGAAATTAATCCTGCTATAATCCCTATAAATAGGGGCTTATTATATTTTAAAAATTCCATGAAAATCTCTTTCTTTTGTGTTGGAGGCTTTATTTTATCCGAAGAAGGCTTCATCTTCTACCTCAATCATTAAAAATCTCTTTAGGTTTGTATGGCTCTTGATTACCGAAGTTCAAGTAAGGTATTTGTTTGAATCCATGTATTTTTGCAACAATATTTCTTGGAAATTTTTGTACTCTTTCATTATATTGTTGAGCTATTTTATTATAACCCAATCTTGTTTCACGCAAACGATACTCTATCCTGGATATATTTCCATGGCCCATTAATCTCTTGTATAAAGAATTGGCCTTTAAATTAGGGTACCTTTCAAATACAGCCTGAATTTTAATAAAATTATTTTCTAATTTCTCTGTATTTATTACTTTTTCACTTAAAGGTGTATCTTTAGTCCATCGACTTCTAGCTTCAATGACATCTTTAAGTGTTTTCCATTCATGAATAGAATATTTCTTAGCCACTTGTGCTAAAGCGTGAATCATGTCTATTCTTTGTTGTATAATCACATCAATGTCTGCAAATTTTCTGTTCGCTCTAGTGATCCAATATATAAATTTATTATAAATTCTAATCCATCCTTTAATTAACAGAAATAACACAATTGCTAAAATTGCAGACGCACCAATCCATATTATTGTTGAAAATTCCATTTTATTATACCTCGAAATAATCTTTTTCTTTTAGATTTTTAGGTTTAATTTCTGCTTTGAAATATCTTACCATTTTCTTGATCGCTTCTTCCTTTGTATTCAAATCATTTACAATTTTATATACTTCTACGATTTTATCTTCCTCCTTGTCTAAATCGATTTGAATTTTTGTCATAGTATATCACCATATAATATTATATGATAGGACATTATTTAAACCTTTCGGTTTTTAGAACTTATTTTATTTTTTATTCTGTTTTTATTTAAAGAACACACATTCCGCTCGTACATTTGTAAGGCGAGCAGCAGGAATCGGGATCGTAACAAGAATAGCCACCCGTAATGCATTTTTGACATACACTATAGTCATTGCAAAATAATCCTGAACAACACTCGTCATTTGATTTGCACAGCTCTTGTTCATGCTTGCAGCATTCTGATAAGGGTTGGCATGTTGAAGTTCCGTCTGAATAATGGCAGCATCCTGAACAGCACTCGTCATTTGACTTACAGATTTCATTGTGTTCCATACATGGCGGCTGGCATGTTTCGTTTATACAGTCAAGATCCCCGCAGCAATCTGAATCATACTTACAATCACTGCCTTCATCTTTACAACATTCTTCTGCCGGGACACATTCTGTAATCCCATTGCCCACATATTTGCAGCATTCAGAGCAACATTCCTTGTTTGCAGTACAATTTTCCTTGATTTCATTGCATCCTTCTCTGCTTCCGCAAAGACTGTTTATACACTCCAAACCATAACAGCATTGAGAACTATTCACGCAAGTCAGATTTTCCTGAACACAGCACTCTTGAATGGGCCTGCATTTTCCATTTTTGCAGCAGTAGCCTGAACAGCATTCTGTATTGTTTATTGCACAAGGCTCATCATAAGTTCTGCAGGTTTCGCACTGTTCTTTAGGCTGACACTGAAAAATACCATTGCTAATATAATTGCAGCAGCCAGAGCAGCACTGAGAATCATTCATGCAGGTTTGGTTATCTTCGACACATTCTTCTTCACATTCTACTGTTTCATTTATACAAACGTAAGTGTAATAACATTTTGCACCGGGCAGAGGATTGCCATCTTGGATTATTTCTATGGTCTTGTTACCAAGCAAGGTGTTGAATACGCTGCAGCCATTTCCGCTTTTCTGACTAGTTGCTTTTTGAATGACATTACTAACATAAAAATCTCGCAAGAGGAAATTTATTTCCCTAAGTGAGAAAAAGGCATACACAAGCAATGACAGCAAAAAAAACAAAAGAATTATAATAATTATTGATAAAACCACATTTGCTTTACTAAAGCCCTGTTTTTCCTTTTTTCCTGCATTTTTTGCTTCAGTGATTAAAGCCATTTTTAACAATTAACAATATTAGCATCAAGGCAAATTAATATTCCATGAAACAACCCAGGGCGCTTCATCGCCGGGCATTGGAACTTCTCCGCCGCCAACTATACTCTTGAATTTGGCGTGTTGGTAGCCTGAAACAATGGTTCCTTCCCATGAATTACCATAGGGCTCAAAAGCATTAAATGAACCTGCATAATTTGAACTTTTTAAGTCAAGACCCAATAAAACTATAGGGAATCCTGCATTGCCCTCATCTAATCTTGTTGCGGTTCTTGGATAGTTATAGCCGCCGCAAATCGAATTGGCCTTGTTTAGCTCGACTTTTTCAGTCACAGTCAAAGGAATAAGTATTTTTCCTGCCAAGGCAAACTCGGATTCAGATTCTGAATTGAACCCATGCTCCTTATAAGTTAATTTTAAATTGCCCCAATCAGATAAATGCATTAAGCTGCCATTAGGATACTTGCCTTCATCTGTGCTCCAAGGAACATTTAAGCTTGATATAGCCTCTTTGCCAGAGCTAGTTACTAAAGTGATATAAGTACAGTCAGTGCCCACATCTGTCTCGCTTTCTTCCATTGACCATTCTACTGTACCTTGGTTAAAATCAAAAGCCCTATCAGAATACATTGTCAAACTATTTGATTCAGGAGCAATTTCTTTGAGATAACCAGTAATCTTAAAGCTTGCTTTTTGTGTTACAGTTCCTCCATCAACTTCTCTTGTTAAAGTTATTTCAGTCAATTTATTAGAGGTGTTATAGTTGACTTGAGGAAGTTCTGGGGCTTCATTTCCTTCTGATAAATTCTCTTCAGGGTTGTTTTCATTCTGCTCTTGCGTCTGCACGCACCCATTTCCATTTAATAAAAGCAGTCCTAAAAAAAGCGCCATAACTGCCATTACAAAGAAAAGTTTATGTTTCATCTTCTATGCCTCTTTTTATGAAAATATTTATTCTTTAGGATATAAAAACTTATCTCTCGTTGACTGCGCTGACTGTCAGAATCTCACAGCCTTGCTTTGTCACGAGAACTGTTGCTTCTGCCTGAGAGACAGGAGCTTTTGTCTTTTCCACTAGCTGTTTGAAATGATGCAGTGCATTAACCTGTTCTAAAAGTCTCAATGAGATTAAAGCTCGAGTTCCAAACTTTTTCACGAGCCATCGCGATGAGAAAGGAAGCTCGTGAAATTCATTCTCTATGAACTCGAGAATTTTGCGCGAGTCCATGTCTCTTGTGTTATGTCTCTCTTGAAATTTGTAAATTCCGCTCAGCTTGCCGTCTTGAACAATGCCCTGTCCTGTTGTTGCAAATGGCTCTATAGCGAGAACCATGCCTTCTTTCAGAATTGTTTCGCTGTCATTATTATAATTTGGAACTGTTAATCCTGCATGCAAGTTCCATTGCTTTAGCTCGTGGCCTGACAAGTTTACTATTGGAGCAAATCCCTTGTCATTGATTGTTTTTTGAATAACTTTTCCTATTGCTCCGAGTTTGACACCGGGTTTGATTATTTTGATTGCGTTGTGCAGGGCTTCTTCAGAAGCTTTTACCAGTTCGCGATATTTTTGATCAGGAGTCAAATCAATTGTCAATGCATTATCACTGATGTAGCCATCAACGTTCACTCCTAAATCAATTTTAAGCAAGCCTTGGGCTTTTTCTTCGTCGTTGACTAAAGGAGAATAGTGCGCGGCAATTTCATTTATGCTCAAGTTTATTGGAAAAGCGCTCTTCGCGCCATGTTTTTCTATCTCTGCCTCGGCTTTTTCTGAGATTTCAAGCAAAGGAACCCCGAGCTTAGCAAGACTTTTTGCATACGAGAGAACTTTTGCAGCAATTCTGCCTGCCTCTCGCCACTTTTCTAATTCCTTCTCGTTCATAGATTACATAGAGAAATTAGATTTATAAAATTATAGAAAAAAGGAAAAATTAATTAGCGACCTTGTTTTCTAAAGTGAATCTTAATTTTTTGCTTTTTCTTCTTTCTGCACCTATGAAAATCGCGGTTTGGGCAGCAAATGCGCCAGCCCATCCATATTCCCTTTGAATTAGACAACCCAAGGTAAAAGCTGCCGAAATCCAAGGCATAATTCTTCCACTATAAAGAGTTATCCCAGATGTTATTTTTGCGAAAGAAGAATATTCTCCTTTTATTTTGTTAAGCTCTTCTTCAATATCTTTTCCAATTACATAATTATAAAGATTTTTTCCTTTTTCTCTTGCTAAATCAATTAAATTATTTGTCATTTTAATTTTTTTTGTTAATAATAAATCTAGCTAAATTGCAATATTCCTTATCTGCAGGGCATTCACGGCATTTCTGTGTGGCCTCAAGTTCTTTATTCCAAAAGATCTCTGCAAAATATTTCCATACACAATACATCTTCTGATTTTCTGTTTCTGTTTTCATTTTATTTTTTATCTGTATAAAGGTCACAATATTCCTTATCTGCAGGGCATTCAAGACATTTCTTTGTATGAATATTCTCTCTATTCCAATAATTCTCTGCAAAATACTTCCAAATGCAATATTTAGCCTCGGTTGGTTTTATTTCTTGTTCTTTGGTTTCCATTTTATTTTTTCCTCCTAATTTATTTTTTGATAGGGTCTGCCATAAGCATCAAATAAACTTTTCTCTTTATCGCTTGTTTTTTTCTTATAGTCAAAATAATCAATTAATTTCTTGTCTTTTTCATCAATAGGCATTCCAGTTGTTTCTATAATCCCTAATGTGAGAGCAAAACTCTCTATCAAAAATTTATTTATATTTTTCATTTTGTCTCCTTAATTAGCGATTTGAACCTGGTTTCTTCCTGATTCTTTTGCTTTGTATAAAGCTGCATCAATTCTCTTTATAAATTCATCTACGCTTTCTCCTCTCTTTCTTTGTCCAACTCCTAATGAAGCTGTTACTGGCCTTTTGGATTTCTTTGGATAAAGTTTCTCGACTTCGTGTCTTAAGTCTTCGGCAATTGTTATAGCTTCATTGACATCGCTTTCAGCTATAATCGCGAATTCCTCTCCGCCATATCTGCTTGCCTTTACATTCTTAATCTTCTGGACAAGTTTACCAAGATTTTTCAATAAGACATCACCTTCGACGTGGCCGAAAGTGTCGTTGTAATGCTTGAAAAAATCCAAGTCAACCATTATCAAGTTGATTGCTTTGCCTGATTTGACTTTTGAGTTTATCAATTCTAGGAAATATCTTTTGTTGAATAATCCTGTCAAGGCATCTGTTAATGCTCTCTTTGTCTCTTTTGTATAGAGCTTTGTGTAAAGTTTTGTGATTTTCTTTTCTTTTTCGTCTATGGCTTTCTTTAACCATAGATGTTCGACAGCAGAAGCTGTCTGGTTAGCAATTGTGCTCAATATCTTTGATGTAGCCTGAGAGAAACTTCTGTATTGGGCCATAAGTATGATCGAGCCCACAGGACCTTCATGAAGCATCAAAGGAACGCTCAAGAAACTCTTTATTCCAAATTTATCAGCTATAGTTCCTTTTCTAGTCTGTTTTACAAGTACTGGAGAAGAATATTTTATTGTGTCCTGTGCTATAAAGTGGATAAGCTCCTGGAATGTTGAATTTAATGGGCGATTTTCATCTGTATTCTTTATAACTAGCTGCCCGTTCTCTTCAACAACAAAGAAGACTATCTTGACATCTATTTCATTCAGAATCAAGCCTATAACCTTGCTTATGATAACATCTAGATTATCACTTGATTTGGTTATCTGAGTGATTGCTTTCAAGATTTTCAATTCTTTAGCACTATGCACTAGTCTGATTAATGTTTCTTCGTCTACCATTTTAATACCATAAGAAATAGCAGTTTATAAATCTTACTGTTTGTTACTATTGTGTTGTGACAGCAAACTATAGTTTTACTCGCCTTTCTTTGGGCACGAAATTCATGAGTTTCTCCTGAGTGGCTTTGCAGCAGCCCAAGACATCGCTGCCGTGCTTTATCAAGAAATAACCCTGCTTTTTTGTCTTGTTTTCAATTTCCTCGCCCCTAAGCCATGCTATGGCATCTTCTTTGTCAAGTTCTATGAATTTTTCAGAACTCGCGCCATAAAGAATTGAGGCATCATAGCTCAGTCTGAATTCTTTTTCTTTCATAAACGCGAAATATAAACCTATAGCATCAATTGTCAGGAGCTTGCTAAGGCGAATCAAATCATGCACCCCCAAATCTCCTGTAAAAATCCTTATCTTGTCTCTTGCCTGCTGGATAAATTGATATTGAACAGGGATTTTTATGTCAAACTCTCTGAATTTTTCTTCTATCTTTATTTTTTCAGTTCTTCTTAAGATTTCAATATGTGCCATTTTTTGTTTTTATTACTTTTTCTATTCCATCTGCTTTCTCTATCAGTTCTATTTTGTCAATAAATAGAGCTGAATGAAGATGATCAGAAAAATAAATGTGTTCTGCAAGCTCTTTATCACTAAAAGGCTCATCATAACATTTGCCATTGACATGCGTTCTAACTATATACTTTTGTTCTATCATTTTTTTATCCTTTTTTCACAATTTTCTTATTTTAGCAACAAAAAAACCCTCGCTGTCGTTGTCTTGGGGCCATATTCTCGCGCATAGTTTAATATCACCATTTAACTTTTGTCCTTGCCATTCTGTTATTCCTGGACGGGTTTTAAGGGGCAGCGAGACTTGTTCCAGAGCAACATTAAAATTTTTCAATGCGAAATCCACAACAAGCTCGTTTTCTTCAGGAGTGTGAGTACAAGTTGAGTAGATTAAAATTCCATTTGGCTTCAAACATTCTATAGCAACTGCTACAAGTTTCTTTTGCAGAGCTGCTAAGCCTCTAATCATGTTCAAATTCCACATTCTTAATGTTTCTTGGCTTGAGCGAATCGTTCCTTCGCCTGAACAAGGAGCATCCACAAGAATTTTGTCAAAAAGAAATCCTGACTTTGCAAGTTTTTTGCACAGAGTTATGCCATTCATCCTTGTTACTATTATGTTTGTCACGCCGCATCGCTCGAGATTAGAATTTAATGCCGTGAGTCTGTCAATTCTTACATCGTTCGCAATGATTGTGCCCTGATTTTCCAGCATTGCCGCGAGCTCTGTTGTTTTTGAACCAGGGGCTGCGCACAAGTCAAGAATAAGATCCTCTTTTGTAGGTTCGAGCGCGATTGGAGGCATCATTGAACTTAGCTCTTGAACATAATAATAGCCGAGTTGATGTTCTAATGCCTTGCCTAACTCTCCTGGCATCAGGTTTGATTTGATTATGAAAGCATTATTAAATTTTTCAGCGATATCCCATCCTTTTTTCTCAAGTTTTTCCTTTAATTCTTGTTTAGAGATCTTTAGTGTGTTAACTCGGATTGATGGTTTCAAAGGAACTCGTATCCATTTTAAATACTCATCTGTCTCGTCGCCAAGTAGCTCTTTAATCCTTGCAAGAAACTCGGGCTTTGGTTCAATCATTGCCATCTTCTTTGTTTTCTTTTTCCTTTTTTTGTTCTTCTTGGTTTTTTAGTTCATTTAGGTCTATCTCTGGAAAAGCATAGTTTGCATAGCCACAATTCAGACATTTGTAAAGAGTTGGCAAGCCAAAATAAGTGCCTGCCGAGCCTCCTGTGTTACTCACCTTTACATTGAGGCTTTTGCAGCGAGGGCAAAATTTCACATATTGTTTCTTCACTTTCTCGACTTTATTCTTATTTTTCTTGAAAAACATGCTATCCTCAAGCGGGATAGATTTAATAAATTAACTATAAAGACATTATTCTTGCATTATAATAAATTTTAAATAATCCCCTTTCATGGCTTTAATGTATTCAAATTTTTATTCGATAAAAGAGTCAAAGTAAGAGAAAAGATAAGGTAAAAGAGAAAATGGTTTATATCAAGAAATTGCATTTACATGGTTTTAAGTCATTTGCCAGGCCAACTGATATTGTTTTTGACAGGGGCATGAATGTCATTGTCGGGCCTAATGGGGCGGGCAAAAGCAACTTGGCTGATGCAATATGTTTTGTTCTGGGGCGCTTGAAAGTAAGGACTATGAGAGCAACCAAGGCTGCTAATTTTATCTATGATGGGGGCAAGGAATATAAGCCAGCTCAAAATGCCAAAGTGAGCATGGTTTTCGACAATGCTGACAGGGTTTTCGCGCTGCCTGCTCAGGAAGTAGCTATATCAAGGATTGTAAGAAGAGATGGAACAAGTGTTTATAAGATAAATGATGATACAAAGACAAGACAAGAGATGCTTGAATTGCTGTCACAGGCAGGAATTGATGCTGAAGGTTTTAACATAATCTTACAGGCAGAGATAAGCAGCATTATAGCGATGCATTCTGAAGACAAAAGAAAGATTATTGAGGAAGCTGCGGGGATAAGCATTTATGAGGAAAGGAAGGAAAAATCCTTGCATGAACTTGAAAAAACTGATGAAAGGCTGAAAGAAGTCAAGACAATATTGAATGAAAGGAGTTCTTATTTAAAAAACTTGGAGAGCGAGAGAGCTCAGGCATTGAAATATCAGAATTTGAAGAAAAGTGTCGGGGTTGAAAAAGCTTCTATCATATGGCAGAAGATAAAGGAAAAGAAGAAAGCTCTTGGCAAAGTCGATGAGGAGATAGGGGAAAGGACAAAGATAATCGAAAAATTAAGATTGAAAGAGCAGGAATTCAAAAGCAAGATTAGCGAGGCTATAGACTTGATAAAAAAAATAGAGCAAGAGATGCAAAATGAGACTGGAATTGAGCAGGACAAGCTGCGCGGGGTTATTCTTGAGCTTAAAACAGAGCTCGCGAGCCTGAATGTAAAGAAAGAGAACACTAATGACAAGATAGTCAACTTGGAGAAAAGAAGCGAGCACATCAAAGAGCAATTGAAAACACTTTATGAGGATTTAAGCGCTTTAGAGAGGCAATCTCAAAGCTATGACAAGGAAGAAGTGAAGAAAGATTCCAAGAGGGCTGAAGAAATCAATAATGAGATTAAAGAGATAAAACAAAAGATGAGCGAGATTGAGGCTGAAAGGGAAAATTACAATCTCACAAAATTAGAGATTTCAAAGAAAGATTTCCAGCTAAGCGAAAACAATGTAAAGTTGAAAGAAATCGACAAGAAGCTCTTTGAAATCAAGGAAGAGATAAAAACATTGATTAAAACAAGCTCCAAGGCAAATATCGAGGAGATAAGGCAGGGCAAGAGCGCGCATGAAAAGAAGCTCGATGATATTAAGGAAGAGATCCATAAGATAGAGAAAGATATTTTTGGAATTCTCACTAAAAAAGAAATTCATGAGAAAGACATCTCAGCAGTGCTCGAGTTGAATAAATGCCCTAAGTGCAAACAGGCATTGACTAAAGAGTATAAAGAAGCTCTGATGAAAGAATTGAAAGAAGCTGTTGGATTGTTTGAGAAAGACAAGAAAGAAAGAGAGAAAAGCCAAGTTGCAATAAAAAAAGAAGCAAAGAACATCGCGGAACAAATTGCTAAATTCGTGGAGCAAGAGAGAAAGTATCATGAAGCTCTTGAAATAACTCATAATATAAAGATTAAAGAGACAGAACAAGAAAAATTAAGGATTGATCAGGAGAATATAATTGTAAACCTTTCAAGATTAAATGAAGAGATTAAAGAATTGAAGGAAACTCTGAAAAGTCCTGAATTCATTGACGAAAGCTACAGCAAAGAGAAAGCTAAGCTTGAGAAACTACAAGAGACATTGATGAAAATAAAGTTAAACATGCCGATTTATGAGGAGCATGATTATAATGTTGAGATGACTGTAAAAAAGCGGGAGATAGAGAACAGTAATCTGATTATCAAAAGAGCAAGGCAGGAGAAGCTCGAGCTAGAGTTTGAGTTGAAAGAATTCATGAAAAATTTAACTGTAAAGCAGAAAGAGCTTCTGATAAAAGAGCGAGACTCCTCGGAGATTGAAAAGAAATTCAAGAACAGCATAGACAAGAAACAGAAATTGCAGGATTTAATACACCAGAACGAGACTTCCATAAATGAACAGCAAACAAGCAGAAGCATCAATGAGATGCAATTTAACGATCTGAAAATCGATAAAGCTAGATTAGAAGCTGAAACAAGTTCTTTGGACGCGGAGTTTAAGGAGTATAATGTTGTAGAGAATGAGATTGTTTCAATGAGAATTGATGAGCTTGAGATAAGATTAAAAAAACATGAAGAGATTCTGCAAACACTGGGCTCTGTCAATCTGCGAGCATTAGAGGTTTATGACAAGATTAAGGCAGAGTATGATGAAATAGCGCAGAAAGCTGCTAAGATTGAGGAGGAGAAAGGAGAGATATTAAAAATAATCGCAGAGGTTGACAAGAAAAAGAAACAAGCTTTCATGCAGGCGTTCAATGCTGTAAACTCGTCATTCAGCGACAATTTTGTCTCGCTAAGCAACAAAGGCAGAGCTTTCTTGGAGCTTGAGAACAAACAAGATCCTTTTGCAGGAGGCATGGACATCATTATCAAGATTGCCAGGGGCAAGGAGAGAAGCGCGGATGCGTTGTCAGGAGGAGAAAAAGTTATTGTGGCTCTCGCGCTCATGTTCGCGATACAGAAATACAAGCCTTATTGTTTTTATATCTTCGATGAAATCGATCCTGCGTTAGACAGGAGGAACAGCGAGATTCTTGCAACTATCTTGAGGGGCAATGTCAAAGGTTCTCAATGCATCATCATATCGCACAACGACGCTATAATCAACAATGCAGACAGGTTGTATGGAACAAGCATGCAAGAAGGAATCAGCAAGATTCTCACCTTAAAAGTTTAAGGTTGAAAGTTTAAGTTTAAGAAATCTGTTGAGATCCAGGAGAGATTTTTGTTGATTGTGGCTGTGTCTCTGTTCCTATCGCTGTTTTTTCTTCTGGTTTGGATAATATAATAAATTTATAGAGATTTACAAAAAGTGTACAATAAAGAGTGCCACCTTGGGGCTGAATCATTTTCTTATGAGGTTTAAACTTTTTTTTAATTACTTCTACAACGTCCGCATCTCCCAATAACTCCTGCATCTGAAGAATCCTCTCTATATTATGATGGTTAATCTTACCCTGGAGGTTTATATAATTCACTGCTTTTCCATCTTTATAGTATCTCGGGGCTATCCCAATACTCGTTTTTGAAACTAAGTGGAGCTCATCCTTACAATAAGTCTTACCTTTACTCTTTGATTCAACACTTAGTTCTGCGCCATCTGGAGAATACCATTTAATGATATGAACTAAACATTCTCTAAAGTTCTCTGATTTAGGATGGTAAGAAATTATTATAGGCTTAGGCTTGGATGCCATTTTATTTTAGAGAGTATCTTAGAAATAAAAAATTTATTTCTTGTGATTATTATTCTTTCTGCCATTGCCGTTGCTTACATCTTCTTCGAAGAAATCAACAATCTTCTTGCCCAGGCCTGTGGTGATTATGACAATAATCAGTATTGCTATTACAGCTACAATTATCCAAGGCAGAAATTTTTGCCAGTCAATCTTTGTGGGAGTTGTCGCTGGAGTGCATGACTCATTTCCACAGCTTGCGTTTGTCGCGTTTGTCTTTGTAACATTTGTTTTGTTTGTTGTTGGGGTTGTTCCTTGCGCAGCTGCTGTAACTGTTATCTTTAATGTGTTGCTCTGTGTGATATCATAACCATCGCTCGCGTAGAATGAAATTTCGCGAGTTCCTGTGAAACCTTGCTGTGCTTCAAGAGTCGCGATGCTTCCTATAATATTAACTGTCATGTTCTGCGGCTTGACAGTAACAAAAGTCAAAATATCAGCGTTTGGATCATCAAAGTAATCTAATAAATCAATTGTTTGTTTCTTGCCTGATTGAACTGATATATCTGGAATCTTTTTACTCAAGACTGGCGCGATGTTTTTTACTGGCGGTACTGGTTGTGTTTGATTTGTTGCGTTTGTCTTTGTCTCGTTAACTTTTGTTTGGTTTGTTTTTGTAACATTTGTGACATTTGTCTTTGTTTCATTAGTTGCGGGTTTTGCTTTGAACAAATTCAAGAACCATGAAAATATCTTTGAGAATAATGATTGTTCAGCTGGCTTGACTGCTGGAGGTTGTGGCTGTGGCTGCTGTGGCAATGCTCCTGCTTCTAAAACCTTCACTGTTATTGTCTTGCTCGCCAGGATTGTTGTGTCTTCTAATCTTACTGTTATTGTTATGACATAATCCTGGGCTGCAATCTCCAAAGGAGGAGCTAAATACAAGTAAACTGTCTGCGCTTTTGTCGATTTCAATGCAATTGTTCCAGGGTGAACCTGTGAGAATTTTGTCGCTGTTCCACTTACTTCGATAGTGTAGTTTGCATCGTGAGTTCCTTTATTCTCGATTATGAATAATGCTGTTGCGGTGTTGTCCTTGGATACAGCAACGATGTCATCTTTAGTGCTTATTGCGGGGCTGTAGCATTCCTCTAATGAGACTGTTGTTACAGTCAATGTGTCAGAAGCCTCTGTTTTGCTTATAGCATCTATTGCCTTGACTTTTATTTTATATTCTCCTGGCTTTGTGTTGTAAGGAGGGTGAACATCTAACACAAGTGATTTTTCTTTTGACGCGTTAAGAGTAACTCTCTTCTCACTTATTGTAACCCAGTCTGGCCCTTCAATAACAATATCATAGGTGTTCTGGAATTTTCCTGTGTTTCTTATAGCGACAGAGTATGTGTTGCTCAATGCATTGCACATCTTGTCTTTGTCTGTCTCGATTGTTACAGAAGCATCATAACATTTTGAAACTTGCAATGAGATATCATGTTTCTTGATAACTTTTCCGAAGTCGCTCATCACTTCGATGTATGCTGTAAAGTTCCCTTGTGTCTTGTAAGGAGGCTCTGCAATCAAGTTGAAAGTGGCTTCCTTGCCTTTCTCAATTGTAACTTGATTTAAATCAAGATGAGTCCAGTTAGGAGCCTGTAAGTTTATTTTGTAAATATTATTGTTTGTTCCTAAATTCTTTATTTTTATTGGTGCGGTTAATTTCTCTGCCTCGCAGATGCTGTAATATGTCTTGTCGCTAGATATAGTATAATCATAACAAGAGACAATTGATAATGCGGCTTTGACATTTGCCTGAGCATATTCTGATTTTGATTTGACTACAAAATTAGTATCATAATTCCCTGCGGCATTGCAAGGAGTGTTGACATTTACTGTTATCTTTGCGCTTGAACCTGCAGCTAGAGTTATAGATTTTGAAGATAATTCAATCCACTTGGACGCGGGGCCTTCAATGCTCAACTCATAATTCTCCATGTATCTTCCTAAGTTTGAAACAGTCAATAAGAAACTCTTTTGCTCGCAAGCGCATATTGATTGAGAAGCTGGCTCAACCTTGATAACTGTATTATGGCAATTTTCAACTATAACAGTATGCTTGACTGTTTTCACAAAAATGCCTTGAGCTATAACAACTTCAAGAACATAAGTTCCTGGGGTGACTTTAGATGATGGAGTTATATAAGAATAAACAACTTCGCTCTGGCCTGGCTCGAGCCAAAATCCGTAAGGAATAACTGTCGCAAAATTAGCAGCAGAGCCTGCGGAAGTGATTGTTATCGCGCCAGGAGAAGAGGCTGTGACTACATCTTCTATAACTATAGTAGTGCTTGGGCATACAGTGTTGGTCTCCATGTGAGTTGTAACTGTAAACTCGGCCCTGGCAAATGTTGCCTGTGTCGCAATAGCCATTAAGAACAATAACGATAAAAAAATCAAAAATACCTTTCTCATTTTCCCTTAGTTTGTGTTGCTACTTTAAAAGCAAAAGTCCATATATAAGCTTTTTTGTAGTATAATATAATATTTACACTATATATGAAAAATCTTCTTAAAAAGAAGATATTATCAAGAAAATCAGAAAGAAAAAAATAGATAATAACGACGGTAAATAATCAAAAACAAAAAAAGAAAAAATATAAATAAAAAAAGAAAAAAATAAAAGAAAAAATTCAATCAATTCTCTTAGCCTTTTGTCCTAGTGTTTTTGGTAGCCTTTTAGTAACTTTAGTAATAACTCTCTGATGTTTCTGTTGCGGGTTTCTTCTTTGCTGTCAGCAATATAATCAATAATACAATTATTGCAACTGCCAAAACTATGCCGATTATCATCAAGATTAACTTCCAGTTAATCTCACCAGCACTCTTTGTGACATTTGCAGTAAGACTGTATTGTTTTGATTCACTGCCATAGCGCACTTTTGCGCTGAAGATGTGCTCGCCTACAACAGCTTCTTCGCCTGCAGCCAAGTAAATGTTTACTAATTTACTTTGGCCTGGTGCAAGTGTGAAAGTCTGTGGTGTTACAGTTGTAGTTGCCCATCCTTCTGTGCCGACTGTTTCAACAATGAAGTTCTGAGAAGTGCTTCCGAAGTTTGCGACAAGTACCGCGTAAACCGCGCCCTTGCCCTGCTCAACTTCATTACTAGAAACTTGAGCGCTTACTTCAACTTTGCCAGGTTGCTGTTCTTCTGGAGCTGATTGATAACCACCAACAATAATGTTACCAACTGCTTCATCACTTACCTCATCGTTAAAAGCTGAAACTTCCAAAAAGTAGGTTCCTGCTTTCATGCTTTGGGGCAATTGCAATGCAACTGTTACTTCTTTTGCATCTTCATCGTCGTCGTCATCATTAGGCTCAAGATCGCCAATATAAACAGTTCTGCTTATGCCAAGTTCCTTTATAGCTAACTGGACATAAACATCTTCTGCTTGATAGTTGCCTCTGTTTTTGACAACTACATCTGCATAGATTGTATCTCCTGCATCGAAAGTATGTGTGTATCCGTAATCGGAATCATACAATTCAATACTCAAGATTTCCAATATGTTGGCAATTCTTTGAATTTCGGTGTCGACTGTTGCTCTGTCAATTCCTGAAAGATCTTCTTGGCTCTCAATCTGCACATACAAAGTGTAATCTTCCTTGGCATCCAAATCATCAGGAAGCTCAAGTTTCATTGTCTTGGTGTACATGTTTCCATTGAAAACATCAAATTGAGGTGTTTCTGCCTCAATGTCTTCATGATAACCTGTAACCCATGTGTGTACAGTTGCTTCCTCAATGTCTACATTTGAGATGAAACTTACCTTTACATCTACTGTTGAGCCTCTTTCAAGACCAGCAGGAGAGTACTGATATGTATAACAAACCCATCTGTCTATAACAATATCGGGCATGCAATAGCCATACCATACTGCTTCGCCTTCAACATAAACGGTCATCTCGTTTATTTCAGGTTCAGAATATTCGTACCATTGCTCAGCTAGAACTGTTGAAAAAGAAATCACTGCAATAAAAGCTAAAACAAAAGCTAATACAAAAAATTTGCTTTTCATTTTCATAAAATTTAGTTATTTAGATATGTTTATCTGCAATCAAATTAATTTAAAAAGCTTTGTGTGTTATCTTGAGTGTTATCACTAACTGCAAGTAATTGGGAGCAACGATAGAAAAATTATTACTTGTTGTGGGTAATTCTGCGCGAGAGTGATTTATCGACGGGAAATCTGTTTCCAAACTCTCGCGGCTTTCAGCGAGTCATTGAAAGGAGAGGGGCTCTCGTTTATGATTGTTATTGAAAGGTTGTATCGCGAAACATAAGAAAGTAACTCGCGCAACTTAGATTCAGAAGTGATCAAATGTCTTCTTTCGCCTTTGCTTGTGTATTCAATCCCAGAAAAATGAGCTTGAATATGCGACATGTTTTTTAGTTTGTCAAAAACTTCTTTGTAATTTATTTTTTGTTCTCTTGCCTCAAGATGAGCGAAGTCTACACACATGGAGCATTTTGTTTCTTTTGTTAATTTTAACAACTCATCCAAGCTTCCGAACTGCGAGGCTTTTCCTGTGGTCTCGGGAGCAAGAGCAACTCTCCATTTATTTTTCTTGATGACTTTCTGCATCTCTAATATAGCCTGCTTGACAATTTTGTAGCATTCTTCTCGCGAATACTTGCCATAATAAGCTGCGTGAAAAATAACATTCTGGGCTCTAAGATAGTGAGCGCGCTCGCAGCAATCAAGAATCCTTTTCTTGCTTGATTCAATTATTTTCTTGTCATGAGAAGCGAGATTGATATAATAAGGCGCATGTATGCTTAAAGAGATATCAAGTTTCTTGGCTTCTTTGCCAATTGCCGCGGCGTCTTTGTTGCTTTTGATATAAACTCCATAAGTGAACTCAATCTCTGCAGCTTTCAAGCCTGCTTTCTTGTACTCGCGCAAATTCTCAATCGCTTGTTTCACCCCGCCGATTCCGCTTGGGCCAAATCTGACTCTTACCTCTTTTGACATATATTTTTTAGGATAGAGATATTTATAAAATATTAGTTTATTAAATAAAAAATGAGAAATATAAAAGGTTATGTGTTTCTAGCTTATTTTGAAGATAATAATCTTGTTCCCATGTTTGGGAGTGCATCAGAAAAAAATTCAAGTGATGGAAATTATGGCAATTTTGAAATTAATGACTTAACTCCTTATAATACAATAAAAAAAGCCACTGCTGGCGCAAAAGATTTTTTAGATAAAAGAAAAGTTAAGAAGGTTATTCTTTCTCACCTTGAAATGAAACTTGCAGAGACCCCTGAAGAAAATAAATCTTTTGAGAACAAAGAAGATATTTGTTTGGTTGCATATTTAGATAAGGGGGTGATACCTTTATTTGGTCCTTATATTTTTGGGGTTTCTACTATGCCCGCTACTGCAGATTGTATTGCTTCAAGATTAAGTGATAACGGATATACTCCATTTAATTCTAAATTGAGAAAATCAGCAAAAGTCTCGTGGGCAACAAAAGGAACAGCCCATGAACAGGCGATTTATGCTGCGGGAGATTTGGTAAGACAAGGTGGGGTAAATGTCAGATTATCAACATTCAGATTAGAAAAATTAGAAAAAATTTAGGCAAAAGTTTTTTCCTCAACTCTTTTCTGCATCTTGAAAAGTTTTTCAATTTCTTTCACGCTTGTAGCATCTTCTGGCTTTTTGTCGCGAATCCATCCTTGAACTCTAGGGAATCTGAGCGCGAAGCCCGCCTTGTCTTGGGATTTGCCTGCTGTATGCATCGGGCTTAGTGTTATTTCATCTGCCATCACTGTAAAAACATATTTGGGCTGGGTCCACACATCTGCTTTGAGCTCTGAATCAACTCGCGCAGGTTTGTGTTCAATCTTGTTTTTGTCAAGTAGTTTTCTTATTTCAACCCATTTTTCCTCGCTTAATCCGCTTCCAACCTTGCATATTGTTTTGAATGAATCGCTTTTTTCTTCATAAACCGCCCCTAACAAAGCGCCTATGCCAAATTCTGCTCTCATTCCTCTGCCCTTGAAATAACCAACAATAACAACATCAATTGTATCGCGAAGCTCGCCTTTGTAACTTCTCTTAAGCTTAATCCAGTTGAAGTTTCTTGCGCCAGCTTGATAGGGAGCATCAAGTCTTTTTGCTATAATTCCCTCAGTGCCTCTCTGGATGTTATCCTCAAAGAATTTTTCAAGTTCTTTTGGATCATCTGTAAGAATTTTGTCAGCTGCGCGAATTGTGAAACCTTTTCCTATTGTTTTTCTTAAGACTTGGGTTCTTTCCTCATAGCTTTGTTTTGTCATGTCTTTGCCATTGATATACAATAAATCAAATGCAAACAACACAAGAGGAGCTTCTTTTGCTCGCTTCTCTATTTCATATTTTCTCTTACGAGTCATTGTAACTTGGAATGGAAAGAACTCCTGAGTTTCCTCGTTGAACGCGACTGCTTCGCCCTCTAATATCGCGCTCTTGGCTTTGAATTGTTTCTTAATCCCTGAGATTATGTCAGGAAACATATTGGTCATTCTTTCTTGATTGCGAGAGAAAATTTCTATCTTTTCTCCCTGCTTATGCACAGCCAGACGAATTCCATCGTATTTCGATTCTCCTGCACACTTGCCAATTTTTTTTATTATATCCTCTGCACTTGGCAATCTTTCTGCAAGAGCCATTCTAATGGGCGAGCCAACTTGAATCTTGAATTGTTTAAGTGCATTAGCTCCTTTGTCAAGTAAAATCTTGGCTACAAGCCCTAAATCAGAGCATAAATTGTAAGCTCTTTCAATATCCACGCGCAATTTCATCCGGTCTCCTGTAAGAGCTTTGCTCAATGAATCCATTATTGTTGGATCTCCGATACCCAGTCTCAAACTACCAAGGACAAATCTAACTATAAACTTGGATTCTTTGGCTGAGACTCTTGTCAATAATCCTGCAACTGAGTCAGTTTTTCTGTCAACGCTGCCATGGCCAGTTGTTTGGGCAATTTTCGTGAGGGTTTCATAAACTTCTGAAATAGATGGGGCTTTTGATGAGAATAACGTAGCGCGTTTCTTCGTTAAAACTTCTTGCGCGACTAACCCCAAATCCCCCATTTTTTTGTAGAGTTTTACAATGTCTTCAGAAGATTTGTTAGAAACTTTTGCTATTGCTTTTTCAATCATCTTTTCTGCCATCCCCATCTCCAAGCCTTTGAAGGGCGGTAGCAACTGCTCCTCGCATAAGTAAACCACCTTGTCAGCATCATTTGCCGAGACTTTCTTGAAGAATTCGCTGAGAATCTCGAACATCTCAAGCCTTTTGCTCGTGGCTTCAAGTTTTTCAAATACTTCTGTTAGCTGTGAAAAAAGCATAAATATAGAAGCCAAAATGCTTTTTTATTCTTTTCTCTGTCTTGACTAACTTAATAACATAAACTTTTTATACTGAAAGTTGCTTGGCTTTTTATGGAATTTGGCGATGTGTTGAAGGAAAGAAGGAGCGTGAGAAATTTTTCTGTCAAAGGTATCAGCTTGAGCGATGTTCTTGAGATATGCGAGGCCGCGAGATTCTCTCCGATGGCAGGGAACATCTATACTATAAGATTGATTCTTGTGAGCAATAAAGAGAGTAAGTTAAAGTTAGCAGAAGCTGCTTTAGAACAAGAGTTCATTGCAGATGCGCCTTACATTCTTGTTGTATGTTCAGATTTAACTAACTTAGGAAGATCTTACGGCGAGAATGCCCATATATTCTCGAGACAGCAGGCGGGGGCAGCTATAGAAAATATGTTCTTGAAAGCGACTGATTTGGGATTAGCGACATGCTGGATTGGCGCATTCGATGAAAAAGCTGTCAGAAGAATTTTGAGAATTCCTGATAAAATACAAGTCGAGGCTCTATTGCCTATTGCGCTGCCTTTAAGCAAGCCGTCAGCGAAGAAAAAGCCCGAGCTTAAACAAGTTTTATATTTTGATATATGGGGCAAGGATAGAGTGAAGTCAAGAAAAATAGGAATTTGATTGTTCTTTCCATTCTCACAATATATATTTTAGAATACAAAAAAATATAAATACAGAGCAAAGTAATAACAATATAACAATCATAAAAAAAGGCTAAAGTAAAAACAAAAAATATTAAAATGACTGTAACAAAAGACGAATTGCTTCAACACTTGAGAACCTTTACTAGCGAAGCAAGAAAGCAGGAGTTTCTTGAGGGTTTGTTAAAAAAGAACTTGGAGACTGATGTTAAAATCACTGCGTTGACTACACTCGCTGAAGTGTTCATAGGCAAGAAAATGTTCAGCTTGGGGGCAAGAAACTATGGTTATGCAGGCGATTTAGCAAATACTTTCCGAGAAAAGATAGATCTGTATTTCAAAACCGCTGTTTTATACTTGAGAAGCGCAGATTACATAACAGCAGATGATTTCTTCAGAAAAGTTCTTGTTTTATCAGCGACAAAGGATAAAGATGCTATTAAACAAAAGATTATAACTTTGTATTTAGGGCATGCTCAAGGCTATGAGCAAGAGAAACAGCTTACTAAGGCTATCGCAGCTTACAATAGAATTTTGATGTTGGGTTTGCCGATGGTAAAACACAATGAAGTATGCCTGAAACTCGCGGCATTGTATGACAAAATAGGAATGCCCCGCGATGGAGCCCAGGCAAAATCGCAGATAAGGACAGAAGAAAGGCGCATTGAAGATAAAAAATACACAGCGCAAGACTTCATTTAATAATTAATATTCATTTCTTATAAAATTTGGATAAACCTATTATTCAGAAATATATTTCTATCTTATTATAAAAAATCAAAATAAAAAAGAAAAAAAGAAGGCCAGCTCCCATGAAGAGAGCTAGCCGAGAACCCAAAAGGCTAAGGGGAACATGAAGTGATGATGTTACCTACTCTTATCTCATGAACTCAACGCCCAAGTCTGACATGACTGGTATTGGCGTAGATTCCGAGTGTCTTGAATGCCCGAGCACATAAGGTGATTTAACACCTGTAACTATTGTAATAACTCTTACTCTTCCCTTGAAGTCTTTATTGATTCTTGCTCCAAGGATCACTTGTGCGTCTGGACTCAAATTTTCAGTAACAAGTTGGCCTATGTTGTTAAGCTCTTCAAGTTTCAAATCCTCGCCGCATATGACGTGGATTAAAGCTCCTGTGGCTCCTTTGTAGTCTATATCCAATAATGGATGTGACAGTGCTTGTTTGACAGCTTCTTCGACTCTGTTCTGTGTATCACTTTCGCCTATTCCGATGCAGCTGACATCGCCATTCTTCATGATGGCTGAGACATCTGCGTAGTCCAAGTTAATCAATGATGGAATGGTAATTGTTTCAACAATACCCTTTATCATTGTTGAGATTAACTCGTTTGCTACTGCAAATGCCTGTTCAACTGGCAAGTTTCCTGCTATGTCAACTAGTCTGTTATTGTCAATCACTATTACTGTGTCTGTCGAGTCTCTTAGCTGTTGCAAACCAAACTCGGCTTTGTCAATTCTTGCTCTTTCAGTCTCGAAAGGCATTGTGACTACACCAATTGTGACAGCGCCAACTTCTTTTGAAAGCTGAGTTACAACTGGGGCCGCTCCAGTTCCTGTACCGCCGCCCATGCCTGCGATTACAAAAACCATGTCTGCTCCACTGATAGCTTTCTTGAGCTCAACTATAGCCTCTTTGGCAGCTTCACGACCTTTTTCAGGATAGCCGCCGCAACCAAGACCGCGAGTCAATTCTTTTCCTATAAGAATCTTCTCATCTGCTTTGCTCACACTAAGATGCAAAGCGTCTGTGTTTGCTCCATATACTGTTGCGCCCTGGAGTCCTTTATTGAAAAGCCAGGTTATTGCGTTACAGCCTGCTCCGCCAACACCAACGACCTTGATAGTCGCTTTTCCTGCCTTAAGCTCGTCGAAGTTAATGCCATATTTTCCTGCTCCCTCGATTGCTTCTTTTGCAAAATCAAGTGCCATTTTTTGTATTTTTTTATCTCTCCTTTTATTTTCCGATTCGTTTTTGACCAACCGAAATCTTTATAAAGTTGGTCTAACTTAATTTTATAAATAAAAAGAGTTTAATAACTCAAGAAAAGAATTCACACCTCAAAGACGTGAAAAATTATTCGATGTTTCCCCCGAAAGTCGAATAATTTTTAAATTTTTATTTAAACATTCTAGCTGAAAATAGTTTAAATACATTGTTGCAAGTAAACCTATATATTGTAAAATATATATTGTAGTATATAGATTAGTTTTAGAGGCTGTTCAGATAGTTTTTTATATTAATTTATATTAAAAATTCAATAATACTTAATAATTTAACATGGAAAAAGGGAAAAAAGAAAGTTTTGATAAGTTCACCGGCAAGAAAGTCCAAATTATCTTGGAGAAGCAGGAGTTTCAAGGAACTGTTCTCGAGACTTATGATCCTTCCATCATCTTGCTGAAGCTAAAGAGCGGCTATAATATTGGCATAGAGAAAACAAAAATCAAAAACATTGAAGAGATAAAGGAAAAGGCTGAAATCAAGGAAGAAATCAAGGAGCTCAAGTTCAGAGCTAACTTGCCTGAGATTGCTGTTATTGTCACAGGAGGCACAATCTCATCCCGAGTTGACTACAAGACAGGAGCTGTGAGGCCTTTGACAAAGCCAGAGGATATAATCACAACAGCACCAAAACTCCAGGAAATAGCCAAGCCAATTATCGAAAGCCCTTTCATGATTTGGAGTGAAAACATCTCGGCTGATGACTGGAAAAAGTTAGCGATGTCAGTTGAAAAAGCTTTGAACAAGCCAAACATCAAAGGTTGTATAATCTTGGCAGGGACTGATACATTACATTATATTGCCTCCGCATTATCATTTATGTTAGGAAAATTAAACAAACCAGTTGTTCTCACATGCTCACAGAGAAGCATTGACAGGGGCTCGACAGATGCTTTGTTAAATCTCACATGCTCAGCTTATGCTGCGCTCAGCGATATCGCTGAAGTCATGATTGTCTCGCATGCCACAACCCAAGACAACTTTTGTTTTGCGCTGAGAGGAACAAAAGTAAGAAAAATGCACACGAGCCGAAGAGACACATTTAGGCCAATAAACGCAAAGCCTTTAGCAACAATATATGATGATGGCAAAATTGAAAGCTATGGGACTTTCAACAAGAGAAATGACAAAGGAAAAGCAAAGGCAGAAGCAACATTTGAAGATAAAGTTGCACTAGTCAAATGGCATCCTAACTCTTCTCCAGAATTATTAGATTTTTTCATCAAGAATGGATATAAAGGAATTGTCATCGAGGCAACTGGATTCGGGCATGTTGCTAGCGAGGGAAAATTCTCATGGCTCAGCAAGCTTAAAGAAGCTGTTAAGAAAGATATTGTTGTGTGTTTTGCCTGCCAAACTCTATATGGGACATTGGATCCATTTGTTTATTCAGCAGGAAGAGAGTTTGAAAAAGTCGGAGTTTTATTTTTGAAAGATATACTCCCGGAAACTGCATTCGTGAAGTTGGGCTTTGTCTTGGGCAAGGAAAAAGACTCTAAGAAAGCCAAACAGCTTATGCTTCAGAACTTAGCAAAAGAGTTCAATCCTAGACTCAGTGAGAAGGATTTTCTTGTTTAATTGATGGGCGATATCCCTCTTTCCCAGCAACTTTTCTGATATAATTATAAGAATTAAAAATTATTTCATAGATTTGTTTGTATCCGTTTTGTTTTTCTATTGATCCTAATAATTTTTCAATTTGTTGAGCGTTGGAATCTGCTTGGGGGTCGTCTCGCTTATTCAAAAATTTTATGGCCCTTAATTTAACCTGCTCTTTTACTATCCCCGTATGTAACACATTTACTACATAAGCTATATCTTTTGACTCTTCTATTACTTCTTTAGCTCGCTCTTTCATGGAATCCATATCAAAAACACTATCAATTGTCATGTTATTTTAAACTCCTTGGCATTTTTATACTTTTCCTATGTTATCATTTAAAAGTAGTGGTAGAAACCTTTGAACATTGACTTATTGTGCGGCTGATGTCATCCTGCACTACTCTCATTAATATTAACATAAAAAAAGAATAAGTTCGCTTTTTATCTCTTTTTTCTTATATGATCTCTGTAAAAACCATCTAGTTTGAGATAAGTCAGCTTGGTTAATTTTATCATCCCTGTCAAGAAAAGCACAGATGCTATAAATTTAATTAAAGAATCCATGAGCCTCGTTAAAAGATAGTTTGAAGAGAAGATAGAATAGCCGGCCATATTAATAGTAACACCAATCGGCAGCATTAGCCCTGCTATAAGCAATAACCAGAACACAGACTTACTCTTAGAATAAGTTCTCTGTAAAAATGCTATTAATATAAACGTTGAACCAATGAAAAGTTGGGAAAATAAAGAAAAAAGAAGTTGAGACACCAACAGATTAGAATTTGGCATATTTATTATAAAAAACAAATTAAGGAAAAAATAAACAAACCAGTAGACATATATGATGTAGTCTTTAGCAGTATTATCTTTGGCTGATTTTATGTTTATGATAGATAATTTGTTTGCCAAGTTGAATATATAGAAAGATGAAACAAAAAATAGTGTATAAAAAATGAATAGAAAATTTATTGACATTACATCGCTGATAAACATGAAGTAAAACGCGTGCGCTATTGCAAGAATAAAAATAGATAAAACAAGCATGTTCAGCATCTTTATTGCAGGCATATTATCTTCATTGATATTTTTGTTGCTGTATTTTGCTTTGTTGAGCAGCGTTATAAATCTAAAGAAAATATATAATCCGACAGCAAGGGCAAGATAGGTTGCTATTAATAATATCTCTATAACAAGTCTGATAGTGTCCATCTTACATAAAACTCCCTTTTATATCTTTTTCAAAGTCTTTGGATTTATATAACTTTCTCATAAGCTCGTTTATTTTTTTCAATCTTCTGAAAATAACAATTAGAATCGAGATGAAAGTGATTATAACTATAGCACCGACTACAGTCAGAACAGTTACATGGAACTTTTCTTCCATTATTTCAAAAGTCTCTGTCTTTGAAGCAGTCTTACTATCATAATTGGCTGAAACAACAAGAGTATAGATTCCCGGCGCCAGTGTTTTCTGCAGATCCATAGTATCAATAAATGAAACAGAAGTTTCAAGTGCAATTGTCTTCTGGCTTGAATAAACCACAATGCCTTTCGAATCCTTAATCACTTTATTCACTATAATATCCATTCTTCCAGCGCTTCCAAATTTATAAATCTCTACTTTAGCTATAAGGGGCTCTGGAAGAATAATTTGAGACTTGATAATATTCATGTCCAAACTAAGGGCAACACCATTTTCACTCTGTCCTGCCACGCACACACTAAAAACAATGAGAAAAGAAACCAGAATAAATAAAAGAATGATGGTGTGTTTCAAGCTCATTTTCGCCTCTTTTTATTTCATTATTATATTCTCATAATTATTTAAATATTGCCCTATCGCCCTCAAAAGCTTTAAATACTCCTGCGATTTTTATAATATATCAAATATCACAAATAAATAAATCACATATCACAGATCACATATCAAGAATTCACAGATCACGAATCAACTTTCACGAATAACAATCACGAATCACCTTCAATTTAATGCTTATTTATTAAGTTTAATTAAAAGGGTTGGATTGTTTTATAGTTGAATCAGTTGAAGTGTATTGAGTGAATTCTGTAGTGAATGAGATAATGTGAAGGAGGAAAAATGGGAAAAGTATCACCCCCTTCAATAAAGTACATCATTTATGCAAATTTCACTGCAGAAGGTGTTGTTGAGAAGCCTGATGTCATAGGCGCGATTTTCGGCCAGACAGAAGGGCTGTTAGGCGAAGAGCTAGAGCTCCGAGAGCTACAAAAGAAAGGGAAAATAGGTAGAATAGACGCGAATATGACAGTCAGTGAGTCTAAAACCACTGGGACTGTTGAGATTCCTACATCTATAGATAAATCAGAAACCACAATCATAGCAGCTGCTATCGAGACTATTGATAGAGTTGGGCCATGTGACGCAAAATTCGAGATCAAAAGCATTGAAGATGTCAGAAGCTCCAAAAGAGAATACATTCTAGAGAGAGCGAAGAAACTTATAGAAAAGTTCCAGGGAAATGCACCCGAGCTAAGAGAAATGCAGCAAGACATTGTAAGCCACTCGAGAACTTCAAAAGTTCGCGATTATGGCAAAGAGCTATTGGCTGCAGGGCCGGACATAGAAACTTCTGAAGAGATAATTGTCGTAGAGGGAAGAGCAGATGTCATGACTTTGTTAAGGGCAGGAATAAAGAACGCGATAGCCATGAACGGGACAGTTGTTCCGCAAGCTGTCAAAGACTTGAGCAAAGAAAAACAAGTTGTTCTATTCTTGGACGGCGACAGAGGCGGATTGCTTATCGCAAGAGATGTTCTAGAGAATGCCCGCGTTGCTTTTGTGGCAAGAGCACCTGATGGAAAAGAAGTTGAAGAGCTCACTGAGAAAGAAATAGTGACTTGTTTGAGAAACAGGATGAGCGTGGAAGATTTCAAGGACAAATATCTGAAGAGAACGAGCAGA
>CAYGZP010000001.1:0-297159 GCA_964354405.1 Candidatus Woesearchaeota archaeon | reverse complement strand
AACATGAGCAATCTGCAGGGATGGCTTTATGAGATTGATGGCACCAAGAGCGCGCTTTTAATCGGCTTGAAGGAAGAGAGTTTTGAAGTGCTGAGAAAAACTTCAATGAACGAAGTTCCAAGAGCATTGCTAAGAGCTGGAGAAACCATCGGTTTAGTCATCGACGGCAATGCAACCTTGAATATAATCCGAGCTGCTGAAAAAAGCAACTGCAAGTTCATTGTGGCAAAGAATTTCACGACAACAAGCCAGAGCCTTAAGTTAATCAGTTTTTAATTTGATTTTTTTGTTTTCTTTTTTTTATTGAAGCGAACCATTAGGCTACGAGCATGATGGGGAAAAAGTTAAAAGGAGGGGGGATTTGAAGAAAAGGATTTTTAAAGATAAAGATTCTATACAAGATATGAATGAATGGAATATTTATCAATTTTCTATAAAGGGGCCTAATTTTGAACAGAACCTTAACAAAGAACTAAAAAAGATTGTGGTGGAAAGGAAACCCGTGGAAATAGTCCTCCTTTTTAAGGCCTTCGAGAAGTTTAAATTAGATTTAGCTGGAAAAATAACGCACAGAATACTCTCATTGTTTGATCCAGAAACAAAATGCACGTGGGCCACCAAAATATCTGAAAGTCTAGAAAATGAGATAATTGTCCAACTGATTACTATGTACAAAACGGAATGAGAAAAGTGGGAGGGAAGAAGATATGAAAATTCAATCGGATATTTCAGTTAATTTCAAGAAATTTTTAGACAGTTTAGCGAATAAAGGTAAAAAAATCCCCTTCCAAGATATTTCCTTACAAATATTTTATGATTTATTCAGAATCAGGGAAGCACAAGAAAGATATGGCAAGAAAATTAATAGAGATGTAAACTACTCTATAGCAGATATATTCCAAGATTTAATTGCGCATTATTTAAAATTAGTTTTATCAAAAAATTATGAAATTTTATTGGAACAGAAAGAAAAGAAGGTTAGAATAGACATTCTTATTAAAAAAAATGAAAAGAACTGGGCGGCTATTGAAATTAAGACGAATGTTGGTTGGGATAGGGAATTAGTAAAAGGTAAAAAATATTTAAAAAGATTAAATAGAATAAGCAAAAAGTTTGGAATTCCAATAAAAAGAATTTTTTATATTTTTGAAACGACAAGGAATGTCGGCAAGAAATTCGAAGAGAGATATGAAAATAATGAAGGCAACATTAGAAAATATATTTTCTGTTTATTTAAACAAACCGCTCATCCAAGGTGGGTTTTTGGGGACGAAAATTTAAAAAAGAAATATGATAAAAAAGAAATAATTTCAAAATATAAAGAGATGAAAGAAGTAGATTTTAAAGAAATAATCAAAAAAATAAAATGAATGAAAAAGAACTTCGTGAAGAAATATTAAAAGTAAAAAATTTATTAAAAGAGTTAAGAAATAAGGAAAGTAAAAAAATAGAAAAAGTTTCACAAATTGATTTTGATAACGCCCCTAAAGAATTTGAGGAAACAGAAAAAAGAGGGAGTCTTTATCCACTCTTTCTAAAACTTATGAATAGGGGAGATAAATTAGAAGCATATTTATTTATCTTAGCAACCTGGAATTTCGCAGGATTTAGGTACTTAATAAGACAATTTGACATTAACAAATTTAATGAGTCTATAAATAATCTTGAACCATTATTCAAAAAATTAGGGGAGAAAGAATTTAGAACGATAAAATTTGAAGAGTTCAATAAAGAAATAACTACAATTTATAATGCTCTTTCAAATCAAGTGAAATCTGTTGGTGCTACTAAGATAATGCATCTAAGAAATCCTAAAGTTTTTATTTTGTGGGATAGAAGAATAAGAGAATATTATGGTTTCAAAAAGGATTCTGTAGAGAATTATATTAAATTTTTAGAATTAATGAAAGAAAAATTTGGGGATATAAAGTTTGGTGATGATAAGAGAACTTTTGCTAAAGCAATAGATGAATATAACTATGTTAGAATCACTGAACCTATAATGAAGCTAGAAAAAGAGTTAATTAGATTAAAAAACCAAAGGAAGGCGTATGAGGGTTAAGTTTTTATAATGCGGGGGACTTAAGGGGAATATGGATTTATTCAATAAATACTTTCAAGAAATTAAAAGAGAATACAAAAGAGGGCAATCTACTGAGCCAACGTTTTATCCTACTTTAATTCAATTCTTAGAAAGTTTACTTCCTATAAAAGTTTCTTCTTTGAATAAAAGAATTAAAGGTATAGGTCAGCCTGATTTTTGTTGTTTCAAAAATAATATTAAGATAGGTTATATTGAAGCTAAGGATTTGGGATTAATATCTTCAGAAAGGGGGTTAAAAGAAATTCTGGAAAGCGAACAAATAAAGAGATATATGAGTGATGCTATCCCCAACCTCATTCTCACTGACTATCTACGTTTTATACTTATAAGAAATAAAGAAATAAGATTAGATATTACTTTAATTGAATTTGAAGATTTAAAGGAAGGAAGCGAGTTTAATGAAGAGAACTTAAAGAAACTCAAACAGCTTCTTAAATCATTTTTAGATTACTCCTTGCCAACAATAAAGAGTGCTACAGAATTAGCGTATGAATTATCTAAAAGAGCTAAACTATTAAGAGATCTTGTTAAAGAACAACTGCATGAAGATTTAGAGCAAGTAAAAAATAATGGAGAAACAAGCCCAATCTATGAATTTTATGAAGCCTTTAAAGAATTAATAAAAGATGCAAAACCCGATGATTGCGTTGATGCTTATGCGCAAACAATTACTTATGGCTTATTTTTGTCTAAAATTGGTTCTCATGATGGATTGAATAGAGACTCTGCCGCAACATATATTCCATCAAGCATCAAAATTATCAAAAAAATATTTACTAATATTGCTGGTGATGATTTGCCCCCTAATTGCTCATGGATAGTTGATGAAATTATAGATCTCTTAAACGCCGCAGACATTCAAAAGATTCTTTCAGAATTTGTATTTGAAGGAAAACATTACAAAGACCCCTTCATTCACTTTTATGAAGATTTTTTGAAAGAATATGATCCTGAAAAAAGAAAACATTTAGGAGTCTATTATACTCCTGAGCCTGTTGTCTCTTTCATTACAACCTCAATTAATGAGATATTAAAAAAAGAATTTGGAAAATCTCTTGGTTTTGCAGATGATTCTGTGAATGTATTAGATTTTGCAACTGGTACGGGAACTTTCTTAGCAAATACTTTTGTTTTGGCTTTGCAAGAGATTAGAAAAGCAGGATTAACTGGCGTTGAAAGAAGTAAAGTTGAAAATCATTTACTAAAACATTTCTATGGTTTTGAGATATTGGTTTCTCCTTATGTTATAGCACATCTGAAATTAGGATTACTGCTTAAACAAGAAGGATATGAGATTCATGGAAATGAAAGGGTGCAAGTATACTTAACTAACACCTTAGATCCTCAAGAGACGATTAGTAGTCTTAAGGGTTTCCTCAAAGAATTAAGCCATGAAACTATGATGGCTAATACCATTAAAATTGAAAAACCTATTTTAGTAGTAATGGGAAATCCTCCCTACTCAGTCAGTTCTTCTAATAAATCTGAATGGATAACTAAATTGATGAAAGATTATAAGAAAGATTTGAACGAACGAAATATACAACCATTAGATGATGATTATATTAAGTTTATTAGATTCGCACAATGGAAAATTGAACAAAATAAAGAAGGTGTAGTGGGTATTATTACAAATAATAGATATTTAGATGGAGTGATTCATCGTCAAATAAGAAAAGAGTTGCTAAGGGTCTTCAATAAAGTATACATCTTAAATTTGCATGGTTCTTCAAAGAGAGTACAGAGCAATGAAAAAGATGAAAATGTATTTGATATTCAACAAGGAGTTAGTATCCTGTTACTAATCAAGGAGAAAGATTCAAAGGAAAAGTCAATTAATTATGCTGAATTAATTGGTACCAGAGAAGAGAAATATAAGGCTCTTTACGAACATAACTTCAAGAGTATTGCATGGAAAGAGATTAAACCGAAAGAAGAATATTACTTCTTTGTAGACAAAGACATGGGAGGTCAAACTAAATATTATAAAAATTTCTCCCTGTCCCAGATATTTAAAATTAATAGTGTAGGCGTTAAAACCCATAGAGATGGTTTTATAGTAACAGATTCCCCTAAAGAATTAATAGAAAGGTTAACCAAACTAAAACATGAAGATATTGATGATGAATTCCGCAAGAAGCTTAATTGTACTAAAGAGGAAGAGAAAAAATTCGTGCGGGCGTTAAAGAATGAGATTAACTTCAATTCGAAAATTAAAGACTACTGCTATCGTCCTTTTGACATGAAAAAGATTTTCTATGATACTATCCTTATTACAAGACACAGAGAAAAGGTAATGAGATTATTTGAAAAACCTAATATCGGGATTGTCTCAACAAGACTATTGTCTGGAGATTGCTTTAATCACGTATTATGCACAGAAAATATTACTGATATTTGCTTCATTTCAACTAAAACTAGCGAGAGTGCATATGTCTTTCCGTTATACTGTGAGAGCAAGATTGATAAAGAATCACAAACAAAACTCCTTAAATCAACAGGGACAAAAAAACTATCAAATAGCAATTTTACAGATGAATTCTTGAAAAGTATTATTGAACACTATCCAAATAAAGACATATGCCCCGAAGAAATATTAGGTTATATTTACGCAGTCTTACACTCCCGAACATACAGAAAGAAATACCAAGAATTCCTAAAAATAGATTTCCCAAGAATTCCTTTTGTCAAAGACTATCAAAAATTCAAGAAATTATCTGAATTTGGTTCTGAATTAATAGAATTGCATTTAATGAAAAAGAATTTTAATAAAAATATAGCAAAATTTGAAATTTCTGGCTCTAATGAAGTGGAGTATGTCAAATATAAAGATAAAAAAGTATATATCAATGAAAAGCAATACTTTGAAAATATTTCAGAAGATATTTGGAATTTTTATATCGGCGGATATCAAGTATTGGATAAGTGGTTAAAGAGTAGAAAAGGGAGAAAATTAACCCATACGGAAATTGAGACCTATGTCAAAATTGTTAATATTCTCTCAGAAACTTTGAAGATAATGAATGAAATAGATAAGATCAAAATTGATTGAAAACAGAACCCCAAAATTTATAAAAACGCGAGGGCTTGTGGGATGAAGGAGGGGGACGAGATGAATATAAAAATACACAGTTGCAAAAAACATAGGGCGTTAGGGTATTACTTTAAATTAATCCGGGCACTCATTAAACCAAAACAAGGTCCTTTTAAAAAGTTATATTATGCAGATTTATATTGTGGAGATGGAGAATGTTTGATAATTGAAACAGGAGAAAAATATCCGCCGCCACTTATTTATTCTTTATTAAGACATGCTGACAAAAAAAATTTTGATATATGTTGTTTTCTTAATGATAATGATCCTAATAAAATAGAAAAAATTAAAGAAAATACTAAAGAATTCAAGGAGTATATAGCCGAATATTATTGTGAAGATGCAAATAGTGTATATAAGGAAATTCTTAAAAAAATTCCTTCTGATCAGTTTTCAATATTTTACTTAGACCCTACTAATCATGAACAGCTAAAATGGTCTACTATAGAGGGAATATCTAAACACTTTCATGAGTATAATGGTAAATTAAGACGCCCAGAATTAATAATAAATTTCATGGTTTATAGCATGCTTCAGGAGTTTAAGGCCTCTGGTGCATGTAAATCGGAAGAAAGTAAAAATAAGTGTATAAATAATATATCTGAAAGTATAGGAACAAATAAATGGTTAGAAAAAATGAAAAGTAACCAAAAAATGAAAATAAATGCTCCTATTGAATTAGCTCTTCTCGAAACTTTTATTGAACAATTAAAAACCTTAGGATATAAAATTCCACAACCTATTAAGATAACAAGTACTCAAGCAAATAACCCCATTTATTATATCATTTTAGCTTTGAATGACTCCGGCTATTCTCTTGTCGAAAAAAGATTTATTCCTTGGATAATACAACTTGTTAATAAGGCTCAGAAGGAGAATAAAACGGAATTAAAAAAAGTAGATGCTATTAAAAAAGGGATAAAACCTTTAACTAATTACGGATTTTAGTAAGATATAAAAATCAAAATTCCTTGGTATTTATATAAACAAAAAGGTTGGCTAAAAGAGGCAAGTCAAAAAGAGGAGATGGTTAAATTCATAGTTCGTAAAAGTCTTTTATATAAAAGCAGGGTTGAATATGCTGATTGGTGTATAAATCATGTAGAGGGTTGTGCACATGGCTGTAAATTTCCATGTTATGCTTTCTTGATGGCCAAGAGATTTGGAAAAGTCAAATCTTATTCTGACTGGTGTAAACCCAAACTTGTTAAGAACGCATTAGAACTTTTAGATAAAGAAATTCCAAAATATAAAAGTGAAATTAAATTTGTACATTTGTGTTTTTCAACAGATCCTTTCATGTATAAATACCCAGAGATTACGGAAATGACTCTTAAAATAATAAATAAATTAAATAGAAATGGTGTAAAGTGTACTGTATTGACTAAGGGCATTTATCCTAAAGAATTAGCAGATTTAAGCAAATATAGCAATAAAAATGAATATGGGATAACTTTAGTTTCTCTAGATAAAGATTTTAAAAATAAATTTGAACCTTTCAGTGCTCCCTATTTAGGCCGAATTAAATCATTGAAAAGGTTGCATGATGCTGGTTTGAAGACATGGATTAGCATGGAACCTTACCCTACTCCTAATTTAATTAAACAAGACTTACTAAAAATTTTAAAAGAAGTTTCCTTTGTAGATAATATTATTTTCGGAAAGCTCAACTATAATTGTAAATCAAGCAATTTTCCGGAAAACGAATCTTTTTATCAAAGGTGCGCTGAAATTGTTGAAAATTTTTGTAAAGAAAAAGAAATAAGATGTCATATTAAATATGGTACTAACAAATTAGATAATCATTCAACTGTAAAAATCTTTAAAAGAAATCTTACTTTTGATAATTTGGCTGTAGAAAAAGAGTCTTTGTTGGTTGCTGCTTAGACAGAAACCCTTAAATATTTTCTCATAGCTATCGCTCTAGCTTAAAAAAATAGAAAAAGCCTTGAAAAGGCTTAGACTAAATTATAAATTAAAAAATAAAAAAAAGTAAAAACTATAGCTTCTTAGCAACCACGTCGATGCAAATTCCAGCTGCAACTGTCTGACCTGCGTCTCGCACAGCGAATCTCGCCATGTGAGGATTGACACTCTGCTTCTCGATAACTAAAGGTTTCATCGGCTTTATCTTCACTATCGCAACATCGCCGTTCTTCAAGAAGTCCGGATGCTCCTGAGCCACTTGCCCTGTCTTGGGATCAAGCGTCTTCACAAGCTCAATGAACTGAGCCGGCACCTGAGCTGTATAGATGTGCAATACTGGGGTGTAGCCTTTTGCGATAACTGTCGGATGGTTGATAACTGCTATCTGCGCTGTGAACTCTTCAGCAATTGAGGGTGGATTGTCTAAATGTGCTATAACATCTCCTCGAGCACAATCTCCTTTTCCAATGCCCCTGATGTTCAATCCCACATTGTCTCCTGCAATTGCTTCTGGCAATGCTTCGTGATGCATCTCCACTGTTTTGACTTCTCCTGTGATGCCCTTTCCTGTCTTTGCTGGAAGAATGATAACTTTATCATTGGGCTTGACCTTGCCACTTTCAATCTTGCCAACAGGAACTGTGCCTACACCTGTGATAGTGTAAACATCCTGGATTGCTATTCTCAAAGGCAAATCTACAGGCTTCTTTGGCATCTCAAACAAGTCAAATTGCTCTAACAGTGTTGGGCCGTTATACCAGCTCAACTTGTCGCTTTTCTTTGTTATGTTGTGTCCCTCGAAAGCACTTGCTGGAATAAAGTTAATCTTGTCTGTCTTGTAGCCTGCTGTCTTTAACAACTGCTTCAAGTCTTCGACAACTTTATTGAATTTGTCCTGCGCGTAGTTAACTGTGTCCATCTGATTCACTAGAACTGCCATCTGCTCGACACCCATTGTCCTGCATAGCCATATGTGCTCTTTTGTCTGAGCCATAACTCCATGTTGGACAGCTACTGTAAGAATAGCGGCATCTGCCTGACTGGTTCCAGTTATCATGTTCTTAACGAAGTCTCTGTGTCCTGGAGCATCGATTATAGTGACCTGGAATTTCTTTGTTATGAGTTTCTGATAAGACAAATCAATTGTAAGGCCTCTTTCTCGCTCTTCTTTCAATCTGTCCATAACAAAAGCAAACTCAAAACCCTTCTTTCCAAGCTTCTCTGCGATGTCCTTCATCTTCTGAAGCTCTTGTTCTGTGAACTTCCCAGACTCGTACATCAATCTTCCGATGCTTGTACTTTTACCGTGGTCGACGTGACCGATAAACACTACGTTCAAATTTGGTTTTTCTCCTGCCATTTTCTGTGTTTTTTTCTGTGTGTAATTTATTTAATTCAAAATTTAAATAGTAACTATGAAATCAAAAGTAGATTTATAAAGTTTTCGTACGCGAAAACTTCATTTCAACGCTATTCTTTGTTAAAATGCTTCAGAGCTGCCTTAAGTTCAATCAAACTTCTAGCTTTAGCATAAGCATCAAGACTCTTTTTTTCAAGAACTGCATCTAGAGCTTGTCTAGCTGCCTTGGCTCCTGCTAAAGTCCCTAAAGGATGTCCGTGAATGCCGCCGCCGAACTGTAATATAACATCATTTCCGAAAATCTTGTAAAGCTGGGGGATCATCAAAGGATGCAAGCCTCCTGATGCTACTGGCATCACTTTCTTTATGCCATAGAAATCATCAGTCAAGGCTTTTTTGTTTTCCAAGACATCTTCGTGAGTTTCAAACATCTTTCCTACAGCTGTGCCAATGTGTAATTGATCAAGGCCAATCATTCTTGTCAATCGAGCAATGACTTTCATGTTAATGCCGTGTTTAACATTCTTATCAAGAGCAGCGTGGCCTGCGCGATGAGCATGCAACACTAAATTAAAGTTCTCATTTCTCAGAGTTTGCAAAGCTGCCCATCCCATTGTTATAATATCTATCATGACATACTCGTTTCCATAATCCTGAGCTAACTTTGCCCTTTTCAGCATCTCTTTTGTTTCAGCAGTAACATTAATCATGTAAACTTTCTTTTCGCCTGTCTCTTCTTCTGCTCGTTCCTTTAATTTTACTGTCTCTTTTAATCTTGCCTCAAACCTGTTGAATTTCTGGCTCGAAAGATTCTCATCATCTTTAACAATGTCACAGCCGCCAAGCCAAGCTTTGTAAGCAACAAGAGCATGATCATGAACATTTAACCCCAGCTTAGGCTTTACAATTGTTCCAATGAGGGGTCTTAGCTTAACGCTGATGAGCGGCCGCCTAGCATTTTTGAAAAGTTTTCTTATGCCATCTATGCCATATTTTGGGCCTTTGAAGCTTTGCGCAATATTCTTAGGGAAAGTTATATCATTCAATCTTAGATTAGCGACGTCTTTCATTCCAAAAACATTTCCTGCTACACTTGACATAATGTTTGGCAAGTTCGCGGGCTCGAACAAATCATTAGGATAAGCGATTTTGATATTGGCGGAGTTTTTGTTTAATGTCTTTAAAGAAAAAACAGTTGCAGCGAGGTTCATCATATATTCTTTCATTGTAGTCGTTTCAGTCCATGTTCCAATGCTGCTTTCAGCTGCGACTCCGCCAGCTGTGCGTTTTAAGTCATGATAACCCTTGCTCTCAATATAGAAATCGCAAACCAAATCATTCTTGCTGGGCTTATAGCTCAAGTCAACATAATCTTCATATTTCATTTCACTCTGCCTCTTTTTTCAAGAGAAATAGTTAAGTTGGATTTATTAAGGTTTCTTTTGGTTCATCTCTTCTTGGGATTATAGAACATTGACAATAACCCCTATGAAAACAAGAACCCCTCTTTTTTATTTTAACTTCAGTATCAGGACCATACCCCTTCTTGTTGCAAAAATCTCCAACAAAACTTTTATCATAAAATTGCTTAGAAATAACACAGAGAGAATCCCCATTTATATAATATGTATTGCAGAAATCTGTTTTTTTATATATCCATTGTTGATATAACTTTGCAAACATCCTTACATCATGCCCTTGCTTATAGCCTTCTACAATAGAATCTGTAATGAGACCAATTCCATCATGCATCCAAGAATAAGTTTCTGAAAACCCCCTAGCGATATTAGTAAGCACAAAACCCATAGCAGCATCTGTTTTTTCTTGACATTTTTTCCCATTGCGCGGTTCAAATAAAGTGTCTAATATTTTTTTAAGTCCCATAACCTTTTTCTTAAACTCGCGCATATAAAAAGATTTTCGTTTTTCAGAACAACAATGAAAAAATTAAGAAATGGGGTTGCTGGGATTTGAACCCAGATCGCAAAGTCCCGAACCTTGAATACTAGCCAAGTTATACTACAACCCCGCTTGAAAAAATCAAGAAAACAAATATTATAAAACTTTAGAATAAATTAGAACAAGAAAGGCTCGTCAATGCTATCTGCATTAGCTATAATGTCTGTTGCTGTGATTATCCCTAACAATTTGCCATTTTCAACTACTGGAAGTTTCTTAATCTTGTGCTGGAACATGCAGTCAGCTGCCTCGTCAAGGCTCGCTCCAGGCTCGATTGTTACTACATCCTGAGTCATAATTTCCTCTACTTTCGCGCCCATGTGATTGGATTTAGACACATATTTTATAATATCGCGCTCTGTGATAATACCGACAATCAAGTCTTTTTCTGTGACAACTAAAGAGCCAATGGATTTTTTGCTCATTATTGCCGCGGCCTCTTTTATTGTTGCTTTTCTATCAATTGTGACAATCTTTTTCATAATTTCCTTGACTTTCATTCTATCCTCTTTTTTCCTGTTCAACTATAAAACAAAACTTTCGTTTTTATACTTTATGAAATGGGCCTAGGAGGATTCGAACCCCCAACTACTGGTCCGAAGCCAGTTGTTTTATCCGTTGAACTATAGGCCCTGATTATAAAGCGATGTGAGATTTAAAAAGATATTTAAAACTCTGTTTGCTTTTCAGGTTATGAAAAAAGGAGGCTTGTTCGCAGCTGTAGCAACTCTGACAGGAACTGCGATAGGCGCGGGGTTCTTGGGCATTCCTTATGTTGTTTCCAAGAGTGGGTTTTTGATTGGGCTTATCCATCTCGTTGTTCTGGCGGGGATCATTGTTTTAGTTAATTTGTATATCGGGGAAATTATCCTGAGAACTAAAGGAAATCATCAGCTTCCGGGATATGCCTCGCTTTATCTTGGCAAATGGGCTCGGGCTCTTATGATTTTTGCGATGCTGTTTGGTATATATGCTGCGACGATTGCATATTTTATCGGCGAAGGGCAAGTTCTCAGCTTTATTTTTACTGGCGCGAACAACTCAGCATTATTATTCAGCTTGGGTTTCTTTGTTGTTGTCGCGCTTCTGGTATTTTTTGGCATTGAAGCTTTGAAAAAAGGCGAAACAATCGGGATGATTGTTGTTTTGTCAATAGTAGTTATACTTGCAGCAATATTCTTGCCAAAAATAGCCTTGAGCAATTTAACTTATACTTCGAGCAATTTGTTTGAATGGTTTCTGCCCTATGGTGTTATCTTATTTTCGTTTCTCAGTTTCAGCGCGTTGCCTGAAGTAAAGCAAGAAATTAAAGGAAATGAAAAGATTTTCAAAAAGGCAATTATAATCGGTGCATTGATTCCCCTCATAGCTTATATAATCTTTACATTAGCAGTTGTTGGCTTTGTGGGCAAGGCAACTCCAGAAATCGCTACAATTGCCTTAGGCAAACTACCCTCGCTACTTGCTGTATTCACGATGTTCACAGCATGTTTTGCATTAAGCAATGCTTTGCGAGATATGTACAAACTTGATTTGAAATTGAAGCATTTTTGGGCATGGCTGCTCGCGATTGTAGTGCCTTTTGTATTTTTCCTTATCATCACAAAACTTCAGCTCGCCACTTTTACAATAATTCTTGAATGGAGCGGGGCAGTTTCAGGAGGACTAACAGGAATCCTCGCGCTGTTCATGCTTCTCAAGGCAAAAAAGAAGGGAAAAAGAAAACCCGAGTACAAAATGTATATCAATTATTTTATAATCGCGCTGTTAACCTTGTTGTTCATCGCAGGAATTTTGTATCAATTTGTATTCTAAAAATATGTTCTGAAAAACCATAATCATTATAAAAATCAAAATCTTAAGAAAAATATGCCATTAACGAATTTTTATGAAAAATTAAAAGAAAAAATAAGGCTGTATGAAGGTTGGCGAATAGAGCAGCCCATTGAAGCTGGATTTTTGCCTGAAAAAGTGATTGAACTTATTAGATTAGGTAAGGGAAAATCAGTAGATAGGGTGTATACTGAAGCGACAATTTGGGTAGACACAGAAAAAGTCGATAATGATATTTATATAAAATGTTTTTATAGAATTAGTAAAGGTTTAGGGAAGGATATAGTCAAACAACCAAAGAAAAAAATTTCTATCCCTTTAGCTCAAGAAGAGAGAATGTTAAAGTTTTTATCAAATTTGATTACAAAATATATAGAACCAATATATTTCAAGGCAGCTTCAGGTCTAGAACATAGTGTTCTTTAGAATGTGAGTAACTTTTAACTTTCACTGCTCTTATTAATTTGGCCTTTTTGATATTGTTTATTTTATTGACAAGCGCAAGAATCTCTTGTTTTTCCTTGTTTCTGGCTATTAGACAAGAATAATGAATAATCGTGCCTTTCTTGCAGGCGAAAAAAGCAGCTCGGAGATATTTGAATGGTGAGGGCAAAAAGCCCATAACAATTCTATCTGCTTTTGTTTTTAGTCTTGGCACAACTTTTGCGCAATTTCCATGAAAAGCAATCACATTTCTCAATTTATTCAATTTAATATTTTCATTCAAATAATGATAAGATATAGGATTAAGCTCAATTGCATAAACTTTTTTGACTTTTTTTGCAAGAGGGATAGAAAAATAACCTATGCCTGCAAACATATCAATTACAGTTTCATTTTTCTTTGCAATTTTCGCAATGCGATGTCTTTCATTGATATTCCCTTTTGAAAACATTAGTTTTGACACATCAATTTTGTAAAAGACGCCTTGCTCTTGATGAATTGTTTCAGTTTTAGCTTTTTTTGCTCGAGAAACAAGAACTTTGAGCTGCGGTTTTCTGAACTTGCCTTTGATTGAGCCCCTTCTTACACAGACTGTTTTGATATGTTTGAATTTTTTCAAGAATTTTTCAGCTTCTTTCTTACTTATTTTATGGAATATGGCGATGTTGCCTATCTCTTGATGGTTCATTATATTTTTAAACTAATTTTATTTATAATTCTTGTGATGTGAAATGCTCCCAAAAAAACTCCAGAACTTGTTGAAAAAACAGCATTATGCCTTAGTCGGAGAGCATAGTGCAGTTGAAGTCTGTATGTGGACAAAACGCTCACTTCTTGACCAAGATTTCTGCTATAAACAAAAGTTCTATGGAATTAAAAGCCATAGATGCTGCCAGATGACTCCAGCTGTTGCGTGGTGCCAGCATAGATGCTTGTTTTGCTGGCGCGCAATAGAACATACTCTCGGAGACAAGATAAAGGGCAAGATTGATTCACCTCAAGAAATCATCGATAAATGTATAGCGGCGCAGAAAAAACAATTAATCGGATTCAAGGGAAATTCTAAAGTCAACAGAAAAAAACTTCAAGAGGCTTTTCAACCAAAGCATTTTGCTATAAGTCTTGCAGGCGAGCCAACAATTTATCCTAAAATCTCTGAACTTATCAAAGAACTGAAAAAAAGAAAAATAACGAGTTTTCTTGTGACTAATGGCATGCTTCCCAAAGTTCTTGCAAAAATTGAGCCACCAACACAACTTTATGTTTCTCTTGACGCGCCGAACGAGCAGATTTACAAGAAAATTGATAGGCCAGTCACAGGCTCGTGGAAAAAATTAATGAAAACCTTGGAGCTCTTGCCAAAACTGAACAAGAAAACAAGGACTGTGTTAAGATTGACTCTCGTAAGAAACATTAACATGACTGATGCTGAGGGATATGCTAAGTTAATTAAGATTGCTAAGCCAAAGTTCGTTGAGGTTAAAGCCTACATGGCTGTAGGTTTCTCTCGCGCAAGATTAGGAATGCCTTACATGCCTCTGCATAACGAAATTAAGGATTTTGCAAAACAAATTTCAAAATACTCTGACTACAAGCTCATTGACGAAAAGAAAAACTCGAGAGTTGTCTTGCTTATGAAACGAGACACGCGAGATAGAAAGATGAAATTTTAATGCGAATGTTTAAAAAACTAATTTATAAAGAATCTATAATTGTTTGTTCTAATTTGCCAGAAATCCCTGTTTTTCCTAATGCTTTTCTAATTTGTTCTTGGGTGTATAAATTTTTTGCGACGCCTTCGGCGTTCTCACATACCCCAACCAGACGCGCATAGTTGTAGAGGCCGTAGTCGTCGCTGGCATCAGCCCCCCGCCGTCGCCGAACCAGTCGAGGTAAAGGGCGCGCTCATTCGGAACTTTTTGAGCATCTCTTAAATAAAAGCCCATTGCCTTACTTTCATCATATCTATTTCTAACTTCTTTGAAGACATGCTCAACAACTTTTTCAAGCAATTTTTTATTGCCATTCAAGGCAGTTAGCCAGCCTAAATGTTTTAAAGCTTCTTTTTCAGTTAATCTTTCATCAAGAATCATGTCTTTTCTTTTAAACTCTTGAGCTTTTGTCTTTTCATAATCCTCTTGGGTTTTCTTTATTCCGCCGTTATAAAGCTCTGTTTCTTGCGTTATATTTGCTAAATCTTCTGAATAAGGAATAATCTTAAATTTGTCTTGTTCGTTTCCTGTATAAAATATTCCAGTTGCAGTGTCATAATAACTATCAAAAGAAAGTTGCTTGTTTAATTTTAATTCTTCTATCTCTTCTGCTGTTGCAGGTCTAAAGCCTTCTTTTCTTAATGAAGGCATTATTTTATTGTATATTCCTCCAAATAGTTTGATTTGTTTTGCCATTTTAATCTATTTTTAGAAGAAAAAAGGATTTATAAATCTTGCTAATTGTAACTACTAAAAAAAGACTAAAGTTTTAGCTTTCTAGCTTTTCTCAAGAATCTTTGCGCTGATTCCTTTTTCTTCGCATAACTTAGCAAATTTCTCTGCGTCTGCTACCGAGCCCACGATAGAGCCATAATGCATTGGAATTGCTATTGTCGGTTTGATTATCTCGGCGGCTTCTGAAGCTTCTTCTGCGTTCATTGTAAAGTTGCCCCCGATAGGCAAGAGTGCGATGAAATAATTTTCTTTCTTGCCGTAACCTGTTAACTTTGACATCTCTTTGATTAAGTCTGTATCTCCTGCATGATAAATCACTGTGTCTCCAAGCTGCAAGACATAGCCTACCCAACCTTCGCTCTTGGTATGGAATTTTTTATTATTGTTGTAAGCTTCTATTCCTTTGATTTTTATATCGCGGAGTGTAATTTCTTTGTCGGGCTCGATGAGCGCGATTTCAATTTTTTGTTTTAAACGCGCTAGATTGCTCTGGCAATCAGGAGTTGCTATGATTATTGTGCCATCTTTCGCGATTTTTTCTATGTCTTGCTGCGAGCAGTGATCATAATGGCTGTGAGTGATTAGAATTAAGTCAGCTTTTTCTTGCTTGTTTATCTGATAAGGATCTATATAGATTTCTAAATCGCGGAACTTTATCTTAAAGGCAGAATGCCCCAACCATTCTATATCTACAGAACCAACTTTCATTTTGTCTTTTCTTTTTTATTCATTTACTTTAGAATGTCATTAATGTCAGTTATCAGCTCTTCATCTCTCATCTCGAGATAAACTGAGTCTGCTCTGGCACAATTAGGACATTTGTTTGGTTCGATGGATGTCTGAAACTTGAACCCGCAACTTTCACATCTGTACTTCTTTTTCATTTTTTGTTTTTTATTTTGTTTCAGTTATTTATCTCTTTATGTATAATATACTTGCAATTATTCCGCAAATAGCTGTGTCAACCCTTATAGTCAACAAAGAAACTATTGAAAAAAACAAAAGCCAGTGCCATTTCCATTTTCCCTTTTCCACATAATAAACTGTAAAGGACATTACTATTGTAAGGACAAACCAGACTATTAAAAAAATCACCATCAATGAATTAGCAATATTAGGAAGATTGTCTCCAAAATCCTTTAATGATTCATCTTGCAACAATTCGCTGATAATTTTTTCCCTGTAGACTAATAAGTATAATGAATTGATTATAAGGAAAGCTATTGCAATCAAAGCGAGGGTTAATGCCAATGTTTCCTTTCTGTGACTTTTATTCTTCTGTGATACTTTTTTTCTTTTCATTTTTTTAAAAGATTTTTATGGGGTGCATCTGTCCGGAGTTCTCGGGAATGGAATAGAGTCTTTGATGTTCTCCAAGCCGCAAATCCATGAAATTACTCTTTCGACGCCCATGCCAAATCCTCCATGAGGCACTGAGCCATAACGTCTTGTATCTAAATAGAATCTGTAATTTTCAATCTTCTCGCCCATCTCTTTCAATCTCGCTTTTAATTTTTCGATGTCGCTTTCTCTCTCACTACCTCCAATAATCTCTCCATAACCTTCGGGCGCGATGAAATCACAGCCATGAACCACCTTAGGATTTTTAGCATCTTCTTTCATGTAGAATGCCTTGACATCTTTTGGATAATTTGAGATTATTGTTGGAACATCATGCAGTTTCGATATGACATCTTCTTCAATTGTCCTGAGATCCTTACCCCAAGGCACATTCATCTTGTGCTCTTTCAACAGCTCGAGAGATTCATCATAAGTAATTCTTACGAACGGTTTCTTTACTGTGGGCTCGAGTTTTTTCACATCGCGGGCAAGAATCTCTAGCTCGGCTTTGTTGTTCTCTATAACTTTCTTTACAATGAACTTGATCAATTGCTCGCCATAATCTTGAATATCTTTGAAATCTGCCCAGGCAATTTCCATCTCCGCATGCCAGTATTCTGTCAAATGCCGCGAAGTTTTGCTCTTTTCTGCGCGGAAGCTTGGTGCTATCGTGTAGATTTTTTCCAAGGCAAAAATTGCTGGCTCGGCATATAACTGCCATGTTTGTGCAAGATATGTTTTCTTGTCAAAATATTTCACATCAAATAATGTGCTCCCTCCTTCACATTGTACACTTTGGAAAATGGGTGATTGATATTCATAAAAGCCCCTTGTTCTGAAATATTCGTGGATTGCGCCGAAAACTGTGCTGCGGATTTTCAAGATTGCGGTCATTTTTCTGCTTCGAAGCCATAGATGTCTTCTGTCTAATAATAATTCTTCATTGATGTCTTTAGTTATTGGAAATTGTTCTGAATAATGAATAACATTTAACTTGGAAACATCTACTTCGAATCCTGTCGGTGCTCGGGGGTCTTGTTTAATCGCGCCTTCAAGTTCTAATGAACTTTCCACGAGCAGCTTGTCAGCTGCCTTGAATTCTTTGTCTGATACAGCATCCTTAGAAACAACACATTGAACGATGTCAGAAGAATCTCTAAGGGTTACAAAAATCTTGTCTTTGAGTTTGGCTACTCTGTAAACCCAACCTCTCAAGGCAACGCGGCCTTTCTTTTTTTCCAATGCCTCTTTTACTGATATGAACATAGTTATATTTACGCGAGAGAATATTTAAAGTTTTTGAATTGTCCTGGATTGATATGGCTTGCTCATGCAGAAGAAGCAACTCCTGTGACAAAAAGTTTGTTTGAGTATGAAAGTTTTCTTCTCTCTTTGTAATCTGTGTAATGGACAACTCCTTGAGGCAATTCTATTGAGCCGACTGGCATAACCTTGCTATAGATTATATATGAAATTATCCGCTCTTCGCCAGGCATCAATGCACCAAAGTTCCATTCTAATCTAGGGAGTTCGATTTTATCTGGATGGACTACAAATCTTTCATAAAGTTTTGCCATGTGTGGCAATCTATCGGTCAATTTGACTTCTTTTATCTCTTTGCCTATGTTTTTGGCGAATAAAATTATTTTCAAGGCAAACTCGTCGCCTTTTGTCTGGATTCTTATTGCTTTTTTCTTTACTATGACTCGAGGCCGCTTTGTCAAATATAAAGATACAACTGCAACAATCAAAGCAATTAATATTAATGTGGGGATTGTGTAATCTGTCGTGACTTCAACTACAAGACTCTCGCCTGGCTCTAGCTCGCGCTGCCATGAGACTGTTGTAGTCAAAAATCCTTGTTTTTCTGATGTAGGGGGGATATTGAAAGTGCTGAAAACTCTTTCAAATCTGCTTTTCACAACCTCTGTTGTTACAAGTTTCGGGATATTTCCATCATTCTTCTTCGTTATAGTCTTTAGAAAGCCAAAGAACTTTAGCTTGGAACTTTCAACTGTTGTTATGCTTGAATATTCTTGTAATGTTATCTTTGATTCCACTGTATGATTGTATTCATGGTTCAAGTAAAATATTGTTTTTAGTGTGTAATCGCCTGCTTTGGCGATTTTCATTGTTTTTGGATTCAAATCAAGAACAAATTCTTGTGAAGATTTAGGTGAGATGTTCACTGTCTTGGTGGCTGAGAAAAGGTCTGTGTTCAGGATAATCTGAGCTTCTCCGAAATTAATGTTCTCTTTGTTTGTTACATTGATTTTTATCTGAGAATCATCTCTTGTAATTGTTGTAGGCGCGATAACTGCGAGAATTTCGTTAAGAGGCAGCACATAAACAACTAATGTATCGGTAGTGTAACCCCCGCGATTGCTCTTAATGTAATATTCCATTGAGTGAAAACCTCGCTCCTTGAGCCAGCGCAAAGGCAATGCTCCCATTGAGATTGTTCTTGTTTGTGTGGCGTTTATCCAGAAAGGAGTTATAGGAGTTATCTTCAAATCAATCAAACTGTAAACAAGGAAATAATCATCATACAAGTTATTGTTGGTTATAGTTAAATTAAATCTTGCTGGAATACTAAGCTCTTTGGCTACAACATCTGTAACAGTCACTTTTTCAAAACTAAAAGCTGTAACATTCGAACTCTCTGCCAAGACTAAAGGTATTAAGAATAATAGCGCTATCCCAAAAATCATCAAAAAAACGCCCTTTTTCATATTCTTACTATATAGGATTTGTTTAAATATTTTTTGTTTGCTCATTTTTACTTATTTTGTCTCAAAAATCACCCAAGAATTTTAGTGATTCCTTCTTTTTTTTCAAAATTTATCACATTTTCTACAAAGTCCTCTACTTCTGACTCATGCGAAACAAGGATAAGCTGTTCAAATTCCAACTCGTTCAGGATATCTTTCATTTTATCCAATTGTTCTGAACTGAAGCCATCAGTTGGTTCGTCAAGTATAAGCAAACCTTTGGTTTTAAGCTTGCCCATGAAATGATTGATTATCTGGTTTAATGCAAGGCGGTATGCTAAAGCCGCGGCTGTTCTCTCGCCGCCTGACAAAGCCTCATAATTAATCTCATAACCTTGCTGCTCGATTACTGGAGTAAAGTTTTCATCGATGCGCGCGTTTAAACTTTCCACAAGAATGCTAAACCATTTTTCGAATAATAGATTAAACTCGTGATTTAACTTAGCCATGACTGTCTTTTCAATCGTCAAGATGATTATCATGAAATGTTTGAGGAGCCATTCATTCAATTTTTTTAGTTTGTCTATGTCTCGGGCGATATTTTCTTTTTTTTCAATATCTCCCTGCAAAATCTTCAATATTTTGCTTGTGTTTTCAATGTTTCTTTCGTGCTTAACCTTCTCTATCTCAGCCTCGCGCTCTTTTTTTCTCAAGCTCTCCAGTTTTTGCTTGATCCCCAGAGCAATAGCATCAATATTTTTCAGTGCAGAGAGTTCATGCTCTATTTTTTCTTTCTGATTCTTGATTTCAACTGTCTCTGTGATAACATTCTCGGTTTTTCTCTTCAATTTTTCCAGATAATTCTTTCTCTCGTTCAAAGATTCTATAATTATTTTGTTTTTTTCATAGTTTTTCTCTTCTTGTCTTAACATTTCCACGTCTTTTTCAATTATTTCGAGATTGGCTGAGAATTCCTTGCAGTTCTTTTCTAAAGTCAAGAAATTTGACTCAATTTCATAAAGCTTCTTGTTATTTTCTTCCGAGATTCTGTGTTTGTGCTCTAAAGGAACGGGCTGTTGACATGTGGGACACTCGTCCAGACTTTCAATTTTGCTTTTTGTGGCGAGAATATCCTGCTTCTTCGATTCTAATGCAATTATCCTTGCTTCAGCACTCTTGGAATGTTCGAGCAGATCCTTTTGCTCCTGCATTTTTTTCTTTATTTTTTCTGCAAAGTTCTCGGGGACAAGAACTTTTATGCCGAGTTTAGATTCCAATTCTTTTATCTGTTTTTCATTGTCGGCGATTTGTTCCTTGATTCCTTGCATCTCTTTCTCTTTTGACCTTAATTCTGAGACAAGCGCAGCGAACTGGGGTTTTAATTCATTGACTCTGATTATCTGCAGCGAAATTTTGTCTGACTCGCCCTCGGCTTTTTTCATATCTTCAGTTATTTGATTGTATCGGGGAAAAATCTTCTGAAGTTTCGAGTTCTCGCCACTTAACTCTTGTTCTTTTTCTTGTTTCTGTCTCAGCAATGACGGCAAGTCTAGAATCTGGCTTTCCTTGAAACGAGATTCTTCTCTGAGCCTCGCTGCAATAAGCTCGGCGTTCTCGGCAATTTTCTTGTATTTGTCAATGCCAAATATCTTTCTCAGAACATCTATTCTGTCATCGGCATTTTCTTGCAGAATCTGCTTCATCTCTTCTTGTGGAGTGTAAACTGTAAATCTGTAAAGCAGATTGGTTCGGGCTTTTATGAGTGATAGTGGATAGCCAAATAAATCTAAAACCCTCTGTTTCAATTCTTCTGCTCCGAGCTCCTCTTGATTGCTTTCTAAAGTAAAGAAACCCCTGTCCTGAGTCACGGATTTTTTATTTCTTTTCAAAGTCCTTTTTATCTTGATGGGTTTTCCTTCTATCTCGAGCTCGATGTCAACTGAGCCCTGCTCTGCATTGCCCCTCAAGAGACTTGCGCCAGATAAATATCCTGTTTGCAGGCCGAACAAGGCAAATTCTAAAGCCAAGAGGATTGTACTTTTTCCAGAGCCGATGTCTCCTGACAAGAGAACGCTGCCATTTGGAAAATTAATTTCCTGCTTCTCGTAAGATCTTATGTTGTTCAGCGATATTTTCCTTATTCTCATTTTATTTTCCTATTCCTCTAACTCTCCTGCTATTTTTTTAAATTCTCCAAGAACACGAGTTTCATACTTCTCTTTTGTCTCACCTTCATACTTCTCTGTGTCCAATATCGCATTGAGCTGGGAGATGAGCGGCAAGAATTCTTTGAATTCCTGTTCTTTCTTATTATATTCTATGATAATATTCCTTTCAATAGTCTCAATGTCATCGCCCTTGTTTTCTATATCAATCTTAAACTCTTTTGTGCTCAGGCCAGAAGTGCTTTTTAGATAAGAGTAACTCTCATGCAGCTTTTCCCTTATCTTTTCAAAGTTGATATCAGAGGTTCGGCCAGAAGTTAGGGTTCCTGATAACTTGAGCAGCACAATTTTATCTTTTATATTCTGTTTTGATATATCTAAAAGAATTTTTTCTGTGGCAGCATTCGGATTCAACGAATCCACATCAGAGTTGATGATTATTGTATCCTTAATCTTTATTTCTTCATCTTTTATTTTAGTCTCTTTTGTCTTTTCATCTATTTCAACAATGAAAAACCTTCCATGCCCAAGTTTCTCGAGCTCTTCAAAGTTGTTTGGAAAGAGCGGGCCAGGATAAGTCACAAAGGCATTGCCTTTCTTGTGCTTAGCTACAAGATGGAGATGGCCGCCGGCATAGTAATCAAAACCATCTGGCAATTGTGTCAAGTCTATTGAATCTACGAAAGACATTTCCTCTGGCTTGGACTCTGTCAATGTTGTGTGAAAAATAAATATCTTTAATGAATTTTCATCCATCTGCTCAGTTTTTTTAACTTTAAGATTCTTGAACAAGTTCACTTCGATGCCTGCTTTTTTGCCGGGGATTCCTGCAAAACTCACTCTTAGCTCTTTATCATGAAAAATCTCCAGTTCCTTTTCATCTTCCCTTTGATTCATCACAAAAACGTTTTTGAATAAATCTGCTCGCTCAAGAACATCGAGAAATGTTTTGCCACTGATTGAAAAATCATGCGAGCCCGCAAGCAAGAAACATTTGATGTTGTTTTCTTTCAATTTTTTTATGATTGAGACTGTTTCTTTCAATACATCAACGCCGGGCATGGCAACATCAAACAAATCTCCTGCAATTATCACAAAATCAACTTTCTCTTCAATGCATCGCGATATTGCGATATCGAAAGCTGCCAGGCTGAGCTGTTGCAACTCTTGAGAGCGCCATGCGCCAAGATGACAGTCTGCGAGATGAGCGAATTTCATTTTAACTCTTTTTATTTATCCCCTTTAACCTTGTTTATTGCTGAGAAAACGCTAGGAAATATATAAAGTTTCTTGCACTAAAATGCCACTAATCTCTTTTGGTTATTTGGGTTTTAAGCTCTCGGTGGTGTTGGCAATGGAGGGAAAGAACCTTTTGTTGGAGCTCTCTTGAGTTTGAGTTTTTCAATCTCCCGGGCTGCTTCCTCTATTTCTGAAGAATTGTAGTTTGCGTTAAGCAAAGAAAGCCTAGCTTCTTCAAGTGTCTCGCCTCTTTCGAGAGCGTTTCTTAGAGCAGTTATCAAGTCTTGTCTTACCATCTTTATTGTCTTTCCTCTTTTGATTTTTTTGCTTTTATTTTTAAGCTAAATGTAATGTCTGCCCATCTTGCAAGATATGAACATCTTTTCCAAGACTGTAACCTAATTCAGTTGCTAATTCTGCAAGAGCAGTCAACTTTTGCATGTCTCCATGAGCTGGAATAATGTGCTGCGGCTGCAACATCTCTATCAAATCTCGCAAGTCTTCGCGGCCGCAATGTCCTGAAACATGAACATCTGTAAATATCCTGACTCCGCCTTCTTTAAGTTTCTTTTCTAATTGTTTTCTGTTTGCCATATTAATTGGAGAGGGGATTATGCGCGAGGAAAAAATTACATGATCTCTTGAGTTAAATTTGAATGGCAAAACTCCCCGAACTAGTCTGTCAAGTATGCTTCCTGGCTCACCTTGATGCCCTGTGCATACAAGCATGTAGTGAGTTCTGTTCTTGGCAACTTGTTTCAAAACTCGCTCAAGTTGTGTTCTGTAGCTGACTAATCTTATATCTTTCATGAAAGGCACTAGTTTTAATTTATCTGCTGCTGAAATATATCTGTGTAACGAGCGCCCAAGAAATAATATCTCTCTGTTTAGCTGTTTGCCGCAATCAACAATGCTTTTCAATCTTGCGATGTGGCTTGAGAATGTCGTGACAGTGATGCAGGCATCTTCATTAGCTGTTGTTAACAAGACATCTTCTAACAAGCCTCGGGCAATCTTTTCGCTTGGGGTTTTTCTTTCTTCATTGGCATAAAGAGAATCAACTATCAATGCTAAAACTCCTTGTTTGGCTATTTCCTTGAGCCTTTCATAATTTGGCCGCTTTCCTAAAATAGGGGTGTTGTCAAACTTAAAATCATTAGCATAGACTATCGCGCCTTTTTCTGTATGGAGAACTATAATCGCAGCCTGTAATGTAGAGTGGGTAACATTCAAGAATTCTATCTCATACTCTTTGCCGCTATTACCTTTGACAATAAATTTAGAATTAGGAGTTACCGCCCTTATCTTGTTGTTAAGTTTTGTATTTTGATCCTGAAGCGCAGATTTCAAAAACTCAATTGTGAACGGGGTTGCAGCGATTTCAGCATGGTGATAGTGCTGTGCCATGTAAGGAACCGCGCCTACATGGTCTAGATGAGCATGACTCACAAGAATTGCCTTGACTTTTGGCTGCAAGGCTTTTATTACAGTGTCGTTAGGCAGGGCATCTATCTCTCGAAGCTTTTTTTCAGTGTAGGGCTCGCCTCGAGGATTATCGAGTTCAACTATAGGAGGTAAGAATAAACCTGTATCAAAAACAAAAGCATCATCCCCAATCTCAATACAACTCATGTTCTTTCCAACTTCACTGTAGCCGCCTATAGCATGTAATTTTATCATAGAGATAGAAAGAAAAAGACAATTTATAATACTTGTTAAGGAGCTTTAGATATTGGTTATCACTCCAAAATAGTGTCAAAGAGAAAAGTTTAAATATAGCCCTATCTTAAGGATAAAGCAATGAATAAATCAAAATTATTAGGATTAGCGGGGATAACATTGGCACTTTTAGGATTGGGCTGTGTTCCTGCTAAAAGTACAAAGGGTAAGGAAAGAGAATTGACTGTTACTATAATCACGATAGATGATTGGTTGAAACAGGGAATAGAAGTAGACGCGGGAAATTTTTCTCTAAGATTTGGCTATAACGTAGGAAAAACTTATGCTTCAGACACTACTATAGTATCCCCTAATGACACTCGCCACAGTTTTAATAGGCTCAGTGCATGGGCTAGTTATTATATTGAAAGGGGGAATTTTGAAAAAGCTGGGGAGAATCTAAAAAATTTAGAAGAGCTGTTTGGTAAGTATATACAGAACAAAAAAATCCAAGTTGCAAGGATGACTTTGTATAATATTTTTTCAGAATTTTATCTAAGACAATATGAAAAAACAAAGAGTAAGGCTTTCTTGGATTCTGCCAATATCTGCATACAAAAAGTTTTTGATGAAAATAAAAAAAAATATCTTGAGGTTGAGGATTCTGACAGCCCACCAAAAAGCATTGAAGAAGAGATGGGTAATGAAATGCAAAAGGCTTATGATAACCTTGGATTAATTTATTCAGAATGAATGATTCTTAAGTCCTTAATTAAGTTATAAGCGTCTTAGCTTCTTCAGAAGTCTGGGGGATTATTAGTATTGCATTTTCTGTTTTGCCGATTATTGTCGTTGTCCTTGGATTGAAAGTTGGGGGTGTGGTTATCTTTTTTGCCAAATAATCTATTATAGCTGTTTCTAACATTGCTACTTCTTGTTCGCTAGGGGGATTTTCTACATTGATAGAAACTCCATTTGGATTTTCTTCAGTGCAATAAAAGTTTGGGTAGTTCCCCAAAGTAAAGTAATCTTTATTACTTACTTTTTGGGAGATCTGCTGGATTTCAAAGCCTTCAGGATACTTTCCAGAAGGAACAGCGCAGCCCAAACTCATTGTAAGAATCTCTTCAGCCTTGTTTTTCTTTGGCACCCCGTTCGAAGTAAATGTGCCTTTTACTACATGAAAATATTTGGCATCGCCTTGCGTCAATAATTTATAGTAATTCACTTGATTAACTGTTGATTTTGCTATAGTCTTATAAACTTTCTTGTTATTGAAATCATTTTCTGTTAGATAAGAAACCATATAGCTGTTGCCTGCAAGAAAATTTATTTTTCTCTGGTTTCTATCTACGAATGTTACACTTGCCTTTTGAAGGCCTACTTGGAAATAACTCATATCATCTATCACTGCACCAATAAAACAAGTTGTTCCAGTACATTCAATCGTGCCTCCGATGAGCTCTCCTGGCAATCCTAATCCGGGGGCATCATCGAATTTTAATGATTTTACTACAAGCTTGTTGTCTGCTCCGAATCCTTCCTTTTCGATTAACAATGCCGCGTATTTGCTCATTAATATGGCAAAATTGTTGACAACCTCTGCTTCTTTGACGGGGTTATTACTTCCTCCTTGGAGTATAGCGGCGTTCCTGTTCAATTCGCTTATTAGTCTAGAAAACAGGTAATATTGCCCCGAGCATTGGATGAATGCCTGATATTTATTCTTATCAGCCCCGAAATTGCCTATTAATCTGTTATTTTGATATTGAATACAAAATCTATTCAAAATTGTTTGGATTGTGTCTGGCAAACCTGGATAAACCACATATAATTTTCCTGATTCTTCTATTATGCTAGAAGCTTCTATATTTGGCATGTTGAATATAATGGTCAAAAATAAAAATAAGAAAATTAGCGCGATTATTTTTTTCATATTCCGATTACAAACCTCCATGTTATATTTTTGTCGTCAAACTTTATATTTTTATCTGTAATTAAAAACCATATATGATTATTTTGATAAATCTCTTCTGTAATCGGGACTGCAGTGATCGTTACATTACTGTTCAAGGCAATCGTGTCTATACACTCAACACACAAATATCCGGGCTTTTTTGCATATTCTGCAACAACCTGCGATGAGACATCTAACATTTTTGTTATCGGCGCCTCAATTTCAATATTAAATTCTTTGATCTGGGCAGAAGCCATGCCTTTTTGAACCTTTACAGGACAATCAAAAAGAACTTTCACTTTATCTTTTATTTCTGTTTGAGATGTACATTCATCTGCTGTCAATGCATAGCCTTGCATCTTCAAACACTCTGAAGCATGTGAATCTAAATAATCCCCGAGTTCTTGTTCAACTGTCGCAACACCCGGGATTATGGTTTGATTTTCTTTCCAATAATAGGCTGTTTTCTCATCCAAGAAATTTATGTTGGCTTGGGGTAGAGTATTGTAACCCCCTTGTCTTGCCAAGAACAAAATTCCTTCTTGAGTTTTAAATTCAAAGCACTCCTTGAGATAACTCTTGACTTGATTTATTTCAGAGCTACTGAAACTGCTTTTGAATCCGCCTGTTAAGAATAACGTAAGGAGTATCGCAGCAATTATAACAATAGCGAGGATAATAAACAAAGTCACCTGTCCTCTTTTATTCATATTTATTTTAAGGAAAAGCAATTTAAAAACTTTACCTTAGAAAATTTTAAAAGAGAGAAAATGCTATTCTCATTCATGGGAAGGTAGCTCAGTCTGGGAGAGCACACGGCTGAAGTAAGGGGATACCCCTTAAAATCCCAATACAGATACCGTGGTGTCGTGGGTCCAAATCCCACCCTTCCCATTTCGCTATAATAAAAATGTTGATAGATATCCTGATAATTCTCGCTATCGTTCTCTTTCTAATTTTTATATGGCTTGCATATACAAGGTTTTTTGGCGCAGAGTTCGTCAGAACTCCAAAAAAAGTCAGAAAAGCAGCAAGAAAAATGTTAAAGCTAAACAAAAAAGATATTTTTTATGACCTTGGTTCTGGAACAGGCTCGCTGCTGCTCGAAGCCTCGCCGAAAGTGAAAAAAGCAATAGGCATCGAGATTGATCCGATTAGATTTTTAATTGCTTATCTAAGAATCAAGGCGAGAAAAGCGAAAAATGTGAGACTTATCTTTGGGAATATCTTTAATATGCCCTTAAACAGAGCAACAAAGATTTTCATTTTCTTGTCAAAAGAAGCTAATGCAAAACTCGCAAGAAAATTGAAAAAAGAGACTAAAGCTATCGTAGTCTCGTACAAGTGGCCTGTCAAAAATCTAAAATTAATCGAGAAAAACAGCGAAAACAGGCTATATAGACATAAGGTTTAAAAACATTAGAATATTTAACAAATTATAATAAATAAAAGAGGAAAAAATGAATAAAAAAGCTGGATTTGAGATGTCGATAACGACATTAGTTGTTATAGTGATTGCGGTTGTCATGCTTATTCTTGGGCTTGTTTTTGTAAGACAAATTTTTGGCAGTGCTACAGAGAGTATCAGCATGATAGATGATCAAGTAAAGAATGAATTGATGAACTTATTCGGAGAAGGCGGTGGAAAAGAGATGGTTGTTAAACTTGGAACACAACAAACAGCAAAAGTAAGACAGGGAACAGATGGATTTGGGTTTGTTTTTGGGATAGCCCCGGAAGGAGTTGCAAACTTGAATACTTGCAAATACAGCATTACAAAAAGCGGAGGCAATTGTGTAACCCCTGATCCAAACACCTGGTTTGTCTATGGAATGAACAATCTAGCATTTGATGAAATCTCGCAAAACACAGCTTATGCATTAGTCAAACTGAACATTCTGAGTAGCCAACAACCCTGCCAACAGAAGTTTAACATACAAGCAACATGTGGGACTTGGAGCAGGACAACTTTCTTCAATATTGATGTCATAAGCAAGGGATTCTTTTAATAGCTTAAATTTTTAAACTTCTTTTTCTTTTTTCTTAGTGGGCAAAATGTTAAAATTGTATAATACTTTAAGCAGAAAGAAAGAAGTATTCAAGCCCCTCAAATCTCCTGTTGGGATATATAGCTGCGGGCCGACTGTTTACTGGTTCCAGCATATAGGCAATTTGAGGACTTACATTTTCTCAGACTTGCTTAAACGAGTTTTACTTTATGACAATTTCAAAATAAAACATGTCATGAATGTGACTGATGTCGGGCATCTCTCAAGTGATGCAGACACTGGCGAAGATAAGATTGAGCAGGCAGCAAAGAGAGAGCATAAAACAGCCAAGGAAATAACAGAGTTCTATTTACAAGAGTTCAAAAAAGATTTCAAAAAGTTAAACATAACCGAGCCAGATATCTGGAGCAAAGCAACCGAGCACATCAAAGAGCAGATTGAACTTATCAAGAAACTTGAAGCCAAAGGTTTCACTTACAAGACAAGCGATGGAATTTATTTTGACTCGAGCAAATTCAAGGATTATGGAAAGTTCGCTGGATTGAAAATTGAGAAGCTTAGGGCAGGAGCGCGAGTTTCCTTGGGAGAAAAAAAGAACAAAACTGATTTTGCCTTATGGAAGTTTTCTGAAAAGCCTGGAGCAAGACAGCAGGAATGGAGCTCGCCTTGGGGCGTAGGATTTCCAGGATGGCATATTGAATGCAGCGCAATGTCAATGAAATATTTAGGAGAAACCTTTGACATTCATATTGGAGGCGAGGAACATATTCCAGTTCATCATCAAAATGAGATAGCGCAGAGTGAAGCTGCTACAGGAAAGAAATTTGTTAATTATTGGCTGCATACGCGCTGGCTTTTGTTCAAGGGCGAGAAGATGAGCAAGAGCAAAGGTAATATCTACACTATCTCAGCTCTTGAGAAAAAAGGTTTCCATCCTCTTGTTTACAGATATTTCTGCTTGACAGCACATTACAGAACCCAACTTAATTTTACTCTAGAAAATCTGACAAATGCCCAAAACACTTATCAGAAGCTAAAAAATATTATTTCAGAACTCAAAGACGATGGAAAAATCAATGAAAAATATTTGAAAGAGTTCGAAGCTGCGATTGATGATGACATTGACATGCCAAAGGCTCTTGCTGTGTTGTGGAATCTTATCCGAGATGCCAAAGCGCAAGGCAAAGTAAAGACAATAGAAAAGATAGACAATATTTTTGGCTTGGATTTGTTAAAACAAGAGCGAGTAGCTGTACCTCCTGCAATTAAAAAACTTGTAGAAGAGCGAGAGAAAGCAAGGAAAGACAAAGATTTCAAACTTTCTGACAAGCTTCGCGAGGAAATTAAAGAAACAGGCTATATCATTGAAGATACTGATAAGGGACCGAAGGTGAAAAAGGTTTAATGGAAAATGTGCCCGAAATTCCGCGAGTTCCAAACTTCTTCTGGCAAACGCGTCTTGGCAGGAAAAAATGCCGCGCAAAATGAAGAGCTTGTTGAGCAAGTCGGCAAGGATGAGATTGTGTTACACACCAAGGCTGCTGGCTCGCCTTTCGTGAACATCAAAGGAAAAGCCAATAAGATAGATATTAAGGAAGCAGCAGTTTTTTGTGCTCGCTATTCAAAAGATTGGAAGAAAAACAAGAAAGATGTAGAGGTTCATTATTTCAAGGGCAAAGACACCTCAAAAAAGAAAGATATGCCATTAGGAACATTTTATGTAAGCGGCGCTAAAAAAATCATTGTTAAACAAGAAGAGATTTTAAAAACATTGAAAAATGAGTAAAAGAACAAGTATAGTCTCATGTCAGCTGGGAAAACAAGGATTGACTGAGGGATTCATCGAGTTGCTTGAAAAAACATTTAAAAACCATGAACTTGTAAAAATAGCTGTATTGAAGAGCGCTTGTAGAGACCGCGACGCATTAAAGAAAATCGCGGAAGAGATTTGTTCAGAACTTAAGAAAAAGATGAACAAGGGTTTCACTGCTAAAATTGTTGGCTTTACTTTATATGTTAGAAAATGGCGAAAAATAATATAACAGTGCATGAAATTCCCAGTGCAAAATTCATCGCGCATTTGGCTGAAAAATTGAAAGAAATGAAGGAGTTTGAAATCCCAGTATGGGCTGCTTTCACCAAAACAGGAGTTTCTAAAGCAAGGCCTCCTGAAAAAGAGGACTGGTGGTACACTCGAGCGGCCAGTATCTTGAGAGCTGTTTATATCAAGGGAATTGTTGGAGTAGAGAGATTAAGGACAAAATATGGATCGAGAAAAGATAGGGGAGTCAGGCCAAAGAAATTCTACAAAGCTTCTGGCAAGATTATCCGAGTCATTCTGCAGCAGGCAACCAAAGCTGGATTAATTGAACACATCAAGGAAAAGAAGACTGGAAGAAGACTGACAAAAAAAGGCAAGGAATACTTGGAAAGCATGGCGGCTGAATTGAAGAACAAATAAAGAAATTATAATCAAATAATAATTAACAAAAAAAATGGCAAGATATAAAACAATCACAAAAAAACTGCGATTAGGAAAGCTGCAGAAAAGGACAAAATGGGCGCCTTTCTGGGTCATCCCTAAATCTCTAGGCAGAGGAAAAAGAGTTCACCCTTCAAGATTAACACGAGTCAAAAGATCATGGCGAAGAACCGCGATAAAAACCAGAATCAAGAAACACGGATTCCACAGGGTAAAATCAGGAAGAATTAAGAAAAAATATTAATGTAAGATAAAGAAAAAAATAAAAATGGCGAAGGAAAGCAAGGAAACAAAAAAAGTTTTGGAAAGAGTCTATGTAATTCCATTAAGAAGCGAGTGGCTCAAGGCTCCAAGATACAAAAGAGCGAAGAAAGCCATGCGCGCTATCAAAGAATTCTTGGCGAAACATATGAAAGTTGAGAATCGCGACATGGACAAAATCAAGATTGACCCCTGGATTAATCGCGCGATATGGATGAGAGGAATCAGAAAGCCTGCGCACAAGATAACTGTTAAAGCTATAAAAGACTCAGAGGGAATTGTCAAAGCCGAATTTGTAGGATTGCCTCCAAAATTCAAGGCAGATGAAGCAAAGTTGAAGAAGAAGATAGAAAAAGCAAAGAAAAAAGAGGAAGAGCGAGCCAAAGAGCGCGAGAAGAAAAAGAAAGAGGAGAAGAAAGAAGTAAAAGAGGAGAAGAGCGAGGAAGAGAAGATTGAAGAAAAAGAGAAGAAAGATAAAGAAAAACTTCTTCACAAGGAAATCGCGAAGGAAAAAGGAAAGATAATGGCTCCTCAGCAGCACAAAGAAAGACAAGAGATGAAAAGAATGGTTCTAGATAAGTAAAAAGAAAAAGATTAATCAAAAATTAGATTTCTCCATAACCTTGTTTAAGAATTCTTTCTAAATTTGCTCGTTTTTCATACAAACTTATAAGTATATGGGCATTACCATCTCCCCTCCTTGTATGAACAAGAGGCTTACGATGCTCTTTCAAAGCCTCTTTGAGATAATAGTCCACTTCATAATGTCTCGGAATAACAGTTATAACGAGTTTTGCTAATTTTATAAATTCATATATCTTCTTGCTGCTTTTTTTAATTTCTTTTTGTTCATAAGGGACATGATAAATTTCATCCAAGCCAAGAACTTGTTTTAAACTATCATAATTCTTTTTGGGGGCCCCGCCTATAATTGCTATCGAATCGATATGGTATTGTTGAAAATAAAATTTAAGATATAGAGTCTCTTCAGTTTCCTGTATCATTTTCCATTTAACCTGAACTTCAAAGCTATAGCCACAAAGTATTTAAAAAAATTTTCGTTATGTATTACATGCTTAAAAAAGGGTTCATTATATTAGACAAGCCTGTTGGCATGACGAGTTTCGAGGCTTGTGATGCTGTTCGCGTTAAACTCGGAATGGAAAAGGCGGGGCATGCAGGAACTTTAGACCCTAATGTGACCGGGGTTTTGCTCGTCGCTCTTGAAAAAGCTACTAAACTCATGCCATTATTTGACAAATTAGACAAAATCTATGAGGGAAAGGCGCATTTGCATAAAGATGTCTCATTGCAAAAACTGAGACAGGCAATCAAAGAAAAGTTCTTGGGGAAAATCAAACAAACGCCTCCTAAAAAATCAAGAGTCTTGAGAGTTGAGCGAGAGCGTGAGATATATGAGTTTAAAGTTTTGAAGAAAAACGCGAGAGATTTTGAATTTCGAGTGCATTGCGAGAAAGGGACTTACATCAGAAAATTAATGGATGATTTGGGCAAGGAACTTGGAATAGGGGCGCATATGACTTGGCTCAGAAGAATCAAGCAGGGGCCTTTCACCATAAAACAAGTAATCTCGATGGAAAAGTTAAGCAAAAAAGATATTATCGATGCTGAAAAGCTGATTGTCAAGGTTTCTCCTGTTGTCTATATAACAAAAGAAGCTCGAGATAAATTAAGACAGGGCAAATTTCTACATGCTCAGGATATTAAAAAGATAAAAGGAGCTTTTGAGAAAGAGCAGATTGTCGCGGCTTTCTGCGGCAAGGAAGTTATCGCGCTAGTCAAGCCATTTTACAGTTCTCACGAGATAAAAAAACAAGAAATTTATGTGATGAAGCCCGAGCGAGTGATTTGATCAACACTTAATCATGTAGTAATTTTAATTCAAGTTTTCTGCCATAACCACCTGTAGGTTTATTTAATGTGCTTTTCATGTCTAAAAAATATACTGTACCAGTAATGCAATCTCCGTTATAAGGAACATATTCTGCCTCTATTTTTTGCCATCCAACAATTCGATAAAAATCAGATCCTTTTCATTCCCATTTGCTTTCTTTTTTAAAAGATAACTCTTTATTTTATCGAAGGGGATTTCGTATTCTGCATCATTTCTTTTAATTTTAAGATGTTTATGTTTTGCCACTTCAATTCTAATGGCAGGCCCGGCTAAAGAACCAATTCTGCCCAAAACATCGTAAATCCCCACATTTTCAAGAGTATCCACTGTATTTTTCACATGATCTGTCAAGACTCCTCTAAAATTCCCGCGTTCTTCATACAATGTTAATCTCGACCAAACATTAGTCCCGCCTGTTTTATAAGATATGTGGTTTGGAGGCAGTAATTCTTTAATTTCATCCTTATTTGTGATATTTGTTTCAGTATAATTTTCAATATTAATCTCACCGGCAGAGGCTTTATAAGAACAAATTGTAAAAAGTGTCAGAATTGTAAAAAGTTTGCCTAATCCCATACTAATCTATACATTAAAGAATTTAAAAAGATTGTTATTATTAATGGTATTAATTTTGGGGTTATATGATTAAATTTTTAAACTGCCTTGACTTTGAAATAGAGTAAGAACATGACAAGAGAAGAGGAAATCAAAAAAGAGCGAGAAAAAAAGATCGCTGAATTGAAGAAGCAGGGCGAAGAGCCTTACAAACACAGATTTGAGAAAAAGAACTATGCTTCTGAGTTGCATGAAAAATATAGCAAATTAAAGCCAGGCGAGAAGACTAAAGACAAAGTTGTTGTTGCAGGAAGAGCTGTGACTGTGAGAGTTCATGGAAAGATTAACTTCGCGCATCTTCAGGATTTCACAGGCCGCGTTCAATTATGCATTGAAGAAAGAGAAAGTGGAAAAGACTTGTGTGAATTTTTCAAAAAATATATTGATATGGGAGATATCATTGGAGTAGAAGGCTTGGTTTTCAAAACTTTGCGCGGCGAGATTACAATACTTGTAAAGAAAATCGAGATTTTAACTAAAGCGATTCTGCCGTTGCCTGAAAAATGGCACGGATTGCAGGATAAAGAAGAACGCTATCGAAAGAGATATGTTGACTTGATTATGAATCCAGAAGTCAAGGAGGTTTTCTTGAAGCGCTCGAAGGTTGTTGAAGCCACACGAGAATTCTTGAAATCACAAGGCTTTATTGAGGTTGAAACTCCTATTTTGCAGCCAATTTACGGGGGCACGAATGCAAAGCCGTTCGAGAGCAAGTTGAACGCGTTAGACATGAAATTATATTTGAGAATAAGCAACGAACTTTATCTAAAGAGACTTTTAGTCGGCGGTTATGAGAAGATTTTTGAGTTCTCTCCTGATTTCAGGAATGAGGGCATTGACAAAATACACAATCCAGAGTTCTTGCAAATGGAGACAATGTGGGCTTATGCCAACTACAAAGATAATATCAAATTCTGCGAAGAAATGATACAATTCATAGCGAAGAAAGTTCTTGGAACAACAAAAATTGAATATCAAGGTGCGAAGATTGACTTTGGGAAATGGCAAGAGCTAAGTTTCTTGGAAGCCTTGAAAAAATATACAAAAGAAGATTTTGATACAGAGAATGAAAATGCTGCGCGAAAGTTAGCATTGAAACTCAAAGTTGATGTTTCTGGCGCGAGCAACTGGGGCGAAATTCTTAATAGAGTTTTTGAGGAAAAAGTTGAATCCCAGTTAATTCAGCCAACAATTGTTTATGACTTTCCTGCTTCTGTGAGTGGATTGGCAAAAGCAAAAGACGATGATCCAAGGTTCGCTGAGCGCTTCGAACCATACATCAATGCATGGGAGCTCGGCAACAGTTACAGCGAGGAAAATGATCCTGCCAACCTCGAACAATACTGGAAAAAAACTGAAGAGGCTTTTAAGAAAGGCGCGAGCGAGGAACAGAGATTAGACTTGGACTTTCTGCGAGCATCGCAATATGGAATGCCTCCTGCTTCAGGATTAGGAATCGGAATTGACAGATTAACAATGTTATTGACAAACTCTCCGAGCATCCGCGATGTTATCTTGTTTCCATTCATGAAACCTGAGAAGTAAGAAAAACAAAAGATTAGGAGAAGTAAGATTTATAAATATAAAAACTGACATTATGTTGTCATTATCGACGAAATTGACATAATAAATTCAAGGGAGGTAAAAAAATGGCGGAATTCGAGGGCAGGTGTATGCGTTGCAAGGACAAAAGAAAGATGAAAGAACCTGCAGCAGTGGAAATCAAGAAAGGAACATGGGCTGTTAAGGGCAAATGCACTGTTTGCGGAACAAACATGTTCAAGATTGTTGGCAAGGAAAAACCAAAGATCTAAGAAAAGGTTGAGGAGTTTAATATTTTAATTTAATTTTGAAAAATGGTTGAACTTATTGTAAAATCAAAAATAAAAGATGTTGTGAAAGATATGCGGGTTTCTGTAGAGCTCGCAGAAGCTTTGAACAAGAAAATTGAAGCGCTATTGAAAGAGGCGAGCGAGCGCGCTAAGGCAAATCACAGAACTACAATTCTTCCCCAAGATTTATAGCAAGTTTCTCAAGCTCAGAAATTTTCATAAAAATCTCTTCGGGGAGAATCATATTTTTTCTTGAATAATAATTTCTGACGTCTTTAATAATCGCCTTACAGTAATTGATGTCTTTTTTCATAACTGTCTCATTTATTGTTTTCAAAATAACATCATTTTTATCATCTTCATTTTGTGCAGGGCCTGTGATTTTGTTTATGATTGGATTTCTTATTGATGTTTTTCGCGCTCCAAACTCCCCAAGCAAATCTTCTTTAGTTATTTTGCATACATGAGGGGCAAGAACTGTCCTGAGGTCTTTTGCCTGTTTGTGCCTTTTCTCGCAATAATCAAAAATCGCAGGTAAATTATTCTCTTCTGCCAATCTTTGCGCATGATTAAACAAAAGACAGCAGTAAGCTGCGCTGTCGAAGCATCTCTGCTTGTTCCTTTCCACTTCTCTATAATCTATAAATTTCAGCAAAGCGTCCGCTTCCATCACGAATTTTGCTGTTTCATAATTTTTCAGAAGCTCCGGAAAAACCTTATTGTCATATTTTAAATGAACCCACATTAGAATTTCATCTAAACAAAATTTAAATAGATTGTTGTGTTGAAAGAAATATGAACAAGAAAAGGGGCTCAGGCATGATTGAAGAGACTAATTGTAAATTGGAGATAATAAAATGATAAATAACATTAGAAAAATGCGTAGAACTCAACAGAAAGTGAGAGCATATTTAGAAAAGAAAGGATGCTTAGTTCATATAATCCACCATTCAAGATTCTCAAAAGATTTGTTTGGATTATTTGACGGATTTTATATTAAAGATGGAATTGTAACTTTCTTCCAAGTCAAAACAAACACTAAACCTAATCTAAAACCTTATCAAGATTTTTCAGAAAAATACAGAGTTCCTATAAACGTATTTGTGGTAAAAGACAGAAAAGGAGTGATGGAATATAGCTGTGAAACAGAAGCTTAATGATAAGGTTTTAAAATCCTCGTGGATTATTCTTTATGCGGGACTGTAGTTCAATGGTAAAATAACTGCCTCCAGAGCAGTGGTTGGGGGTTCGAATCCCTCCAGTCCCATGTACTCTCAAAAAATTCAAAATGAAAAGAAATAAAGAACTTGAACTTTCTATTATCATTCCAACTCTCAATGAAGAGCGAGACCTGCCAAAATTGTTAAGCTCGCTCAAGGGCAACTTGAGAAACATTAATGCCGAGATTCTTTTGATAGACGCGCATTCAAAAGACAGAACTGCTGCTGTCGCAAGAAAAAGTGGAATCAGAAAACTGCGAATCTTCCTGCCGAAGAAAAAAGGGCAGTCTTATCAAAGAAATTATGGCGCATGGAAAGCCAGCGCGCCTTTGCTCTTATTTCTCGACGCTGATATTATCTTGCCGCAAGGTTTCCTAGATAAAGCCTTGAAGGAATTTATCGAGAGAAACTTGGATGCCGCGGCATGTTATTCAGTCTGCAAGGGGGCGATATGGGAAAAGTTCTGTCATGAGGTTATTGGAAATTCATGGATGCATTTTTTCGAGAAATGGAAGCCTTATGCCCAATGTTGTTTCTTTATGAAAAAGGAGATTCATGACAAGATAAAAGGCTTTGATGAGAGATTATTTTTTGGCGAGGATTCCGAGTATGTTGAAAGAGCTTGGAGAAAAGCCAAGGCGAGATTTGGAATTCTCAAATCAGGCAAATTTATTATCTCTTCCAGGGGCTACAAGAAATATGGAAGACTTGCTCACTCTGTGGCTTTTGCTTACTTGAACTTATACAGGCTCATCGGTCGCGAGAGGAGAAGAAAAGGCGAGTCAACAAGCGAGCTTTATGAAAAATTCAAGAAAGGCACTGAGCCAAAAGAAGTCGGCAAGAAACTGAAAAAAGAGTTCATGAAAGCCACAGAATATAATAGAACGCTGAAAGTCTCGAAAAACAAGCCCAATTATCTTCTATATCAGCCAGTTTACAAAAAATAAAAAAACAGTTGACAAGCGCAATTTCTCCAAGAAAAAGGTTTATCTTTTATCAACTTACATTATAGGAACTTCGTAAGGGTTGATAATCGCAGTGCACTGATTCGCATTGCTGCTCTTGCCAGGATAATTGTTCCATTTGTCTTTGCACTTTATGTAATACAAACTGCTTAACTGCCAGTAAGCTGCATGCAAGTACATGTCGCTTGTTGTGAATGCGCTGCCGTCGGAGAAATTGTAAGCGCATTTTATTGTGTCTGAAGTTCCATAGACACATTCACTCTCTTCATCTGTTTCAATTACAAGATAATCCCCTACAGTTATATCATGATACATCCTGATGATTATTGGTTTCTGCTCATCTAACAATACATAAAATCTTGTTGAATCTGTTGCTTCGATGTGCCAGGTGTCGCGGCATCTTGCCCACGTTGTGTATAACATTCCTTCTTTCGAGCCGTTCAGGGTTTCATTGTGCTTGCCTTGATGCAATATTGCGAATTCTTCGTCGATAGCCCACATCTCATCCCATGCAGGAGGAGTCTTTGGCCCTGAGCCTATGTAAGTCTTATATCGACATTCTGTCAATCTTGGATCACTTGTGACTTCAATCTCTGGCGAGCGCTCATAAGTCTTTGAGCCGTCTTCTGGCTCTATAATTGAAATATTATAACCTGGAGCTGTCATCAAAGTGTAATCTAAAATGTTATCTTCAGTCATAATATTTCCTGCGACATCATTACATCTTATGAGCAAGTTGAACATCCTTGTCTCGTTGAACTCGCTGGAGCTGAAATTAATTAATTCATAACCTTTAGACAAATCCATCGCGAGCCAGCATCTTGAGCATGAATCATTTCTGTCAAGACATTTGCCTAAGTAGCATCCGCCTGCTACAACACTCGAATCTTTAGGATTAGGACTGACTTTGCCAAATGGAATCATTACATTCCCCGAACCAGTGTACTGGATTGTAAAGTTGATTGACTTGTCGCTGAACTTGCATGAGCCCTTTTCATCAAGCCAGAAGCTTGCGTTGAGTATCGCTAAGTCATCTCTGACCATTGCCTTGTTTGCAGGATCAACATAAACTATTTCAGGAGGCAGTTGATCTGGTTTCTTGTCTAGCTTGAATGAAACAATGTTTTGATCATAACTTCCTGAAGGCTCAACTCCGCAAGCATTTTTGCACTTGATAAATATTCTGTGCTCGGCGTTTCTGGCGATGTCGCCTGGCAATGAGACATGCGCGAGCTGCCATGAGCCAGTGCCATCTGCTTTTGTCGGGAAGTAATTCTCCTCGAAATCTTGCATTTGTGAGAAGTTTGCGCCTCTCGTATCAACAATGTAACGGCATTGGGCTGGCTTGTCTGTCGTGACATTTAATACAATTGTCTTGGTGTTGAATGGAATCGGCTTCTCGCTATTCAAGTATGCTCTTATGTTGCCGCCGCTTAAAGCTAAGGTTTGAGAGCCATTCATTGTGCCGTCAATCCACCATTCTGCTTTTCCTTCTGTGAAAATTGGAATTCCTGTATCTTCACACTTGCCCGGAATGCAAGCAAACTGGTCTGCTTTTGATGTCGGAACAGGAATACAATTGCCTAACATCAAACATCTCTCGCTAGTGCATAATCTCAAAGGATCTTCATTGCATGATGTACAATAATCAGTGCCTTTCAATGGCTGCTCGGCATTGCATGAGCCCATTTCATTATCGCCGCCTTGCAAAGACAAAGTTCCTGCCTTATATGTTGCTAGAGCGCATGCCATAATATTCGCGGCAATCTCAGGCCACGCCATTGTGTGAATTGCCCGAGCTTTCTCTAAAGAATCTTGGGCTTCGCCCATCTTTTGCTGTTGTTCTTGGGCGGTTTTTAGGGTATCTCCTGTCTTACCTTCAACAACTTTCTTTCTTGCATTGAAAAGTTCTGTGTTTATCTCATCAATTTTATCTGATTTCTGTGCTGAGTTATAATTTTTGAAATTTGTTTTAAGATCATTAAGCTTTGTTTTAGTGCTGTCTATCCCACTTACTCCGCTTAAACTTGTTGAAGCTTTATCCAAAAATTCAGTATCTTTCTCAACGCCCCACAACCAGTATCTTCCTATACAGACTTGTAATCTCCCTAAGGTTCCTGGCTTCTTTGGAGCTTCTCTCGATGGTTCTTTTGGAACGCAGCATATCTCTTTCTCGCCAACATCGCCTGCTTGGATTATGAGTGTCGGCTGCTTGCATTTATCTTGCTCGTCTGTTTTTGTGACTTTTGTTCCGTCGAGCTCTTCACAAGTTTTCTTGATGCAGCATTTGTCAGTTGTTGTCGGGCATTTCAAGTCAGTTTTTTCTGTTTCTGTTTTTGGATCGCATGCATTAGGAGTGCAAGTGCCTCCGGCTGGTTTGCATGTGTCTGCAGGCATCGCTATTTCTTTGCAACATACAATGTTGTTTGCTAAATTAGGAAACATTCCCTTGATGCATTCAAATGCCTTGTCACCTTCAGTAATAATTTTTGTTTGAGGGGGGGTTGGAAGTGGAAGATATTTATTATCTATTGTTTTTTTAAACCCGCCCCACTGTGCACATTTATCTGCTGTTGTGCCGCCGCCAGGAATTACAGGTTCGCCGCCCATTGTTTTGCCGCCACCTAATAATTCTACTATTTTTTGATTTAAAGCTTTGGCTTCATCTAGGGCATCAGCTAAAACTAAAGGTAATATCATTAAAATCACGAGTGAAAAAATTGCTAAAATTAAAATTATTTTTTTGGTTTTCATTTTATTTTTTTGGTTGTGGGGATTCTTCTATCGCTTTTAATATTTCTTTATATAAATTCCCAAGATCTTCCCTAATAGCTCGAAGTTCAGGGGAATCGCCCAAGTCCATCTTTTCTAAATCTGATAAATCTTTACGAATTATTGAACTTAAATCTTCGTCTTGTGCTAAACTATTAAATTTAGGATTTTTTAATTTAGTTACCTCGGATTCAAGTGCCCCGATGCGTAATTCACATGCGTGAATCCTATCTTCATACTGTTGCATTTTTTCTTCATAATTTTTTGAAGAGCACCCTATTATTGTTAATACAACTGCGGCTCCTGCGACATAATATTTTAAATTCATTTTAATTTTTAAGATGCTTTTATAATCTCTTCATCTCTTTGTTTTCTTAAGTCATTTAAAACTCGATTTATATCATTTACAATTTGTGGATAAACATCAGGACGTTTTTCTTTTAATAAATCTCGATTTTTTTCTAAACCCTTTATGATATCATCATAGTTTGTTTTTATTTCTCTCTGTTTCGGATTCAAACTCTCTAAATTAATTGGTTTCTTGAAGGTTATAGTTTTTGTTGGACTTGCAATTATACTTTCTTGGGCTTTTCCTACGTCTGTAGGAATTTTAACATAAAACTTGCATGAAACCTCTACTTTCTCTTCGACATAATTCAAATTTTTATCATTTAATTGAGGACTATAAGGAATTGTCGCAGTTATGTCTTTATCCCCGCTACGAATCAGGGGTTTCCCTCCTGCCAGCCAAGATACAACATTATAATAGAAAGTAGGTACTGCAGGAACCCATTGAGCTATCTTTCCTACCGTAACTCCAGGGACTTCTTTGTAAATTTTTATTTCTTTCTTAAATCCCTTAAGTCTACTTTGTGCGATTGGTTTAACTTCATTAATTGTTTTCAAAAATAATATATCTTTAGTTGCTTCAAAAACTATTTTATATTCATGTCCTTGTTTAAGATATTCATTCTCATCACTAAGGTAACATTTTATTTGGGCTGCATTATTCCCAACGGCAATCACATCCATATTGGGGGTGGCGACTCCCATAGTGGAAATCCCTCCGCTTGTTGGTTGTTCTTCAACAGTAATCTCTATCTCATCCTGTGCTAATACGAAAGGCATGGCTGCTAAGATAATTAGTATCGTTGCTAAAATTGAAATTATTTTTTTGTTTTTCATTTTTCTAAAGATTCTCCTAGTTCTTTTTCAGCTTTTCGCATAAGTTGCTCAAATTCTACTTCAAGCACTAATTTTTTTATTTTACTATTAAGAGTATTTATACTATCATCATACCTTACTATTTCTGTTTTAAGGCTATCTATTTCTCTTTCATATTTTTTTCTTTGACTATATTCTATCTTTTCACAACTAGAAAGAAAAGTTATAGCGCTTATAATTAAAATATCTTTTAAAATATATTTTAGATTCATTTTGCTACGCTGCGCTTTTATAATTTTCAAATTTAGTTATCATTTGTTGTGTTAAATCTGCAAGTTTTGTTTTACCCGCGTTTTCTGCTTTAGCTTTTATTACTTTTAATTGTGCTATCTTACCATTAGCCCATACAATATCAGATACAGATGATTTTTTAACTACTTTTATAACAACGGCATCTTCTTCATTAGGACATCTACCTATAGAATCGCTTGATGGAAATGCCCCGAAAATAAACGCTGATCTGAATACTTCACACCTAACATAAATGGTTTTTTCTTCATAAAATGGACCAATTGGTAAACTATAATATTTAGGGCTACCAGTATGTCCTGCATTTTTTATAACATTACCAGAAGCATCCCAATAATTTATGTATACCCAATGTCCGAGTGCCCATGGTTGTTCATTACTAAAACGACATGTAAAACGATATTCTCTGCCAACGAACATTTGATGGTTCTTAGGAATAGTTAATTGTACTTTAACACCTGTATCTGATGCTGATTCTATAACTTCTTCTTCCTGAGCTAGAACTAAAGGTAATATCATTAGAATCATCATTAGAATCGCAACTGAAAAAATTGCTAAAATTAAAATTATTTTTTTGTTTTTCATTTTATTTCTTTTCGCCTCCTATTACTGAACTTGTGGCCTTGTCTACTATCGCTGTGGTGACTTTGCCGCTGAGAGCGTCCCATGCTGCTCCGATTAATTTTCCATTGATTATCCACACAGGCGCCCATATTGCATAGGCTTTGCCTCTGTCTCCAAGACATTTGAAAAAGTTGTTGTTTGATGGATGCAAGCATGCTGTGTCAGTGCATCCTGCTGCACAGTTTATTGCACAGTAGATTGATGTAGCGGTGCATTCTGGGATGATTGATGAGACTCTCTCGCCGACTGCTAATCCCGGCCAGAACCATGCTAATGTTCCTGCTTTTGCAAAGGCATTCGCATCATTGAAAGTGCAATCACCCTTGCTGTTGCATTCTGCTCTTGTACAAAGGTTCCATACTGAATCTCCGCCATCTCCACATTCACTGCATTTACTTGCTGATGAGCCAGGAGGATAAATTGAATCACACGAGCCAACTGGAGTTCCTCCGACGAATCCTGGTAAATCCTGATGATAATAACAATCGCCGCCAATGTTCTCGCATTTCTCTTTAGTGCAATAATCTCCGAAAAGTGCTGAGAACATCTTTCCTGTTGGTAATCCTATAGACGCGGGGCCAAGGAAGTCGCCGACATCATTGCCAAATCCGAATAATCCTGATGATGCGCCGCACTGAGAGCAGTTCTGCCCTTTATTTTCCTTGACATTTGCATGGAATGTTGCAACGCCTCCCTGAACTGTGGGATTGGCAGGGAAGCATAATTTTTGTCTGTCTACTCCCAAGCCTTCAATCTCAAGCTTGCCGAAGCCGCAGTGGATTATCTGATTCTGCAATCCTGTGCTTCTTCTGTATAAATATGATTGGGCTTCATCTTTCTCTTCGCCGCCGACATAATCTGTGTAAAAATTATAACACATGCTTGTTCCTGTGAGCAAAGTTTGTTCGATAGAAACAATAGTGATTTTTGGAGGAGTGCTTGACATTTCCTGAGCTTGTCCATTAACATCACATTTTGTGTCTTTGCAGGAAACTCTACCTTCTGCATCTTTGGAGCAGATTGCTTCAGGATATCTGCATGAAGCTTTCAACTCTTCTTGATTTCCTTGGCTGTCGAAAAAGTAAATATCAGTTTCTGTTCCTGGCAATGTTCCGCAGTCTGAATAAAAATGAGTTGTTAGCGCGCATGATGTGACATCGCGGCAGAATAATCCGCCTGCTAACGGAACGAAACTTCCTTCGCCGCATTGCTCTCGAGCGCCATATTTACAATCACCATCTCCGACAACACAACATCCTAAGTCACTTGGAGAGCCAACTTTCTTGCATTCAATCTGACTTGTTATTCCTTCCTTGAATTCCATCATCTCTAAATCATAACCAAGAGTTTTTGTAAGATTTTCGCATTGTCTGTATTGCAACACTTCTGCCTTGACACCTTTTGCGATTATGCAGCAGCCGGGCTTGCATTGTGCGATTTCTTCGAGGGGCTTGGCATCTGGAACTCCGCCCATTGCCAAACATTCTGCAGCTGCCTTGTTTCTCATGCATGCTTCATCTTTTTGTTTAGGGATGCATGTTTGTGCTTTACATTCAGCGACGTTAGAACAGTCGAAAGGAGGCCCTGTGAAAAATCTTCCAAGACACTCTGCTCGAGTTGTTGAAACACACTGCTGACCTTTTCCTGTGTCAAGACAACAGCCCTTTTGCTCTTGAGCTTGAATGGCTTGTATGGTAATTATTAAAAGTATTATAACTAAGAAAATTCCTGCGCTTATCACTATTTTATTTTTCATTTTTATTTAGCAAGCTCTATAAGATATGAAAAGGTTTTTCTTGCTTTTGCTTCGGGAGTGCCTCTTTTTACAGCGACATCTATTAACACTTCAGATAGCTTAGTCATCTCAATAACCCTTTCTAAATCCCTTTCTTTTTTTGCTTTTAATGTATCCTCTAATGCCTGAATCTCCATGCTCTTGGAAGTCAACTCTTGATTTAAGTTTGATATATTATTTTCATATACTTTAATTGTGGCTTTATTTTGTAAGTTAGTAATATATTTGCTTAAAGTATATCCCACCCCAAACCCTATAATAAGGCTCAGTGGAAGTCCAATTCCTATAATGTAATTTTTTATGTTTTCTCTGACTACCATTTTTCTTTTTTATTTTACTTTTTTATTTTTTAGCTTCTGTCTATTCCAAAATTAAATTTGTATGGCAATTCGCTTGGCCTGTATGGAACGCTCTCGAGGATAAAAACAATTTGATCCTTGTTTATGCTTCTCGCGTCTTTAGTTATGTATTGAAGCCTGAAAGGATTGTTCCAGTTGTCTTTGTCCCACTCGATTCCTTCATATTTGCAATCAACCCGAGTTTCGCAGTCTGTGACTGTGTTCGCTGTCTGCCACATGTAACCTAAAGGAACGAGCAACATTGCAGAGCGCTGGTTGATGCTTTGCTCGACTGTTCCTCCTACACTTGCCTTGGATAATTTCATTGGCCAATCGACATTGATGATGACTGACTCAGGATAAATTGAAGCTGTTATCTTTCTCTGGCCTTCCTCGATGTTCATGTTTCTTCTGAAACCAGCGAGATTGTTAAGACATTTGTCTATTGCTGCGTTGCCTTCCTTCGTGAGAAATATTTGATATTGTTCCTCGATTTGTGAGAGACTTGGAAGCTTGTTGATGCGTTGCTTGGCAGTGTCTTTATACATCACAACAATATAATCGCTGCCGCCGAAGTTCAATGTTCGCAAGCCAGTTGTGTCATAATAACCTGCTTGCAGTCCCATTTTTGTGAATGCAGGCGAGCTTGTCTCTTCGACGCATGTCGCTATTGAATCTCGCAACTGTGTTGTTTGGCTCGCGAGATAGGATTGCACTTGCTGCTTTGACATGGCTAAGCTAGAAATTTTAGGCCATAAAACGATTACTAAAGCTGCTACCGCAACTATGACAATAGCGATGATAATAAACAAAGTAACTTGTGCTTTTGAATTGCCTCTTTTCATCATCTTTTTATAAATAAACTATGATTTATAAAACTTGCTTTATTATCCATAATTATCCATAAAATTATGTTTTTGTTGCTTTCCCGCTTCTTCTTTCTTGCTCTTATTCTTCCTTACTCTTCTTCAACTCTAGGAGCCAAGATAAAACTCAATTCAACCAAGCCATCCTTGCTCTTGAAATCCAATCTTGCAGGATAATCTGTCGCAAAATTGATTTTTACTTTTTCCGCGAGCTTAGAAGCTTTGACAAACTTTACAAGATAATCTAAAGAGTACTTGGATTTGGTGTCTTGCTCGGAAGTAATTGCAATCTCTTCATTGTTGAACTCGGTTTTAGCGCTGTTGAGCGTTCCTTTGGATTCTATTGCAAATGAGTTGCTTGATGCCAGGAAAGCTGTAGAATCTGCGACTATTGCAGCGTCATTTATCGCTTCTGCAAAAGCTTCTGAATCCATCTCAACTTTAGAAGCAAATGTGAGCTCGGGAATCTTTTTATCTTCGGCATCAAGGTTAATCAATGCCAAGTTAAATGCGCGCTTTGATTTTTCCTGCATCTTGAGCTTTAGCATGTTATCTTGTCTTTCTATAATCAATCCTGAACCCGGGGCCATTCTTCTCAAGACTTGCTTGAAATCCTCAAGGTTCAACCCCAATTCCTCTTCCTTGTCAGCTTCGAGCTGTGAGAATGCTTGTGGGGAGATTTTTAAGGATACTAGAGCAACATTTGCAGGATCTATTGCTGTGATTTCCAAGCCATTTTTAGAAACTTTTGCCTTAACCTCTAGAACTAGCTCGGATAATAGCGATATGACATCTGACAAAATTTTAGGATTATCAAGTTTTAACAACATTTTTGTTTTCCTCGCCTCTTTTCAGCATTTTTAGATTTCAGAAGTTTTTAAAGTTTGTTATGATTGTTTGTTATGTTTTATCACGAATAATTATTTAAATTTTATTTTCTGTGTTGAGATATGGAAAAAGTGGAAAGGCTGAGGAAAATTGCGTTTAGCTATTACTCGAGAAGAGATGTCCAGGCTGCTTTGGTCAATCAAGCAAGAGACTTGGAAGGAGCCCATGAGATTGTGCCCCAGTATTATGAAGGCTTCGGCAAGCGGCCTGATACTCTTGAATATCCGCAGGATGTCATGAATCTTGTCCTGAAGGGAGCAACAAGTTTCCATGTTTCAGAGGAGATATGGCAAAATCCTCTTGAAATCAATACTGACATGCGAGAAGAGCAGTTAAGCAAGTTGCGAGTTGGATGGAATCTGCTTTTGGATATAGATTGTAAGTTTCTCGAATATAGTAAAATCGCGGCATGGCTCTTGTGCGAGGCTCTTTATTTTCACGGAATCAAAAATATTGGTTTGAAATATTCAGGGGGCTCAGGGTTCCATGTTGGCTTGAGCTACAGAGCGTTTCCAGAAATTGTCCAAGGAGTCAAGATAAGAGATTTTTTTCCCCAAGGCCCGCGGATGATCGCTGCGTATCTCAAAGAAATGATAAGAGATGACTTGAGAAAAAGAATTATGGAGATCTCAACTGTGAAGGAAATCGCAAAAGCAGCTGGGAAGAGTCCAGAACAGTTGCTCGACGCTGATGGACAATTCAATCCCTCGAGCATTCTCGAAATTGATACTATTCTCATTGCCCCAAGACATCTTTACAGAATGGCTTATTCGTTGCATGAAAAAACCGGATTTGTTTCAATTGTGCTTAGGCCCGAGCATCTGAAAGCATTTCATCCTGGATGGGCAAAGCACGAGCGAGTTATAGTCAAGCAGTTTATTCCCGAGCCTGAGCCAGGAGAAGCCCGCGAGTTGTTTACGCAAGCTCTTGACTGGCATGCACGAGAGCAAAGAAAAAAAGAAGACAATACGAGAGTTGCTGAAGTGAAAGAAAGAACGAGAACCCCTATCAAGTTCACGAGCATAAACGAGGAAATTTATCCGCCTTGCATCAAGATTATCTTGCAGGGAATGAAACAAGATGGAAGAAAGCGAGCATTGTTTGTCCTTATCAATTTTCTGCGTTCGCTCGGATTGGAGTGGAGCGATGTTGAAAAGAGAATCAGCGAATGGAATAAGGTAAACTATAAGCCTTTGAAAGAAAATTATATCGCGACACAAGTCAATTGGTTCAAGAAACAGGAAACGAGATTGCCTCCAAACTGTAACTTGGACAAGGCGAGCTGGTATAAAGACATCGCGATATGCATGCCTGATTTTCTCTGCAGGAAAATAAAAAACCCGGTTAATTATGTTGTTGTAAAAGCGAGAATTGAGGAACAAAAGAGAAGAGAGCAGTTTGGGAAAGGAAAACCAAGACAAAGAAGAAGAAAATCCGAGTAAAGCGATATGAAATGTAAAGGAAACGCGAATGAAACGAAAGTATTTTAAATGCCCGAGTTTTAGAAACTATATAAAAGTAAAATGGTAAAAAAGAGTGTTACTTTATTAGCTATATTTATTATTGCCGTGTTTTTAGCATCAATTGTCGCTGTTTATGCAGAAACTCCGACTGATGACTCGCAGAAAGTTGCCAAAGCTTATGATTGGCTTGGAAAACAAGTCAAGGGAAAATGGCAAACACTTAACATCAAGCAACATGTTTTCTCTCTGCTAGCTCTAAGCTGCAACGATACTTATCTCGAACCATCAAATGCTTCACTTTATGCCAAGAGTTTCGCGAGCAATACAATGAGATGTTGGGGTAGGGGGCCTGCAAAGCCAGGCTCGGCAAATGACTGTCTTCTTACCGAGAGTGCTTTAGCAAAAGTCGCTTTTGATAAATTGAGACTGAACAGCACAAAAATAAAAAATTGGCTCTTATCTAGAAACACAACACAAGTTACTAATATTAATTGGTATCTGCAGATTGATGTTGATAGAGGAAGCAATGCTTCATGCGAGATTATATACGGCGGCAACGAAGAAAATATGTTTGAAGTTGGAGCTGACAAAAAAGTTTCAATTACTGGCTCGAGCAAATGTTTCTACATTGAAGATGTTGTCAACGAGCCATATTGGTTTAAAATCAAGCCGCAGGCAGATTGCTATTCATATAGCTATACAATAAAATGTTTCAGCAATGCAACTGTTTACAGAGCTTCATTACTTTACAAGAAATCAGGCTCGGGAACATGGCATGTATCGAGCGAAACAAAAAGCGGAAAGCCCGGAGTTCCTGGCTCGAACAAGCTCGAGGACCAGCCAAATCCTCTCGAACTCAAAGTAACTAGTTATTGTCTGACAAATCCTCTAAGCACAGGATATTGCGATTACGAAGGAACAGCATGGACAGCTTATGCTTTGAAAGCATCGGGCGACTCGAGAGAAGCAAACATGTTTGTGCCTTATCTTGTGGTGTTTGAAGAAGACAACATTGGTTTTTTCCCTCCATCTTTCTTGTATCCGATAACAACTCAAGCTCGATATAGTGATGAAATTTTAGCAAGTCAGAAAATTGTTGGAATAGATAAAGGTTATTGGCTCATCCAGCCGATTGTCTATGGGAGAGTTTATGACACTGCACATGCTGCAATAGCTCTTGGCGCGAGTGGAGGCGAGGCAATAACAAAAGCAAAGAATTATTTATTAGCTAATCAAGAAGTCAATGGAAACTTAGTCTCGGTTAATTATGGTGAATCACAGAAAGAGTCAATTAGAGACACTGCTTTCGCGTTGTGGGCATTATGGGGAGGAAACTGTCCAGGGATAGGGCCTAGAGGAGGAAGCTGTGAAGAGCAGGGATTTGATTATAGATGTACAGGCAATTTGACTTGTGACCCTACTGAAATACCAGTTCCTTTCTTAGATTGTAATGCTGGGGAGATTTGCTGCAAGTTCATCGGAACTGGCGGCGGCGAAGAACAGTGCTCGCAAGCAGGAGGCTCTTGCAAAGAGGACTGCAACTCAAGCGAGTTCACTATTGAATCCATACTAACTTGTCCTGATTGGAAATGGTGCTGCAAGGCTTATGATGTAGCCACATGTGATGAAATTCAAGGAGAAGTGTGTGATCCTTTACAAGGGCAGACTTGCGTCGGAGAGGAAGTGCAGAGTTTGAACGGCTCGTGTTGTTTGGGTTCTTGCATCGGTGGAGGAACCAGCGAACAGAATTGCATTGATATTGGAATTGAATGTGATTTAAGCTCGGTTTGTCTAAACGAGTTCACTTGGAGTGAGATTGGATTCACAACAACCAAAGACAGCACAAGATGTTGTGTCGGAACAAGCGCAAAATGTGTCCAAGATAAAACTTGTTCGGAAGTTGGAAGCGAATGCACGCTTGGAGAGGAATGTTCGGGGAATACAGTAGAAACAACAGATGTTGAAGATTGTTGTGAAGGAACTTGCGCCGAGTCTTGCAGTAAACTTGGTGGGGATGTGTGTACATCGGATGAGAAATGTTCTGGAACTATTGTAGATTCGACAGAAGGAAAATGTTGTATTAACGGCGAGTGCAAGAAATCAGCTGGCTTGTGGTGGATATGGTTAATAATTATTATAGTAATCATAGGCGGCGGAGTTGCTTATTATTTCTTGAAGCTGAAGAAGCCAGCAATCAAGAAAGAGGAAAAATTGAATTTGTTCGGCGGACCAATGGGCCCTGTCTCAAGGCCAGTTATAAGACCAACATCTCAATCTCCTGCAACTCAATCAAAACCTTCATTGTTTAAGCCACAATTCCGACCACAACAACAGCCGAGGCCATTGATGCCTTCGAGCACAAATAAGCCACTTGTAAGACCTTCACCATTAAAATCATTTAGGCCGGCTCCAACAGCGCCAGCAAAAACCGAAGCGAAGCCAAAAGGAAAGACAGAGAGTGACTTGGAAAAAACTTTGAGCAAGCTAAAAAAGATGAGCAAGAAATAAGAAAAAATTTATTAACTCCCTTTTTCTTTATTTGTTGAATGATTAAAATGAGGTCAAATGTTTTGTTATTGTTATCTTTTGTTATTATATTTACTATAATAATTGGGGGTGATGTAAGCGCAACCGAATGCATCTCGCTAAAACTTGCCAAAATAAGTTATATTCCTCAAGAAACTGTCCAAGTTGAGATTGATACAAACACAATGCGAGACATCGCACAAAGCGATGTTTTTCTTTACAAAGGCGATATGAAACTTCCTGTCAACATCTTTATATCAAAAGTTTCTGGAGTGAAATATTTCTCGTGGTTTGATTTGCCTTATAATGCAGGAGATTATTCAATTAAGGTTCGAGGAACTTGCAAAGATGGAAGTTTTTATGTTTTCTCCCTCTCATTTAAAGTAGAACAAAGTATTGCTTCTAAATACCAAGATTTCAAAACTCTTGTAAGTGGAAAATTCTCGACAATGACTTTAGAAGAACATTTGCTTGGAGCAATGGCTCTTGCCCATGATTCTGAAATCCAAGAACAGGCTTTGACAAAGTTCGTTGAGCGACAAAACTCATGTGTGAACACAAACTGTAGCACAAAACTAAACTCGATGACGATGATGGCTTTCAAAGACAGTTTGTTGAGACAGAGAATGCTTGATTCACTTGAAGCTTCTCAAAATTATGTTAATAAAGGCTTGTGGAAATTGCAGTTGACCTCATCCTCTTCCCAGGAATGCAACTTGTTAATCAATAATGAAACATCTAACTTATCCTTAGTCTCGGGATTGAATGTTCTTGACTTGAATTTTGGTAATTTTACAACTGGAACAATAAGTGTGAAGACAGACTGTGTGGGAGTTGTTGGCAAGTTGATTTATTCTTACAAACAATTTTCAAAAGATTTCATTCTCCTACCAGAAGGAATCTCGCTAAATAATAATGGGTGCTTTGCTCCGAGCTTAAGCGATGTTTTTGTGAAATGCGACAATGAAGCTACAACTTACTCGTTATTAACTTTGGCAAAAACTGGAAAGTTCAATTCGCTAGACACCGGGCATCTTTCAGCATTGTCATGGCTCGCAAGAAATGCAGCTTCTGTTGATGATAAAGCCGCAGCTTATTATATAACAAGAGATTCAAATGAGCTTGCATGGCTTCTTAACTCACAAACAGGAAATGGATGGTGGCCTAAATCCGGAGTTTATCAGCCGGACATTAAATCAAGCTCAATAGCTTTGTTTGCTCTGAAAAATTATGCGGGCAATGAAAATGAGACAACTCAAACAATTCTTGCGATAGAGCTGGGGGAGAACTGGCTCATTAATCAATTCAATTCAGCGAGCATGAAAGACAAAGCGACAATATTGGCATTTGCATTCCAAGAAAAAGACATCGAGCCTCTTCTCGCGATATGGCCTGGGATAATAAAAACACAAAGCTTAGGAAGTTTTGATTTGATACTGCAGAATAAAGGACTGCAAAATATTTCGATAAATGCAAACTTGCTAAACTCTACAAATGCAATTGAGCTAAAGGCAAATTCGATGAAAAATATTAAATTCAATGTTCCTTTGCTCACTACAGTTGACGGAAGAGCTATAATTGAAACGCTCGCTTTGAATTATCAGGCAAAAAATTCTGAAAAAACTTTTAGTTATAATGTTCCTTTATTGATTTTCACGCAGAAATCCTCTCAAGAGCAATTGAACGGCTCAATCAATGCAAGTGAAGAAGAAATAAATGAATCTGAACAGCAGGAAATAATCAATGGAACTCAAGAGCTTGAGAATGAGACTGCCGAGATAAACGAGAGCCTGTTGAAGAATTTCAAATTCGTAGAAAAAAATATAATCAAAGAAGTGGAAGCTGGCGAATCATTTACAGTAACTATAAGACTGGCCAATGACCTTGATGAAGACTTGGAAGATGTCTCATTAAGTTACAGTTCCTCGCTCATATTAATGGGAGGCACAATAAGAATCGAACCCAATACAATCAAGACTCTTGCCAAAGACAGCGCAAAAACAATCACAATATATTTCGCACCTACAAGCTCTGGAACATACAGCGGAGAGATTACAGCAAAAGCAGATTACAAGGGAGAGGAGATAAACACAGAAATCCCTATTGATATTGAAATAACCCCTGGAGAAGTCGAAGAAAAGAACTGCAGCGACATGGGGGGCAAAATATGCGCTGATAATGAGATATGCAAGGTAAATGTTACAACATCGAGCGATAGTTTCGCATGTTGCATCCCATCAAGCAACTGTAAAAAGAAAGAAGCTCCGGGGACTATTGTCGCGTTAATTATCGTGTTCATAGTTATAGTAGTCTTACTTGTAGTATTTTATTTATTAAGAAAAAAGCCAAAAAAAGAGATGAAAGAGTTCTTGGAAGAGACATCAAAACAATATGAAAAAAGATTTCAGCGAGCTCCTAGTATAAGCAGATTGTAAGTTAATTTAAATTACTTCTTTTTTTCTTTTTTATCCTCTTTCTTTTCTTTCTCGCCTTCTTTATCGCCTTTTTCTCCCTTGCTCTGAGCTTCTATCTCTTTGAACTTATTTGCAAGTATCTCGAACTTTATCCTTAGCTGTTTGACTATGGCATCGTATTGATGCAGTCTTCCAATCAAATCGTTTAATACAGCATTAGCATCCTCGAGTTTCATTGCAAAGTTTGAAGGCTCAACTATCTCGACAGAGCTTGGCATGTAATCAAAAATAATCTCTATCAATTTGCCCATATCCTGCGTGAGAATTTCGACTTCAGCGAAAGTTGTGAAAACTTCTTTTGCGTTTGGAACGAGCTTTGCAGGATGGACTTTTTTTTCGAGAACTTCGGCTTTTTTGCCCTGCTCAAGATTATCTATTGCCATGTTAAGGGATTCTTCTATATAATTCGCAGGCTTTCCAAGTACTTCTATGACAAGATGCGCCCTAAGCCATCCCTTCGTGATTTTTTCTTTTATTTCTCTTTTGTCCATGATAAGCTCTTGTGTCCCTTGTTTTTAAATTTTTGTGATAATTAGATATATCGCGGCAAGGAGAGCGATTGAAGTTAGGATGTAAGGCCCGAATTCCATGAATGAAAAACTTTCTGATTGCTGTTCTGATGTTTTAGAATATGCTGCATAAGTTGTTGTCGGGACAGTAGAATTTTGTGTTGTTGTCTGTTGAGAGTTTGCTTCGGTATCAATGTTTTGATTATTTAGTATATTAATATCATAAGTGAATTCTTTTGGAGTTTTCAAACCTTGCTGCAGAATTTTTATTTTTAATTTATATATCCCTTGCTCAGCTTCTTGAACAATATTTTCCAACCCAACTTCTGTAGACGCGCCAGAAGGAACTATGATGGATTTTGCATTGCTCTCGCGAGTCTCGCCAGAACACGAGTAGCACTTGCTTGTGATATAGACATAACTCCATACAAGAAACTCTTGATCCTGTTCTGCCTGGCTCGCTATACTTGCCTGAATCTGGAATTTCTCTCCAACATAAATTGTGTTCGGGATTGTTAAAGCATAAGTAAAATCTCCGATTGTAACCCCCTCGCTTCCTACCTCTTCCCCACTCGCATTCTCCTCTTCTTGAATATCATGACAAGATGCTATCTCAATTTCTTCTTCATCGCGCTCATTCAAACCTTCCGCAACTATAATGTAATCTCCTTGTTCATCCTTGCAATCAAGTTCCAAGGAAATTTGTTCTGTGTAATTAGTAAATTTATCATCGCAATGCAAAGAGATTTTCTCGCTGACATCTCTTCCATCTTCATCTTCAACATAAATATACACGGCATATTTCGATGTGTTGCCCCTGTAAATTTCAAGCTCAATATCAATCTCTTCGCCGAATTTAGCGTCGTTTGGCGAGTCAGTAATTTTTATGAAAGACTCTTGCTGTTGCGGCGGAGGCTCATTTCCACCTTGCGAACAATTGTTTTCCGAGCCTGGCGTTGGAATATTTGGGATGAAGGAACTATTACACAATTGTAAACTTTTGCCATCGCCGTCTGCGCCTATTGAATTATCATAATAAACTTCATCAATCAAAAAACTGTTAGCAGAATAAATTCTTATTATTTCTTGGTCATTATTCAAACCACTTGTACTGAATTTTGCAATAGGACAAGAAACTTCCCAATAATATGAAAAGTTAGAAGGATTTCTTGCAAGTATAAAATATCCATTAGCTGAAATGTTAGTTTGATTAATAAAAGTAATACTATGATTATATTCTATAGATAAATTAGAATTCATGTCGGAGATTTTCCAACCGGTTAAATTTATTGATTCGTTTGTTGGATTATATAACTCTATCCATTCGCAATAATCGTCACTGCATTGATTAGGATTATACATTATTTCATTTATTATTATAGCAGAAACATTTGAAAAAGAGATTATTGAGATGACGAGCAGAAAAAGCACTAAATAAACTATTTTCATCACTAAAATTAGAAAGAACATTTTATTTACTTTGTGATTTTCACCACCAACTTGTCACTACTTTATTGTTTCGACAAAAGAAAGATTTAAATACCTTTTGAGTAGTAAAAATATAGTAAATAATAAATAATCTAAATGATTATGAATTTTAGGCTAAGGAAAGAATGGTAATAGGAGAAGCGTTGTTTATTTTGCAGCTAATTACTCAGGCACCAGATGTTAAAGTGTCTGATGTCAGCGTTTTCGATGATTTTAAGAAAAATACTAAAGACACTAGTTCTGTAGTGTTGCCTGTAGGGAAGGTGTCAGGCAACAAGCCAGGCAACGATGATAAAACAGGCAAAACAAAAGATGCGTATTCTTTTTTTACAGGTAAGTATTATTTTGGAAATAATGGTTTAGGAATCGGAGGTTACGGACTTAGCGGAAGAATTTTAACGAAAGCCCCTTATGCAGACATCAGCGCTGTTCCTTATTTTGAACTTGAAAATGTAAGAGATGATAATAATATGGGCAGCATTGAACAAAGTGCCAAGGCCGGAGCTGCATTAAGTATCAAAAGCAAAGGTTTAGCAATAGAACCAAGCGCCGAACTTTCTAGGAACGATTATAGAAATTTAGACACCTTAACAAGTTCAGAAAATAGGATTATTCCTATTCAAAACGGCATATCTTGGATAAATAGCCAAGATATCCAGACTTCTGATGAAACAAGAGAAGATGTCGGAAAATTTTTGGGATTGGGCACCGCAATTCTCGGGAAGAAAAATAAAACTTCAATACAGTTTGGCAGCAATAATCACAATTCAAACAGTAAAATAATCACCTTAGACGATTTCATGGAAAGTTACAGAGATTCCACTTACACAGATCAAGGACTTGTCGTTGTAACTAACACAGACTTGATCACAAGAGTCTTGACAAACAATGAAACAGATTCTAAAAATAAAGTTCAAGAGAATTTCTGGAGATTTTTCTACCAACATCAATTAAAGAATTGGGAACTTGGGGCAGGAGCTATATTACAGAATCATATTGTTGAAAATGATTTGAGAAATAGAACTTATATCACTACAGATGCTAATGGAAGAACTATTGTGACAGTATATGGAAACAACAGCACTTATGTTGACACCATCCCTGTTTCAATGCATTCTGAATCTGTACAAACCTCAAGATATCACAGCAGGGCGCAAGTCAACACAGATTTGTTAAGTTTCTTGATTGGCTTGAGCAAAGGAAAAGTGAATGACAGATTATATTTCGACAAGGCATTTTTCAATTCAAAAGAATGGGCTTTGAAAAACCAATTGAGTTATAACATTGGAAATTTCACTAATGCTTTGAATGCCCAAGTAAATAACAGCTCTTTCGGATTCGGAACTGTTTTGGCTTGTGAACAATTGCCTTTAAAATTTGCTGAAGAGCTGACAGGATATTTGAAAGAAAAAGAAGAGCTTTCAAGAGATGTTTCAAAAAATGATAAGCAAAAAGAACTAATACAAGGTTACAGAGCTTTAGAGCTTGCAGATAAACTTTACGGACCTTATGCTTCTGTTGATTTTGAAAAGGTCGGAGGCAGACAAGGTTACTGGAAATTCAATGGCGAATTGGGCTATTCTGCTTTAGGTGAATGGAAAGCAAGAGGAGGCATTATACTTGTAAGGGATCACAAGAAATTCTATTTGGGCGGTGGCAATAAAACTGTTGATGGAAATATTTTCTATGAAAGACAGAATATAGAAGGGGACAGGAACGCATGGAAATTGGGGGCAGAGGCAAGCTTCAGATTTTCAGATTAATTTTATGAGTTTTCAGATTAAAATAAATACACTAAAATAAAATAAAGTAAAAAATGAACAAAAAAGCGAGATTGATTTTAGGGTTGATTCCTTTATTCATAATTTTGCCAGTATTGCTTACAGGATTTTTTGCTCCGGGCATATCGCCTGAACAACCACAACCAACCTTGCCTATAACACACCCAGGCATTGGCAATCCCGGGGATATTGCTCCTGGAGATGGTTACGGCGAGTTTATTGATCCTCCTCCAACATTGCAATTCTATTCTAACACCTTACATACTAATACTACTGCTGTGTTGACTGCAATAGCTACAGATTATCTTGACAATGCGGGAATAAGATGGATAAGGATTTATGAAGACAATCAAGAATGGGGTTACAAGGATTGCTACGGCCAGACAACCTGCACTTTCGTGAAAGTCAAAACAGAAACCCAGAACACGACTCATTCTTATTATTCAACAACAATGGACTTGGGAAATCATCTTGTCCAATCCGATACTATAACAATAAGATTCGACGGATTGAATCAAAATCCTATAATTGATAGTTATGTTCCTCAGGATTTGACTCCTGATGTCAATGAGAATGAAACCTTACATTTCCAAGTTTGGGCTCACGATCCAAACAATGATCCATTATATTATATATGGAAGTTAGACAGCAATCAAGTCTCAACCACTTCAAGTTATGATTACAATCCTGATTTCAATGCTTCTGGCTTTCACGATGTCTATGTTATTGTCCACGATGGCAGGGGCGGAGTAGCCACGGTTGCTTGGAACGTAACTGTAATCAATGTTTTGTTAAATTCAACTTGTTATTTGAATTTTAATCCTTCGAGCCCTATAACTTATGGAACTTTGATGAATGCTTCATGCAGATGCACTAACCCTGAAGCTCCAGCCCGCTTATGGAGAGATGGTTTAAATATTGATAGTGAGAATAATCAATTTATTTTGTTAGGGGCTGGGATTTATAATTATGAATGTAATGTGACTCGGACTCAAAATTATTGGAATGCGAGCACTACAGCAGTTTACATTGTAAACATAGCAAATCATACTATACATTTGGCATTGAATGGCCAAGAGCAAGATCTGACTGTACCTTTTGGAATTCAGACTAATGCAACTGGATGGCTTATGATAAATGAAGGGGTTGCTGGGGCAACACTTTATAGAGATAACCAAATTGTTGCAACAGGCTCACCTGCAACTGAAATAGCTACATTACCTCAAGGGTATTATAATTACACTTATTATTATCCTCAATCACAAAATTATACAGAACAAAGCATTACAAGATGGTTGAATGTGACAGGAAAAATAAATGCGACATGTGACTTGTTTTTTGAACCGCCTTCACCAATAACTTATGACTTACAACCTTTTATTGCATGGTGTTCTTGCACTAATCCTGAAGCACCAGCAAGAATGTGGCGTGATGACTTGAATGTTGACTTGGAAAATGGATTGCCTGTGACTTTGGCAGCAAATCCTTTGGGTTATAATTACACTTGCAATGTTACTGAAACCCAGAATTATACTGCTGCGAGCGTAAACGCAACTTATGTGATTGAATTGGCGCGGACAGTGTTAACATTGACTGCAATTCCAGGATGGAATGTAGTTTATCCAATACAAACAAATGTTTCATGCACTGCGAATAACAATGAAGTTTCAATAACTCTCACAAGAAATGGATTGCCTGTCAGCAATCCAGATGTCAATGTTTTTGCTGCGGGTTTATATAATTATAATTGCAGTGCTGCCCAAACTCAAAATTGGAGTGCGGCAACTGTTGCAAATGTTTTGAATGTAAGCAAGGCTGCTTCACTAGTTGAATTAAGATTAAATGACATCCGCAATAATATAACAGTAAATATAAGTGAGATTGTTAATGCAACGGGTTATTTACTTATCCCATTTTATGTAAATACTAATCAAAGCGGCATGGCAAGCGTTCCTGTTCCACAGCCCCAGCTTTATGACATATGGCTTTACATGGACGGGCAATATATCACTGCGGGCAATTACACTGTAACTTATGTTACAAGTTTCCCATTGCCAGGATTGCATAATTTCACTGCATTATATCCTGAAACACAAAATTATTCTACAAGTTCTGAAACATTCTGGGTGAATGTAACAAATGTTACTGGACCGGATACAATTCCTCCTGAAGTCTGGAATGTCAGCGCAACTCCAAATATAATCAATCAATCAGATATGACAACTCTTGAAGCATTTGCTAGAGATAATGTTGCTGTTGACACTGTTTTAGCACAAGTAACTTATCCTAATACAACTGCATTGAATTTTACAATGGCTCCTGGAATGATTCTTGAACAATACTTATATGGCTTTTCAGACACATCCCAAATCGGATCATACAATGTAAGAATCTTTGCAAATGATACAAGCAATAACTGGAATATAACTGAGACAACAAGCTTCTTTGTGCAAACAGCTCCGGGGGCAGGCAATACTACAACAATAATAACTTATCCTAATGATAATGATGTTTTCAATTTAACGCAGATTTTCTTGACAGAAGCAAATATCACTGCAGTCGGCGCAGATGTCATTGACTGCAATGCAACTATAATTTTTTCAAATGGAACTGTTTTAACAACTCCTCAGCCAGTAAATGTCTTAGGAAATATTGCTAATGGCACTACAGTTGTGACACAGTGGAACGTGACTGCTGCGGCAGTTGGAATCTCAGACATAACGGTTACCACAACTTGCCAGCAAGGCGGAAGTTCGTTCGACAGAGTCTATAATATAACTGTAACCACAACTGGGGACATCGAGCCACCTACAATAATCTTTGTGCCTCCGACGCCAGCAAATGGTTCAACTGTTAATGTCAATTATGTGTATGTCAACACAACTATCACAGACAATGTTGCAGTTAATACTGCAATCCTTGATTGGAATGGCGCGAATTTCACGATGGCTGGCGCCGAACCAAATTATTATTTGAATGTAACTGGATTAGCAGATGGTTTGTATATATACAGAGTTCATGCCAATGACACAAGCAATAACTGGAATGTGAGTGAGACAAGATATGTGACTGTGAACACAAGCATCACTAACTTGCCCCCTGTTGTTATGTTAGTTTCACCTTTAGACGGAACATTGTTTAATGTCAGCGATGTTGATGTAACTTACAATGTAACAGATGACAGCGCGATATTATTGACTTGTGATGTTTATTCAAACACAAGCGGATTATGGCAAGTTGACGGAACTCAAGTTGTAATCAACGCGACATCAAGCACTTTCAGCTATACTAATTTATCTAACGGAGTTTACTTGTGGAATGCTGAATGCGCTGATGAAATCAATCAAAGAGCTTTTGCTCCTCAGAACTGGACTTTCATTGTCAATACAAGCGCGCCAATAATCCACGATGTTGGAATTGACATGAATTACAGCAACAGCATCAACGGAATAAGAATAAGTTACAATGGAACCCCAATCATGACTGATCCTGCTACTTTGAACTTATCAAGAGTTTATGAGTTAAGAGCCCGAGTCAACAACTATGGAACTCAGCCCGAGACTGTCAATAACACTTATTATCTTGTTAACTCAACAAATAGATATGTCTTGTACACAGAACAGCTCATTGTTGTTGTATTCACTTATCCAACATACAACTGGAATGTTACTGGAATAGCTCCAGGACAGTATGATATTTTGCTAAACACTACAATCATAGGATTCACAGACAGAAACTTGACAGATAACGAAAGAAACAGAACAATCAATGTTATCCAAGAAGTTGTTAATGACACTATTGCTCCTTGGTATTTGAACGAGCAAGTCTCGCCTGCAAGCCCAACTGTCTATGGTTCTGGGCCTTACAACTTCAGCATCGAATGGCAAGACAATGTTGCTGTAGCCCAAGTTTGGTTTGAATTTGATAATGTTAATTACACACCTACATGTATTCCTGCAATGCCAACAGCAGATACAAACTGCTCTTATGTCTTCACTGACTTAGCAGCCGGGACTCATGCTTATAGATGGTATGCAAGAGACCCAAGCAACAACAGAAACCAGACTTCATTATTAAATTATGTAATCACTCAAGCAAACATCACCAACTTCTTGCATCTCGCGCTAAACGGCTCTGAATCAAATTTGACTGTTATATATCCAACTACAACAAACGCAACTGGATGGAGTGACTTGAATGTTCTTAGTATTGTTTACAACTTATACAGAAATAATGCTCAAGTTGTTTCTGGTGATCCTGCATCAGATATAAGAGTTCTTGGCGCAGGAGTTTACAATTATGTTTACAACACAACTGGAAATCAGAACTACAGCGCTGGAACAACCCCTATCAGAACATTGACAGTAAATCAAGCTACAACAATTTTGAACTTGACATCAATACCGTCATGGAATGTTACTGTTGGAACTCAGACAAATGTCTCATGCTCAGCAAACAACAATGAAGTGTTCTTAACACTTTACAGAAACTTGACTTTGGTGGCATCCGGCTACAATCTTATAAGTAATGTTGCTACATTGCCTGTAGGCAATTATACTTATGTTTGTAATACTACTGGCTCGCAGAATTGGACAGCTGCTTCTGTTACAAACACTTTGATTGTCTCTTCATTATTGCCAGGAGATATTCATTTATGGTTGAATGGAACAGAAGGAAACTTGACTGTGCTTTATACTAACACAAGTTTGAAATTTAATGCTTCAACTCTATATGGCAATGTAACCATCTATAGAAATGGCTCTCTAATCGCAGGGCCTGCTCTTGGCTACGTAGAAACTTTCAATAACTTGGCTGCTGGATTCTATGAAATTAGAGCTCAAAGCACTGGAGATGTTAATCACAGCACAGCTTCTGTCACATACTTCTTGACAATCAACAAAGCTAACTCTAGCTTGACATTATATTTGAACGGAAGCAACAGTGATATAACAATAATGGAAGGACAAGCTGTTAACCATACAGCTGTATTGAATGTTCCAAGTTCTGGAAGTTTGATATTATATAGAAATGGAACTCAGTTTGGCTCGGGCAACTCGCCTTTAACAGTTGTCTCAGTTTACAATAATCCAACTTATTACAATATAACGGCATTCTACAACGAGAGCGAGAACTACAGCTCAGCGAGCGCGACACATTTCATTACTGTGCTTCAAGCGATACACGATGTCAGCGTTGATAACATGTGGGAAGTAAAGATAAATGGAAGAGATAATAGAACTGTTTACTTGAATGATTTGTTAAATGTCAGCGCAACTGTAAGCAACAGAGGAAATATCAACGAGTCAAGTATTCTCGTGAACTTTACAGACACTTATATTGTCGGAAGCAATCCAGTAACTGTTACAATCGGAACACAGACAATAAGCTTAGCAAATGGAAGCTCTCAAGTGGTCTCATTCAATTATAATGCCTTGCCTAAAGGAACACACACTTTGAGAATCAAAGCAACTGTCGCAGGAGATAGCAACCCAAGCAACGACTTCCAAACTCTTGACTTGCCTGTATGGAGTGTTTATGATATTGTAAGCATTGACACTCGAGAGATATTTATTGATAATCAAAATCCTTCATTAAACACACTTTTCAACGTATACTTGCCTATCCAGAACACTTTCACTAATCAAGTGTTTTATGATTTCCCTACATTGTTAACTATCACTCCTAATAACTTGTTACCTTTAGATCCTGTACAAAGCTATACTTTGTTGCCTCAAGGAGGTTTCATAGTTGTATCATGGAGAGTTAACGCAACAACGCTTGGATTGCACAATGTAGGAGCAATTGAAGGAGTTAGTGAATTAACAATCCCAAGTAAACCTGTAACTGTTGTATAAATAATCAAATAATAAATAAATAAACAAAAATACAAAAAACAAAATGGAACAAAGAACACTTTATGAGATAGTGGGGGGAAGTGCAGTAGCACTTGTAATAGCTGGCCTAACTTATGTTATGACAACTTCGGACATCAGAAATCATTATACTGCTAAAGTAAATAAGATGCAGGTAGAATTAGCGGATAAAGATGGCGCGATAGGTGTTTTAACGACAAAACAGGCTGCGCTAAAGAAAGAGCTTGAGGCTGAGAAGAAGGTTTGGACCTTAAAAGACGATGAATCCAAGAAACGCATAGATGAATTAGAAAAACAAGTTAAGCAGGGCGTAAGCCTGGAAGAATTAAGAATTGCTTGTATTGAAGGAGAAATCACTAAAGATATTTATAAAAAATTAAAAAAATACACATTTGTTAAATAAAATGAGCACAAAAATAAAATTAATAATTTTGGCAGCACTTATATTATTGACTATTGTCCTTATCGCAGCTTTTGCTAATGCTGCTGAGTGCAATGGAACTTTAAGCCACCCTAATCCAGTAATTCTTGGACAGAGTTTCAATGTTAATTTTTTCAATGCGATGCCAGGATGGAGCGGTTCAGCATTATTGAGCTGGGTTCCTGCAGGATTAGTCAGCTTGAGCGCAAATCCTGTTGCTACAACCCCATTCTCAACATCAACATGGACAATAAATTCAACAGTTCCAGGACAATATAATATAAGTGTATTTGTTGTAAACAGCGCCACTGGAGAAAACTGTACTAAAAACTCCTCACTTTTGATTGTAGCTGGCGGAAGGCCTTTCTTGACTATGAATATAATCATGCCACCATTGCCAGGACAAATTACAGCGAAATCTCATAATAATATCAATGTAAATGTAAGCAATGTGGGAAATGACACTGCAACTAATGTTGTAACCTATTTCACAAGCCAGCAAGTAAATCCTAACTCACAGAATCTGGGAAATATAAGCGCGGGAGCGACCAGAATAGATGTCTATGATTTATACGCAACAACTTGCGGTTCAAACTTGCTTGAGGGCAAAACAAGCTACAGTAATTATTATCTTGCTGAAGATTCTGAGACATTTAATGTTGTAGGCTCGGATTTGATGATTGAATCTTTCACTCTCGATGATAATAGTGTTAAAGTGGGAGCGACAGTTACTTTCAATGTGACTGTAATTAATATAGACAGACCTTCAATAAACGCGACAAATGTCGTTGTAAGAGTCTACAGAGGAAATAATCTTTTAAGAACAATTACTATAGGAAACCTTGCAGTTGGAGAGACAAAAAGCGCCACAGCAACATGGGAAGCTGCAAATGCTGGAACAAACATTGCATTGACAGCTGTTGTTGATTCTGATCAAGAGTGCGCGAACTGGAATAATAATAATGCCACACAATACATAACAATCACTTCCAACGGGGGCGGAGGCGGCGGTGGAGGCGGTGGCGGAGGTGGAGGCATTACTCCTGAATGCGGCAACGGAATATGTGAATTTGGCGAGACATACTTGAACTGCCCACAAGATTGTAAAACTCCCCAAAACCAAACTAATCAAACCCAACCAGAAGGACCTTGCACACCATTAAAAGAAGACTTGTATGAGATAAGTGATGATGGATTGGCTTCATTAAGAGTTTACAAGGGAACAATAATCAAGATTGACGGCAGGTGCATCAAGCCTGGAGAGACAATAAGCTTGAGAGCTTCTGCGATTCCTTATCCTCTACAAAATTTCTATTTAATCAGAGGCTATAATTTCTTGCCAGATGGAGTTACATTTGACAAAGAAGCTGAAGTCAAGATAAGATATAACAAAGGAGAGATTTCAAGTTCAGGAAATGTGTTTATCGCGACATTCAATCCAATTGAGAGCAGATGGTTCACTTTGAACAGCGTTGAGAACAAAGAGACAAGAGAAGTAAGCGCTAAGATTACTCATTTCTCAGCTTTTGCTTTAGTATCGACTGAGCGCCCACCTTTCACTGGTTTGATTATATTCTGGAATGATTTTGCAGGATGGGCATCTGGAAACTGGTGGATAATTCTTATTGTTGTAATTGTATTAGCAGCTGCGGCAATAACCGCGCATTTAATTAACAGAAGAAAGTGATGAAACATGAGGGGGGATAACAACCTCTTGACTTTTTCTTATATTATTCCTTGCCCCTAACCTTTTTTTCTTATCTGCTTGGATTGAGTTGGCTTTTTTGATGTCTTCCATAGTTATTCTTCTTTCGCCTGCAGGAGTAGCATAATTTTGATTATAATTTTTAATTATATTATCTAACTCTTGCGAACCATGAAATTCTTGCGAGCCACGAAATGTAAAATGGAGAATTGATCTTCCTATTGGTCCTAGAAAAATCCCATAATATTCTCTTGGGGGGATTTCCTTTGTAAAGAACTTTATTGTTTCTTCACTCTTGAATTCCATTCCTTTTAAATACGCCCCAATAAATTTGTAAGCTAAGGGAAGGCTTTCTTCCTGAAGCTCTTTGATAAGTCTTTCTTGATGAGGCGGGCTTTTCTCTATCTTATCTATTAACTTTTCTAAAGGGATGTTCTTTGCTATAGAATCTAAAGCGTGAGAAACCATCATCCCTCTTTCGAACCAAAATACGGGCCTTGATATAAACTTAAAGGCATAGATATCAGTAAAATGTTCTTTTTTTGAAGAAACAGGGAATAAAGAATATCCATCCGAAGTTAATAGGGGCTTATAATCCTGATAACTCAAAAAAGTAAAAAAAGAAAAAGGTCCGCCGTAGATAAAACTTAACGAGATCCTGTTTTTCCTTTCTGGCAATAATCCTTCTGCTGCTAAAGCATTGATAAAAGGATTTTTTCTTGAAAAGTCCAATTTATCATCTTTACTGTTGACTCCTGAAACAGACATTTTCCTCTTAGTGCCCCAGTTAGACACACTATAGGGATTAGTTGCTTTTGCGGGTCCAGGTATAAATGTTATTTCAGTAGAATGAAAATAGTTGTCTTTCTTCTCCCCTCTATACTCTTGACTGCTATCAAATGCGATATCAAGATAATAGTGATAGGAGTATGCTTGGCTTTGAAAAACTTGCTTATTATCTTTAAACACCCTTAAACCTACTTTATTATTAAAACGACTGATGACAGAGACTAGATCAGCAGCAATCCCCCCCATCTTCTTCACGGGAGGGAATATTAATCTTGTATTTCCATATCGGGTTAGTTTCTGAATTGTTTCTAAAGCGATGTCAAAAACTGGTTGATAAGTATCTATTCTCATCTTTATTTTACACTTTGTGGATATTTATTGCCAATTTTAACAAAAGAAATAGAATATATAAGCTCTATTATTCTCGAGCGCTATTTTTAGATATCACTTCCATACTCCTGCTATTTTTTCTTTGCAAAAAGGACATTTGCCATTGCTGAGTTTGTTATCTATAACGTGGAATCCTTGTCTTGTGATTACTTTGGCGCCACATTTAGGACAGAATGTTGTCGAGCCTTCAGCATCAGCGATGTTGCCTGTGTAAACATAATTCAAGCCAAGATTTTTTGCTATAACGCGGGCTTTCATCAAGAATTCAGGAGGAGTAGGCTTGATATTCGTGGCTTTATAGCAAGGATAGAACGCTGAAAAATGTAAAGGAACATCTTTGCCAAGATTCTCGAGAATCCAAGCAATCATATGCTTTATCTCCTCTACACTATCATTATAACCGGGGATAATCAAATTCGTGAGCTCAAGCCAAACTCCTTTTTGATGCAAGAGTTTTATAGATTCCAATACTGGCTCTATTTTTCCCTGGCACATCTTTTCATAGAATAATGCGTTGCCTTTCAAATCTATATTCGCGGCATCTATAGAAGCGCAGAGTTTTTTCAAAGGCAAAGAATTGATGAAACCGTTGCTCACAATATTATTTTTCAGCTTCTCTTTCTTGGCGAGTTGCGCGATGTCAAGCATGTATTCATAGAATACTGTGGGCTCGGTATAGGTATAAGAGATGCTTTGGGCTTGTTTTGTCTTGGCTTGCTGGATGACTTGTTGAGGAGAGACTTGAAGATAAGGGACATCATCTACTTTAGCTTGAGAAATTTCCCAGTTCTGGCAATGCAAGCAATGTAGATTACAGCCGACTGTTGCTATGCTAAGAGATTTTGAACCAGGCAAAAAATGATAAAATGGTTTTTTCTCTATGGGATCCAATGCAACAGAGCAAGGCTTGTTGTAAACCAAGGAGAATAACTTACCATCAATGTTGCCTCTAGCTCCACAATTGCCTCGCTCACCATGTTTAATCACACAGAATCGCGGGCAAAGATTACATTTGACTAAATTGTTCTTGAGCTTTCTGTAGTAAAGAGCTTCCTTAAGCGTTTCTTTGCTTTCTTCTTTATTCTTAACCTCTTTTTTCCCAGGCATTTTTATTAATCAGAAATTTGATTATAAATTATTATAACTTCTTCGCCTCGTGAATCTCATTATGAGATATCGCACAACCCTTGTATTTCAACGCGTAAAAAATCGCCTCAATTGCTTCTTTTTGTTTTGAAGGCAGGGTGATTATTCCAGCTTTGTAAGCAATATAAGCTAATTCTACTGAGCGGATTACATTAAATTTCTTGAAAAATTGATAATTAAGCTCGTTTGCCTGAATCGGGCGGTGGTTTTTCTTTTCAAGTAACTTGTGCAAATTCTTTGGATTCTCGCAAAGCATCCTTGTTGTTCTTTCATCTGTCACAATCGCCTTTTTTTCCGTCGGTAAAACGTTATAAAGCGCCAGACAAGAGGCTTCACCTTCATGTATAATTCTTATGCCTTCATCTTCGACTTTGAATGTGTTGTTCGCGACATTCAGGAATGTTTGAACTTTTTTTTGTATTAACCCATCTCCTTTTATTTTTATAATTCCTTCATCAATTAATTTTTCAATCATCAGTGCTTCGAACTTGAATCTTTTTATTCCCATAGGCTTGTCTATGAGCTCTTTTTTAATCTGTTCTGTTATGTAGAACTCGCCGCCAAACAACTTTTTTAATGGCTTCAGTATAAACAACAAATCATTCAGCGCCAAAGAGATTATAGTTGATGAATCAAATATCAATGCTTTCATTTTTCATCTTTTTTGTTTATTTTTGTTTATTATTCAAACAATTTCTTAGCGAAATTTATTCTTTCTTTGATTGGCATTGTTATGCTCAAATCTACATCCCCGATTCCTGTTGTTCCTACATACTCTGCAAGCTCCCACGTTGTAACATCAAGCAGCGCAGCTGTTTCAGCCATTGAGATTCCGTGCTCATACAATCTTGACGCTTTGTTTATGCTTGCTCGTCTGAAAACATCCTGAATATAAAGTTTTAAGTGGCCAGAAAGCTGGTTTGATGCCCTTCGTATGTTCTGCAAGTCAGCGCGGAACTCCTTGAATTTGCTTTTTTCAAGATTCGCGAGGGCATTATCAATATCTTTAGAAACGCGGGTGAAAAACGCAGGCCATTCTTGGTATTGCTCATATTTCTTCCTCTCTATTATCTTGCTTAAAGCATAAATCGTAACAGCTAAGGCAATAGAATCTGGATCTTTGTATAACGAAGCGCTATGGACTGTACGATTTGACATATCTCTCAGTAACAGCACATCATCTGTTTTAATGGCTTTTCTTGCGTTCTTCAATATGTCGAGAATATTTTTTCTCTCAACCTCTTTTTCAAGTATGCTCATGTATAGACTTATTAACCAATTTATTTAAAGGTTTCTTTTCAGTTCTCAAAAACCTTTAAAAATATCTTATGCCTTGGATTAATATGGAAAAGGGACAAAAAGAGCAGGGCAAGAAAATCACTTTTAACATCAAGAAGAATACAAATTTTTCAGAGTGGTTCTCAGAAATAATCGATAAAGCTGAGCTTGCTGACCTGAGATACAATGTCAAGGGTTTCCTTGTGTTCAGGCCTTGGGCAGTTAGATGTATGGAAAAGATGTATGCTTTTCTCGAGGAGGATTTGCAAAGCAAGGGGCACGAGCCTGCATGGTTCCCTGCTGTGATTCCTGAAAAGAACTTCAAGCTTGAAGGCGAGCACATCAAAGGGTTCTCGCCACAAGTATTTTGGGTTACCCATGCTGCTGACACGGTTCTTGAGGAAAAGATGGCCCTAAGGCCGACAAGCGAGACAGCGATGTATCAGATGTACTCATTATGGATTCGAGGCTACAAGGACTTGCCTTTCAAGATGTATCAGCGAGCTCAAGTATGGAGATATGAAACTAAAGCCACAAGGCCTTTCATCAGAAGCCGCGAGTTTTATTGGATTGAGGGGCATGATTGTTTTGCCACTGAAAAAGATGCTGAAGAGCAGGTTTTAGAGGATATAGACACCACTGAACAGCTTATGCATAATAAATTGGGCATTCCTTTCTTAGCTTTGAAAAGGCCTGAATGGGACAAGTTCCCTGGCGCTGTTTATACTATAGGTTCTGACTCGCTAATGCCTGACGGCAGGGTTATACAACAGCCATCAACCCATTATCTTGGGCAGGGTTTTGCGAAAGTGTTCGATGTAAAATTCAAAGACAAGGATGGCAAGGAAAAATATGTCTATCAGACTTGTTACGGGCCAGCTGTCTCGAGAATATTCGCTTCTCTGATATCAGTTCATGGAGATGACTCTGGATTAGTGTTGCCTTTCATAATCTCACCAGTTCAGGTGGTAATTGTACCTATATATAACAATGATAATAAAGCGATCATTTTCAAAAAAGCTGAGCAAATCGAGCAAGAACTGAAGAGCGCGGGGATAAGGACAAAAATTGACAAGGGAGAAGACAGGCCGGGCGAAAAGTTTTTCTTTTGGGAGATGAAAGGGGTTCCTTTAAGAATAGAATTCGGAGAAAAGGAGATGAAAAGCAAGAAATTCACATTATTTTTGAGAGATTTGAAAGAAAAGAAGTTTGTCGATGATAAAAAGCTTGCAAGCGAGATAAAAAATCAAGGCGAGTTGTATGATGAAAGACTGAAAAAGAAGGCAGACTTGTGGTTCAAGGGCATGATTACAGATTGCAAAGACAAAGAAGAGATAAAAAAAGCTTTGGATGAGAAAAAAATCGCGAGATGCAATTTCTGCAGCATTGGAAAAGAAGGAATGAAGTGCGCAGAAACAGTTGAAAAAAATCTTTTGGCTTCAGTCAGAGGAGTAAGACATGACAAAAAGGAAATTGCAAAAGGAAAATGTCCTTTTTGCGGCAAGAAGGCAAATGTCATCGCATATATTGCAAAAAGTTACTGAAAATTATTAATTCTAATCAAATTTAATCAAAATAAACTGTAAAATGGCAAAGGAACAAATTATTGGGAGGGGCGCGGAAGCTTTGTTGATTAAACGGGGCAATATTCTAAAGAAAATGCGCATAAAGAAAGGCTATAGGCATGAAGCAATTGACTTGATGCTGCGAGCATCTCGCACAAGAAGAGAGGCAAGGCTTTTAGAAAAGACTTCTCAAGTTATTTCAGTGCCAAAAGTCAAAGCGATTGATGGAAAAGCAAAGAAAAATCTTGAGCCAGAAACCGAAATCGAGATGGAATTTATCGACGGTAAAGTGCTCAGCCAAGCGCTTGATAGCTTCCCATTGACTAAAGGTTTAGAGATTTGCAAGAAAATTGGTGAAAGCACAGCGAAATTACATGATATGGGCATTGTACATGGAGACTTGACAACAAGCAACATGATCTTGCGCAGGAATAAGGTATATTTTATCGATTTCGGATTGGGGTTTCATTCAGATAGAACAGAAGACAAGGCAGTTGATCTGCACTTGTTGCGAGAAGCTTTAGAGGCAAAGCACTTTAAACACTGGATAGAGTTCTTCAAGGCAGTCAGCGAAGGCTACAAAACATCGAAAAATGCCTCGATGGTGTTAGAAAGGCTTAAAAAGGTTGAAAGCCGAGGTAGATATAAGGGCAAAGGGAGTTAGACAAGTCACAATGGGGCGAGTTAAATCACAGGGAATAAAAAGAACTACAAGAAAGCTCTTGGAAAAGTATCCAGAGTTATTTGATAATAGTTTTGAGAAAAACAAGAAAATAATGGCAAAGATATTGCCAGAAACAGATAAAAGAACCAGAAACAGCATTTCTGGCTACATTGCCAGAATAAAGAAACAAGAAACTAAGAACAAAAAACCAAAGAAGTGGAAATAACTAAAATAACAACTCATGCTAAGCATCAGCTTAGACAAAAACAACGGAGGTAAAATGGAAGGAAAAGGCAGAACAGATGAAAACATTGTGTTCATAGGAGGCAAACCTTTTATGAATTATGTGACTGCTGTAGTGATGCAATTTACAACTAAGGGCGCGAAAGAAGTAGTCATCAAGGCGAGGGGAAAGTTCATTGCTCGCGCTGTTGACGTCGCAGAAGTCGCAACAAAGAGATTCTTGAAAGAACATGGAATTGAAGTGAAAGACATTAAGATTAACAGTGAAGAATTTGATAACAAGGAAGGCAGACGGGTCAATGTTTCAACTATAGATATCACTTTACTCAAGAAATAAACTTTTTTTCTTTTTTTTGTTTTTTATTTATCTTTTTATTTAAAATTATTCTTAGAAATCTCAAAATCTATGAAATCTTTTACAAAAGTGCTCGAATGCCATTTTGGGAACACTTTTGCATTGGTATGCAATAAATATAAGAAACTTTTAGCTTCGCCATACTGGTATCTCTTGGAATTAGCTGTAGCTACAACCATCATCGGATCTTGGAAAGTAGTATCGACCACAAATTCTGAGAATGGCTTGGAATTCTTAGACAAAAGAATAGCGGAATAATGCAGATTTTTATCACATAACAAATCGACTTTTACAGGAAATGAATTGAGAAGCGTCAACTGTTCTTTGTGCTTAGGACATTTCTTCTCAGCTTCCTGCTTGTACTGCTCTAGAAACTCAGAAAAGAAGTTCTTCAATGAATCTACTGACAAACTTTCCATTTTTGCCTCTTTTATTCCTGTCTTATCTCTTTTTTGATAGAATATATCTTTATCCTGGATTTAAAAAGATTATTGTAGACAATTGAAACAATAATCTCCAATAAATCATCAAGAATGCCTCGGGCGTGAGTTGAACACGCGACCCCTGGCTTATGAGACCAGTGCTCTACCGCTGAGCTACCGAGGCTTAATTTTTCCAAGCGAGAGAAATTTAAAAACCTTTAGTAAAGTTAATAGATATATTGCAGAACAAGATTGTCGTCGGCATCGCGCAAAAATAATGAATCATGGTCATTGTTCCATATTGAAGGGCAAGTTAACTCGGAATTCCAGAAAAGAGAAAGTTCATTGTCCGCACCAGAGCCGCTGTATAAAGTAAATATGCTATTAGTTTTTGCGGTGAAATCTTTAAAAGTATAAACCTTTCTTGAAGAGTCTTTGATTGTCCAATCTTTCATTTCGATATCTTGACAGATATTTTTTAGTGAAACATATTCATCATTTGCATTCTCGCAATCATCGCCTTCTGCATCAGAGTGAAACTGTTCTATAACAAAACAATTCTTGTAATTGCTTGGCGAACCCCAAATGCATCCTTGTTCTTGTGAAGCATCATTTAGCGCGAGTTCGAAAACCTGTTGATATTTCATGTTCGGTTCAATCATAAGCAGGGAGGCATAACCTTCGCGAATAATCATCAGATTCACAAAATCTTGATAATCCTGAGAATTTGTGTTTGCACTGAGAAAAATGTATCTTAATTTTCTATTGTACTTGTCTTCATCTTGCATGTCGCGCTCAAGCCAAACTGTTTTGTTCTCAACCAGCTCTTTCAATCTTGCTTTTGCTTCACTATAACATTTCTCGCCTTTTTCAGGAGTGTTTATATGCAATAGTCTCAGAGTTTCATTGTCAGATGTCTTGACTGTGTCACCGTCGACAACTTCAATTATTGTGGTTTGCTGGAGAATCCTTTGCCTTATCGCGCTTTCCTGAACGCAGCCGGAAACAAGAATCGCGAGCAAAAGAAAAATAAAAATTGTAAAAACCCTTTTTATCATCTTATTAAAATGCCCCCACTGAGATTCGAACATTAAATGGGCGCACCAGGATTCGAACCCGGATCAAAACCTCCGCAAGGTTTCATACTATCCATTATACTATGCGCCCAATCATCCATTGACCTATGGGGGCTTGCTTAGAAAAAGCCCGCGAGACTTTTATATTTTACTTTTATCAATTTCCATAAGGATCTTCTTTCTTAAGTTATATGTATCTGCCCATCTTGCATAAGCCTGCCATCCTTGATAGCTTTCAAGAAGTTTTCCATAACTTAATACGCCTTCTTTAAGCATTTTAATCTTAAATATCATTTTCTTAATATTTCTTTTTCTTAATAATCTGTAATAATAAAAATTCCTGAAGCCAACAAAATCAATGCCTCTTGATAAAGCAATAACTCTTGACTTCTCATAATGTAACTCAAGTTTTAATTTTTCTTTTAAAAATTTGTTAATCTGCTCTTTCCATTCTTCAAGTTGAATTTTATTCTCATGCAAAATAATAAAATCATCAACATATCTTATGTAATATTTTGCTTTTAGTTTGTGTTTTACAAAATAATCCAATTCATTTAAATAAACATTGGCGAAGAATTGCGAAGTTAAGTTTCCAAGAGGCATACTTTTTTTCTCGTTCGCCCCCCCCCCCCGAATTAAAAACAGTAGTGTTAAGTATCTGTTTAATCAGCCAAATAGTTCTTTCGTCTCTGATTTTCCCTTCTAGTATATTTACAAGAATTTCATGATTAACTTCTTCAAAATAATGTTTTATATCTGCCTTAAGGCAGTATCCCCTTATTTGATTGTTATTAAACCAGCCATTTATTTTTCCATTTCTAGAAACTTTTCTCTTAAATTCATCAAATCTTTTTAGAGCAAAAAGATTGCCTTTTCCAATCCTATTAGCGCAAGAATCATTAATAAAGAGCTTTTCGAAGATAGGCTCAATCACATTGCATAATGCATGATGCACAATTCTATCGCGAAAAGCAGATTTTGAAATCTTGCGAGTTTTTGGATCTCGCAGAATAAAAGTTACAAGTAGTTTTGGCGAGTAGGTTTGTTCAGAGAGTTCTTTCTGCAATCTCAGCAAATTGCCTAGAGTATCTTTTTCAAATTCTTTGACATAATTCTTCTTTGTTTTGCCTTTTCTCGCTTTTCGCCAAGCAAGAATTAAATTAGATAAAGAAATAACTTTTTCATAAAGGTGATTATATGTTTTAGCCATATTATAAGTCTTAGAACTAGAGCCATTCCAGAAGCATAGCCATTCCTGTTGTTGTCATCGTAGTTGCCATTCAGGTTGAACCTGTCATCATTCCAGTTGGAATTCAGCGCGGACAGCTATGTAGCCTATTAATTGAAAGTAAATCACCACTGCTTCATATTTCAATTGCTTTACTTAATGTCGCAGTTGATTTTATGTCTTGTTCATTTGAGCAAGCACTATTAACAGGCGTGTGGCCCTAATTTCTTCTCTTGTTTATTTTTGAATTGAGAAGTTTAACTAAGACAAAAAAGGATTAAATTTAGAATTAATAAACTTATGCTTACTTTTTTTGCGGCTTCGCGCCTTCAGCGCTCGCATTACGCACCCCAGAAGCATAGCCATCCCTGCTGTAGTCACCGCAGCTGCCATTCAGGCTGAACCTGTCATCATACCAGTAGGAATACAGCGCGGTATATCTTTTAACATCTTCTTGAGTTGGATTTAAAGCCCAAAGATGAGGCTCATTTTCGCTTATTCCTTCAGCTACTCTTTTAACAACATCAAGAATTTCTTTATTTCCAATTTGAGCAATTACATAAGGATTTTTAAGCAATTCATCAACTGATTGTCTTCCTGTTCTAAACCCATAAGGAACAATTCTGACTGCTTTATCGCCGTCTTTATGTCTTTTTATCAATGATTTCCTGTCAGAAGGCATGGTTCCATCAGGATTATCATAAACAATTACATCTTCTTTGCCCCATAAATTTTCTGTTGATGTCCAAAAATACTGTTTTTTAAATTTACTTAAAATTTCTTCGCAATGCTCTTCATCAGGGTTTTGTAAAGCTAAATCAACTAAAGATAAAGTTTGTGCAGTTGTAGGCCTCAATCTCTTATCCTGGTCGATTGCGCCCATTATATCTTTAAAATAGTTAGGGCCTGTCATTGGCAAACTAAAAGCCAAAACTTCGCCTAAATGAGGAACATAAATTTCTGTTCTTGCTACAACAATTTTTCCATTGCCGTTTAATTCTTTTGTTTCCATGCTTATTTTAAGAAAAAGGAGTTTATAAATCTTTCTGTTTGTTACTACTATTAAGTTAAATAAAGATTATTGAAAATCAGAACAAAGTCTCTTGTTTCTCGGCCTCGAGAATGAGCTCACCATATTCACCATCGTAACCGGGCTTTACTTTTATCTTGCCTTCCCTGTTGACTTTAATGACATGAACAATCTTTGTCGAGGTTACTTTCCTTAGCTCATCAAAAGACACATTAAGCAATATGTTAAGTTCATTGCCGAAAGTTTCTATCAATTTGTTGTATTCTTGCCAAACTTTCTTGGAAGTCATTGAAACTTCGAAAACAGCGCCGATTAACTCATGCAAAGGCAAGAGAGTTTTGAAGGGCTTCGCATGCTCGGGCTTGAATCCTTCTTTCCTGTCTGCCAATTCATTGACTCTGTGTAAAACACCTATTGTCAGAGGTTTGTGGCATATCGGACATGTGTTATCGTGATCTTCTGCCTCTTCTGGCGAGCACGAGAAGCTGCAGAATCTGTGGCCGTCATAATGATATTTGCCATAACTTGGAGAGGTTTCTATTGTGAATGCAATTTTATTGTCCCTTATCGATTCTATAATATTTTTGTAAGTCAATCTTGGAAGTTCAAATGCTGTGGCCTCTCTCCCTATACGCCAAGGCCAGGATGAATGTGAATCAGAAAAGGAAACTATAGTGTATTTATCCAAGTTGCTTAGCCTCCAATTCATTTCAGGGTCGCTTGACATGCCTGTCTCAAATGCATGAATATATTTGGCTTGTTCTTTGAAAGCTTCTTCGATAGAGTCGAAGCCCGTTGCTGAGCCAAATATGCCGAACCATGGTGTCCAGGCATGAGCTGGGATAATTTCAATATCGCTCGAGATTTCGAACATTGCTTTTGCAAATTCATCGCAAGGAATGTTAAAAATCGGGCGGCCATCATAATCTATGCGACCCTTACTCTTTAGATAATCTGTGATTTTATCGACGATATCGAGGCTTGGGGCAAGCAAGACAAGATGAATTCTTCTACCTTTGCCATCTTGCGAATACATCAAAGAGACTTCATTCGTCAATATGAAAGGAAATCCATTTTTTGTTTTTAGAATTCCTGAGCCATCTTCAGTGAGCTCGGATTTAAGCTCCTTAATCCATTCTGGATGCGAGAAGTCTCCTGTCCCCAACAAATCTAAACCCTTGACTTTCGCCCATTTCTCCAGATTCGCGATAGTCAAATCCTTGCTTGTGGCTCTGCTGAATCTACTGTGGATGTGTAAATCTGCTATTATCTGCATCTTAGCCTCATTTATTCAAGATAAAAAAGATTTTTATAGTTTTGTATACTTTTGTTCAGGTGCCGCGGTCGCGTAATGGTATCGCAGAGGCCTGGAAATAATAAAAACCATAAAGCCTCGCCCGCAAGGGCATCGGGGTTCAATTCCCTGCCGCGGCGTTTCTTTAATCGGATAAGAATCTTTAAAAATTCATTCAAAAAATTATCCATATGTTTCTTGAAGAGATTTGATAAACTGGCTCTTCTGAAAAACTTCTTGGATAGACATCTCTTTATACTTTTTTTTGTCTATTTTATTCAAATAAATCAAATTTTCTACAATACCCGCAAAAAAAGCATATGCAAAAAAACCCAGTGCAATTATCGCAAAAACATCCCATAAAGTAAAGTTGATATTCCCTATATTGAAAAGATTCAAAGGAAATTCAAAGAAAAGTATAACTGTGTTTATTATAATCATTACAATCCTTATCTCTGTAGGCCCCAGATTGCCATAAGCTAGTTTAAATTTGTTGTGGGTATAAGCTGCGAGGAAAGTATTTATACAAACGAGATAATACCCAATTAACAAACCAAAAGCAAGAATTCCATTCATTCCTGTTGATAAACTCATACCCAAAACTATGAAAAAAACGCCAATCATATCGACGATATGATCCAGATAATACCCAAAGCGCTCCCTGGTTATTTTTCTGATTCTGGCGACTGCCCCATCCAAGCTATCGCCCCACCAAACAATTATGAGAAAAAAAGAAGCAGCTATCAGCCACCATTTACTAAATCTTGCAAGAAAATAAGAAAGACCTGTAAGAAATGATGCTACAAATGAAATTAGTGTGAGTCTGTTGGGGGTAAAGAAAGGATGCAGCCTTTTGGCAATGCTTTTGACAATCTTTTTCTCTGCTTCATAAGTCAATCCGCCTACTCTTTTAGCAGGTTTTATTTTTTTTCCTTTTCTTTTAGATCTACCGAACATCAGAGATTAAAGAATAATCAATTTTTAATCTTTTTTGTTTATATTATCAACCCAGATGAAAGGATGTTCGAGCGAGATGCCGGGGCATGCGCTGTTAATCCATGCTTCAATTTGAGGAAAATTCTCTAACTGATTGATATCAAGGTCGCTGAATAAGAAAATGTAGCATTTCTTGCCTTGTTTTTCAAGTTTTATTTTTAACTTTTCAGCTTGTTTTAATCGCTCTTGGCCGGGTTTTGTCGAGACTAAAATTCCACAAACTCGGGCTGAGAGAAATTTTATTTTAGCTGTCTTTTTTCTCGCGAGAACCTTGATTATCTCATTATCTTCGAGTCTTGAAAACTCGCCTGTGTTTGGATTGTAGATGAATATTGGCTTGGGTTTTTTTAGTGATGTGGCAATTGCCAGAGGATGAAATTTTCCTGAACCAATGTAAAGGAAAGCTTGAACTTTGTCTTGGATGCTTGTTGCATTGAATGTGTTGCAGCCCAGAATTTGACCGTTGCCCTTGATTATAACTTGTTTTCCTTGTTTTTCTAACTGTTGCTTCAATTTTGGCAATGTTGGGAGAAACTGGACTGTCGAAATGAGGGCTATAGCCTTGGGCAGAAGGTTAGGCTTTATTTTATTAAAGGAAAAAGTAATAGAAGAAGTTGCTGGAACAAACAAATGTTTCATGTTTCAGTGGCTTGCTGTGCGGTTTATAACTGCATCGCTGTTGACGGTTGTTGAGTTTCGCCTTTGTAGATTTCTACAAAAGAAGGTGTTGCTACGATTGTGTTCTCGCCGAAGCCTGCGACATTGCCTTCTAAAGCATCTACTGTTTTCTTAAGTTTTGAAACTGCACGCTTTAGCTCGATAATGTCTTTTTGCTTCAAAGGCTTGATGTCAATCAATGCAATTGTATAACCTTCTCTTAAGATTTCAAGAATCTTATTAACGTCTTCAAAAGTCTTCAAGACGAAGGGTCTTACTACAATTTTGGACTTTTTGGCTTCCTCTTTGCCAACATCAACCTCAATGTAATCGGGAGCTTCCGCCTGTCTTTCACTGCCACCAAAAACTTTTTTGAATATTGACATTTTTAATTACCTTTTTACAAGTTTTATGAACTACCTTTAGTTTATAAATTTTTTGTTGATGTTTTATATATTTTGAAAGCATCATTATGGCAGTTTTTTAGGGCTTTTTTCAGCCTTTATGGCAGTTTTTATGCCTTCATCTGCCTCAATAAAGCATCACGATGCTTCAAAAGCTTGTCTTTGAGCTCTTGTTCCTGCTTTTCTATGGCTTTAAGTCTCAAGTTTACAATATCCTTCTTTCTCTCAAGCTCTTTTTCTAACTCGACTTTAGGAGACTTTATCATCAGCGAGCCCACTATTTTGTAAACATCCTCTTGTTTTGTTTTTTTCAGCTCTTCCAGGGCATTATTAGTCTCTACAAACTCATATTGAAACACCTGTTTCTGCAATAACAAGTTCTGCAATGCTTGCTCAGAAAGTTGCAGATGAGCTATGCTTGATTGTTCTGATTCTCCCCTTTCCTGGTTTTCTTCTCTTGTCTTTTTTGCCATTTTTTAAAAGATTTAAACTGCCTTGACTTTTTTTACTATTGCCCGGGGTTTGAAAAAAACTTTTGAGCCGCAGTAAGGACATAGAAATCTAGATTTCAACTGCTTAGCCGAGATTTGCTTACCGCAAAAAAAACATTTATAGTTTGTCATTTTATTTTTGTTTTTTCTTGTTATTTGTTTTTTATTTATCTTTTTTAACTATTTAGATAATATGAGCGAGCCGTAAATCTTTTATTGCAAGACTTACAATGCCAAACTCCCTTTGAAGTTTTCTTGACTTTGAACTTCTTGCAATAAGGGCATTGCTGTTTTTTGGCTTGTTTTGTGGCTACTACACCATATTTTTCTCTTACTGTCGAGCCGTATCTTGCGCCGAATTTGCCTGCTATCTTTACTTTTTTTGTCCTTGACATTTTATGTTATATGCTTTTATGTAATTTTTTATAAGCATGGGGCTGCCCGGATTTGAACCGGGGCCACGAGTGCCCAAGACTCGGATACTACCAAGCTATACTACAACCCCTCGTTAAGGGCAATAGTTTTTGATATTTAAATGTTTTTTAAATTAAATATTTTTAAAATTATTTCTTCTTCTCTTCTGCTTTTGCCGGAGTTGTTGCTGTTCCTGTTGCTGGGGTCGCGCCTTCTGCTGTCACCGCCCCTGCTGCAGCTCCTGCGGCTGCAGCTGCTTTCTCTTCAGCTTTCTTCTCTAATTCTTTGATGAATGCTTCCTGTTTCTTCTTCACGAGCTCAAAATCTTTTTCTAATTGATCGAGCTTTTCTTGTGAGGGCTCCTCTAACTGCTTATTGATTATATTATCATAAATTCCTTCATCAATCTCTTTCATGATTATCTTGGGCTCCTTACTTTCAACTAATATCCCTAAACTATTGCACGAGCCCACAACTGATTTGACAGCTGCTTTGAAACTTTCAACTAACATATCATCTTGTTTTATTTTTGCTATCTTGACTATATGCTCCATTGAAGCATTGGCTGTCTTGATATTATTGGGTTGGGGTGAGCCTTTTTGTATTGAGAATTCTTTTTTTAATAACTCGGAAGTTGGAGGAGTAGAGACTTTAACTGTGAAATCTTTTGTTTTTGTGTTTATATCAAGAGTAACAGGAACTTTTATTCCTTCAAATCCAGAAGTTGCTTTGTTAACCTCACTGATTATCTTCCCTAAATTCAATCCCAATGGCCCGATTTTTTGGCTTAGTGCCGGCCCTGGCTTCATCGCGCTGCCTTCGACTAATAATTTGATTTCCATTTTATTCACTTAACCTCGACTTCTGTGTTGATGGCTTGGCCTGGCAATCCCTTCTCGAAAATCGCGCGGACAAGTCCTTTATTTCCATGAGGCGCCATTATAATGCCCTTAATCTCTTTTCCAGCCGGACTTTTCCATATAACTGTTTTGTTGAGGAACTTCTCGGCTTTTTCTTTGCTTTCGACCCCTGAAACTTGCAAGATAAAGTGCCTTGGCGTCACTCGGTGCCTTCCTCTTCTGAAACTTATAACTTGAGCTTTCATTTTATGCTTTACAGATTTGTTTGCCTTATTGTTTGATTGTGTTGTTTAAGTAATGTGAATTTATAAAAACGTGGCTTTAAAAAATTAACTCAAACTCCCCAAAAGCCTTTTTCATGTAACTCATCAGTTCGGGCGATATTTTTTTCTCGCCAACCTTCTTTGCAAGCCATTGCTTCAATTCATCCTTGCTGCTCTCGACTATCTTGCCTTCGCTGAATTTCTTTATGTCATCTTTTGCGATGTCTGGCAGGATAAACGCGGCATCCTTGAATATGAACAATTCTGCGCGCTTAGTCTCTTTGCCTTCTTTGTAAATGACCTCAATCCGAGATTTTTGCATCTCGAGAAGCTCGCGCCTTTGTGAATATTCCAATATCGCCGAGATAAGCTCATGAGCGCTTCTTGCTACTGTGGCGATTTCGTGTTTAGTGAATTTTCCTTTTTTGTATTTTTTCTTCGCATCTATTATCTGCTTCAACAGATTCAAGTTTCTCGGAGAAACTTTTGCCTTGTCAACTAACTCTTTCTCGAATTTTGCCACAAGAATGGTTTCAGAAGCCTTGCCGAATATTTTTTCAAGCAAGTCTATAACTACATCATAGTGCTTGATGACTTCCTCTTCTGATTTTTTCTCCTCTATCTGTTTCATCAATTCTTTCAATCTTTTGATATATTCTGTTGACTGTTCAACTAAAGAATCAATTTCTTTGCCACTTATTGTTTTAATCTCTTCATGCTCATATTTCTTGTAAAGGTTTACTATGTTTTCTAGAATATCTGCGTATTTGGCCTCAAGTAATTTCTCTTTTTCAACGAAAATCTTCCTGAAAATGCCCTGCTGTATTTCTTTTGGTGTTGGGGGAGGCAAGCCATAAAGCATGATTAACGCTTGGCTTGGAGTTATGACCCCCCAATAAATATCTTCTGTAACAATATCATTTAATTTTCTCTTGACATTCTCAGCAACTCTTTCACCAAGGCTCATGAACATATCAATGGCCTCGGGAGATGGTTTAATCTTGCCCATTCTTAACAATAATTTCCATGGCATGAAAGCTCCTCTGTCGTAAAGAGGCACCCCGTCTCTGATGAATGTAAAAATGACAGGATGAGCGTCCTTGACAGCTTCCCAGAACTCTGTCAAAATATAGACTTGGGGATTAAGCTTGTTTTGAACTCCTGCTATCTCGCTTGCCTCGACTGTATAACTGTATATAATCGCCCGAAGTTTCTCTCGCAGTTCGAATCTGCTCATTCTTTTGACATCTGTATCGTCGATAACTATGTAGACATCCACATCGCTTGTCTTGCTTGCTTCATCGCGAACTAAAGAACCTGCAAGAATATAACTGACAACATATCTCTCAAATTTCTTGAGTACAAGAGTTTTATGGATTGACGCAGCTCTCAATGCCCCAAAAATGCCCTTGTCTTGTAATGGAAAAGACATTGCTATAGCTTCAACCAAAGCATATTTGCCGTCGAAACATAGCTCCCATAATTGTTTTGTGGTGTATATGTGGAGCCAGACTTTAGGCTTGATGTTTTGCACTAATTTTATACTTTCAAGCTTTATTTTTCCCATGTCTTTGGCTTTTTCTTCTGGAACGACGACAATGAGATGGATTATTTTTTCTTCTTTGGAAGCTCGCGGGACTTCCTCTTCCTCTTCAATCAATTGAGAAGCTGGCGGAGGCAAGATGCCTATGGCCGCAATATATGAGAACTTTTTGACAATATTCTTCTTGAATTCCTTCAAATTTTCGCGGACTTTTTCAATCTCCTTTTTTACTTCTGCAGGGATTTCCTTTTCAAGCTGCTCCTGTTTCAACTGGTAATCTTCTTTATCCCCGAGTTCTTTCTTTCCTTTTGCCTCTAATTTCGGTTTTTCTATTTTGTATTTTGTCATTAATAAAAAAAGGGCAAAAACCTTTTTAAAGCTTTGTCTCTTTTTTAGAAGATAAAGGGCCTGTAGTCCAGCGGTTAAGACGTCTCCCTTACACGGAGAAGATCCCTGGTTCGATCCCAGGCAGGCCCATTTGTTAGAAAAATAAAAATGTTCATAAAAAAGTTGTTCGAAGGAAAGCAGGATGAATGTGTTCATAGACAGTTTGTTAGGTTTGGTAAGGGTACTTATGGTTCGAGAGCAATAATTAATGTTGTAAAACAAGCGGATAAGATTAAGATAAGCTCGAGTTTTGAGTTTGCCAATGACTTTGTGGAATTTATTTCAAACTTTGCGCCAAGATTTTCAGTGAGCGGGATTGTTCTGAGCAGGGACAAAATAGAGGGTTTTGACTTCAGGAAAAAAGCAGGGGTTCTTGCATGTGACATAGAAAAAGAACTGGTTAATACTGAATTGAGAGAGCTTGCAAGCAAAGCTTATGCTACTTTGTTAGATTGCAGCGCGCCAGGAATCTCGCTAAAGATGAAAAAGAAACTGCCCAAGCCAGGCAAGAGCGGAGAGGGAAAAACCAATGACAAGTTCTGCATGTTGGAGTTAGACAAGAGATTCTGGCCACAAGTCCATAACGAGTTTTTATTTGATTTATCTCAAGAATTCAAGAAGGCTCGGATGGAACACACTTATATTATAAGAGATATTGTCATGCCACAAGGCGAGAAAGATTTCGAAAAAATAAGGATTATGGCTAAGAGGAAAGGCACGCTTGTCAGAAAAATAATTGTAGATGGCAAGGAAACTGTAAAAGAAAAGGAATTCGTCGCTTAACTGACGAGCTCCGGTAAAGCTTACAGTAAGCTTTATAAATCATCCTTAGATAAGAATTATAGGTTCAGGGTTCATAAAGGGTAGAAAATGATAGATAAAACTGTAAATATCCCTAATATAAGAAATGCCAAAGATACACAAACCACGAGCAGGATCACTGCAGATCTGGCCTCGAAAGAGAGCAGCTAAAGTACTACCTGGTGTGAACTGGAGAGTTCTTGGGAACAAATATAAAGACAAAAAAGGCTTGCTGGGATTTATTTGTTATAAAGCCGGCATGGCTCGCGCCCTTTCTCGTGACTTGACTCCTGATTCTATGACAAAAAATAAACAAATTATCGTTCCTTTAACAGTTCTTGAATGCCCTTCAATGAAGATCTTAAGCGTCAGATTTTACAAGGGAACTGAGGTTTCTAAAGAAATTTTAGCTGAAAATCTTGATAAGGAATTGAAACATAATATCAAGCTTCCAAAAACCCCTAAAAAATTGAGCGACATGCTTAATGAAATCGAGCCGAAGTTAAATGAGTTCAGCGATATAAGAGTCTTGGTTTACAATATTCCAAAACAGACAGGAATCAAGAAAACTCCTGACATCGCAGAGATTGGATTGGGCGGAAACAATCAAGACAAATTAGCTTTTGTCAAGGAGCATGTAAACAAACCTATTGAAATCGGCGAGTTTTTTACAAAAGGACAACTGGTTGATGTTCATGGCTTGACTAAAGGACATGGGTTTACTGGGCCGATGAAAAGGTTTGGAATAGGATTGAGAAGCCATAAAGCTGAAAAAGGCAGGCGAAGGCCAGGAACTCTTGGACCATGGCATCCTGCCCGCGTTACTTTTAGAGTTTCCATGGCAGGACAGTTCGGATATTTTACACGAGTCAAATATAATTCAAAATTGATGGAGATTGGCGCTGGAGAAAAACTTCCTTTTGAATTCACACATTACGGAAAAGTCAGGGCAAATTATATCGCTTTAAAGGGCTCGGTGCAAGGGCCTGCAAAAAGACAAATGTTAATAACCTCCTCTTTAAGAGAGACTAAATCAACTGCAAAAGAAAATTTTGAAGTGATACACTTATTAAAATAAAATGAAAGCACAAATATTGAACAATGAGGGAAAAAACACAAGAGAAATCTCTCTGCCATCATGCTTTGAAGAGGAAGTTCGAAAAGATTTGATTCACAAGGTTTTCTGGACAGTCCACAACCGACAGAGACAATTGTACGGAGCCTATATTCTCGCAGGAAAGGAAGTTTCAGCAAGCGGAAAACAAAGTCATAGAAGAAGAAAATGGAAAACGCTTTATGGAAAAGGGGTGTCAAGAGTCCCTAGAAAAACATTAAGCCATAGGGGCGAACAATTCCACTGGATTGGCGCTTTTATTCCAGGAACTGTCGGTGGAAGAGCAGCTCATCCTCCAAAACCACTTAGAGCTGAACAAAAGATAAACAAAAAGGAAAATAGAAAGGCGATAAACAGCGCCATTGCTGCCTCGACATCACAAGACATATTAAAGAAAAAATATCCGCAGCTTAAATTGAGCCATTCGCTTCCGATAGTAATCGATTCCAAAATTTTGGAGGGTAAAGCTAAAGAAACTGTAGCGCTCTTAGAAAAATTGACAAATATCGAGCTGAAAAAAGAAAAGAAAATTAGAGCAGGATTAGGAAAGAGAAGAGGAAGGAAATACAAGAGCCGTAATAAAGTTCTGTTGATTGTGGATAAGAACGAAAATACTAAGACACTCGGAAACTATGGCTTGGACATTATCAACACTTATCAATTAAATATTATGGCGCTGGCTCCTGGCGGAACTCCTGGCCGAGTTATCGTATGGACAGTAAAAGCTATTGAGGGGCTAAAGAGATAAAATGAAAGTCTTGCTCTATCCTTTAGCAACCGAGAAAGCCATAAAGCAAGTAGAGCTAGAGAATAAAATAAGTTTTGTCGTCGATTCTAGAGCAACCAAAGCGCAGATTGCCGAAGAGATTAAAACAATGTTCAAAGTCAAGGTCGCAAAGGTAAACTTGCACATTAGAAACAATAAAAAAATCGCAACTATAAAACTCAAGGCTGATTCGCCAGCCATAGATATTGCAACTAAACTTGGGATGATGTAAAATGGGAACAACACAAAATTATCATGAAATGTTAAGAACAGTTAATGATGATGTAAAATATTTAATGAGAGAAGATGTATCTTATGAAGTTCCTTCTCATCTAGAAACTTTTGGTTTTGGAAGAATTAATGGCTCTCAAATATTAAAATTTTCTGGTAATGAATTTGAGATAACTTATCTCCCAGATAGAGAAGAACCCTTCATGGTTACATTATACCAAGAAAGTGAAGAAGTTTTCTCAAAATTAAATAAAGTATTAGAAAATATACTATTAGAAGTTTTGGAGAATATATAAAATGGGAAAAAGAATCATACAACGAGCGCGAGGCCATGGGGGCCCTGCTTACAGAACAAGAAAACAGGCTTATAGAATCAGTGTGAGCTATCCTAGAACAGAGGGAGTTGGAGAGGTTCTCAAGCTAATGCATCTTGCTTGTTATGATGCTCCTGTGGCAAAAATAAAATTGAATCATGAAATATTCTACAATATAGCTGCAGAAGGAATGTGCGAGGGGCAAAGGATTATGGTTGGAAAAAATGTGCCTATAGCAACCGGAAATATCATTCCTTTGGGGATGCTGCCTCTTGGAACTTTAATCTACAATATTGAAACTATTCCGGGCATGGGCGGAAAAATGGTTAGAACAAGCGGAATCGCTGGAAGAATTATAAAAAAAGAGCCCAAAGGGGTTTCTGTATTGCTGCCTTCAAAAAAAGAAAAAGTATTCAATCCTAATGCTCGCGCGAGCATTGGAACGGTTGCAGCGTCAGGAAGACTTGAAAAACCTCTTGTAAAGGCAAGTAAGGGGTTGTTTATAGCAAAGGCAACTGGGGGGAGAGTTTACCCAAGAACCTCAGCTGTAAAGATGAATATTATTGATCATCCATTCGGAAGCGGCAGAGGCAAGAGAATAAAGAGCAAAATTTCTAAGAGATGGGCACCTCCGGGAAGAAAAGTCGGACTCTTGAGACCAAGAAGAACAGGGAGGAAAAAGTAAGTAGCATAAAATGGTAAAAGAATTCATATATCGCGGAAAAAGTTTGGAGGAATTGAAGCAATTGAACTTAGGAGAGTTCGCAAAAATACTCCCGGCAAGAGAGCGGAGAACTTTGCTCAGGCAAACTGGTTTTGTCGAGAAATTTTTGAAGAGATGCGAACAGAAAATCGCCAAACATAAGGCAATCAAAACTCATTTGAGGACAATAATAATTGTGCCGAAGATGGTTGGTTTGGATATCAATATTCACAACGGCAAAGAATTTGTGCCGATAAAAATAAATGAAGAAATGCTAGGACATCGATTGGGCGAGTTCGCAATGACGAGAAGAAAAGTCGAGCACGGAGCTCCAGGAATCGGAGCCACAAGAAGCTCTGCATTCTTGTCTGTGAAGTAAGGAAAATAAAATGGAAGAAGCAAAAGAAAAAACAGAAAAGAAACCTGTAGAAGAGAAAAAGGAAGAGAAGATAGAAACAAAGGCAGAAGCAAAGCCCGAAATAAAAGAAAAGAAAGAAACTAAAAAGAAAGTTGAAGGAACAGCAATAGTCCATGGAAAAGATTTAGGGATTTCAACAAAACAATCTATTGCATTATGCAACTTTGTAAGAGGCAAAGAGCCACATTATGCTATCGCATTACTTGAAAAGGTTTTGAATAAAAAAATAGCAGTTCCGATGAGAGGAGAGATTCCTCACAGAAAAAACATGCCAAAAGGAAAAGTCTCTGGAAGATATCCAATGAAGGCTTCCAAAATCTTCATAAAACTCTTGGGAAGCTTGATAGCGAATGCAAATGTCAAGAATTTAGATATCGAGCATTTAAGAATATCCTTGGCTAAGGCTAACAAGGCTTCAAGGCCACATAAACCCACAAGAATGGCTTACGGCAGAAAGCGTTTCAAGAGAACCCATGTTGTGTTGGAAGCAAGAACCTTAGGAGAGAAAAAATGATGGAGAGAAAATTCGTTGAAGGAAAGATGCAGGAGTATACAATCAAAGAATTCATAAAATCAAAGATTGGCAAGGGAAAAGTCAGCGATGTGAAGATAGAGAGAACACCAATCGGAGAGAAAATTATAATTATTACGGCAAAGCCCGGGCTAGTTATAGGAAGAGGAGGAGAGGTGATACAGGAGTTGCATGATTCATTGAAGAAAAGATTCAAGTTAGAGAATCCCCAGATTGAAGTTTCTGAGTTGCCCGAGCCTATTTTTGATGCGCAGACAGTAGCGGATCAAATTGCTTTGGCTTTGGAGAAATTCGGGCCACTTAGCTTTAAACTTATAGCTTATCATGAGATGGAAAGGATTGCGCGAGCCGGAGCTCTTGGAGCTGAAATAAGATTAGGAGGAAAACTGCCAAGCGAAAGAGCGAAAAATTGGAGATTTGCCTTCGGTTATCTGAAGAAGACAGGCGGAGGATTAAATATCGTGAACTCGGCAAAGGCAACTGCATTCACAAGGCCGGGTTCTATCGGAGTTAAGGTTTTAATTGTGCCTAAAGGTGCTAAAATCCCAGATAAAATAGAATTGAACCACGAGCTAATCCAAAGAGAAATCAAAGAGAAGATGCTGGAAGCAGAGAAAGAAGTAGAGAAGAAAAGTCAAGAGATTAAAGAAGAAAAGGAAAAAGAAGAGAAGGCGAAAACCAAGGAAAAAAAGCCCAGAAAGCCTAGGAAAAAGAAAACACAAATAAAAATAGAAGAAATTGAGGAAAGACCCAAGGTATAAGATATAAAATGGCAATAATAAGAAAAAAAGAAATACAGAGATATAACGCGCAGGAGTTAAAGGAAAAATTAAAGGAACTTGAAATGGAGGAATTGAAGATTAATGCACAGCGGGGGCAGGCAGCTGGAGCGAGCAAGAAAATCCGGGAGATAAAACGGACAATAGCAAGAATAAATACTCAATTAAATCAAATTAAATAAACATAGGAGAAAGAAAAAATATGAATATATGCCCAAAGTGCGGCTTACCGCTTGAAGCGTGTATATGCAAAGACTTAGTAAAAACAAAGCAAAAGATACGAGTGGAGACAACAAAAAGGAGATTCGGGAAAATAGTTACAATAATCTCCGGCATTGAAAACGACACCAAAGACATCGCAAAAAAACTTAAGGAAGATTTTGCATGCGGTGGAACAGTAAAAAACAAAACGATTGAACTGCAGGGAGATCATTGGAGAAAAGCCAAAAACAAGCTTATTGAACTTGGATTTGAGGAAGAAAACATAGAAGAGAAATAAAACGCGGCAAGAAAAAAGCAAGAAGAAAAAAATGAAAACAAAGGAAAAGAAAGAAACAGTAGAATCTATGCCAAGCAAAACAGAGAAAGTGGAATGCAAGGATGAAAAATGTCCTTTCCATGGAAGTTTGAGCGTGAGGGGCAGATATTTCAAAGGAACTGTGACTAAAATAGTAGGTAAGAGAGCAGTTGTGGAGTTTGAAAGACTTATACGTTTCAAAAAATATGAAAGATTTGCTAAAGCAAGAACAAAATTACATGCTTATCTGCCCGAGTGTATGAAAAAGCAGATAGCTGTTGGAGATTTAGTAAAAATCGGCGAATGCAGGCCGCTGAGCAAAATAATGCATTTCATTGTTGTGGAGAAAATAAAATGAAAGCTGTAAGTGCGAGACTTGTAAGAGGATTGAATATGGGTGCTTTAGTAACTGCCGCAGATAACAGCGGAGCCAAAATAGTCAAAATTTTCGGAGTGAAGGGCGGGAAAGGAAGAAAGGGCAGACAATTTTCATGCGGTGTCGGAAGTTTAGTAAAAGTGAGCGTTAGAAAAGGAGCCACAGACATCTTAAAACAAGTGTTCTGGGCTGTAGTCATAAGACAAAGGAAAGAATACAGACGAGCTACAGGAGAAAGAATATGTTTTTCGGATAACGCTGTTGCCTTGCTGAAAGATGAGGATGGAAATCCTAAAGGCACTCAGATAAAGGGTCCATTAGCAAGAGAGGCTGCAGACAGATGGCCTTTCGTAGCAAGAATAGCCACAATAATTGTTTAAACAATATAAATTAATATAAATAACTAAATAAAAAACAAGAAATGAAAAGAGAAAATTCAATTTCATGGAAAGGAAGCAAGAAGATAAGCAAGCAGAGGAAATATCGATTTAATTCCCCTTTGCATATCAAACACAAGATGCTTTCGAGCCACCTAAGCAAAGAACTTAGAAAGAAATATAGCACAAGAGCCATGGTTCTAAGAAAAGGCGATGTTGTAAAAGTGATGAACGGCGATTTCAGAGGAAAAGAAGGGAAAGTGGCTTCAGTGAACACAAAGAAAATGAAAATTTTAGTAGAAGGAATACAAAAATCAAGAAAAGAGGGGACAAAAGTGAATGTGGCGTTTTATCCTTCAAAGTTAATGATTACTTCCTTGAACTTGGATGATAAAAAACGAGTAAAAATTATGGAAAGGAAGCAGAAAAAAATTGCAAAAAAGGAAATGACAAAGCAACCGGAGGCAAAATAAAATGCACTTAAAAAGAAGAACAATGCCAAAAACTTGGCCTTTGCAAAGAAAAGACAGAACTTTCATAATTAAGGGCATAGGTGCCCAAAAAGACGAGTTGTCTATACCATTGTTAGTTGTGTTAAGAGATTTGTTGAAAGTATTAGATAACTCAAAAGAAGCCAAGAAACTTCTTGTACAAAAAAATATATTTATCAACGATAAAATTGTTGTTGAAACCAAGACTAAAGTCGGGCTTTTTGACCGAATCTATATAAAGAAATTGGACAAACATTTCAGTTTATATTTCACAGATAAAGGAAAATTGACCATCCTGGAAATAGATAAACACAAGAGCGAAAGCAAACCTTGCAGGATAGTTGGAAAAAAAGTTCTGAAAGGGAAAAAGCTACAGATTAATTGCAATGATGGAAGAAATTTCATTGTTCAGGGAAAAACCGATTACAATGTGGGGGATACCTTAATCATCGAGCTAAAGACCAACAAGATAACCCATCATTTGAAACTGGGCAAAGGAGCTTTTGTCTTGATATTTGGCGGAAAGAGTATAGGGCAACATGGGAAGATAGAGAATATCGAGAAACAAAATGCCTTAGTCCACATAAAAGACAAGATAACATCTGTTCCAAAGAAAAACTTGTTTGTTTTAGAAGAGAAGGAGTTTGAAAAATGAAAATCAATAATAAAATGCGCGAGTTAGAACTAGATAGTTTAACTTTACACTGTTCTACTGGAGATAGCGCAAAACTCGAGAGATCGGTGAAGCTGTTAAATTTTATAACAAAAGCCACCCCGATAAAAACCTTGGCTAAAAAAAGGATTCCCACATGGAAAATCAAGCCAGGGCAAGAGATTGGATGTAAAATCACCATAAGGAAAGCAAAAGCCGTAGAATTATTGAAAACTCTATTCACTGGAATCACAGAGATAAAAGAAGAGCAGTTCAATCCAGGATTTTTGAGTTTCGGAATAAAGGAATATATCGAAATTCCTACATTGCCATATCAAAGAGAGATTGGAATCATGGGCTTTGATGTCGTAGCCACATTGAAAAGAAAAGGCTGGAGAATTGCAAAAAGGAAGAGATTAAACGCGAGAATCCCAAAAAGACACAGAATAAGCAAAGAAGAAACCATAAATTTTTTCAAAAAGAACTTTAATATTAAAATTTCAGAAGAAATAATCACTAAATAAACAAAATAAAAAATGCCAGCAAGCGATTGGAGAAGAATAATGAAGCAGCTTGACAAGAAGCCTGCTATAAAGGCGCGATTCCTGCGATTTTGCAAACCAAAAGAAAGAAAGTACGGAATTGCGGCGCAGAAGTGCGTGAATTGCGGAAGATACGGCGCGCATATCAGCAAGTATAATTTGCATTTATGCAGACAATGTTTCAGAGAAATTGCTGAAAAAATCGGCTTCAAAAAATATATGTAAACACAGGAGAAAATAAAAAATGACAACGAGAGATTGGTTATCATCCATGCTGAATGATTTGGTTAATTGTAAAAGGGCGGGAAAGAGAGAAACTGTAGTCATCCCTTCCTCAAGATTAATCTTGGAAGTGCTGAAAATAATGAAAGATAATGGTTATATTGAAGAATTTAGGGTGGAGAAGGAAAAATTTGATAAAATTGTTATAGTCATAGGAAAGCTCAATGATTGCAGAGCAATAAAACCGAGATTTTTCGTAAAAAAAGAGGATTACGAGAAATACATCAGAAGATATCTGCCTGCAAGACAGCTTGGAATCCTGATTGTCTCGACAAACAAGGGAATAATGACCCATAAAGATGCAATAGAAAAAGGAATGGGGGGAAGTTTATTGGCTTACTGCTATTAAAAACAAAAAATAAAATGAAACGGGAAATAAAAAAGATTATAACAGTTCCGGAAAACGTTGAAGTTAAACTCAACATCCCAAAAATAACTGTCAAGGGGCCATTGGGAGAGCTCGAGAGAGTCTTCAACCTAAAAAATGTAGATATCAAAATGGAAGGAAATCAGATAATAATCAGCCAGGACAAAGCAACTAAAAAAGAAAAAAAATTAATCAACACCACAGCAAGCCACATCGTTAATCTAATTCAAGGAACGATTAAAGGCTACGAGTATAGATTACAGATATGTGCTATACACTTCCCAATCACTGTAAAGATAGAGAAAGGAAAAGGATTGTTCGAAATAAAGAACTTTTTGGGAGAAAATAAAGACAGAGTTATAAAAATTCTGCCAGGAGTCGATGTCAGCGTTGAAGGAGACATAGTCATCGTAAAAGGAATAAACAAAGAACTTACTGGACAGCAGGCGGCAACAATAGAAAGTATAACAAGAATACGGGCAAAAGACAGAAGAATTTTCCAAGACGGAATATGGATAATTAAAAAGGAGAAAGGGAGAAGAGATCAAAATGAATGAGCTACATGAATTCAGAAAAATTTTGAAGAAGAGAAAACCCGAGTTCTTAAGAAAAGACACTTTCAAAAAATCAAAATTAGGGAGAAAGAGAAAGAAAAAACAAAAATGGAAAAGGCCTAGAGGAAGACACAGCAAATTAAGAGAAAAAAGAACAGGGCATATGATACAGCCTTCAATAGGTTGGAGCTCGCCAAAAGCTGTCCGCGGGCTAGTGCAAGAATTGAAGCCAAGATTGATTTTCAATGCAGCTGAATTAGATTACTTGAAGGAAGATGAGATAGGGGTGGTTGGAAAAATCGGCAAGAAAAATAAAATGGAAATCGCGGAGAAAGCAGCTGCAAAAAACATCAGATTGCTCAACCTAAATGCAAAAAAATTCATCAAAAGATTCAAAAAAGAACTTGAAAAGAAAAAGGAAGGGAAAGCAAAGGCGAAGAAAGCTACAGAGACAAAGCAGGAAAAGAAAGAAGAGAAAAAGGAAGAAGATAAGAAAGAGACTAAGGAGGAGAAAAAATGAAAACTCTATTGACGCAGAAAAGACTTGCCTCACAAGTTATGGGGGTTGGGAGAAATAAAGTATGGTTTGATCCAACAAGTCTCAATGAAATCAAAGAAGCTATAACAAAATCAGATATAGAAGCGCTTATCAAAGATGGAGTGATCAAGAAAAAAGCTGATGTGGGAGTAAAAAGAAGAGCAGGAAGGATAAGGGAAGCAAGGAAGAGAAAAGGAAGAAGGAGGGGAGTAGGCAAAACAAAAATGACCCCTAATCAGAAGAAAAGAGATTATATGACAAGAATTAGAAACATTAGAAGCCATATTCAATCAATGAAAAGAAATAAATCAATCACTCATAAACAGGCTCATAAATTTAGAAGATGGGCTAAAGCAAGCTTGATTAGAAGCAGAAAAGACTTGATTGAAAAGACAAAGTAAGAAAAAATAAAATGAAGACAAAAAAAGTTAATTTCAGGAGAAGAAGGGAACATAAGACAGACTATGACTCCAGAATAAAGTTGCTACAGGCAAGAAAGCCCAGGCTTGTCATAAGAAAGACAAACAAATATATTATAGCACAAATAATTAAAAGCGAAGAGGCTAAAGATACAACCATTGCTTTCGCTGTTTCCAAAGAATTAAGCAAATATGGATGGAATCATGGCTTCAAGAATCTGCCAGCAGCCTATTTAACAGGACTTTTAATCGCATCAAAAGCTGAAGGAAAAATTAAAGAAGCTATAGTAGATATTGGCTTGCAGCGATCTACGAGGGGCTCGAGGATTTATGCTGTGATAAAGGGAGCGATCGAAGGCGGCTTGAAAATAAATTGTGATGAAAAGATGTTCCCCGAAAATGAAAGATTGAAGGGGGCACATCTCAAGACAAAAGATATCGATAAAAAGATTGAAGAAATCAAAAATAAAATTTTAAAATAAAATGGTAAAGAAAGAAAAGGAAAAAGAATCCGAAAGGAAAATGAAAGCAAGAGAAGTCGCGGAAGAAAAGGTTGAGGCGAAGATTGAGCCATTGGTAACTAAAGAACTAGAATTTGAGAAAGAAACTAAGGAAACGAGAGCTAAAACCCGCGAAGAAAGAGAACGAGCTGAAAGAGTCTCTGGATGGATCCCAAAAACCGCTCTTGGAAAAGAAGTAAAAGAGGGCAAGATCAAGGATATAGATGAAATTTTTGACAGGAACTTAAGAATCTTAGAACCGGAAATAGTTGATAAACTATTGCCCAATCTAGAATCAGATTTGATTTATATCGGACAAGCAAAAGGAAAATTCGGAGGCGGCAAGAGAAGGCCATGGAGACAGACTCAAAAGAAAACTGCCGAAGGAAATGTTCCTACTTTCGCTTGTATGGCTGTTGTTGGGGACAAGAACGGGCATGTTGGTTTGGGATATGGCAAGGCAAAAGAAACTGTACCTGCAAAACAAAAAGCGATAAGGAACGCCAAATTGAACTTGATCAAGATAAGTAGGGGATGTGGAAGTTTTGACTGCATATGCAACGAACCCCATAGTATTCCTCTAAGAGTTGAAAAAAAGGTTGGCAGTGTGCGAGTGAGATTAATTCCAGCGCCTAAAGGAACAGGGTTGGCGGTGGATGATGAATGCAAGAAACTTTTGAAGCTTGCAGGAATAAAAGATATCTACAGCAAGAGCGCAGGGCAGACAAGAACAAAAATAAATATGATAAAAGCAACTGTGGATGCTTTGAAAAAAATCAATGAATTAATTTAATTGTAAATTATAAAAATCAAATAAAAATGGCAAAAATAATTGTTTTAAGGATAAGAGGCAAGATAGATTTGCATCCTGATGTAAGAAAGACCTTTGAAAATCTCCGGCTTGACAGGAAGTTTTCTTGTATTATTATAGAAGACAAGCCAGAAATCTTTGGGATGGTTAAAAAAATCCAGGATTTTGTTGCTTTCGGAGAAGTTGAAGAAGAAACTTTAAAAGAATTAATGGCTAAAAGGGGAAATGCCAAGAAAAAAGACACTGAACAGGTGTTTCATCTACATCCTCCACGAGGGGGATTCAAGAAAAGCGCAAAGCTTATGTGGCCTAAAGGAATCTTGGGCAAGAATGAGAAAATAAACGAGCTTGTGCTAAAAATGTTATAAGGAAAAAACAAAATGGCTAAAAAAAGATCAAGGCGCTCAAGAATCAGAGGAAGAAGAAGCTGTGGCATGGGCGCGAGAAACAACTATAGAGGAAAAGGAACGCAGGGAGGAAAGGGCATGGCTGGAACTGGCAAGCGTGCTGGACAGAAAAAGACATGGGTCTTAAAATACGCGCCGGATTATTTCGGAAAGAAAGGATTTTCAAGCTTAAAACAAGATGTAATAATCAAAGTAATTAACTTGGATGACTTGCAGACAAAAATTGAACATTTCATCAAAGAGGGAAAAGCGAAGAAAGTTACAGAAGGAATTGAGATAACCCTCAAGGGCTATAAGGTTTTATCTCGAGGGGATGTCAAAGAAAAACTTGCGGTCAAAGCATCATCATTTTCAGAAAAAGCCAAAGAAAAAATAGAAAAAGCTGGTGGAAGCGTAACGATTATATAACTACATAAAAACAAAAAATGTCGTTGAAAGATTTGATAATTAATCTGCCTGAAGTGAAAGCTCCTGCTGAGAAGAAACTTAGCTTTGGAACAAAACTCAAGTGGACTTTGATAGTTCTTGTCTTCTTTTTTGTACTTTCTAATATCCCCTTGTATGGATTGACTGAAAATGCCCTTAGCAAGTTCGAATATCTGGCTATAATTTTCGGGGCAAGCTTCGGAAGTCTGATGTCTTTGGGTATTGGACCAATAGTCACAGCTTCAATTGTATTACAGTTACTTGTAGGCTCGAAGTTAATCTCGTTAGATTTGACAACGCCTGAAGGAAAAAGATTTTTCCAGGGTTTGCAGAAGATATTAGCAGTGTTCTTTGCACTGTTCGAGGGTGCGATATATGTTCTGATGGGGGGATTGCAGGCAGCGCCAGGATTCGCGGGATTATTAATTTTCCAGCTTTGTCTTGGGGGGATTCTCGTTATCTTTATGGATGAGGTAATAAGCAAATGGGGATTCGGCAATGGGGTGGGATTATTCATTGTCGGCGGAGTGGCTTGGCAATTATGCATAAGATCTTTTAATTTCATAGGGCCACAGAAAGCATTACAGCCTATAGGAAAAATTCCTGTTTTTATTGTATCGTTGATTAATGCCGATACGACTGGAGCTATAGCGGCTTTCGCAGCGATTGCCGCGACAGTTGTTGTATTCATCGTTGTTGTCTACACTCAGGCAATAAAAGTCGAGGTGCCTCTGTCGTTCGGAAGAATAAGAGGATTTGGGATAAGGTGGCCTCTTGCGTTTTTCTACACAAGCAACATTCCTGTTATTTTAACTGCGGCATTGCATGCAAATGTAAATCTATTCGCTATGTTGGCTGAAAAGTTCGCGAAACATGCCACTATTTTAGGAAGTTTCAGTGCAGATGGGGTTCCGGTGAGTGGATTGGCTTTCTGGATTTCTGCTCCGTCAGCAGGACTAGTAGAACATATCATCAAGGGCTCTTTTGCTCCGATAATGTTATGGCAATCTTTATTTTACATTTTGTTCATGATTGCAGGCTCTGTTATGTTTGCAATATTTTGGATGAAAACATCTGGACAGGACCCCCAGAGCCAAGCAAAACAAATTGCTTCGAGTGGAATGCAGATCCCCGGATTCAGACAAGATACAAGAGTCACTGAATCCATACTCTCACGATATATCATGCCATTGACTGTTATGGGAGGCGCAGCTGTAGGGCTGCTCGCGGCACTGGCAGATGTTTCAGGCGCTTTAGTGAGAGGAACGGGAATTTTGTTAAGTGTCATGATTATATACAGACTTTACGAAGAAATAGCTCAACAGCATGCTCTTGACATGAATCCTCTTGCAAGAAAGTTTGTGGCGAAATAAATCTTTTACGCACGAAAATCAAAGATTTTATCAAAATAAAGATTTAAAAAATCTTTAAGCAAAAGACGAAAAGAAAAAATAGATAAAACTAAATAGATACAAACTATAAAAAATAAAAGATAAAAATGTTCCTCGTTGATTTTGTTTTATGGAGTCCGCTTGTTAGCATGATTGTATTCTCTTTAATTATCACTGCACTATTGACTTTTCTCTACAAGATTCTTATAAATCAGAAAAAATCCCAGGCGCTTAAAGACCGGCAGAAAGAGCTTCAGGCAAAATTAAAAGAAGAGAAAAGCCCTGAGAAACTTGCAGAGATACAACGGGAGATGATGAAGATCAGCATGGACAACTTGAGATTAACAATGAAACCAATGTTAATCACTTTCTTGCCATTGCTCGCGGTATTCGCGGGATTGAAATGGCTCTATATGGATGCTGCAAAGGTGGGGGGCAATATAATTAATTGGGGCGCAAAAATTCCTATAGTAGACACTGGGGGAGGATGGCTTTTCTGTTACATTATTTTCAGCTTCATTTTTAGCCTTATATTAAGAAAAATATTCAAACTTTAAACTCACAATGGAAAAAGAACAACTGCAGAAAGACATAATGCAGATAAATCTACTTGATGGGAAACTGCAAGAATTGGAACAACAGATGGCTCTGCTTGAGAAACAGATAAATGAGCTGCAAGTCTGTGGGCTTGCATTAGAAGATATCAAAAATATAAAACCCGAGACTGAAATGCTCGCTGCAGTAAGCCCAGGAGTTTTCGTAAAAACAAAATTGAAAGATAACAAGGAGATTTTTATCAATACTGGAGCAAAGATTTTTTGCAAGAAAAATACAGAAGACGCAAAAGAATTCATCCAGACTAAGTTGAACATTGCATTGGATGTTTACAATAAACTTTCTTCTGAAGTAAACTCAATCGTTGAAACAATGAACTCATTAGAACAAGAGTTAAGGGCAAAAGTTATGCAAAAGTAAAAGGATAAGTGTCTCTGACAGCTTCTATAAATGATTGTTTCATGAATATCCCCAACTCAGAAATAATTCCGGTGACTATTCTTGGATCTATTTTTTCAAAAGCGGGATTCTCTATTCTAATGCCTTTAGGAGGATTCTGCCATATCTCTTCTGAAGAGCGCTCTTCAATCTTCTCTTCTGCGCCATATATAGACTTGGCATCGAACTTCCAAGAATCTGTGGCAATATATAAGGGAACTTTGTAATGTTTCGCCATCAGCGCGAACATCTCTGAGCCAATCTTGTTGTATATTTTTGTTGATGTTATTGCGTCACAGCCGAAGAATGCGATATCGGCTTTTTTCAAAGCTACTTTTGCTGCAGAATCAATATATAATGTAACTGGAATCTTGGCTTTTGCAAGCTGGGCTGCTGTAATCCTTCCTTGGAAGAGCGGGCGAGTTTCAGTGCAATGAACTTTGAATCTTTTCCCCTGTTGTTTAGCTTTTAGTAGAATCGCTATTACAGCCCCAGAATGGCAATGAGTATAGATTGTCATGCCATTTTCAATTAATCTTGAGCCAATCTCAGCTATTCTTTTTTGAGAAAGAGTAAAATGTTGCAAAACACTAGCAACTCCCTCCCTGATGTTATCATATGAAATAACGAAATTGATTGTGTTTCTCAAACATGGCTCGGTGGGCCTTAAGCTCATCAATTTCTTGACAGATTTATTATCATGCTTGTAGAGCAGAGCCTGGGCTGCTGCGATAGCCACATTCTCTGCGCCTTGGATTCTTAATTCTTTGATATCTCTACATATTCTATCAAACTCATTCATTCTAAGTTTTTCTCGGCTTTTCCTCTTTTTATAAGAGTATTAAAAACCCCATAATTAAAAACTTTTGCATTTGAGCCTTGGAAAGCTTTTTAAAACGCAAAGCATAATATAAAGTAAACAAGAAAAAAGAGTAAAGAAAAATGCTTGAAACAATTCTTAATCCTAAAAAAGCCGAGAGAAAGCCTTGGGAGATGATTATTATAGGGGCATTATATGCCACAATATCTGTGCTTATTGTTAACTTCTTGTTTCTGAAGAACTATGTTTTTGAAAAATACACAAGTATGCTCATTGTTTGTTTCACTGTTATACTTTCAATTCCTTTCTTTTTCTATATGATAAAGATTGAAGGAGAGAAGGACACTAAAATAAAGACTGAAAGAAAGCTTCTCAAAGAACATGGGAAAGCTTTAGCTGCCTTGAGTTTCTTGTTTTTGGGCTATGTGATTGCTTTCTCAGTGCTTTTTGTTGTTATGCCTACAGACACGACAAGTTCCAATTTTAAAGCGCAAGTCGAAACATATTGTCTTATTAACGCGAGAACCAATATGGAGCAATGTGTTTCCAATGCTTTCAATGCACAGGGGTTTAATCCACCCGTGCCTTCTAAAAGCACTATAACTTTGAAGGATGGGATGAACCGCGTTTCAACAATACTCTCGAATAATTTTTATGTGTTGCTGTTCTCGTTGCTGCTTTCGTTCTTATTTGGAGCTGGCGCGATATTTATATTGGTTTGGAATGCCAGTGTAATAGCGAGCGCGATTGGGATATTTGCGAGAGGCAGCATCGCGGGATTGCCCGCGGGCTTGGGAAGATATATGATACATGGCTTGCCAGAGGTGGCTTCTTATTTTGTCGTGGCTCTTGCCGGCGGTATCATAGGATCGGCGCTAATTAAACATGAGTTTGGCAAGGGTAAGTTTTGGCACATTTTACAAGATTCTCTAGATTTGATAATCCTTGCACTAGTCATCTTGATTGTTTCTGCGTTTATTGAAGTTTTTATAACCCCTCTTTTGTTTTAAAGGATCACGTAATAAGGATAAAGTAATTGAAAAATGAAAATTAAAAATAGCGAGCAGGTTTCTACGATAAAATCAAAGTTCAACAGGAATGTTGTAACAAAACTTGCGATGTTGATAGTTGCGGCTGTGGCGAGTTATATTTTCTTCTTTTTGATGGCAAGAATGTTGAGTGTTGAAGATTATGGGCTGCTTTATTCATTGATTGCATTAACTTATCTTTTTACTGTACCTCATGAAACTATTCGAACTGTCATAGCGCGCTATACTGTAGAACTAACATCCAAAAAAGAATATGGGAAAATAAAAAGTTTTTTCCTGGCTTCTGTTAAAAATATACTTATTTATTCTATAATCATCTTTTTGATTTATTTATTGCTGACACCTTTATTAATCCAGGTTTTCCATGCTTCTTATTCTAACATCATGATTATTGGAGCTTCTTTACTTGTGGCTTTTTTGCTGCCGATAATTTGGGGCATCTTGCAGGGAATTCAAAGCTTTGGGCATCTGGGGGTTAATAATTCAGTTGAGGGTGTTGTAAAACTGGCTATTGCGGTGGGTTTAATCTTATTTGGATTAGGAGTGAACGGAGCGTTAATATCAATTCCAGTTTCCATGGCATTGGCATTTTTGGTAGGACTTTTGCCACTTAAAAAAATATTAAAAGCAAAAACTGAAAAATTTGAAGGAAAGACACAGATTATTCGCTATTCAATAGCTGCTTTTATCATATTTCTATTCTTTGTTGCGCTATATTCTTTAGACACCATACTTGCAAGATATTTTTTCTCGGCCAAGACTTCTGGGTTTTATGGAGCACTTTCTGTTGCAAGTAAATTCATATTATTTGTTTCAATAATAATCACTAGAGTTATGTTTTCTTCTATTGCAGAGCACCATGCAAAAAAAAGCAAAAGTAAGAAAAAGATGAAAACCAAAGAGCAGGAAGCCAAACAAGTATTATTTACGGCAGGACTCTATGTTTTAGCACTAATCGGATTTTTCTTGATAGCTTCTATATTCGCACCGGAAATTATTATACAAATTGTTGCTGGAAATCAATACATTAGTATCGCGCCCCTCTTGAAATATATGGTTATCGCAATGGGTTTCTTGTCGCTCTCTAGTTTGCTTATTTTTTACAATCTCTCGCTAGATTGGAACAAAAAACTGACTGCAAGAATTTTAGGGACTTGCGTTTTCTTACTGATTGCTCTGTTAATTGTATTTCACAGAACTTTGATAGATTTTATAACTGTTATTTTGGCTGTAAATGCTCTATTATTCTTTGCCCTGTTATCTACCTTATTGAGGAAAAAACATAAATAAAAAATAATTAAAAAATAGTAAATATAAAGACAAAAAGGTATAAAAGTACCATTTTTTTAATCTAATCATGGCTGGGGAAATTGTTGAAAACAAAGAAGAAAAAAGTGAAGTAAAGCCCGAAATAAAAAAAGAAAAGAATAGATTCAAAATTGATTGGAAATCTCAAAAATTCTTGTTTGGCTTGATTACAATTGTTGTTTTACTTGTAATAATAATTCTCTCGACATGGATCAGAACTCAAAATATTTCGCAACTTAAAGATATAACAGACGGGAACTATACTTTGGGCCCTGACTTGGATCCTTATCTTTATCTGAGACACGCTCATGAAATTGTTAGTCATACTTTAAAAGAGCCGGATATTATGAGGGGAGCACCAGTCGGAACTGCTAATTATGCTAAAACTAACTTAATGCCCTGGGCGATTGTGGCACTCTACAAAATTCTTGATGTATTCTTTGAGCCTCCCACTGCAACATTAGAATTTGCGTCAATTATATTACCTGTAATCCTAGTGTCTTTAACTTTACTGGTATTTTTCTTCTTTGTCAGAAAACTATTTTTATCAGCCACAAACAAGACTAATTCAACAATCATCGCGCTAATAGCCACTGCATTTTATGCGGTTATTCCTGAAATGCTGCACAGAACAACAGGAGGCATTCCTGAAATAGAAGGATTGGGCATGTTATTCTTCTGGCTAGCTTTCTTATTCTTTGTCTCGGCATGGCAAGAAAAGAACTTGAAGAAAATTATACTCTTTGCTTTGCTTTCAGGTATTTCAACGGGGTTAATGATTTTTGCGTGGGGAGGTTACCGTTATATTTTTATGACTTTCACTCTAGCCACATTCTTAGTGTTCTTGTTTGAAAAACAGAAAAAGAAAAATTTTCTTATCTATGCAATATGGGCGATTGTCTCTTTAATTTCATCTCTTATTAGGGGGGCCAGCATATCAGGATTATTTACTAGTTTCAGCGATACTGCTTTGGCTTCTGTAATGTTATCAATTTTAGTTGTAGATGCTCTCTTGTTTAACACAAAATTGAAAAAAATCAAGGACAAGATAAAATTACCTGAGAGCATAATAAGTTTAATTGTAGGGGCGATAATCGCTTTGTTGGGTGCGCTAGTTGTTTTCGGTCCGAGTTTTATTCCAAATGCATTTTCTATGATTGTTGAAAGATTACTTTATCCTTTTGGCCGCGAGAGAATTGGATTGACAGTCGCTGAGAATAAAGCTCCTTTCTTTGTAGAAGTTTTCACGAGTTTCTCCTGGCTATTTTGGGTTTTCTTTGCTGGAACAATATTGTTATTCTACGAAGCCGTAAAACATTTTGACAAGAAAAAGAAAATATGGCTCAATATTTTATTTATTTTATTCCTATTGACATTTATTTTTAGCAGAATTTCTCCAACAAGTTTCCTTAATGGTGAGAATTTTATAAGCAGATTTTTATATTTTGGTGGTTTGATTGTTTTTGTTGTTGCTTTAATCAGCATATATATTAGGGCCTATGTGAAAAAGGACGACAAGACACTTCAGGACTTCAAAGAAATCAATTTTTCATATTTATTAACTTTAGCTTTCATATTTTGGATGATTATCTCTATGAGGGGGGCAATAAGACTGTTTTTCATCATCTCTCCTGCTTTGATTTTAGCTGCAGCGTTCTTGCCTGTAAAAATTTCTGAATATATCTCAAAGACAAAAGATGACCTTTATAAGATTTTGTTGTGGTGTGTTATAATTGTCGCAGCAATATTCCTTGTGCTGACTTTCATAAACTACACAAAGAATTCTGCAACCCAGGCAAAGTATACTATCCCTGGGCCTTATTATCAGCAATGGCAGCAAGCAATGGCATGGACTAGAGAAAACACAGCACAAGATGCAATATTCGCGCATTGGTGGGATTATGGTTTCTGGGTTCAGACTTTAGGAGAAAGAGCAACAGTGACTGATGGAGCTCACGCAGTTACAGAATGGGACCATTTTATAGGACGTTATTTGTTAACTGCCCAAAATGAAAAGACGGCATTGCAATTTTGCAAAGCACATAATGTTTCATATGTTTTAATAGATTCTACGGATATCGGGAAGTATCCTGCTTATGGCAGCATTGGAAGCGATTCAACAGGAAGAGACAGATTAAGCTGGGTTTCGACTTATGTTTTAAATGAAGCACAGACTCAAGACAGCAAGAATGAAACAGCATACGTTTATACAGGCGGAGCTATGTTAGATGAAGACCTGACTTGGAACAATCAAATATTCCCTGCGAGCTCTTCTGGAATTGCAGGTTTTATACTTGTGATTGATAAAGAGACAACTACAATAAATGATGTCCAGGCTGTGTTGTTTTCCAATAAGCAGCAGTTTAGGATTCCAGTCCGATATGTATATATAAACAATCAAAGATATGATATAGCCAAAGATAAGGCTGCTCTCAATACTACATTCTATATTATCCCAAGAATAACCCAACAAGGAGTAAACAACATGGGCGCTGCTTTCTATATAAGTGAAAAGGCTGCTAAGACTCAATGGGTTAGGCTTTACTTGTTAAATGAAACTGAAAATTTTGAGTTAGTGCATCAAGAAGATGCATTATTTATCCAACAATTGAGAGATGTTTATAATGTAACTATCGGAGATTTCCTTTATACTAATGATTTGCTCGGGCCGATAAAAATATGGAAAGTTAATTATCCACCTGAAATCAAAGATTATCCAGAGTACAGAGAACTGGGGGTTAACATAGATGTTGATAAAGGATGGGCTAAATTAGATTATCTTGGTACTTAATAACTCGAAAATGGACGGAGAAGTTTTCATAGCGATATTGCATTTTATTGTAGCTTTCTTAGTCGCGATTTTACTAACAAAATGGTGGATTTCTGTGGCAAAGAGAAACAAGCTTGAGGGCAAAGACATGAACAAATATTCCAAGCCTCCTGTGGCAGAAGCAGGAGGAATCGCGGTTGTCATTTCAATTGTCTTGACAATCATGCTCTACATCTTTTTCAAAACTTTTGTTCTTAATTCAATGACAAATCTTGTTGAAATTTTAATTCTGGTCATTACACTATTACTTGCATGTTTCATAGGATTTGTTGATGATATTCTTGGATGGAAGAAAGGTATTGCGGGATGGCAGAAGATTTTAATGACGATTCCAATAGCAATTCCTTTGATGGTAATAAATGCAGGACAGCATATAATGTCTGTTCCTTTTCTTGGCTTGATAGATTTTGGCTTGTTTTATCCTTTAGTTATTGTTTTGCTTGCGGTTGTTGGAACAACAAATGGTGTAAACCTTTTAGCGGGTTATAATGGCTTAGAAGCAAGTTTAGGGACAATAATATTTTTGACATTGGGGGCAATTTCTCTGGCAACAGGGCATATATGGCTTGTTCTTATTGCAGGAATTATTGTTTTTGCTTTGCTTGGATTTCTGGTTTTCAATAAATTTCCTGCAAAAGTTTTTCCGGGTGACACATTAACTTATGGAATTGGCGCGCTCATCGCGTGTTTCGCAATCCTGGGCAATATTGAAAAACTTGCCCTGATATTGTTTATCCCGTTTATCATTGAAGGAATTCTTAAAGCATTCGGTGGATTCAAGGCAGAAAACTTCGGCAAAGTAAATAAAGATAATTCACTTGAAGCACCTTACAAACGAACTTACAGCTTAACACATGTTGCTTTAAAACTTCTGAAAAAAATCAAACCGTCACATAAAGTATATGAAAATGATGTAGTTTTAAGTTTAGTTATTTTAGAGATATTTTTGGCAATATTAACTTTAATCTGCGTCTTATAAAAACTTATAAATCTTTATTCCTTTGAGTTACTATGAAAATAGCTTTTGTCAATGACACGTTTATTGAAGGCCGGGGGGCAGACACAGTAATCTATGAATTAGCCAAAAGACTCGGCAAACGACATAAAGTTTATGTTATAGCTTCTGAAACCAAAGGATTCAAAGAAAAGAATTTTAAGATAATTAGAATAAAATCCAACAAACTTTATACAGGAAGCATTGGAGATTATTTCTATTTTAATAAAATAAGACAATTGAGGAAAGAGATATTATCATTAAATAAAAAATATAATTTTGACCTGTTCAATGTGCATCACTCTGCATTAAATCCTGCATTTAAAGGATTGCCAACAGTAGTTACTTGGAATGGTTCACCAATAAACAAAAATCCGCTAAGGAAAATATTAAATTGGCGAGTCCTATCTACATTAAATAGAAACAAGAAAAATATTACTATATCTCAATATTTATCAAGAGAACTTTCTAAAAGTGTATCCAAAGAAAAGATTGTGGTGATTAATGATGGAGTTTCAGATGAATTCAACCCCCTATGGAAAGACAACGGATACATGCTTTTTGTCGGCAGGCACGAGCCGCATAAAAGAATCCATGAGCTAATAAAATTGAGCAAAGATACAAATTTTCCATTGGCAATCGCTGGCTCTGGACCATTGACTGAAAAATTGAAGAGATATGCCTATAGAATTCATGCAAATAAAGTTAAGTTTTCAGGAAAGGTTTCAAGAAAAAAGCTAATAAAATTATATCAAGAGTGCTCTTTCTTTGTCTCTACTTCAAAATGGGAAGGATTCGGATTAATTTTCTTGGAAGCTGCTGCATGCGGCAAGCCAAGCATTGCATATAATCTATGTTCAATGCCCGAAGTAATAAAGAACAATAAAACTGGATTTTTGGCTAATAGCTATAAAGAATTCAAAGACAAAAGCTTGCAATTTATAAAATCTAAAAAAATAAGAATTAGAATGGGAAAAGAAGCATTTAAATTCAGCAAAAAATTTGATTGGAACATAATTGCTAAACAGTATGAAAAAGTCTTTGAAAAATTAAAATGAAACCCCTTGTCTCGGTAAACATTCCTACATACAACTCGGCAAGAACTCTTGAATTATGTTTAAAATCCCTGCAAAAACAAACTTTCAAGAATTTTGAGACCATAATCATTGACAGCAACAGCAAAGACAAGACATTAGAAATTGCCAAAAAGTATGGATGTAAAATCATCCAATATCCTGGCTCTCTCCTTGGAGCAAGATATGTTGGAGCAAAAGCAAGCAAGGGAAAGTTTGTCTTGTTGCTTGACTCTGATCAAATTTTAGAAAAAACAGCCTTGGCAAGAGGAGCTAAACTATTACAGCGATATGAGATGTTATGGCTTCAGGAGTTCACATATAAACCCACAAGTTTCCTTGAAAAACTATTTGAAGCTGATAGAAAACTTACACAGAAACACTCTCCAAAATTTATAGATGCAGTTGGGGGGGTAATCCTCGCCAGATTCTACAGAAAGGATGTTTTGATGAAGGGAATGAATCATGTTCCTAAGCGGGCTTTGCCGATATGCGCTGCGCACGATCATGCAATAATTTATTATGAAGTCAGCAGAATTAGTAAGAACATTGGTAAGTTGCCTAGGGCGGTGTGGCACATGGAGCCTTCAAGCATCATTAGATTCTGGAAAAGAACTTATAGGTGGGGCAGAACCACAAAAGATTTGACGAAAAGAGGGATTTACAAAGATTTAATTCATAGTAAGATGCATTTCAGAAGATTTTATTTCAGCGATTTCTCATTATCATTCAAAAGTTTAATTTTAAGGATTTTAAGGGGAGTTCCTTACTTATTAGGGTATAAATTATAAGATTATAATAAATCGACAAAACCAAAATGGAAAGGGAAAAGAAAGTTGCGATAATAATTAGTACATATAATCAAAATGTTCTATTAGATGTATGCTTGAGATCATTAAAAATAAAAACAGATTATAAAAGATATAAGGTGTATTTAATGGATGATAGTGGAAAAGGAAAAATAGGTGAGGTTATAAGAAAAAATTTTCCTTGGGTAAGAGTTATAATTAATCAAAAAAATTTGGGATTTCCTAAATCCTCTAACAGGGGGTTAAATATTTCATTGAAAGACTACAATCCAGACTATATCTTGCTATTGAACGACGATATTGAAATCATTCAGAAAAACTGGCTTAAGAAGATGGTTGAATTGGGGGAAAGTGATGATAAGGTAGGAATTATTGGATGCCAATTAATTTATCCTGATGGAAGTTTGCAAGATGTAGGGGGATATTTAAAAAAATGGGAATTAACAAAAATTTTGAAATTTGAAAAAAATGCTATTTTAGATGTAGATCATTTTATGGGGCCTTGCATGCTTATTAAACGGGAGGTTGTTAATAAAATTGGAGGATATGATGAGATTTTTACCCCCTATCTTTTAGAAGATACTGATTATTGTTTAAGAGCGAAAGAGATTGGATATTCTATAAAAGTCATTACTTCTATTAAGACTATTCACAACAAAGGAAAAACTATAAATTCTATTGAAAACAAGAATAAACTTTTAGTTCGTTTTAAAAATGATATAATCTTTTCAAGGAGGCACTTAAGGGGTTGGAATAAATTCTTTAGGCTTTTTGTATTTCTTCCCTTAGTTGCAATTTTTAGAAAAAAGAAAGATCAAGAGAAACTTACTAAAATTGGAAATTTTATATTCCGGAAAGATGCAATTAGCAATATCTTTTTATTGTTGAAAGTTTATTTTTTAGGTCCTGAAAAGATTAATAAAACTCTTGAAAAATGAAAATAAAAATATGTTTTATATCATCAAATCCAAATTTTTTGGGGGGGATAAGTTTGTATTTGCACAATTTTATAAGATATCTTAAATTAATAAAATTTAATGCAGATATAACTTGGGTATATAAAGGCTTGAATGACAGCACTTATACAAAAAACAATATAAAATATGTAGAATTAAAAGTCACCAAGCTATATCCTTTGGATGAGATTCAGTTTAACCAGAGAGTTTTTTCTTTTTTGAAGAAAAATGATTTTGACATAATAAACTCACATGCGATTTGGGGCGCTTGGATGAAAAAATATAAAAAAAGAGACAATCAAAGATTGATCCATACTTATCATGGTACTGCCTATTTCTTTTTTAAGAATCATTTAGATAGATTTAATGCTTTGAAGAGAATACTTTTCTCTCCTTTGCTTTCTTTCAGTCATGATATTGAGTTATCTCCTTGGAAAAAAGCTGATAAAATAATCTGTGTTTCTGAAAAAGTGAAGAAAGAACTGGAAAGCATCTATGACAAAAGAACTCAGGTTCAAATGATAAGGAGCGGAGTTGACTTGAGATTATTTAAATTGAGGAATAAAAGCATGGCAAGACAAAGGTTGAAATTGAAAAGGGATTTGATTTATGGACTTTATGTGGGCAAGGGGGGATATTATACTAAGGGATTAGACCGGGTTGTCAAATTAGCAGAAGAGTTGCATAAAGTTAATGGAAAATTCAGGCTTATTGTCATCGGGCCTGACAAAAATAAAGTAAAACATTTGATTGATGAGCCATTCATCATTTCTTTGAAAAATCAACCAAGAGAAAAAATGCCATTTTATTACAATTCTTGCGATGTTTTCTTCAATCTCTCAAGATATGAAGGAGGAGCCCCAACACTTGTGACATCAGAAGCAATGGCATCTGGATGCTTGGTAGTTTGCTCTGAAGACGCTAAACAAGAAGTGATTGTTAATGAAAAAAACGGTTTGATAATCAGTGAGAATTATAAGAAAGCGGCTTCCAGAATCTTGGATATCTTTGAAAACAAGCAGAAACTAAAGGAAATATTAAAAAGAGAGCATAAAACTGTCGCAGAGCTTTCTTTAGAAAAGTGGGGCAAGAAATATTTAAAAGTTTTATTAAACCAAAAATAAGAATCTGTAATCTTGTTTAGTCTTTATACATCTAGAATAATTATCTTCTTTCTAATTTTTGATAATATTGCTGTAGTTTGCCAGTTTGGCCATAATTTTCTTTTCTAGTCAGTAAAAAATTAACTAAATCATCATGAAGTAATTTAATTGTAGAAGGATCTAAATCATTTGTTCTAAAAGGATACCCCCCTTCATAATTACCGGCTATATTAAAAAATTGATTCCAATCTCTCGAAATTTCAACGATGCCATATCTTCCGGGGTTTTTCCAAACATCACATCCTGGTAATGGGACAAATGCAAAGACTGTATACTTATCGGGATTTGTTCTAACCATAAATGTTTTAGTTTCATCCACGGTTTCTTGAGATTCCCCTGGGAATCCCACAACCAGATATGCTTTTGTTATTAAACCGGCTTGTTTCGCAAGAGTAATCGCTTGAAAGTTATTCTCAACAGTAGATCCTTTATTGATCATATCAAGCATCTTTTGAGAACCAGATTCTATTCCAAAAGCGATTTCTTCACACCCTGCTTCTCTAAGTTTCATATAATCTTCAAGAGTGTTAATGCCTGTTCTACCATTACACCTAAAAGTTATATTAAGCTCCTTTAAATTTTCACATAATTTAAGAAGGCGTTCTCTTTTCAGAGTAAAAATATCATCATAAAAAATAAAAGATTTAATGCCATAATGCTCAATAACTTCTTTAAGTTCCCTGACCACATTATCAACACTCCTAAATCTAATTCTCCTTCCATGGACATCTTTACAACAAAAATTGCAATTATATGGGCATCCACGAGAAGTTACAACTGATGTGACTTTTTTTCCTTCTACCTCCCGATGATAATCCAATAAATCAACTAAATGTCTTGCAGGAAAAGGTAAATTATCTATATCTGAAATTGGTTTAGCATATATTATTTTAGGGATAGTTTTCCCATCTTCAAAATCTTTTACTAATTTGGGGAATTCAACTTCTCCTTCACCAACTATAACCCTATCAAATCTCCCATGAGACATAGTTTCTTCTGGTAAAGAAGTTGCATGTGGCCCGCCAGCAACAACTAAAGAAGCTCCATCCCTTTCTTTTATTATTTTTGCAATCTCTCTAGCAGAGTTAAATGACGCTGAGAAAAGAGTCATTCCATAGATATCTGCCGGCGAAATTGAACTTAACCATTCTTCTTGAGGTTTAGATGATAAATCACAAATAGAAACATCTATATTCTGTTCTTCTAAACTAGAAGCTATATACATTAAGCCCAGAGGGGGGTCTAAGTGATCGTCTAAGGAATTTGTTTGCGGTGGGTTTATTAAAACGACTTTCATAGTCTTAAGAAGGATAATTTTACCTTTAAAAAGATTTGGCTAATGTAATATATATTTGTTTAAGCTTTTACAAAGATTAATAAAATAGATTTCCTTGAAAAATGAGAAGATAAATGTTTAAATGCCTTGATAAATTAATTCTAAAATGGCTAAGAAGGTTGCAATAATTATAGCGACATATAATCAGGAAAGGCTTTTAGAAAAGTGTTTGTTATCTTTAAAAAGGAAGACAAATTATCCAGATTACAGGGTTTTCTTAGTGGATGATGCCAGCGAAAAGAATATCGGCATGAAAGAAAAGAAAAAATTTCCCTGGATAAACTTGATTGTCAATAAAAACAATATGGGATTTGCAAAAAGCAACAATGTAGGCATAAAAACCGCCTTGAAAACTTATAACCCAGATTACTTTCTGCTCCTCAATGATGATACTGGAATCATCCAGAGAAATTGGTTAAGCAATATGATTAAAGTTGGAGAAAGTAATGAAAAAATAGGAATTCTTGGCTGCAGAATAATTTATCCTGATGGTTCATTGCAATTTTTTGCTAAAAATTCTAAAATTTATACTTATTCTAAAAAAGGAAACAAACAGAGAGATAAAGAGATATTTTCCACTCAAAAAATAAAAGCGGGGGGAATAATCGGGGCATGTTTTCTAATAAAAAGAAAAACAATCAAAAAAATAGGATTGTTGGATGAAAAATTCTCCCCTTTTTATGGTGAAGAAAGCGATTATTGCGAAAGAGCAAAGAAAGCAGGATTTGATATTGGATATGTTGGAAATTCGGTTATAGTTCATTTTGGGGCTAAATCAACTGGTACTATTTCAGCAGATAGGGTTTGGTTCATTAAAAAGAAGCATGCGATAAGATTGGAATGGTTAAATTATAGCTTAAGAAACATAATTAAATATTCTTTAATACATTGGGCTTCTGTTTTTTTCAAAAAAGATATTATTTCTTGTTTTAAGAAATTCTTTTTGTTGATTAAAGCATATATAATAAATTTAAGAAATTTAGGAGAAATTTTAAGGAAGAGATATGAGAGAAATAAAAAATTGTGAATTTTGCAGTAAAAACAAGTTTGAATTTCTATTTTATGCTAAAGACAAACATCATAACATTCCTGGAAAATTCAAGATAGTAAAATGTAAAAGTTGTGGCCTAATTTTTATAAATCCACAGCCACAAGGCAAAGAACTCGAAAGACATTATCCAAAATCATATTACTCTTTCAGCAAGATAACCAAGAGAAGAAAATCAAAATTAAGAGTTTTACTTTACAATGTATACTTTAATCCACATAAGGGAAATTATCTGCTGAAATTTTTATTTTTGCCGTTAAAGTTTTATTTAAGAGGAACAATTATTTCTAAAAGTAAAAAGCTTCTTGATGTTGGCTGTGGTTCTGGGCAGTTTCTTTATGAAATGAAACAACTTGGTTTGGAAGTTTATGGTGTCGAGCCAGGTAATTTTGACAAAAAAAATGCTAAAAAATTAGACTTAAATATAAAAAACACAGACTTAATCAAAGCAAAATATCCAAGTAATTACTTTGACATTATAACTATAAATCAAGTTTTAGAACACATCAATAATCCAATAGAAAATTTGCAAGAGATAAAAAGGATAATGAAAAAAGGGGGCATATTAATAATTGGTGTACCAAACCATAATTGTCTAGCTCATTGGCTCTTTAGAAAGAATTGGTATGCACTTGATGTACCAAGGCATTTATTTGATTATTCTGACAAAATACTCATGGATAAATTGAAACGGGGGGGCTTCCAAATAGAAAAAATAAGATATAACTCAAGGCCAAATCAGTTCTCAATTTCTTTAATTTATGCTTTAAATGCTAGGAAAAACGAGATAATCCTTACCTTGCTTGACATATTATTCTTGCCCTTGACTTATATAGTAAATTTATTAAAGATAAGCGATCAGGTAGAAATATATTGCAGAAAATAAAAAACCCTTATAATATTTATTTTAATCCAAAAATAAGAATTATTTAATCTTCATGGCACGTTTTAGATGAAAAAGTAGCCTTCTTCCAGCGTACTCTAACGTCCAGAAGTTTTTAATTATCTTTATTCCTCTTTTACCCATTAGGGTTCTTTTCTTCTCATTTAAAAGAAGCTTCACAACAGCCTTGGCAAATATCCTTTCATCCCTTTCAGTCAATATTCCATTCTTGCCTTGAATTACGCTCTCTTTTATTCCTCCTTCATTTACAGCAACAACCGGCGTTCCACAAGCCATCGCTTCCAATGGTGTCAGACCGAAAGGCTCAAGGTAAGGAGCATAGAGAAATAATTTTGCCTTATTATAAAACTCCACAAGTTTGTTCTCTCCAACAAGTACTTTTATTTCTATCTCAACTTCTTTTTGCCTGGCTAGCTGCTCAAGATATTGCTTCCATCGAGCATCAACAACATTTGAGATGATAATAAGCTTAGGGCGCAATTTAGGATCAATAAGAGCTAAGGAATTCACAATAAAATCAAATCCTTTGGCACCAATGCAAGCCCCCACAGACAAAACAAAATTCTCTTTTGAAGCTTTAGTATTCCTAAAGATTTTAGTGTCTACCCCAAGATAGCATACGAAGGAATTGACTCCATAGGCTCTTAAGATAGAGTCTCTGGAAAAATAGGAATTCGACAAGATGTATTTGGCGAAGGAGGCATTTTGCTTATCTATCTTCAGCATTCTGCCATCGAAACATTTGCGCCATATTTTTCTTAATACAATTTTTCTTAATCCAAGATGCTTTTTATATCCTTTTTCTTGAGAAATTTTCTGCAGAATGCTCTCTTGAGCCCTTGAAGGTTGTTGGCAATAGTAAACTGTTGGTTTTTTAATGAATTTCAGGAGAAATGGTGACATGGTATATTGATCTTGCTCACAAAAGACAACATCATAATCTTTTTTGTTAATAGCATTGGCAATATCTCTTTCCGTCTTCTCTATGTCTGCTAAGCAAACCCTTACAGGGGGCACATAGCGGATAGTAGAAGATATAAGACCCCTAAGAGTTTTCCTTACAGGAAATTTTATTATTTTATTAGCATAATCCCTTAAAGGCAAGAAATTTTCATCAGCAGTGGATGGAACAAAAACATCTACTACATGCCCTGATTTGGTGAGATACTTAACAAACCCATATAATACTCTCTTGGCTCCTCCTGAGGGTAAATTGTGGAATACAGCTATTTTCATCTGACTCTCCTTATTTTACGAGCAATGATCAATAAAGCCCCGCCTTTTCCGTCATCAACTGTTCCCATTAAATACCACTTTTTTAATACTCTCTTAAATATAATTGGAGAAAGTAAACGCATGATAAACCATATTCTGTATTTCTTTGAACCTAAAAATCTATGTAATTCGTAGCCCATCAGTTTTTTAGTGTCAAAGCGGAACAAATCCTCCCATTTCTGTTGGACTGATTTAGGGAGGTAGCATCTAAATTTTTCGATTGTTAAGCCTGCTTCTTTCAAAATCTTTCTCCATTCCTCAAGTGAGCGATAATGGAAATGTTCTAATCTTTTATTCATATGCCTTATATAATTTTTATTATGTGTTCTTAAATTATTCACAAAATTTTCACTCGGGACAGTAAAGATAAATCTCCCCCCTATCTTCAGAACTCTTGATACTTCCCTTACTACTTTTTTATCTTCAGGAATATGTTCAAGAACGCAATTACTAAGCACTGTGGCAAATTTATTATCTTTATAGGGTAAATCACGCGCATCTGCGACATCTATACTTTTATATGTGTTTGTGTATAATTTTGCTTTTGCTACACATTCTTTTGAAATGTCACAACCAAAGATAATTTTGCCCTTTCTATCTGCGAAGATGGTTCTTCCGAAAAGACCATCACCGCATGCTACGTCTAAAAGAGGATATTTAAAACGTTCATCGGATAATAATTTAGCTTCAATAGCACGCCAAAATGCGAGCGATGGACTATCAGGATACACTTTCAAAGATTCTAATAAAAAATCTCTCATTTTCTTGCCACCGCGATTAAATCTTCCACGAATGCCCCTGGTGCAACGCCAATGAACTTTCCTAAAACTCCAAAGACTGCTCGTCGAATTGATTGCTTGAGTTTTGTGAGCAAGCTTCCCCTTCTAGGCATGACTTCATAATTTATTTTTATTGTCTCAAAACCTGTAACACTTAAACATTGCTTCAAACTGTCAGGAGTAAAAGGAGTTTCATGCGTGAAATCATGATAAAAAAACCGGCCAAACATAGGATTGTCGGCATTGATCACCCTAAGGATAAGAATTCCTCCCTTACGGAGAGCGCTATGTGCGAGTTGTAAAAGCTCTATGACTTTATCCTTTTGGAAATGCTCCAAGAGGTCAATCATTGCTATGAGGTTATAGCCACGAGCTGATCTTAAATAATCAAAAGCATCAGCGATCTTAAATTTAACTTTATCGGCGTATTGCAACTTATATTTTTTTAATTTCTGTTTAGCAACCTGAATTTGCTCCTTAGAAAGATCTATAGCTTCAATTCTTGTAAAACCCTTCTTCAAAAGATAGTCTTCAAGGTAACCCACACCACAGGCTACATCAAGTATGCGCCCATCTTTAGGAATAGAGGAGAAAACGCCGCCAAAATTTAGCTTTATTCTATCTATCACCCAGTTCCATCCTTCTGCTGTCTGAGGCATAACATGCTTGTACTGCGTAGAATAATAACGTTTAATTAATTTCTGTCTGTAATTCATATAAACCTCCAAATTAGGAATTTATAACCCCTTTGGATTACTCCTTTTATCCCCCCTGCTCTGTAAATTTTTACTGCTTGTTGCGGTAGAAATATAATTGACACAAGACTTTTCTTTATATGTTTTGGCAACCAAAAGAAAAATTCCTTGTAAAGTCCGTATTTTAGAACATAAGGAATTAATCGCGGGATGTGTCTCATCTTTAATCTTGCATCAACAGTTTCCAATATAGCCATAAGATACGCTTTCTTACGCTCTTCTTTGCTAAAATCCGGCGACTCTAAACATGGCTCATCACACATAAAATCACCATCAACTAAAGAGGAATGATCTATTTCATCAAAAACTTTTCCATATTGATCATACCACTCTCTTACCCTTGTGCCTTTGAAGGGGGTTGCCATATTCCAGAATATATGATTCGGTTTTAATTCTTTAGCCAAATTTATAGAATGCTTGGTTTTCTCGAGAGAGTCTCCAGGAAGTCCGATTATAAAACAAAGACAGAGGGGCATCTTATATTTTTTTACTAATTTTGCTGCTTTTTTTATATCATCTAAGGTCTCACCTTTCCCAATTTCATTGAAAACTTCTGGATGTCCGTGTTCAACCCCCATCCCAATAGAAGGGCATTTTACTTTTTTAAATAATTGAACCATCTCTTCATCCAAACAATCCGCGCGTGTATTAATTATACTAAGGGGCAAGTCAATGTTATTGGCTATGTAGAGCTCGAGAAATTCCCTTGCGTGTTCTTTTCTTGTCATCGGGCTATCATCATATACAATCACTGAATTTAGGGCGGGCAGTTCTCTTTTTGCTTTCATTACTTCAGCTATACAATCTCCGGGGTTTCTTGGCCTCCATTTCTTAGATGAGACTAAATGCACTGCACAGAAACTACAATTATAAGGACAACCCCTACTTGTTAGCAATGGATAAACTAAAATATCTTTATATGAAAAAAAAGCAGTAAAGTCGGGATAGGGCAAATCTTGCGGATCAGGCAAATTTGATTGTATAATTCGATTTTTAGAAGTTGATTGATAATTTCCAATATTTTCTGTAATCTCCGCGATTATACCTTCTGCCTCACCTTTAACAATATAGGCAATTCTACTATCTGTAGCTAATTTATCAGAGTATAAAGTAGCGTGCGGCCCCCCGACTATAATTGGTATATCAAATTTAGAAACGCTGTTGATTATCCTATTCGCCTCTTTCATTGTAGCGGTGTACAATGTAATGCCCACCACATCAGGCTTAAAATCCTTAATAAATTCTTCAGGGGAAGGGCATCTATGTTTAAATTGATAGTCAACTACCAAAACTTCATGTCCTTTTTTTTTCAATACCGCAGCTAACATTGCAAGACCCAAATGAGGAGATTCACTATCACACTTATCCCGTTTTGCATTAAAAAGCAATACTTTTCTTTTATTCATCTCTGAAAAACCCCATAGTTTATTTTTAGTCCTATTTATATTTAACTTTTATGGTATTATCCGCAGATTTTATCATTTTTGTTCCAAGTTTAACATTTAATAAATTTAGATAATCTTTCTATAAAAAACAGACTTATGAAGTAGACTGCTGCAGCCAGGATAACCATAATAATTGTTAGAGCTAATCCGGGATTTAATAATTTGTTAAATATAAATAAGAAAGCTAACATTATTAGCGAAGCTCCTAATGGAATAAAGATATCTTTCTTAATTATTTTGATATTTAGTTGTTTTTTAGCCAGGATCGCAAAACTGAACATAAGTAAATATCTTGTTAAAAAAATAGATATGGCAATTGCAACTAAGGCCCATTGCTGACCAAAAGGCAAAGCTACTTTAATTAAAACAAAAGCGAGAATGATATTAAACAAAAGATTTAATGCTAACACTGTTGTAGGAACTTTCATTTTCTCTTTTGCGATGAATAATGAAATATAGTTCATCACTAAAATCTCCTCGATAATTAATAAACAAATTAATATCGAAGTTATAAGAATTGGAATATAATAAAGAACTGGAACATAATTTGAACCGTAGAAAACTCGGATTATTGGAAGAATAATGAAGGCTAAGCCAATAGAAGCGGGAACCCCAAAAATGCAAGAATATTTTACAACTTTTTTGAATCCTCGTAATAATCGTTCTTTTTTTATTTCTGTGAAGATTGGCAAAAAGACTGCATTAAAGCTAATGAATGTGCTTATTGGCAAGACTAAAGAAAAAATAACACTGTAATACCCCAAAAATTCATTTGCTACAAACAAGCCAAGAATAAATGTGTTTATGTAAGTAACCAATGGGACTAAAGATGAGAAAAGGACAGCCCAACCCATAAAAATTGTTATTTTTCTTTTCTCTATGGGAATTGTTTTTCCAAAAAATAGGCTTTTTCTTTTTATTGTTAATGTGGTAAAGTAAAATATCCCAGAAACTGCTGTGGAAATTATAAAAACCCAGAATACTGTTGAGAGTTGTCTATATAAACTCATCAGCAACAAGAACATCCCTATCTTTACTATCTGAAAGATTATTTCTGAAAATAGATTATATTTTAATTTTCTCAAAGGATAAAACATTGTTCCAAAAAATCCTTGCAATGCCATCACAAACAAGTACAGCGAGCCAATCTGTAAGGGGGTTATCATCTCAGCTTTTTTGAAAATCAACGTTGAGATTAAAGGCGCCAGCAAAAATAATAATATCGAAACCCCAAATGAAAGCAGTATCTTTAGATTAAAGAAAAATCTTGCTCGTGAGCGAGCTTCGGATTCATATCTCTTGCCTTTTGCCAAAGAATCTGCCAAGTATCGCGATAGCGCAGTGTTAATCCCTAAATCAGTAAATGTGGCAATAGTCATAATAATTGAAAGAACTAAAGCATAAAGTCCAAATAACTCGGGCATTAACATTCGCGCCAAAAGGATGGTGAATATAAGCCCGCCGGCCTTAGAAGTGAGATTTATGAAAAAACTATATGTTGAATTTTCTATGGCTTGTCTTGTTAATGATTTATCTCGCGGATTGCTTAAAATTCTCAATGCATTCCTTACTTTTGTAAACATAATATATTAAAGAAAAAAGCTGTTTATATTCTTTATTATTAAATTGATATTGTCTTTAGAATTTTCTCTTCTAATCCCTTCTTAACATATTCTTCACATCTTCCCCTGCTTTCATGAGTTCCTGCATCACTCCAAAAACCAGATACTATATGATAATTCAGTTTTCCTTCATTTAGATATAGATTATTAACATCAGTTATTTCAAACTCTCCGCGGACCGAGGGCTGAAGAGTTTTAATTTTTTGGAAAACTGTGGCATCATAAAAATATAATCCTGTAACTGCCAAATTAGATTTAGGTTTTTTGGGTTTTTCTTCTATCGAAACCACCCTATTATCTTTTATTTCCGCAACTCCAAATCTTTGGGGATCTGGCACTTCTTTTAAGAATAACATAGCCCCAGAATCTAAACTTTGAAGAGTTTGCGCAGCCACGGAGAAAGCTTCTCCGAAAATATTATCTCCTAAGATTACTGCAATCTTTTCTTTACCAACAAATTTTTCAGTCAGTAACAATGCTTGGGCAATCCCGCCAGCTTCTGCCTGATAATGGTAAGAAAAATTAAGCTCTTTATGCAGATCTGCAAAATATTGGGCAATAGCTTGGAAATGTTCGCCCCCAGCAACTATGCTCATAGCATCTACTCCAATATTTTTCAATGTAAATAAGGGATATTCTATCATCGGCAGTTTTCCAACAGGCACAAGATGTTTGTTTGTGACAGCAGTCAACGGCCAAAGTCTTGTTCCCTTACCCCCCGCCAGGATTATCCCTTTCATATAAATAAAAGAAATGTGTAGCTTTAAAACATTTTAGCAGTAAAAAATATGTTTTGTAGAATAAGGTTCTGATTATCTTTTTAAGAGGTGATAGATTATTGAAAACCCCCTGTGGTATCTCTGGTTTTTCTCCATAAATCTTGCAGTTAAATCTAGAACATAATGAATCGCAAAGCCAAGAAGAAGTGGAAAGAAGATATTGAAAGAGATAATGGTTAAAATAACAAGCAAAATGAAAAATTCAATTGTGTGAAAGAAAAATAAAAGATGAATTTTCTTTTTCAAAGTTTTGTTCAAATTCAAGAAGTATTTGTAAGCCCTGATTAAGCTTAATGATTTTTTCTTATGGATAAAATAGATATAATGATCCATGTCAATGAAAAAAGCCGTTAGAAAGAATAAAGATATCTGCCACCATTGCCATTTCAATAGTAAAAGAAATATTGAACCCAGAACCGCAGAAATAAAGTGAATGTAAGGAAGCATCTTAATTTTTAATCTTTTGTGAGCCTGCTCAAGATATCGGCGAAGGCTGGGCGAGTTACAAAAACTCCGACACTTATCCCAATCAAAGTTGTAAATGCGAAACCTCTTAACAATCCTGCACCAGCCCACCATAAAGGCAATAATGATACAACAATTGTAGCATAGGCGCACATGATAATAAAGAATGCTCTTTTTAATCTCTCTTTCATGCTGAATTGTTTTGATGATTTTGATTCAGACTCGTCTATCATCACAACTTGGTCATTAACCCCGGTTCCTATTGCTGCGATTATTCCTGCGATTGATGCTAAATCAATGTTCCATCTTATAAGAACTGCAATTAACAAAGTCAACACTGCCTCTGAAATTATTGTAATTATTACTGGGATGAAAAGTTTGAATTTTCTATAACGAAGATAAATTATCAAACACACCCCAATAAATGCTGCAACAAGTGCTAAAAGAACTCCTCGCGTAAACTCTTTACCCAAGGCAGGCGAGATTGAATCTAGCTTGATTATCTCAAGTTTGAAAGGAAGCGAACCCGTAATCAAGACTGTCTGAAGCTTTTTCATATTTGTTTCAGCATCGTTATAAGCATCTAATTTTGTTTTGCCCACTCCCGAGCCACTGACAGCAACACTTGTGGTAACTTTGCCTTTCAAATCTGAAGAGATGAATAATGAATCAACTAATTTATCATCAAGATACAAATCTAACGTCTCGTTCAAGTAGCTTTTTCCCTGGCTTATGTTTTCGCTCAAGTTTGCAGTTATATCAGCATGTTTTTGTGCTGCAGGTTCAGATAGATGAACCTCGAATTGGAAGCGGCAAGTCTCGCCATTTTCAATTGTGTTACATGTCTCAATTCTTGCACAAGAGGCATCATTTTTGCAAACAAAGGTAATGTCATTATGGCCCCCTACAAAAACTGTTTCATTGCTTATCTTCGCTTCAAACTTGCCTTGTTTTGCAATCAAATCCTGGAGTTCAGTAGGTGTAGCTCCTGCAAGTTCAACCATCAAATAACGATTCCCCTGTAAATCACTTACATCCTTAACACTTATGTCTGTCAAGCCATAAACATTCAATCTATAACGCACTGTTTCAATCAGATTAACCATCTCTTGCTGTGTTAAATCTCGCTCTGGCTTGATTAATGCGCGAGCGCCCCCTTGCAAATCTAATCCTGCATTGATTCTGGTGGGCCATACTTCAGAAACTGTAATTCCAATCTCAGGATTTGTCAAAAAAGTGTAGCCTTCTGTATTTTTATCAGTTTTAATCACGATTTTTGCTTTCGATTCTATTTTATCCTTAATTTCAGATAAACTGTAATTATCCAAAGAAAATCCATTTATCTCTTGAACCAGCATCCCAGATTTTAAACCTGCCTCCTGAGCCTTCCCTGTAACTAAAAATATAGTTTTTCCTTCAAGTGTAAAATCTATGGTTTTGCTTTGATACTCAAAAGTTCTATTCTCTGTCCTGACTGAAATGTTTTTGGCTTCGAAAGATAATGATGCAATGGCTTTGCTGTAATCCTCAAGACTCTCTATGGGTTGCCCATTAATCTCCTTCACCAGTTCGCCTGTAGTAATTCCTACTAAAGCTGCAGATGAGTTGGGAACAATGCCTTTAACAGTGATTTTTCCGTAAAGGATTTGCCAGTTGAATATAACTATAACTGCTATAATTATTAGTATAATCAAAAACCAGATTCTCCAAGTTAGTTTTGCCATTTTTTGGGGTTTTTATCTTTTGTTTTTATTTTAAGATATTTTTTTCTTGTCACAATATAATTTAAGCAATGAAGCGTTACAACACCAAGTAAAGAATATATCCATAACGAGGCCGATACTAAGTATCAGGAATATCTCTTGAAGAACTGCGGCCTGGGATGTAAAATATCCTGCCAATACCGCAGCTATTGCAGTAAGAGTCATTATTATTCCTGTCTTGAACGCGGATTTTATTCTTGAATTGAGAGTTCCTTCACCTCTTCGTTTAAGAACTCTTACAGTAAGCATTGTGTCAGTGTCAACACTATAACCTATAAGCATCAAAAATGCAGCGATTCCTGCTGTGGAAATCTTAAAACCAATAATGTTGGATATCGCTAAAGTACATATTATATCTGCTGCCGCGCATAAAACAACCATCAGCGAAGGAATTAATGTTCTAAAAATTATCAAAACAACTATCGCCATGAAAACAAACGCCACGAGTATCGCTATTAAAAGTTGGGTGTAAAAGCTTTCTGCAAGAGTCGAGCCAGAAATCTCAATGCTGGAGTTTGAACTATCAAGAGGATATTTCAAATACTCTTCTAAAGCTGATTGAGTTAGATTAGCATCTGCTGTAGTTTCGACTGTAAATGCGATTGTTCTCCGAGTTGTTATGTCTTCAAGCCTTCTTACGCTTAATTCCCCCAATTTGGGCTCGAGGAAGGCTTCTAATTCATCAAGGTTTATTTCTCCTGAATAAACAGTTATTGCAGTGCCTCCAGTAAGGGTTACATCTTTATGCATAATATCTCCATTTTGAATGTAAAAACTTACAAGATAGGCTATAGAAAGCGCAAGGAATAATAAAGAGACTGTCAAGAGCAGTTTGTATTTCTTGTTGTATCCTTCTGAACTAAAGAATTTAGCTCGGGGGTTATGCTCTTTCTTCTCTTCTTTATGTTCCTTCTCTTTTACATGCTCTTTTGGAGCTTCTTGCTTTTTCTCCTCTTTATGCTCTTTCTTCTCTTCCTTTGCTTCTTTATTTTCAGCCTTAATTTCCTGATTTTCTTGCTTTACTTCATCCATCTTTATGTTTCGCAGTTTTTGTTTAAAAACCTTTTTAAATTCTATGAGGCTTTCAATAAGGAGCGTCAGTAGTATAATGGTTAGTACTTCAGCCTTCCAAGCTGATTATCCGGGTTCGAATCCCGGCTGACGCATTCGTTTTTTTCAATGAAGAATCTAAGTTTTTTCTTCAAGTCGCGAGAAACGCCGATTCTGTGTGAAGATGCGATTTTTACATTTTTTCCAGAATCTGCATTCAGAAAATATATTTCTCCAATTTCTGTCATGTGTTTTTTGTTGAAATCCCTGTTTATATTTAAGATCTGAGTTAATCTGCCGGGGCCTGACAAATTAGCCTTGAAATTCAATGGCTCTAGAGCCCTTATTAACACTGCGCCGGCTTTACCTTCTTTTTCTGTAACAATATTAAACATCCAGTACTTATGAACATTATAAACAAAGAAAGTGCCGGGCTTTGAAAACATGGGTTTGGCCATTTCTGTTTTTTTGAAAGCTCTTGAAGCCGGGTCTCTTGTACCATAATAAGCTTCGGTTTCTACTATTTTAGCCTTAAGCTCGCAATCATTCATATTTCTTATAAGGATTTTTCCAAGAAGTTCCTTAGCTACAATCTCTGCCTTTCTGTCGAAAAAACTCTCTTTCAATTGCATTTTAAAACATAAACGCTCCTGGCAGGATTTGCACCTGCGACCTTCGCCTATCTCCGTTTCTTTTTGATTGAATCTTTTTTCTAAAAAGATTCTTTTGATGCAATCTTTTCGCAAAAGATTGCTTAGGAGAGCGTTGCTCTATCTAGCTGAGCTACAGGAGCCTATCAATTAAAGAATTTACTTTCTTAAATAGATTTCTACGATGTCGCCATCTTGCAATTTGTGATCAAGGCCGCATCGCTGTCCTTTGAATTTCGCGCTTTTGCCCCATACAAGAGAATAATTAAATTTTTCAAGAAAACTTTTATGGATATTTGAGGTTAAATCACGGATTGTCGCGCTTTGTTTAAGAATTATTGGGATTTGAGCTTGTTTCTTGCCAGGCTCTTTTGTGAAAACTCGGATTATCTTTAATTTTGTGAAAATTTTTTCCTTAAGCTCTTGGATATTCTGTTTTGTCTTGGCTGAAACAGACAACTCGGATTTAGAAGGGACTTTCTGGATTATATCTGATTTGTTGTGGACAATTAGTGTTGGCAGTGTAATCTTAGTGTCTTTCAACTCCTGTAAAATAGCCTCGATTTCTCCGTTACTTGTAACTATAATGACAATCAAATCTGAGATTCTGACAATTCCTAGAGTCTCGGAATCTAACTTGACATCGCTATGCAATGAAGGCAAATCAACAACTTGAATTTTACAGCCTTGATAATCAAACACCCCTTGCTCTGGTTTGATTGTTGTAAAAGGAAATGGAGAGATTCTTGGAGTGGCGTTTGTCAGGGCTGCGAGCAAAGAACTTTTTCCTGAATTAGCCAAGCCTACAAGAACAACAAAAGCATCAGCTGTTTTTTTGACAAGAGCTATTGATGATGCTCGATGCTTTTTCCTTTTTTTCTCAGTCTCTACTTCTTTCTTCAGTTTTGAAAGCTTGGATTTTAGGTTTGCTAACAAGTTCTCAGAACCTTTATGCTTTGGCGCGAGCATAATCAATCTTTCTAAGGTTTTAATCTTGTCTTCTTTTGTCTTAGCCGCGAGATACTCGCCTTGTGCGCGAAAGTACTCGGGAGATGCATTGATTGGCATTTTGTTTCATCCTTTAAACTTTTATGATATTGTTTGGATTACTTGAGTCTTCTTGAGAATTCTTTCCATTGTTTTCATCTTCGCAAATGAAAACTGCTGCAACTATTGTACTTGTCCATAATCCATTTTTATCGCCTATAGCTGACTGGGCAAGGGCTGTTGTCTTGACAATTTTGTCTGAAATTTTCCATATCTCTTTTTTTTCGTCGTAGCTCAAGTCAGGATTAAATTCTACACCGAGAGTTGAGGCTAACATTGTTGCAGCAAGGTCTTCTGCATAATCTTCTGACTTATCGTCAGTCAATCCAAAATCGTGATGTTCACTTAAGTATCCATAAACGTTTTCATCAGCAGGAACAGCACAGCCTATAGCTGATGAGATTAATCTATTTGGCTCGTTTGTGGCATTTCTTGCCATAACACAAAAAACCACTTCGCCAGGTTTCAAGAATTGCAGCCCCTGATTTTTAGGGATGATTCTACATTTTGGAGGTAAAATTGAAGAGACATTAACCAGGTTGAATTTTTCTATTCCTGCTTCTCTTAATGCAATCTCAAAAGACTTAAGCTGCTCTTTGTCCTTGCCTACGCCCTTTGTGAAGAAAACTTTAGTTGGAATCATTTGTGTTTAAAAATAAAGAATCTTTTCTTTTTATTCTTTTGCTTGGTTTTCACGAAAAAAACCTTAAGGTTATATGCTAAAGCTGATTTAGCCTGAACTAAATCTGCTGTGATAAGAGTAGCGTGATTTTTATATGCAAGCTCGCGGATTAAAGCATCTATCTCGCCTGATTTCGCATATCTTATCTGATGTCCGGTTGGCCTTAAGCCAATAAATTTTATCTTAACTTGGGGCTTCAGATGATGGAGCTTTGCGACTTCTTCCAAGCCATGAAAACCCGCATCATTACCCCTATTCGCAAGATTCTCAAGTTCAGCAATCACTGCATTTGGAATTAGAATTTCTCCCGAAAGTTTTTTTCTGAAGAGTCTTACTAGCTTTCTTTGAGCTATGACTGATGTATCTACAAGATATTTTGAGTTTTTATCTGACATTTTTTGTTTTATAACCATGCGGGAGCAAGGGATCGAACCTTGGTAGGCACTAAGCCACATGGTCTTGAGCCATGCCCGTTTGACCACTCCGGCACTCCCGCTTAAGATAATAAACATAATTATTGCTTATAAATTTTTTTAGAAGTTTAAAGAGTAAGAAAAGCGAAAAGGATCTAGATGATCTCCCGAAGAAGACCGTCAGCAAGCACCGAAGTGCTAAACTGTAAATCCTAGACTATCCTCGCTTTTCCTCTACTTGAATATAGTCGATAACTTATATAAATTTTTCGTTTTAACGACTAACAAAAAGGTTTAAAAATATCCCTTTATTTGTTATAGTGAAGACGGCCATAATAAGCAGGAAACACCCGTTCCCATCTCGAACACGGAAGTTAAGCTGCTTGTGTTGTATGCTGTACTGGCTTAGGTCGGGAAACATATAAGCTGTCTTCGCTTAATGCTATTTCTGAAAAATGAGAAAAATTCCGGACAAGAAAATTGTGAAAGAAATTGATGAGTTATTCAAGTCTGCTAATAATTCTGCCAAGACAAACTCAGCATTATCAAAAAAATATGTGGCGAATGCGAGAAAATTGGCAAAGAGAAACAACATTTCGCTGAAGAAATACAGAAGGTTTTTCTGCCACCATTGCAATTTGCTTTTTATCCCTGGGAAAAACTGCAGGATAAGAATAAGCAAGGGCAAAAAAACAATAAAGTGCTTGGAATGCAATAGTTATATGAGAATCAAACTTTCTTAATATTTCTTGAACTTGCTTGTGATTTCTAACAAATCTACATGGCCTAAGAAGACTGCGCGGCAGCAATATCTCTCCAAGCCCAATTCATCTAAAACTTTCTTGGGGTCTTCGCCCTTCTGTACTAGAGCTTTAAATTTCTCCCATAAATGTGCTATGGGTTTGCCGCAACTGAAACATCTAATTGGAATTATCATTTTCTAAAACAATAAAATGAAATAATAAAGCCTATTTAAAAGCTTTGCCATGCGCTTTTGGATTTGCTTTTTACCTTTTTACATCAAGCTTTCCTTATTTAGAGGATAAGTTGTCGACGCTCTAATGTCATTTGAAGCCAAAAATGCTTGTGTGATTCTGTTCTTACCCATGCCACAGCCAGCATGTTTTACAGGATATCTTTTAATTAAATCAATGTACCAGTCAAATTTTATTATTGCTTTTTCTTTCAGTTCTCCGTCGCTTTTGTCTTTGTTATGCACATCTTTTTTCATTATTTCTACCATCAGTTCCAGCATTTTAGACTCTTCAAGTCTTTTTGTAAGTCTTTGATAATCTTCTTCTCTTTCTGCTGCCCCGATTGCTTCACCGCTATAAGGCAACAGTAAGTCCATGCTATTAACCACTTTTGGATTTTGTCTGTTAACTCGCATATTAAAGAACTTGATCTCTTGAGGATAGTGCGTAACAAACAACGGCTTATTGTTGTATATTTTCACTAGTTCTTTTTCATGCTTGTCTTTCAAATCGTCGCCCCAATTTAACCCGAGTTTTTTAATTGCTTCTTCATAAGTTATTATTTGATAGGGCGGCCTAAAAGTTTCAAGCCATCCTTTCTCTACCCCCAACATTGAAAGCTCTTCTTTGCAACTTCGAGAAACTGACTCGAGCATATAACTAAAAATTCCTTCGATATGCTCTTGCAAACTCTCAAGGTCACATTTTGCAACTTCTATTTCAAGTAAGGTGAAGGCAACTGCATGCCTATTATCAACTACATCCTCTTTTCTAAAACTCGGCCCTATACAGCAAGTTTTCTCAAATTTTGGCAAGAAAGCTTCAAGATAGAGTTGGCCCGTTTGTGATAGATAAGCTGGCCTTCCAAAGTATTCTACATCAAATACTGTTAAAAAATTTTCGCATGCTCCTGTTGCATCTGTAAAGGGCGGGGTATCTATTAACTTAAAATTGTTATAAATGCCATAAGAAAGGAATCCTTTGCTTATTTCTGACTCTACTGACGCTACTGCGGCTAACTCTTGAGAATCGATGTTTGTTTTTCTGTGCTCAATAAGTCTTTTTTCAATAGATTCTTTCATTTTGCTTTTTTTGTTATTTATATTTTACCTCCTTTCAATTTTTTATATTTAGATTTATGAATGTAAAGTAAAAAATCAAAGAATTTTTTAAGAAAAGGAGAAATGGCTTATTAAAGTTATGTGTGATTAATTGCAATTATCTATATGATTTTTGTCTTGCAGCTCTTGCTTTTGAATCATTTGGTTTTCTTTGCTCTTTTCTTCGGGTGTCGGCGACAAGCAACATTCTGTCATATTTGAGGAACGCGTTTCTAAGCTCGGAGCTTTTGTTGAATGCCACTAAAGCTCGAGCAAGCGCGAGTCTTGCAGCCTCAATCTGTGATTCAACTCCGCCGCCCCTTATCGTAACACTGACATCCTGCTGTTTTAATTTTTCTTTTAAGATATCTTCTGCTATGACTAAAGGCTCGATTAAGGCAAGTCTGTGAAAATTGCTGAAGGTCTCTATGGGTCTCTTGTTTATCAAGATTCTTCCTGTGCCTTCCTGGATTGTTGCGCAGGCTTTGCTGGTTTTTCTTGTTCCGCTGACTACAATAATCTTCCTTCCTGCATCAAATTTTTTCTTTGCCATTTTTAGTTTTTGTTTTTTTTGTGTTTCTTGTTTATAATTTGATTTATCTGCCCAAATGTTTGCTTAATTGCTCTAATGTAACGAATTTAATCGCTTGTTTTTTCTCTATACTTATCTTTTCCTTGTTTTTATATCCTAAAGGAACGCCTTCATAACATCTTAGTCTCTTGAACGCAGCTCTTCCTTGAGATCTTCTCCTTTCTAACATCCCGCGGACTGCCCTTCTCATTATGTCTGCCGGCCGCTTTGAGATGAGCGGACCTTTCTGAGCGCCCTTGCCCAATTTTGACTTTGCAAGAAAATCTTCCATGGTAACGCGAGGCTGGCCGATTATCTTTGCTTTTTCGCTGTTTATTATGACTACATGCTTGCCATAAATCAGTTGTTTAGCAGCATAACTTGCCATTCTCCCCAAGACCGAATCTGCAGCGTCTATAACAATTTCTTCTGTTTCATTTTCCTGTTTCTTTTCTGAGTTTTCTTGTTTAACTTGCTTTTCCATTTTTCTGTTTTTTATTTTTTCTTAAGTGATTATTTTAATCGGGATATTCTTGAAATCTTTCTGTTTTTTGATAAACTCATTTATTGTCATCAAGTTTGCTTTTTTCGCGAGTTTCTTTCTTGCCTGTTCCGAGAACCTCAAGGCGATTATCGCTGTTTCATGAGTCAGCTCGCCCTTGCTTAATATTTTTCCAGGAACTATGGCTATCTCGCCACCGTTAGTGAGCTTGTTGATTTTTTCTATATTAACTGCGATTGCTTTTCTCCTAGGCCTTGTTATAAGAGTTGCAAGGGTTTTCCATAATGGAGCCTTCTGTTTCTTTAGAAAGTTGACTAAAGCAACAGTCTCCACGTTGGTTTTTCTCTGCTTTCTCTTGTCCAATTGTGTTTTTGAAACCATTTTGTTTATTTGTTTATCTTGTTTTTATTGTTTTATTTTCTTTATCTTTTGATGTTAGTGCGGGAGACAGGGATCGAACCTGCGTAGGCACTAAGCCACATGGTCCTTAGCCATGCCCGTTTGACCACTCCGGCACTCCCGCTTGTTGCGGGTGTCGAAGGGCTTGTGAATATTTAAACTTTATTTAAACTCTATTTAAATTTTAATTTTGACTTGGGATTTTGAGAATTATTTTTCCTTTTTTACTGCTTTCGCTGATTCATCTAAATTTTCATTTAATACTTGTATTGCTTCGTTGAAAATATCTTCAGGAGTCAATTGACCGAAACTCTCTATGTAAAATATGAAGTTTTCTGGGTCTGTCTCAATTTTCAAGAATTTTCCTTCTGATTCGACACTTTCATTGATATAATCCTGACATGCCTTGAAATCTGCTTTTTTTATCTTGTCGAATTCTGCAGCTGAAACTTTTATTGCATTTTCTGATTGTTTTATCTCTTTGACAACTGGATAAACATTGAACCATAACAGCCCGGGAGTGAACTTAGCATGTTGTTTTCCCTTTCCCAGAATCGCTTCTGCCATAAACTCTAACTCCTGATCCTTTGCTAAGATAACCAATGGCATTTCTTTGTATACTATTTCTGCACCCTTGCCTTTCAAATCTCCCGAGTAAACAATACCTGGGCCTTTTGCTTTGAGCTTGAACACTGCAGTGCATTTCAAGCATCCTTTGCCTTTGCAGCTGCATTTTTCTCTTAATGTAAAATTCTTCGGCGCATTTAATGGAATTAATCCAAGTCTATGAGCTAGAACTTCGTCATATAATGCTGAGTCATTTTTGTGAAACTCAACAGAATCTATTGCCAAGGCAGGGACATCTAAGACACTTCTTCTTATAGAATTAGCGACGCTGTTTCTTATTCCTTGAACTGTGAAACATATCTTGTCTTGTGTCTTGCTGATTTTTTCGATTTTCATTTTGATTGTTTTTTGCCTGTTTAAACTCTCCTTCCCCTCTTGCCGCCTTTTGGCTTTGGGCCCCCGCGTGGCATTGGTGTAACGTCAGTAATGTTTAATATTTTTAAACCTTCTCTCGCGAGCGATTTTATCGCAGCATTTGCTCCTGGCCCTGGTGTTGGTGAAAGAATTCCTCCTTTGCCTGAAACTTCCACATAAACTGCTCTTATTCCAAATTCTTTTGCTTTTTCAGCTGATTTCTTCGCTACAAACATCGCAACAGTCGGGTTTCCTTTCAATCTGTCATGTTTAGTTACTTCGCCTCCAGAAACCATCGATATGGTATTACCCGCCATGTCTGTTATATGAACCATAACATTATTGTATGTGGCAAAAATGTGCGCGACACCTGTCCCTTCAAGTTTCTTTTCCATTTTTATTGTTTCTTCTCCTCCATCTTTGGACTTTCCTTAATATCTTGCAACCCCGGTTTTTCTTGCTTCTTTTTTTCTTTTTTCGCGAGCGTTATTAATTTTTCCTCATCTGTTTTGACTATATATCCTGGAATGTTGACAAATTTGTCCCCAATCCTTATCTTTCTATGAGTAATTAATTGTCTTGCCTCCTTAACTGTTTTAGCCAATCCCTTTTTATATACAAAAGTCTGCAATCTTCTCTCAAGCAATTTTTCTTTTGTCAAAGCAAGCACATCATCAATGCTTATTTGTCCTTTAATCAATCCCATTTTCCTCAATCTTGCGAGAAATGCTTCTTGAGCCTGTGGATCCAATATCAAACCTTTGGCTTGGCTTCTTATTTTGTTGATTTCTGTTCCAGCTTTCCATATTTCTCTTCTATTTTTCAAGCCGTAATTCTTTGTGATGGCTTTTTCTTCCTCAATTCTTGTTTTTGAGAAAAGCTGTCTTGGCCTATTAAACTTTTTATGCTGTCTTTTTGGATCTCCCATTTTATATTATTACTTCTTTCCTCCTGACTTGCTCCCTGATTGATAACCTTTAGAATCAAATCCAATAACACAGAGGGGCGTGCCTTTTTTTATTCTTTTGCAATATTTTACGCAATATGGAACTTCGCCACCACCTTTTTGAGCATACTCTTTCATTGTTATTCTTCTCATTTCTATAAAACGTCCTTCCAAAAGAGCGTTATTGATTATATTAAGAAGATTGGAGCGCGGCAATTCATTATCGCTAGTCACCCAGTCACTAGTTTCTTTTCTATCTTTTTCTAGATAAATCTTCACATAATAAAAAGAATAATTTCTGTAATGCTTGTGGCCTGTCATCTGCTTGCATTTTTTCAAATCATTTAAAGAAGGGTCTTTTTCTGTAAATCTTGTATCGCCATCCATTTTACTTCTTCTCCTCGGCTTTTGCCGGCTTTCCAGGAGTCATCTTCGCTCTTGTAACCCCGATTGAACGGCCCTTTCTGAAATGCGCGCGGGTTCTCTGGCCGCGGACAGGCTGGCCTAGCGAGTGTCTGATGCCCTTGTAACATTTAATTTTCTTCATTTTTCTTATGTCAAATTCGCGCTGCAAATCCAACTCAGTTGCAATCAGATGCTTGTCTTTTCCTGAATCAACGTCTTTTCTCCTGTTAAACAGCCATGTAGGCAAGTTGCTCGATGATAGATTTTTGATAAAGTTAGTTATTTTTTCTATTTCGCTTTCACTCAGAGCAGAAACTTTTTTCTTCTTGTCCAAGTTAAGATTCTTGATTATGGCTCCGGACAACGCCCATGATATTCCTTTGATTTTCGTCAATCCGGCATAAACAGACATGTTAGAAGGAATATCAGTAGTCATGATTCTTGTCAAGTTCTCTAGCCGGAATTCTTTCCTGAAATCTTTCTTCTCTTCTTTCTTTTCTCCTTTCTTTTCTTCTGATTCCTTTTTCTCCTCTTTATGCTCCTTCTTCTCTTCCTTTGCTTCTTTGTGTTCTTTCTTTTCTTCCATTTTTGATTATATTTTGATTGTTTCAAATAATTATACAATTATCCGGAGAATAACCTATAACGAGTCTCTTGTGTCAGCTCTTCTACAAGTCGTTTCTCGACAGTTTTTTTAGGGTCAGGCAGGCTTTTAAGCCTTTGCTTTATGTCCTCGAATGACTCGAATGGCTTTTTCTCCCTTTCTTCTAAAACCAATTTAGTGTATTTTTTGCCGAATCCAGGCAATAGCTCGAGCTGATGCAGTCTTGTGTTGACTGCCTGCGCATTATTGAAAAACTCGACAAATTTCTTCTCATGTTCATTGACTACTTTCGCGACAAAATCCTGGATTTGATATTTTGCAGTTTCAGTCAGTTTTTCTTTGAGAAGCCTTCCTCGGATGAAATATATCTTATCACGGCGCATCGGGCCGATGTAAACCTCTTCTTTCAACTGAAGCTTTATGCCTTTTCTAGGAATCAATTCAAGAAGTGTGTAATGCAATGCTCCGACAGCCTGGGCTATGGGCATCCTTTTCATCTCGAGTGGATAGCCATTTGGAAGGAAATCCAATATTATAGCCTTTTCTTCTTTCGTGTCCTGCATCATTTTTATTTTTTCTTGAGTATTTGAAGTATTTTTGTGATTTCATCTTGTTCCAAGCTGATATCATAGCCAGAAAATATTTTTCTCAAGTCTTCTGCATCTTCTGGCATGAAATCAATTATTTTAACTATATCTTCTTCTTTCAATTTGACTATATCCAATTCCATTAGCTCTTTCTTCAGTTTCAAAGCCTCTGCCGAGCTCAACTTCGTGAATTTTTTTATGAAGTCAGCTGTAGCCTTGACTCGCTCGCCTTCTGAGCTTTTCAAAATTTCGCGAGCTTCTGCTAATGTAACAGGTTTTTTGTCCTTAATCATTTTCCACCTAGCCTAATTTCTTTAAATGCACCGGATTTAAAGTCAAGGTTTTATGGACTTTACCATTTAAAAACTTCACTGTATACGCATCTCCTGCCTTGCCTGTGACTACAGCAATCCTGCCATGGAACTGCTTTGGGAACATTCCTCTCGAACTCAAATCTCTCATAAGAACTACACTCTCGCCGATTTTGAGAGTCTTGACTATATGCGAGGGCTTTATCTTGCCCCTTTCTCTTGCTCGTTTTTGCTTTAACATTTTATAATTTTATCTCTCGATTAATTTATCTTGAAAATTTTTTGATTGGCCTTTGTCTTACATCCCGCCTTTTATAATGATCAATCTCAGACAAGAGCTTTTTCATTAAGGTCGCTATGGCCTTATAAATATTCTTATCTGAAACATTTGTAACGAAAGATTTTCCTGGATGCACAATCAACTGGCTTTCTAGCTCGTGTATGAAATTGGTGTTGTGCTGGTGCATCTTCAGCTTCATTTTTAACAAGTTATAATCTGTCTTGGTCTCTATCTTCTTTACATAGTTCTGTAACAGTCCCTTGACTATGTTTATCTCGCTTGGCTCCAACACACCAAAGCCCAATAGCTGGATGTTTTTCCCAAGTATCAGGTTTATTTCTTTTCCTTCTCTTGCCATTTTAATTTTCCAAATAGCTAATAACCTCTTATAAAAACAAGAGAAAGATGTTTTAAAAAGCTTTTTATTGCGTAAAAATGAGAAAAAATAGGCAAAATCAATAGTGCAAAAAAGTAAAGAAAAGCTTATATATCAAAAGCTCCTCTTTAAATTAGAGGCTATGGAGGGAAAATGAAAGCTAGAAAAGTTGATGCAATAATTCTTGCAGGCGGTTCCCTCGGCAGAGAAAAGCTTTTTCCAAAAGCGCTGTTAGAAGTCGGAGGCGCTACTCTGATTGAAAAACAAGTCGAATGGCTAAGGCCTTATGTAAACAAAGTAATAGTGACTTGTACAGAACTTGAGGCGAAGCAGATTAGGAGATATCATCCTAAATTAGGAGTGCATTTTGCTACGAGCCCAAATTTGCCTGGCTCAGCAGGCGCGTTGAGGAACGCGATGTCTTTGCTGAACACAGATGAATTTCTTGTCGTGAACGTTGATGATATATGTGACATTGATTTGCAATCTCTCATCAACTTCGGCACTGACACGATAGTTGTGGCTAATCCGCGATTACACTATGGGATGATAGAAGTTGAGCATCAGTCTGTGAAAAATTTCAGAGAAAAGCCACTGTTGAAGAACATCTGGGCTAATTGCGGGGTTTATTTCTTGAGTAAATCAATCGCAGACAAATTGCCAAAGCGCGGAAGCTTGGCCAAAGATGTTCTGCCATATATTGATTTGAGAGCCTACAAGCATTTTGGCTCGTGGCAGCCCGTGTTGAAACCGCACAATAGAACAGTTTAATCTTAAATAAATAGAAAGTTTCGGGCTTACCAAGTCCTGAACAGTTTTTTTAGAGTGTCCAATGTATATAATATTGCTGCCTGGGTTTGATTCTTCGTGGGGTTGAAAACTTGTTTTCTTTTATGCACAGAGGCAATTCTAATCTGATTGATGAGATGAATCTGGTTGCTCAAGCCAGGATCTAGAGGAATTCCTTTGTCTTTGAACCTTAACACAAGATTCCCCAAACCAATATCAGGAGACTTTTCAAGCAGATCTTGTTGTGTAACTTCAAAATATTTTCTGTGCAGCGAGATTTCAAGGATTCTCCCGCATAATATGATTGCGCTCCTGTGGCAGTTGTGCTCGTAACATTTAATCAGTTCATCGAAACTTGCTTTAACCTCTGCAAAAATCTCGCGGGGAATGCGAGGCAGGAAAAACTCAGACTTGGGCAAGTCATTCTCTGAGATTTTTATCATTGGAACCAAGTCATATATCTGTTCAATAGCCACTGTTGTCTCAAGAAACCTTTTCTCGTTTATCATCTTTTTCAGCTCTTTGATGCGAACAGCAGCCTCTGCCAAAGGCCTTCGTTCATTCGGCGAGACAACAAAGCTTTCAGAAAGTATTGTGTCAACTCGCTTCATTGAGTTCTCTATCTCTCTTGAGTAATAGTCGCGCTCTTTCAACTTGAAGTTAAATCCATCCTCGATAATCCTGCTAGAGAAGTCTATATTCTTTGAAAGAACATTATTCACCATCTCTTTGAGCTCTAGGAGCGCCTCTTTTAAACTAGCCATGCTTTTAGCAAGCGCGGAAAATTTTTAAGCTTTTGTATGATAAGATGCCACTAAAATTCTTGTCATTTAAAACTGCTGAATGCCTTGCTTATGCTTTCGTTCCAAAAATTTGGGAGCTCGTAACTGAGAAACCCCTGGAATTCGTCGCTCCATATATAGAAAAATCTCTCTCTTTGGGTTTGTCTTATAAATAGGGGCTTTATCTCCCCGTATATTTTCTGTAAAGCTTTTCTTTCAAATTCTGTCTGCAAAAGGGAAGGCTCTTTCAACAATAACATGTCTGCCATTCTTAAGACATTGACATCAAGCATTGCACTATTTTGTGCAATCAACACTAAACTTAGGCTCTTATGTCTTGCAATTGCCATAATCCTGCCCAAAGTCTTATTAGCATCTTTCATAGAATCTCTAGAACCATAGACAATCGCCCCCTCATCAACAAGGACAGCAGAATTATTAGGGACTTTTTCAAGACTATCTGATTTTTTCAACCATAAGGGCAATTTAGATTTATTGAACCCGACTGCGTAGCATTTTTTGTTTGAAGAATTCAAGACAGCAAGCAAGGTCATTCCTAAACTCGTTTTGCCCGAGCCCCTTTTACCTGTTATAAGCATTATCTGGCTGTACTTCAGAAACCTGTTGAAAAATGAATCAAAAGAACCATTGGCTGTTTTAACTGTGGAGAACGGTTGGATAATCTGTAATTCCCTTGGTTTTCTCTTGAATATATTGAACAAACCCATGAAATCTTATGGCCCGGCAGATATAAAAACATATCTTTGGATGTATCTTAAGAGCTATTTAAACATCTTCGAAAGTCACTTGATAGTAGTGGCAATAAGAAAGATTTATAAATGAAAATTTCCTTAAGGATATATGCAAAAGATAACTCTAGCAGAAGATGATTTGACTAATGGAAAAATAGAGAAGTTGAGTTATAGTTTCAGGACATTGACTGATCCTATGATACAACTTGGATTAGAGGGATTATCCACTTTAGACCATTTTAATCTATCTAAGGGGCTTTATATGGTTGTAGGGGGTTTTGCAAGCCAAAGTTATTTGCCAGAGGAGCAAAGAAGGCCTACAGCAGATATTGATGTTTTAGTTGGCAGACCATTAAATCATGAGAATTTCAAAGAATTTTCCAAACCATTAAGAGAGTTCTTTTCTGACAATGGATATGAAGTTTATACAAAAAAACACCATCAAACTTTTTGCATGGGCCTAAGCAAAAACGGTGATAAAATTTTAATCGAATTTCCAAGGAGAAATCTGAAAAATTTTGCCAGTGGTGAAAAAAGAGTTATTAGAGAATTAGAAAATGCAAGATTAAAGGCATTGACTAATAAAGAAGGAATAACTTATAGGGTTTCAAGCCCAGAAGATATTGTATTGCCTAAATTAGTAAGAGTTTTGAATGCAAGCGAGAGAGGACTCCAGTTCAAGAAAGGCAGTCCTAAAGAACTGTTAAATCATTTAGAAGAAATTAGAGAAGATGCAGTTTATCATATCGGTAATTTAGAATTTGCGAACAACTTGAAAGTTAATGCGGATGCTTATGATATTTTAGTTCTTTGTTCACAGGCTGGAATCAATGCAGCTTATTTTATGCAAGCTGCTCAGGACTGGGACAGTTTAAAGAAAGACGTAAAAGACAAGCAAGAGATAATCAGCTATCTGCTTCCTGGGATTTCCTTGTAATCTCTTTATAAAAACTTTTAAACTCCTTATTCTTGAATATTTAATGATTAAAGCAATCTTGTTTGACATTGACAACACTCTCATAGATTTCATGACTATGAAATACAAGAGCTGCGATGCTGCGTTGAACGCGATGATCGGCGCGGGATTGAAACTTGAAAGAAGAAAAGCAAGGAAAATCCTGTTTGAGCTTTATGATAAATATGGAATCGAGCATAAAGAGATTCTGCAAAAGTTCCTGAAAAAAGCCACTGGCAAGATAGATTACAGGATAGTAGCTCATGGAATTATAGCTTACAGAAAAGTCAAGGAAAGTTATCTTTCTCCTTATCCCAATGTCCTCTCGACCCTGCTCGAGCTAAGAAAAAAATACAAATTAGCTGTGATAAGTGATGCTCCAATAATGCGAGCATGGATGCGGCTTGTAACGATGAACATTGATTCGTTCTTTGATGTTGTCATAACCTCTGCTGATGTGAGAAAAACGAAAACTCATGCAGCGCCTTACAATGCTGTCTTAAAGAAACTTAACATAAGGCCAGAAGAGGCTTTGATGGTTGGTGACAGGCTCTCGCGAGACATTTTGCCTGCAAAAAGACTTGGAATAAAGACTTGTTATGCAAGATATGGCGCAAAATTCAACTCAGAGCCTATGTCAAAGAAAGGCAAGAGCCCGGCAGATTACGAGATAAATGACATAAAAGATTTATTAAAGCTAAAGTTGTAATTATAATAATTAATAAAAGAGGTAAAAAAAAATGCCTGAAAAAGACAAAGAGGAGAAAGAGGTTTTCAAATTATCACCATCAGGAATCAACTTGATGGAAGAATGCCCCAGATGTTTCTGGCTTGAGAAGCATGGGGTTTGGAAAAGGCCCGCAGGAATATTTCCTTCCTTGCCTTCGGGCATGGATAGGATTCTCAAAACTCATTTTGACAGGTTCATGGCAAGAGGAATCATGCCTCCCGAACTTAGAGAAAACATACACTGTTTCGGATGCAGGTTGTTCGGGAATGCCGAGCTTCTGAAACAATGGAGAAATAATCTTAGAGGAATATCATGGGAAGACAGACAAGGAAATATATTTCATGGGGCAGTTGATAACATACTCGTGAGAGGAAAAAAATTGATTGTTTTGGATTACAAGACAAGGGGGTATGCTCTAAAGGATGATACTGCAGAACATTATCGAAATCAACTTGATATCTATAACTTCTTGTTGAGAAAAAACGACTATGAAACCGAAGATTTCGCATTCTTATTGTTTTATTATCCGCGGGAAGTCTTGGAGACTGGAGAAGTAATGTTTGACACCCAGCTTGTGAAGATGAAAGTCGATGTTGAAAACGCAGAAAGACTTTTCAACAAAGCTCTTAAATTGCTAAAAGGCCCTTGTCCTAAAGTTTCAGAGTGCGAATGGTGCGGGCTGATTAATGTTTAATATTAAAATTTAAGGAGGTAAATCAAATAAAAAAATGGTGAAAAAACATTTTACAACAAAAGAGGCACAAATAATAGGCCAGAAGCTTGGGATAAAATGGGATAAATGGAATGTCGAACAATTCAGGATGGGCCTAGATGTTGAATTAGAACATGGAAAAATACACAAGAAAACAAATGTCACGAACGATAACCCTATAAAAACCGGCAAAATTGCACTAGCGCATTTGAATGAATTTCCGGATTATTACACAAGACTTGAGAGATTAGAAAAGCAAGCTGACAAATTCTGGAAAAAATAGAGAATAAAGAAAAAATAAATAATAAAGAAAAAATAAAAAAAGAGAAAAAAATAAAAATCTCTTACTAAACAGGAAACTGTTTACTCAGCTGACTCTTCAGCTTCTTCTTCAGCTTCTCCGCCTTCTGCTTCTTTGCTTTCTTCCTTGCGCTCAAAAGGTTTTCTAGGGGTTATTCCTTTCTTCTTGAAATAACACTCTTTGCACAAAACTGGAATTCCTTCTTTTGGCTTGAAAGGTACTTGATCTTCCTTGCCGCATTCTGAACAAGTTATCTTGTGCATCTCTCTTGGGCCAAAGCTTCTTCGAAAGCCGCCGCTTCGTCTAAAACCGCCACCATATGGCATTTTAAAAAATCCTCCTAATTTCTTATTGTATTCTATCTTATGATAGTTTCTATTTTCTATTAAATTTCTATAAGAATTCGCCTAAACTCCTTCTTATATAATTATAATTAAAGCCCTTGGTTTATAAACTTATGTAAAACGGAAAACTCATATAGGGCATTATATTTTACTATGGTATTATATCTCGCATTACAATAATCTTTTTTAATGCCTAACTCGAGATTATCTGATGCTCGCAGAAAAACCGGATGGGAAGATAAAGCCCTATAATATACGAATTAAGGTAGATGTTGACTTGGAGCATGTCTCAAAATGTGATGAGTTCAAAGGCTTAGACGGCTTTCAGTTGTTTGATAAGCTCAATGAAGCTCTGGGGATTGTCAAAAAGATTCTTAATCCTATTCACCCATTCTTTGTCAGCGAGAATAGAAGATTGTGCAATGCCTTTGATCAAAACAACTTACCTATGAAAAGAGCGATTTTAAACATGGCTTATTGCCAAAATTGCGAAAGAGCTTTAGAATTTAATAGAGCTTATAATGAAAATCGCGCCACTGATGGGCAAAGTGAGCTTGTCGCATACTTGGAAGGAGAGAGACTTGAGATGCCGATGCCCCGCGGGCCAATAATGATAGGAATAGATGATAAACACACTCTCTATATCAGAGATTAAAAGCATAATTATTAAAAACATCTCCTTCTTTACAGCCATATGAAAAAGGGGCGAGAGAAAGAAAAGAAACCGAGCTCTATGAACAAGCCCAAGGCACATAAAGAGCTGCTTGTGTGGGTTGTTGTCATTGTTATCATTCTTATAATAGGTTCGGGAAGCTATCTTCTATCTAATTCTAACTCGCAGAGAAAACATGATCCTAACCTTGGCAAGAATTTAAATGCAACTGAAAACCTGAGCGAGGCAAATTTGAGCATGGGTGAGGGAGAGGGCGGAGGAGGAGAAGGCACGGGCGGAGGAAACGCAACAAACTTCACAGAAGATAATATGTGTGTCATAAACTTTGGATGCCCCCAAGGAACAAGTTTTGTAGGCACAAAAAGCTCGAAGAAGTTCCATTATTGCGATTGTGATATCGCGACATCAACACCAAGATCAAATATCATCTGCTTTGACGATGCTTTGGATGCACAGATGCATGACTATTGGCCTTGTCCAGTTTGCAAACCTCCAAGCATAACTTGAGTTAGAAGTAAATAGAAAGTTAATGTGAAAAACGAATTTCTGAGAAAATGGGTTTATCAATTATATATAAAAAGGGGCTTGTCATCAATCTATAACTTATTAAAAGAAAAAGTCACTCTGAATTTGAAGGTTTTTTATTTTTGCCCTTGGTTTCCATTAACTTTGTCTTTAGTCCCTCTATTTTTCCGGTTATATCTGCTGTATGATTCTGCAAACTAGTGATATAGGTTTGTTTTTCAGTGATGAACCTGTCAATCTCCACGTTAGAAAAGTTTCTCGAGTTGGCCTGCGTACCTTTCTTCATTTCCGCGAGTCTTTTGATTTCATTTTCTCCCTCTACAATCTGGCTATTTTTTTTGGTTAGTATAGACTCGTATTTGGTCAAAGTTTCTTCAAGCCTTGTGATATTTTTTTCCTTGGCGATATCCCATGCATTATTCAACATCTGCCTCACTTCCCCCCGCTTTCCTGTTGGCATGCGGAACAGCGCGATTTCTGCTTGCATGCTCTTAATCTCACTGAAAATCTCATCTATTATCCCTGATTCGGCGTTTGCCTTCAGGTGTTGCGCCATCGTGCTATAATAAATATAATTCTCTTCCCCTATTATTCCATATTTTTTCTCGAGAATGCCATGCGCAATTTTAAGGCGTTTCGTATACTTCTGTATCTGAGTTTCGGGCAAATTTATACTTCCAAGCAATTTTGAACTGTCTTCTAAAAGACTATTTATCTCATCCAAATTGCTCTCGTCTACACTCTCCTCAAGGTTGAGCCGTGTGTATGCGGTGTTGATGTAGAAATCCAAAGTTCTTATTCTTGTGTCATATTTCGGCTGTTGTGCTTTCGGCTGTTGTATTGTTGCCTGTGCTCCTGAGGATGTTGTTTGTGGGGGTTTTGTTTCTGTTCCTGGTGATTTTGGTTTTGCCTCGGCGGTTATAGCATTATATCTTTCCTTAATGCCCTGGCAAACTCTTCTTAACTCTCCTATCAGCTCCTGTTTCTTTTCCTCGCTTAAATTTGCGCTCCTAATCCTTTTATCGAGATAATCTCCTTGTTTTCCAGATGCCCCATATATGAATTTAGTCAATTCTTTGGAAGCGTAATTTGCCCCAAAGGCTTTTATCTGCTTCAAAATCAACTCTGATATTTCTTTATGCCTTATCTTATAATTTAACATTTCATCCAACTTAATATCTCTCTAACCTTGCCATTTTATCTTATTTTTTTCTTCCAAATATCTTGATTTCACGGCTTAACAAGCACACCAGCCAGTTTTTCTTGGGCTTGCTGTCTACTCTATCTGCCAAATCGCATACATTCACAACTGTTTTTCTGCTTTCATTATATTGCTCTGTGATAGTCAACTCTATGCAGCTTCCAACATATGGGCATTCAATCTTGCCCCTGGCTTGGGGCTCGAGACTGTGCACACAATATGGCGGATGCCACAATCGCCCTGTTTCTGGATTGTAATCTAAAACTCTATGCTCGCAATTTAGTTTAGGCCCGTATTTAGGCTTGTATTTTGTCATTTTTGCCTGTCATTTTATCTTATTTTTAAAGCCCTCTTAAAAAAGTTATGACTGCTTCTTTTCCATGTTTCTTAAAGACCGGAAATATAGCATTTAGCCCCGGCATAATTTTTTGCAAAAACTCCGGAGCTTCTCTGAACTCAAGCCCAGTTCTTTGGCTTAATTCTTCATAAACTTTTTTATTCAGATCTTCTGATTCAGAGGTTATAGTCAATTGGATGTTAGAATCCCCGGGGGCTACCTCCTTTTTTACCTGTTGTGAAAGGATTATCATGCAATGCTCTGGCTTTTCCTCATAAAGATGATATTGTACTGTGTTGCCTAGAATGCTTTTTACAGAGATTACGTTTGGATTAAATTTCTTAACTATCTTTTCCAAATCCTCATAAGATGTCGCAACCTTAATCAGAGTTTCAGGCTCTCTTATCTTTACCATTTTATCTTAGTTTATGGCTGCCTTTTTGGAAAGCACGGCTCATAGTCTTTGCATTCCGAGTTATGGCCTATGCAAGGATAACACTTTTTATAAAATTCATGTGCTCTTAGTCCATCCCCTGTCTTCAATACCACTACATGAAAAATACATTCGTTTTCCAATAAGACATTTCTCATCTCGATAGCTATTTTCTTTAAATCTTCTTCTGTCATTTTAACTTATTATCTCCTTCTCGTTTATCTCAAATTTATCCAGAAATCAGTCTGGTGCTGATCACCTCAGTCACCTCAATATAGTCACATTTTCAGCGTTTTTAAGGTTTGCTGTTCACAGAGGAAACCAAAAGGTTTATAAACAAGTAACTAATATTTATGTGTATGAAAATTAGTAAGATAAATTTGTTAAGGATAAATGAAGGTTTCGGCGGCAACCTTAGAAGTGGCTCTAGTCTTGACTATGCGATTGACATGCAGAGAAACAAAAAATTAGGCCCATACAAGAAGCTTGCCTATTTGTTTCGTGCAATACTTGTAGATCATCCTTTCAGCGATGGGAACAAGAGAACATCTGCTTTTATAGCAATGGCTTTCGCAGAAGAGAATAAGAAACAAATCAGCAGAGAACTGTTGCTACATCACATAGTTTCAATTGCAAAACAAAATATAACTAACATAAGAAACATAGAGCAGAGGTTGAAAAATGCGATCATCTAAGATAAGAAGCATACTAAGAAAATATAAAGACGTCTTTGAAGCTCTGGAAAACTATGACAAAACAAGAGAATTGCCTTTCCAGAGGAAGAGAATAGACCTAACTCTCTCAGTGGAAACTATAAACAAATTAAGATGGTTAAGTCATAAAACAAAAAAACCGATCTCTAGAATTATTGAGGAAAAAATTCTTTAGACATTTTTAAGGCTTTTGTTGTTAAGTGATAAGGAAAGGCGGAGCTCTCGAGTAGGGGGGTTGTCCTACTATAAAACCATAGAAAAGACTGGGGTTTATTTAAAAGAAATCGCCCCATGCTTGCATGCCGAGATGCAAGCGCCACAGCTAATGCATTTTTTCTCGTCAACAACAACTTGCTTCTTTCTTGCTAATGCTTTAACTGGACAGGCTTCAACGCATCCTTTACAGCAAGTCCCGCAGCCGCAGCTGCTGCTTACACATTTATTGTTTTTCCAGCAGCATTTTTCATAATCTATTTTCACTGGCATTATCAATATTATAAAAGAGCCTATTTAAATTTTCGCGGGCACGAAGAAGGTTGGGGGGGCTAGAGAAAAAGTTAAAAAGTCGCTAGTTAAAACCGAAACCTTTTTAAGTGTATATCAATTGATATACTTATAAAATACTATTAGGGTAAAAAATGCCAATCCAAATTCAAAGAAAAAATAGTTATTGTAGGGAGATATCTGGATTATTTAGATCCCCTACCCTAGATACGGTATCAATGGTAGAGGCCACGATAAAGAAGTACAGTGGCGAGTTTACTAGAAGGAAGATATGGCAAAAACTACCTAAAAAAGTAATGTGGCAGACCTATATTACAGTTATAGGGTATCTAGAAAGCATTAATAAAATAGCCATCTCAAGAAAAGGAATTCTAGTCTATATATGGAACCCAGAACTTGCCAAAAAATTCATGAGACTAAGGAGAAAAAGCCTATGATAAAACCGTCTAAAGTCATATTTGCTGACAAAAAGCTAGAAGAGATTTATTTCAACCTAAATGATGCCGATCCTCTAAAAAAGGCGATTAAAAAAGCTATAGAGAAAATTAAACAAAATGCTTTTTCTGGAGAGTCCATTCCAAAAAGAATAATCCCAAAAGAATATATTAAAAAATTTGAGATAGACAATCTCTGGCTAATAGACTTATCAAAGAGCGCAAGATTGATTTATTCTATAACTACCCCTAATGAAGTGGAAATTCTTTCAATTATTATTGATTTCTTTGAAGATCATAAAAAGTACGAAAGGGCATTCAAGTATTAAAAGAAAAAGTTAAAAGTCTTTGAATGCTAGAGAAAATAAATAATTACGATTAAGAATATCTTTTTTTATGGACTGTGAGATATCTTCTAAAAAAATATTTGACAAATTTCTCTTCACCTCTTTGTAATGCTCTATAATAAGACTTTCTTTTTTTGTATTCTATAATAAGCATTGGATAACCCTTGTGCCATAAAATGTGGTTCATAATCAATCTTCCTATTCTGCCATTTCCATCTCCAAAGGGATGTATCATTTCAAATCTGTGATGGGCTCTTGCAGCCAATTCGACAGAATGTATCTTGGCATGGTTTATAAATTTAATAAACTGATTTATTAATTCTTTAACTTCCTGCCAGTCAGGAGCAATATAATCGCCGACTCTTACAAGATAGTCTCTATATTTGCCAGAAATGTCTGGCTTTGTTTCTCCGAAAATATCTTTATGCCATTTCAGAAGCAATGAATTAGAAATTTCTTCTTTCTTGTCAAGCATTTTTAAGAAAACTTGGGAATGAGCTTCTGTTTCCCTAACATCTCTCAATGGCTTATTGGGAGCAATTTTATCATGTATTATCTCGCGGGCTTCTTCTAAAGTTATTGTAGAGCCTTCAATAGCATTAGTATTATAAGTAAAAGCTATGGCAATTTCTTCTTTTTCTTTATTTTTCACGGTTTCGGGATAGCCTTTCCATTCTTCCCGAAAATTATCTTTTATCTTTTCAAGTTTCTCATAAATGCCTTTTTGCAGTTCTTCCTTCAAATCTTGCGTTATTTTATCTATATCTTTAGGAATTTTCTTGCCGAGATACTTCTCTTTTGTTATTACCCTCTTTCCTTTCCTATAAGAATATTTTAAGTAAAAATAGTGTTCTTTGCCTTTCTTTATTTTGATTATTCTCATAAATATCTTACTCTTACAAACTATTTAAATCTTGTGTTATTGAGCCAATTGTAAGGGTAATGTGCGAGAAAGTTAGGTAGAAAGGGTTAAAAAGCGCTTACACTTAAACTATATATTGAATAAAATGACAGAAGGAACAGTCAAGTTTTTCAACAGAATGAGGAACTACGGATTCATCAACGGAGATGACGGCAAAACTTACTTCGTCCACGGAACTGGATTGAAGGAAGGCGTTTCAATTGATGAAGGCGATAAGGTCTCGTTCAAGGCTGTAGAGGGCGACAAAGGCCCTAAAGCTGAGAGTGTTGAGAAACTTAAAGGAAAAGAAGAGTAAAGAATAAACAAAGCATCCAGCACCAGCAAACAGGTTCTTATTGACCCTCAGTTTAGTTTTGTGTTTTTGTCTTTGCCTGATTGGGAATCCGAACGAGAAAGGGTTAAAAGCAATAAATAATATTCAATATAAAATGAAAAGTTTCAAAGAACTGGGGTTAAGCCAGAATTTGCTGAAAATTATTGAGGAAAGCGGCTTTACAGAGCCGACTGAAATCCAAGAGAAAGTACTTCCCCTGGCTCTTGCCGGCCATGATATCATTGGAGAAAGCGCAACTGGCTCAGGAAAAACTCTTGCTTTTGGGGCGCCAATCATAGAGCATGTTCAGCCTGGAAAAGGCATTCAGGCACTGATACTTACCCCAACAAGAGAATTGGCGCAGCAGGATTCAAAGGCTCTTTCAATATTTGCAAAGTATTATCATCTGAAAATCACTGCTGTTTATGGCGGGGTTTCATTGATCCCCCAGATACGCGGGCTGGAAAGAACAGAGATTGTTGTAGGAACTCCCGGAAGAATACTTGACCATCTTTCAAGAAGGACAATTGACCTTTCAAGAGTAAGATTTCTTGTTCTTGATGAAGCTGACAGGATGCTTGACATGGGTTTTCTTGAGGAAGTAACAAGAATAATTGAGAGATGCCCAAGGGATAGGCAGACATTTCTTTTTTCAGCAACTATATCAGGCCAGATAATAGAGATTTCAAAAAAATACATGCGGAATGCTAAAGAAGTCTCGGCTGAATCTTATGTTGACCCCTCAAAGCTTGAGCAGGTTTTTTATGATGTTCCTCCGAATGAAAAATTCTCCTTGCTGGTGCATCTTCTCAAACAGGAGAATTCAAAACTTGTAATGGTTTTCTGCAACACAAAAAGAAACGCTGATTTTATCGGAAAGAGCTTGAACAGAAATGGTTTTGACGCGCTTGCTCTTCATGGAGACTTAAGACAGAATCAAAGGAGCAGGGTTCTTGAGGAATTCCACAAGAGCAGCAAATTTATTCTTGTATGCACAGATGTTGCTGCAAGGGGGCTTGACATCCCGCATGTTTCGCATGTCTATAACTATGACTCTCCAAAAACAAGCATAGAATATATCCATAGAGTTGGAAGAACTGCGAGAGCCGGGAAAAAAGGAAAGGCAATAACTATTCTTGCCGAAAGAGATTATGAAAACTTCAACAGGGTTATAAGCGACCAGTCATTGAACATCCAAAAAACAGAGCTTCCGCAATTTGAAAGAGTTTTTATCAAAAGCCCAAGCAGAAGAGAGGACAGCAGAAGGGGGGAAAGAGGAAGAGAGGAAAGAGGAGTAGGTGACAGGGGGAGAGGAGGGGGTTATGGCAGAAGTCCTCGCAGCTTTAGCCGTGACAGCAGATTTAGCCATGGACGTCGTAGATTTAGCCATAGCCATGAAAATAGATGCCCTGGCCCCAGCAGACCCAGAGAATCCAGAGGATACGGCGGGGGCAGTGGATATATTGGAGAAAGCAAAGAAGAAAGGGGGAGCTTTGAAAGACAATACAGAGATGATAGAAATCCGGGTAGCCATGGCAGCGATAACAGAGATAGCAGAAGCCCTGAAGGAGCACAGACACAGAGAACATGGAGAAAATCATCCCGGCATGATTCAGAGAACAGAAAGAAACTCCAAAGACGGGCGAAGTTCCATCAGGCAAGGAACTATTAATTTAAAACAAAGCGAGAGATAAGAAGTAAGTGATTGAAGGGTGCGGTTTCTAGGGCAAGAGGTTTATCATTTAACGATAAAGGAGAAAAAGTTAAAAGGATGGTGCGTGTTGCTAGGGGGAGTAGATAAGAATAAAAAGTCTATGCAGGGATTGGAGAGAACTGCTTTTTTGTTAGTTCTGGAGCAAGCGCCTTTTTAGTGAGAATCCAATCTAATTTTATGAGATTTTTAACAAAAGGATTATCCAAATTAAACTTGTAATAATCGGATTTTCCGATTTTTCTTGTTCTTATGATTATTCCTTCCTTGATCCAGTTCGAGAAGAAACCCTTTATAGAATTATAACTCACATTGCTCCCTCTTGCTATCTCGGTCATAGGATAGTCAAACATGTGATTTTCTATTAAAAAGTCCAAGACTCGCAATTTAGGCGTGTCTCCAAAGACTTCTAAAAATACAGATTTGTTTTCTTTTATTTTCATTTTATATTATTAAATAAATCATTTATTTAAATTTATTAAATAATCAAGCTATTTAAATCTTTCTATTGAATTAATAGATATTTCAAAGATAGAAACATTTAAAAGTATCTAAATCTAATAATTATTATGGAAAAAGCAAGTGATCTTGAAAAAGCGCAACTGTTGTTTAAGGTTATTAGAGGGAAGAAAAACTGGGGCGCTTGTTATGATAGGTTAGAGCATTTCAAAAGATTTTCAAAAGAAACTATTAGTGAACTTGTTAAAAACGGTTGGCTTATCCTGACTAAAAAAACAAAATTTAGGGCAATTTCAGCTAATCCACATTTTAAAAAAGAAATAATAGAGTTTATCGAGAAAAATATGCCTTACTTGAAGGGCGCATTGGGGGTTTTATGAAAGTCAAAAAGAGTTATTTGAAAAAGCTGGATAAGATTAAGAAAGGCAAGTTTACCAAGTATAGTTCTGTTGAAGAGTTCAGGAGAAAAATAGAAAGTTGAGTTCGGGGAAAAGTAAAGTTAGATTCTAAAACAGCAAAGCATCCAGCACCAGCAAATTGGTTCTTATTGACCCTCAGTTTGTGTTTTGCGTTTTGTATTTTTGTCTTTGTCTAGTCGGAGATGTGTGCGGGGAAAAGGAAGAGGTTAAATGGAGACATTCTTTCTTTACGTCTACATATCAGAAAGATTTATAAAGAGTGTAGACGTATAAATATTATGACTTACACAGAAGTTAAAACAAAGGGCAATAGAAGGTATTATTATAGAGTTATCTCTGTGAGGGAAGGCAAAAAAATAAAGAAAAAAAGGATATATCTGGGGGCGAATTTGGCTAAAGAAAATTTGATGGCTAAAGAAAAAATGGCTGACAAAGAATTGATTTTCTTGAGCGGTATTTTGACAGCAGAAGAGCTAAAAATCTTGGAAAAAATACAAAAAGAGTATATCAAAGAGCCTAAAGAGAATATTGAGAGCAGATATGAAGCTTTCTGCTCTTTTTTCACTTATAATTCTGCTGCAATAGAGGGCAATACATTAACTTTGCAAGAAACTTCTCAATTGTTATTTGAAAATATAACCCCTAAGAAGTCTTTAAGAGAAATAAATGAAACCTTAAATCATAAAGAAGCTTTTGATTTTATCATTAAATATAATGGGGATATCACGAAAGAATTAATTTGTAAATTGCATAAAATCATAGTAAAAAACACCTTAAGAGCTGAATTAGAAGAATATGTGGGCAATTACAGAACAGTTCAGGTTTATATAAGGGGAGTAGAATGGATTCCCCCTAAACCGGAAAAAGTGCCTAAAGAAATGAAATCTTTATTGTCATGGTACTCAAAAAACAAGAATAAATTGCCTCCTTTGGTTATTGCCGCTTATTTTCATACTGCTTTTGAGCTTATACATCCTTTCATTGACGGCAATGGTAGGGTGGGCAGATTATTAATGAATTTTATTCTGTATAAAAACAGATATCCAATGATAAACATCCCCAATGCCATAAAGCACAGATATTATAAAGCACTGCAAGAAGCCCAAATCAAAGGAAATTTAAGGCCCTTTGTAGCCTTATTATTAAAGCTATTAAAAGAAAGCAAAATCAGATTTTAACGCATCGCCGAGAGAGGAAAAGAAGAAAGAAGAGTAAAGAATAAAAACAAAGCATCCAGCACCAGCAAATTGGTTCTTATTGACCCTTAGTTTGTGTTTTGCGTTTTGTATTTTTGTTAGTTTGGGTAGTCGGAGGTGTGTGAGGGAAAAATCTATAAGGGCCGGAGTCTGGCCGGCCAGATATGGTTGATGAAAAAATATTCGAATTAATAAAAGAACCTAAACTTTTTCTTAGTGAAAAAGAAGCTATCGCTTTGAAAGACGCGTCTGTATGGAGTAAAGAACCATGGATTATTCTTAATGAAATTGGAGATAGATTACATTTGTATAGTAAGACTGGGACAATAGCAATAACTAATTTTTTTAGGGATTATGATAAAGAATGTTCAAAAGGGAGTAGAAAAGAAGCAATTGAGAATTATCTTAAAAAGATATACGAATTAGAAAATGAAAAAGAACTTTATATAAAAATTATAAAAGATTATTATTTTGTTATTAAGCTTTATGCGGATGCTCTTGAAGAAAAAGATAATAAAAAAATAAAATTGCCTAAGATAAAATCAAATTATAAATTTATTCCTCTAAAAGAACGAAAGAAAATTGAAGGCTATCCATTCATAACAGAAGTTACTAAAGAAAGATTGAGAGATCGCGCGGTTGATAGATATATTATAGATAATTTTGAAAAAATTAGGGCAATTAAAAATGAAGAAGTTATCAAATGGGTGGAATATATGATGCTATGGTCAACTTTTGATGGATGGCAAGCTGAAAAAAAGACGATGGAATTTTTAGAAAGAAATGTTCCTGAAATAAATTGGAGGTGGTCTACTGAAGCAGAAGATGTTGGGGGGATAGATATTCTTGGAAAAGTGGACACAAAAGAAATATGGATTCAAGTAAAATTGGTTACTGGTGCTAGAATTGCCTTTAAAGATGTTGATTTTGAAAAAACGATTATGTTATATATCAAAAATGATAATGGTAAATTTTATTTGGTTCCAGAATATGGAAATAAAGGTTTAGTAGCTTATTTTTTAAGGATATATTGTGATATTAAAAAAATTGATTTTATAAAATATTTGCAAAATAGAAAAGATAAAATTTAATCTTTAATTATTTCAAAAGTATGCTCAGCTTTATCAAAGGTTTTCTGTGTTATCCCAACCTTGTCTTTAATTGTTTTTAAGAATTTAGAATTTAATTCTATACCTATGCTGTTTCTATTTAATTCTTTTGCGACTTTTGTTGTAGTGCCGCTTCCTAAAAATGGATCTAAAACAACATCTCCTTTGAAACCGAGCTCTGGAACTGCTGAAAAAGAAAACATTTTGATTAGTCTTCTGGGCAATTCTTCTGGAAACATGGCGATATGTTCAACTTGTCGCACTCCTGGAAATCTCCAATGGCCAGCAAATAATTCTCGCCATTCTTTAATATCCATCGCAGATTTCTCTTTTACTTTTTTTAACCATTCATATTTAGAAATTTTTCTCTTTTTTGATAATTCATCTATATTCTCTGAAAGTTCTAATCCATTTCCTTTTCCAAGTTTTTTAAAAATTAAAATATACTCATAATCATATTCTACAATGCCATTTCTAGGATGTGGAAAAGAACCCATAACACTTGCCCCCCCACTCGGCCTAACGGTTCCAACTTTTTGCCAAGTGATATGCCCCATATAATCAAAACCAAGTTTCTCGCATTCAATAATAAAATGTGCGTGTATAGGGAGGGCCTTATGTCTTCCAATAACTGGTGTAGTATTATAAACATCTCCTATATTAATTATAAGTCTACAATTAGGCTTCAAAACTCTATAACATTCTTTCCATACTTTTGTTAAATCATTAATATATTCTTGAAAAGAACTGCCAAATCCAATTTGTCCTTTGACTCCATAATCTTTGATGTGTGCATATGGTGGCGAAGTAACAATTAAATGAACAGATTCATCTGGAATCCATTTTTTCATATTTCTAGAATCCCCAATTATGATTTTATGATGCGCCATCTTTTTTCACCCTGCCTTTCTTTTTCTAGTAAACTTCCAGTTTTAAACCTTTCGGTGATATAAGACATAATAGAAGAGTTTAAAAATATTACTTATAAAAAAGCAAAGATTTAAATACCCTAAGATACATAAATTACTTATAAAACATTAAATACAATAGAGTATAGGAGGTTAAAATGAAAATAAAAATACCTATAAAAGAACTCGAAAAAGACGATGTTTTTACGAAGGTAGAAGAAACTTTAAAAAACGATCCTAAAAATGCTTATACAATTATAGGGATTATGATAGAAACTTTTAAAGTTAAACCTGAAGATGTTGAAAATAAATCTTTTTCTTCGTGGAGAAAGGGATTACCAACAATGTACAGTAGAATAGGGCGGAGTTTAAAAAAATTAGAGATGTTGGGAAAAATCAAATCTAAGAAACATGAAAGGGCATGGGTATATTGGTGGGTTGAGCCTATAAAAAAAGGACTCCATATTGTAGATAACTAAAACCGAAAAACTAATAAAGTTGTGAGGACTTGGAGAGATAAGGATGGGGAGAAGATGAAGAATTTACAATTAACAAGACCTCTTGCATTTATTGATATAGAATCAACAGGAATAAACCCACAACAAGATCGTATAATAGAAATAAGCATTATTAAAATTAATCCAGATGGACATGAAGAATTTTTAAGTTCTTTAATTAATCCAGGCATTCCAATTCCTCCTGAGGTAATAAAAATTCATGGTATAATGGATGCAGCTGTCTTAGGAAAGCCCTATTTTAAAGAATTTGCCCCAAAATTACTCGAATTCATAGAAAATTGTGACCTGGGAGGATTTGCGATAAATAGGTTTGATTTGCCCCTTCTCGAAGCAGAATTTCAAAGAGTAGGAATAACTTACTCGCATAAAGAAAAATTGATTGTGGATGTCTTAACAATTTATCATAAATTAGAACCAAGAGATTTGGGTTCAGCTTATAAAAAATATTGTAATAAAGAATTAAAAGGGGCCCATAGGTCAGAGGTTGATGTTCGTGCTATAGTGGATGTTTTTAAATCTCAATTGGAACAGCATGAGGAATTACCCAAGCATATTTTAGGTTTGCATGGATTTTGTAATCCAAAAAAAGACCCTAAATGGATTGACGAAAATGGAAAATTGGCATGGCTCGAAGGAAAAGCAATTATAAACTTTGGAAATAAATATAAAGGAAAAACACTTGAATTCGTATTTAAAAACGATCCTTCTTATCTTAATTGGATGATAAGCACAGATTTTTCTGCTGAAGTTAAAGGTGTTGTAGATAAAGCTATTAAAGGTGAATTTCTAAAGCAAGATAAGGTTGAGGAGAATTTGAAATGAAAGTTGAAACCCTTGTTGAACAATTACTTTTTTCTACAACTAGGATAGAAACAAATCTTGGTGTTGGTACTGGTTTTATTTTACAGGCAGAATTAAATAATGGAAAAATGATGACTTTTTTAATTACAAACAAGCATGTTATAAAATGTGCTAAACAAATCAATTTCTTCTTCACAGAGTCTGATTCTGAAATTCCTCCAAAAAATTCTCCTTTTCTTGGAAAGAAGCTTTATTGCACTTTAAACGAAACAGATTGGTTCAATCATCCTGACGAAAATGTAGACTTAACTTTAACCAATCTTTCCACTATAATTAATACATTTAAAGATAATGGAGTAAAGCTATTTGTAAGATCTATTCCAGCAAACTTTATACCAAATCAAAAAGATCTAGAAGAATTTGACGCCTTAGAAAATATTTTATTTATAGGGTATCCTATTGGACTTTATGATTCAAAGAACTTATTACCTATAATTAGAACGGGAATAACCGCAACATCCATAAATATAGATTATGGAGGAAATCCTATCTTTTTAATCGATGCTTCTGTATTTCCAGGATCAAGCGGAAGTCCAGTTTTTATTTATGACAAATCTGGATTTAAAACAAGAAGTGGAAATACTATTCTTGGAGGTGAGAGAATTTATTTTTGTGGAGTGATCTCAAAATGGTTTTTTAAAAATGATGAAGGAAAAATAGAATTTAAAGAGATTCCTGCAAAACTGCAACCAGTAATAAAAAAGTCAGAAAGTATAGATTTAGGAATGGTAATAAAGGCGAGAATGGTTGAAGAACTCGTTGAAAATTATCTTAATTCTTTAAACTTGAAAAAGTAAAGAAGTCAAAAAAATTGATTGAAGGTTAATGAGAAAGGAAAGGGTTAAAAAGTCCGAGGTCTTATAAGTAACATGATTAAATTTAATGGAAAAAAATTTGAAGAAATGGTACATTATGTGATCCATAAATGTACTAATTTAGAGAATGTTGGAAAGACAGTACTATACAAGTTATTATACTTTTCTGATTTTGATTATTATGAAAAATATGAAATCTCTATAACTGGCGAGAGTTATAGAAAACTCCTATATGGCCCGGCGCCATGCCACATTAATAAAGTGCTCAAAAAATTAAAAAAGAAAAGTAAAATAAAAGAAATTAAAACAAAATATAAGGGATACCCCCAAAATAAATTTTTATCTATTCAAGAACCAGAGATTGTTTTGCTCAGCGGTGCGGACATACAAATTATTGATAAAACAATAAATAAGTTTTCTGGGATGACTGCACACCAAATAACTGGATATTCCCATACTGATATACCTTGGAAAGCAACTAAAAACAAAGAAATAATAGACTATGAACTTGTGTTCTATAGAGATGCTATACATTCAGTAACTGAAGAAAATGATATTCGATGAAGAAAAAGTAAAAGAATTCTCTAAAGATCTTGATAAATTAGTAAAAAAGCATAGGGGATTTGACAAAGATTTTTTAATATTTAAACAAGCATTAGAAACAGATAAAGAAAACCTTAGTGGTGTTGTAAGAATTTCGGGACTAGGAGAAAAAGTTAAAATTCCAGTATATAAAGCAAGAAAATTTCGTTGTAAATCACTAAATAGGGGTTCTATGAGCGGGATAAGGGTTATTTTTGCCTATGACCCACCAAATGACAAAATAATATTTATAGAAATCTATTGTAAATCACAACAAGAAAATGAAGATAAAGCAAGAATATTAAAATATTTTCAAGAATAATTTTGGATTAAAGTAGAAATCTCACCCTACAGAAACCACGCTCGCCCTGATGGGCTCGCTCTTAAATATTTCTTTTAATCGTTTGTAAGAACGATTGACAATGCTCGTTTGTCATAGAAAGGATTAAATATTTCTTGAACATTATAAAAACATGGGAAAAAGATATTGTCCAGAATGTAAGAAGTATGTAGAAGGAACAAAAAAGAAATTTAGTTGGGCTTGGTTTTTGATAGGTTTTGGTGTTTTTTACTTACCTTATCATTGGTGGCTTAAGTCAAGAAACAGATGTCCAATTTGCGGTTTAAAGACAAAAAGGAAGGAATAGTTGTTTTGAGCAGAAACCCTTAAATAATTCTGGGATATTGAGATTATTGAAAAAGAAATAATTATTTTTTATGATTTCTCACATGCTCTTCTAATGTCCCTTTTATTTTACCAATACTCTGGGCTTGGTTTATTAGAAATCCAACTATAGCAAACATCCCCGCCAAAATTATTCCCATCCCAGCTATAATAATATCTTCAGTAGCCCATGTCCCACCAAAGATTGCCTTTAAAACTTGATAAGCAACATATACTATTATTACTAAATAAATAATTTCAATTATTTTACTTATAATCCATTTAATGCTTATCATATTAGATTTTTGATTAACCATATAAAAAAGAGAATACCCAAGGCAAATAAAAGCCACCTTAGAATTTCTAAATATATAATTATAGCACTTCCTGACTTTCTCTTTTTAGCCATTTCTTACCTCTTTTTAATATAAATTCTACTTTTCTTGGAATTAAAAATCTTTGCTTTTATAACTCTTTCTTCTTTTGTTTTCGTTAATTTTATATATTAAAAAAACTTGATTTATCTATGTGTTGGAAAAAAATATCTAATTGGTTTTATAGTGAAGAAAAAACGAAAAAGAGGAGATTGCAACAGAAAACTGCAAAGAAAGAAGAGAAAGTGTCTGGGATAGGGGGGTGGTTAATTATTCCAATTATAGGGATGTTTTATAGTATCATTGTTATAATTATAGATATTCTTGATGCTCTCTCTCTAATTGGAGAGTATTCTATTGAGTGGGCATTATTTTTAGATCTCGGGCTTCTAGTTTTAATTGGATTTACACTTTATTTTATATTTACAAAATCAAAAAAAGCTCCTGTTTTTGCTATTATTTATTTATGGGCTATTTTTGTTAACAACTTAATTGTTAGCTCTCTTTTGGAGGATTATAGCCCCTTATTAATTTATCTAGGTGCCGCAATCGTTTGGACTATTTATTTTGTTAAATCTAAACGAGTAAAAAACACGTTTGTCAATTAGAATCCAAACGGATTTCTAGGGATTTTCACTTTTAAAGACCATTTACAGCAATAAGACAACTATAATTATCACAAGATACCCCTACCCCTAATTCACGGGGATGTATGCACTTTTGACCTTCGAAATGGGCTTTTCCAAGAATTATTTCATTTATATCAGGGTTATATATCCATTTTTTAATGGCACAATCTGAAATTTCTTCTTCATCTTCTGTAGACCCACATATTTCATCGTATCTAATAGAAATATTATCTACAAATTCAGAAATATATATTCTCCAGCCATAACATAAAATATAAGTATTCCAACCCTTATCTAAAGCTCTTTCTATAGCACTTTTGTTTTCTAAATTTATTACAGAAACATAATCATTTTTTAACATATCTTGACTATGTTCCTTAGCTAAAATTGAGAAATTATTACTGTAATTTACTATGTCAATGCCTTCTTTTATTCTTTCTTCATTAATTTTTTGATAAATTAGCCATTCTAATTTGCTTTCATTTATTTCTATAATTTCAGGTGGTGGTTCTTCTATAGTTTCGTTTGTTTTTTCTTCAGGAGTTTTACATCCGACTATTATAATGGTTACTACCATCAATAAAACCAATACAAATAATGCAATTAGTAATATTTTTTCTTTTTTCATTTTATAGCTCATCAAGCGGGTTTTTCACTTTCTTCTAATTTAACTTAAATCTTAACCCCTAATTTTCTTAGGTCTTTGAAAAGCTGAGGGTTGTTCTTGAACTGGATTGCTTTCATTCTGACTTTTCTTGCTGCTATGACATTCTCTTTTCTATCGTCAATGAAAACAGTCTCTTTGGGTTTTAGATGATATTTTTTAATTACATGCAGAAAGATCCTTTTGTCTGGTTTTTTTAATCCGAGCTCGCAAGAACCATGGCCATATTTAAAATGTTTAAAGAAATGGCTTTCACGATGGGCTTCCAAATGCAAGTCACTGATATTGGAAAGATAAATCAAGAGATATTTTTTCTTTAATTTTCTAAGATGTTTCAGCAAGCTTTTGTTAGGTTTTCGACATTTGTTAAGATATTTCTTATAATCTTTAACTATAGCAGAAATATATTTTCTTCCGCTTAACTCTTTCAAAACTTCTCTATAAGAATGTTTCCCGATTGAAAATCCCTTAAACTTATTGTGAATTTTTTTAGGATAATCTGAATATAAAAAGATAGAAAAACCATGTTTTTTCATCATGATTTTCTTGAATAAATGATAGTTAGTTTCAGCAAGAACCCCCCCATAATCAAAAATCAGTGTTTTTATCTGTATTTTTCTTGTTTTCTTTTTCATTTTATAGCTCATCCAACGGATTCTTAATCTTCTTCAGCTCTTCTTGGACTTGTTTTTCGTGTTCTTTAAAGGTCTCGTCCCATTTGGGGCCTCTTTTGAATATAAACCACTGCATATCTTCAACATAGTTGACTGTTTCCCAAGGAGGTTTCCCCCGCGTAAACACCCAAACTTCATCTGCTTCTAAGAGATAATCTATTATTTTGTTTATTCTGCATGAACAACATTCTACTGCTATAATTTTGTTGTTGGCTTCTGCTAAAACATCTGCCCTACTACCTAAAAATGACCTTTCAAAAAATATTTCATTGTCCTTAAAATCTTCAAGTTTTAGTAGTTCTTTTGCTATATATTTCTCTGTCTCTTGAACAACTGATATTTTGCTATTCTTTTCTGGTTCTTTTATAAACGGGATTTTCTTTTCTTCTAAAGAAATAGCTTCATTTATAATAAAATTAGCGAGAATGCGCTCATCTTCAGGCGCATTATATCTTGAATCTCCCTGATTAAGAGTATTATAAATGATTTCCATTGCTTCCCTTGTTGTTTTTGGCAGAATTTTCATTTTATATTATTCAATTTTTCCTGGACTTTGTTGAACAATTCTTCTAAGATTATGGGCTCGTGCTCGCCTTGGCTCTCGACATTGGCGAACTTAACTTTGCCCAAGTAAGTCGTGTTCTGCAGGAGCTTCTTGATGCCTGAAGTCGTCATATTGTATTTTTTAGCCAGTTGTGTCAATGAAATGTCGGAATTCAGGAAACTGTTGAATATTTCTTTAATTTCCTTTTCTTGTTCTGTGTCTTTTATCAATCGTTTATTCACTAATTTGTATCCTTTAGGCGCTTTTGTTATGAAACCCCCTTCTTTTGCTTTCCTTGCCATTCCAAATGTTGTTCTATCGCCTATGATGTTCCTTTCAAACTCTGCGAACGCCGAGATAATGTGAAACATAAGCTTTCCGGAAGCAGAGGTTGTTTCAATCTTGTCCTGGAGCGAGATAAAGTCTATACCCCAAGTCTTAAGCTGGTCAATAGTCAGGATAAGGTCTTTTATGCTTCTACTAAACCTATCTAACTTGTAAATGAAAATTGCTGAAAATTTCTTGGCTTCTGCATCTTTCAGCATCTGCTGCATCTCTGGCCTATTCATATCTTTAGCAGACTTGCCTTCATCTCGGTAAATTTTGAAGATGTCATAGCCCATTACTTTAGCATAATTTTGGAGTGTGTCTTGCTGGGCATCTAAAGAGAAACCATGCTGAGCTTGATCCTGAGTTGAAACTCGGATATAAATTGCTGCTAAAGGTTTTGCACTGTTGGAGTTGTTAGAATTTTGCATTTTACCTCTTTTCTTGAATGATTTTGTGAACTTAGGGCATTGAATAGCTCGTTCACGTCAACTTAGGGCACCCTAAGTATATAAATTTTTCGTTGTTTTGAAGGTTTTTCTCTGTTTTCCGACGGTATTTTCACTCATGCAGAAGGTTGTTGGCAACGCTTAAAGGTTTTAGCGTCGTTATTTTTGATGTTTTGATGAGCTTTTTAGCAAAATTTATATATTTCTTCTGCTTCTATGTTTTACAATGAAATGGCCAGAATGGCTCGTGTTGGGCATAGGGTTTATACTGTTAGCTGTGATCTGTTTTTCAGCTAAAGCTTTCGGTGGCTTTCTTGGAATAGACGCTGAAACTCAGAAATATCTGATGTTTGGCGCTTTCTTTGGCCTGATTTTCTTAGTATTGGCGATAGCAAGTTTCATAAATCTGTTGATAACTGCAACACGAGAGCATATCAGAAAGAGAATGCATGCTTAAGGATTTGGCTTAAGAGTTTAGCTTAAATCTTTAGAACTTTTGCTTAAAACTTTTAGTTATCTCAGCAATCGCGAGCTGATCAGAATGAGAATTACCCCTATAACTGTTATGAGAAGAGCTGATGCCAAGCCACTCTCGAAAGCTCCGCTTAAAGGAGTTATCTTTTCGAGCCAAGCTTTTGTCATGTCGTAGACAAAATTTCTCCAGCTAAAAGCTATAATAAAACCAATGGCTGCGGCTGTCGCCATTCTGACCTGTCTCTTGAACTCTTTTTTGAAACTCCGCTTTACTTTTTTGCTCTTTTCCTTGGCCATTTTTGATTCTTTTATTATGAATTTTGAGCTTAAAAGTTTTTGCAATTTTGATTAATTTTTGTGGATTTTTGTGATTTCTTGTGATTTTATTTATAAATCTCGCGTTTTTTGCGAAAGGTTTAAAAGTCAAACTCGGTTAAAATTATTATGGGTTTTCTCTGGTTTGGGAGAAAGAAAAAAGAGCATAGTGATGAGAAAATTACTCATTCTTTTGAGTCAGTCAAGCAGGATATTTCCAAAATTTCGACCTGGATAAAACATTTAAGCGCCAAGGACAGCTCGCATGAGGACAAAATTGAAGGCATTTACAACGAAATCTTGGAAATTAAGCAGGATATCGACGGTATAAAACAGTTCGTTTCGTTCTTTGACACGCGGGTTGCCTCGCGTGTTTTCAAGCAAAATTCCACAGCTGTGGATAAACACACACGTGTGGAAGGTGTCCAAACAGCTGTCTACACAGCTGTCCAAACAGCGTTTTTAAGAGGTTTGACGCAGAATGAACGAGTAATATTATGGGTTTTGTTGAACGCAGAACAGAAGTTGAGCTGCGAAGATGTTGCAGTTTTGCTGGGAAAAGACAAGTCAACTGTGAGAAGTCAGATCAACAACATCAAACAAAAGAATGAGAGCTGGATTGCAGAGTTCATTGAAAAGTCAGGCAAGAAGAGATATTATGTTGATGAGAAAATGAGAGATCTTTTACTCAAGAACATGAAGGTAAAGAGTCGAAAGATAGCTAGCCGTAAACCGGGAGACTGGGGAGAAGAAGAGTAAAAGAGAGTTCAAGGAAGTTGTAAAAAGCCGAGAAAAACAGTAAAAAGCACATAAAAGAGGGAAAAGATAGGTATAAACCGAATAAATAAGCCTTTGAAAAGGTAAAAGTGAGAGTTCGTTAAGGCATTAAAACGAACTTTTCAGGGCATTGTAAGGGTTTATCAGGTTGAATCAAAAAGATCTGAAAAAACTGAGCAAAAAAAGAGGAATGAAGAAAGTTGCGTAAAGGGCAAAGTGAGCAGCAGAAAAAGCCCATTTTCTAATTCCTTAAAGCTCTGATATAAGGCTTATCTCGGCTCTATAAGGCTTATCTGACTTCTTGAAAATCTACAGGGAAAAGTATTCGTTGTATCGGATTAAATATCCTTGAATGATTCTTTGGGAATTAGAACCTAACTAGCTTGGATAAAGAGTCTAATGTCGCGATATTCCTGAGTTCTTGAGGGATTTTTAACAAAACTATCTTGTTGTTAATGCGTTCTTTCACGAGGGGAATGCCTTTATGCTCGAGGCGGGAGATATAGTCTCTAGCAGAACTCTCGGCAAGATTGGCCCGGGCAGCTATGTCCCTGTAAGTCACTTGGCCTTGCTCTTCTTCAAGGGTGTAGAGAATCGAGAATACTAGAAACTCCTGCTTTGTAAGTTTCTTGAATTTTTCCTGGAGATCTTTCCTCATGTTCGCAACCATTGTTGATAGTCCTTGAGCGTCGAAATTTGTCTTCTTTTCCTGAAAATCCTCGATTGTATAGGGCAATACCTTCAGAAGTTTGGAAGGATCCTGAATTGGCTGAATATGTTGGATAGGGGCTGAAGTTCGGTTTAATGTGTTGGATTGTCTGTTGACTATCTGTTGACTGTCTGTTGGAACCCCCCTATTTCCTATGGAACTATGGAAATATGGCTTATTTGGGGCCTGATTCGGCAAAACATGTGTTGGAGTTTTAGCCATGTGTTGGGCATGTGTTGGAGATGTGTTGGATGGCAAAAACTGCTTAAATTGCTTTAAAATTTGACTTAGGCTTTGATTTAACTCGCGCATTTCGTCTTTCAGAATTATTATCTCATGTTGCAGATAAAGAATGTCTTCTTTCATTCTTTGGAAAGAAATCCTTATTCTCTCTTGCCTTTCTTTCTCGTTTTGGTATTTGTCTCGGTTAAAGATATTCATTTTCCCTAGCCTTTGCTTGACTTTGATTTAGTCTTCTTAGCCTTAATTATTGCGCTTGATTATTATATTGCTCTGTTGAACTTTGGCTTTGAGATTGTGCTGGACCGTTGAGCTTCTTGTAAGTCTCATAGGTTTGCGCTGAGAGGCGCCATCTTATCCTTCTTGAGTAATCTCTGCCTTCACTGTTCTTCTTTACACTCGTTACAAGGGTTTTGCCTTCAAGCTCCATCATAAGCTTCTTGACATACTCTTCATCTCTAGCTAATTCTTGAGCAATATGATAAGTAAACAGTGCCTTTGGAGATTGCTGGAAAAGCAAATGCAGAATGGACTCTTTTATCTTACTCTCTTTTGTCTGTGATATTCTCGGCATAATTTTGGTTACCTTAACAAACTTTATAAACATTATTGTTTTTCGTTAACACGAATTAAAAGATGACAAAAGAGGTTGATGATAGCAAGAGGAGATTCTTGAAATTTATGTTATATGGCGCAGGAGCCCTTGTTGCTGCTAGAGTTCTAAAACCAGTTGAATTATTGGCTCAAGACGAATGCAATGGGGTTCCTGTTGATGTTTTGATGACTAACGCGCTGAAGTATAAAGGAGATTTGTTGAATTCATATGACTTGCCTTTTGGGAACGGCAGATTGAATGTCAGAATGGAATATATTTGCGGGCCAAGGGGGGGCTCGGGCAAGCTGAGAGTTGTAACTTATCTTCCAAAGAATGATTGGTGTAACACTAAGGGATTGGATAAAGTAAAATTCTGGTTCTACAGCACAGAAGAAACTAATTTATCAAAGAAAATCTATGAGGTTAACTTAAACAAGTATTATGACTTAGCTACAAACTTGCCGATTCAAGAGATAACGAATATCGGAGAGGAGATTATCCAAAAACTCAAAGGAAAAGCTTATGCATTGCTCAAGATATTCAAGATTAACAAAGAAGATATCAATCAGCTATTGGATCTCAAGGAACTTGTTGATATTATTTCTGAGGACAGGATGAAACAGTATGTCGCGCAGATGGGAAACCTCATCGCGAAAGATCATGTATGGCTTAACCGAGTCACTTATGATGGTTATGGGGGCTCGACATTCTTTGACTTGAATCTTTTTTCTGATGGCAAAGTTCTCAGGGCTCCGAAACTTGTTGATATAGAGATCTGGGAAGGCGAGGGAAGTTTTGTTGGCTTGGGATTGAGCGCAACTTATAGAAAATATGTAAAAAGCCCGGATTTTAAGAGAGGTTACGAGAAAGAAACTGGCAAGGCTGCTTTATTCGCGCCATTGGACATGAAAACGCTTCTGAAAAATCATTGATAAGAAAACAGGCGGGCAAATTTCCATTAGATATATATTTTTCAGTACAGAATAATATAAATATCACAATATCAGTCATTTAGCTAAAGAAAATGCATATAAAATATTGGTTAGGGGCGGGCACAATAACTGGTGTGATGGCTACTTTTGCTTTTCTTACTTGTCCGTTTGAGGAGATTGTAGATAAAGAGAGACATGTGTTAAAAGAAGTTGAATTTTCAAAAGATAATTATGAAAATGGTGATCCTCGCTTCTGGTGTCTTGCAGAAAATAAGAAGGATAGAGGAAAGTTTCGGTTGACTGCCTATGCTTCTGGTGTTCAGAAGTATCCTAAACTGCTAGAGGCTGAAAGAGGAGACACCTTAACTATTGATTGGGTGATGAGGGGAAGCATTTCTGGCATTAGACTTCCTTGTTTTGATTATAGAGCAGGATACAAAGTAAGTATTCAAAAGGGAAAAGTTAAGTGAATAAAATTATAAATAGTTCTTTGTTTTTGAGGTGCTATGATAAAACTAATTGACAAAGCTAACACAGACAAAGAACTCTTTGAAGCTCTGAATCCGATTGTCGCGAAGTGGTTCAAGGAAAAATTTGGCTCGTTCGCGGATAGCCAGCGATATGCCATAATGCCGATTCATGAGCGCAGGAATATTCTTGTGACTGCGCCGACTGGCTCTGGCAAAACTCTATGCGCTTTCACTTCCATCTTGAATTATCTGATTGGATTGGCTGAAAAGAACGAGTTAGAGAATAAAGTTTATTGTGTTTACATATCGCCCCTGAAGGCGCTCTCGCGAGACATTGAAGTTAACTTGAAAGAGCCTCTTGCGGAGATGGAGAAGCTCGCTGGCAAGGAAAAAGGGAAGGGATTCGGCATAAGAATCTCAACAAGGACAGGAGACACAACAACAGAAGAAAAGAGTGCCATGCTCAAGAAAGCCCCGCATATCCTTATCACAACTCCTGAATCTCTAGCAATTGTTCTTAGCAGCAAAAAGTTTGTTGAGTCATTCAAGGCTGTTGAGTTTGTTATTGTTGATGAAGTTCATGCTCTCGCGAACAAGAGAGGGGTTCATTTGTCTTTATCTCTTGAAAGGCTTGAGAACTTGAGTGTGATTGTTCCTGTTCGCATTGGATTGAGCGCGACAATTGCGCCTCTTGAAGAAATAGCGAAATTTCTTGTGGGTTATGAACAAGAAAAAGAGCGCGAGTGTCTTGTGGCTGATGTTCAGTTCGCGAAAAAATTTGACTTGAAAGTTCTCTCCCCAGTGCCTGACTTGATTGACACGAGCGCGAAAGAGATGCAAACAAGCCTTTATGGATTGTTAGACAAACTGATACAGGAACATAAGACAACGCTTATCTTCACTAACACCCGCTCCGCGACTGAGAGAGTTATCAATCACTTGAAAGAGATGTTTCCTGGAAAATATGAGCAAGTTGAGGAGACTATAGGAGCACATCACTCTTCTCTGAGCAAATCAATGAGATATAGCATTGAAACTAGATTGCGCGAGGGAAAATTAAAATGTGTTGTCACGAGCACTTCTTTAGAATTGGGCATTGACATCGGTTATATTGATTTGGTTGTGCTGTTGAGCTCGCCAAAGAGCGTGGCGAGGATTTTACAGAGAACAGGAAGAGCAGGGCATAGATTGCACAATGTAAGCAAGGGGAGATTGGTTGTGCTGGACAGAGATGACTTGGTTGAATGCTCTGTGATGCTGAAAGAGGCTGTTGAAAGAAAGATTGACCGGGTGGAATTTCCTAAAAATTGCTTAGATGTCTTGTCGCAGCAGATTTTTGGCATGGCAATCCAGCAAAGATGGAACATTGATGAGATGTTCGCGCTAATCAAGAAAAGCTATTGCTATCATGAGCTTTCTCGAGAGGATTTTTTCTCGGTTATCAGTTATCTTTCTGCGGAGTATAAAGGATTGGAAGCAAGAAATGTTTATGCAAAGATATGGTATGACCCGCAGAGCAAAGAGGTTGGAAAGCGGGGGAAACTTGCGAGAATGATTTATATGACAAACATTGGAACAATTCCTGATGAAGCATTCGCGAATGTTATTATTGCCGCGCCATATGACCGGCGAGATGAGCGAATAGGAAAAATTGATGAGAATTTTCTTGAGCGATTGAAGAAAGGTGATGTCTTTGTGCTCGGGGGCGCGAAGTTTGAGTTTCTCTATTCGCGGGGCATGAATGCCTATGTCAATGCTTCAGTTTACAAACCGCCTACAATCCCAACTTGGGCGAGTGAGATGCTTCCTCTTAGCTTTGACTTAGCTTGCGCGATACAGAAATTCAGAAAATTAGTTTGCGAGATGTTTGACAGCAAGAAAAGCGAGGAGAAGATTAAAGAATTCATTGAAAGTTATTGTTATGTTGACAAAAATTCTGTAGAAGCTCTTTATAATTATCTTTACGAACAGTATTTTTACACTAAAGGAAAAATGCCTCACGAGAATCGCTTAGTCATCGAGAGATATATGGACAGAGAGGATAAACAATATATCTTGATTCATTCTTTATACGGCAGAAGGGTGAATGATGCTTTATCAAGAGCTCTTGCATATCTTGTGGCGAGATTCGGCAAGAGAGATGTTGAGGTTGGAATCAATGACAATGGTTTTTTTATTGCCTCAAAATGGCCGATGCAGATTGAGAAGGCTGTCAAGCTTCTTTCGGACAAACCCGAAGCTCTGCGGGGGATTTTGGAAGAGGCGCTTGACAAGACAGAAGTTTTTAAAAGGAGATTCAGGCATTGCGCAACTCGCAGTTTGATGATTCTGCGAAATTATAAGGGGCAGAACAAAAGTGTTGGGAAGCAGCAGATGAAAAGCGACTTTTTGCTTGGAGCTGTTAAGAAAATATCAAGTGATTTTCCAATTTTGAAAGAAACTAAGAGAGAAGTGCTCGAGGATTTGATGGATATAAACAACGCGATGAAAGTTTTACAATGGATTAAAGACAAGAAGATTAAAGTTGAGAGCATTGTGACTGAGATTCCATCTCCTTTCTCGCTCAACTTGATAACACAGGGCTATGGAGATCTTGTTAAGATGGAAAATAAGATTGAGTTCTTGAAAAGAATGCACAAACATGTGTTGGACAGAATAGGGAAGAAAGAAAGAAAAGATTAGATGTATTCAATAAGCGATTCTTCTATCGCTCTTATCAGATTTCTTGTGTAAGGAAACCAATGGCGGCTTGAAATGTCAAGATTATAGATTTTTGCTTCTGGGTATTTGTATTTATCAGCTATTCCTTGTTTCATTTCATCATTCATCACATAAATTATGTCTGCCTTGTCAGCTTTCTCCTTTGTTAATTTGTTATTGTTGAGCAAAGGAATATATTTTTTAAGATAATAACATACATTTTCAAGATGGTTTCTTTTTTTCTTGTTGTTGAGCAATCCTGCTGTCTCTATATCTAACTCTAATCCTTGCTCCCTGGCTTGTCTTCTTAAAACAAACGCAGTTGTGATGCTTCTCGCGAAATTCAAATCACAAACAACCAAAACTTTCATATTTAATCGTCGAGAAAGCGGTATTTAAATATTATGGGGGTTTAAAAAAGTCATATTGTATGAACTTGCAGCCCTTTAAAATCAAATTTGAAGTCAAAATATTTTATGTTTTTTAGTCTTGAAAGACTTTGTTTCAGTTTTGTCTTATTGTCGCAATAAGCGAGAACCACGCCGCCGTTGCAAGAGCCAAGAACTTTGGCTCCTAAAGCGCCATTCTCTAGACATTTTTTGACGAGGAGATTTATCTCTTTTGACGCGAATGTGGGGAACATCTTGCTTCTGTAATGCCACTCCTCATTCATGAGCTCTGCGAATTCTGCAAATTGCTTTTTTTCAAGGGTTTTTTTCATTTCAAAGGCGATTCTTTTCATATTTTTCAAAGAATTAATCACTATGGGATTGCCTTGATTCAATTTTTTTACAACAACCCTGTTCAAATCTACAAATCTCTTCAAATTTTTGTTATAACATATCAAGAAATTGCTTTCAAGTCTTGAAACTGTTGATTGTGGGAGGTTTAGTCTCGTAACTTTAACTTTGTCATCTAAAAATTGAAGAAAATTTATGCCCCCTAAAACAGAAGTGTATTGATCCTGCTTGCCCGAAGTCAAACCAATATCATGTTCTATCTCAAGAACCTTGTCTGCAAGAATCCGGGGGTTATGTTTCTTTAAAATCAAGGATAGCCATGCCAAGGACATTGCTGTTGAAGTGCCTAATCCTGAATGTGTGGGCGCATGGCATGAGTATTGTAAAGTTATGCCTTGGTTTGTCTTTAACCATCCATTGACATAATAATTTATTGCTGCGTTCAATACAGCACCGCCATATTTCCTAGGAAAGGGCTGGATGTCTGTTGTGCCACCTGCAAAATCAATTCGTAGGGGGACTTTTGATATTTTCATTTTTCAAAATTTATTTTTCGAAGAGCATCGATGCTCCTAATAAGCCGGCATCTTCTTGAAGCTCTGAGAGTTTAATTTTAGTGTTCTGCTCTATTAATCTGAATCTTCTTTTTTTCATCTCTTTTATTGCGGGCTCCATCAAAAACTTTCCAGCTTTGCTGATCCCTCCATTTACGACAATTATTTGGGGATTAAAAATGTTCACCAAATTAGTCAACCCAACTCCCAGATATTTTCCTACTTCATTATAAATCGCTTTTGCTTTTTTGTCTCCATGATATGCTTTCTCTGAAAGCTCTCTCGGCCCCAAGCTGCTATTGTGCTTTTGCGCGATTCTCCTTATGCCACGAACCGAGACATACTCTTCAAAACATCCCTGATTTCCGCAAGAACATTTCGGGCCATTTACTTCGATAGTCATGTGTCCTATCTCCCCTGCGACCCCATTTCCATGATAAATCTCTCTGTTGATGATTATTCCTCCCCCGATTCCAGTTCCTAAAGTAAGGCAGATTAGATCTTTACATTTGAAGAAACGACTTTCCCCTAGCGCAGCACATTTTGCGTCGTTCTCTATTCGAGCTCGAACCCTAAACATTTTCTCAATTATTTTTTTAACAGGAACGTTATGGCAACCGGGCAAATTCGGGGCACTAAGCAATGTCCCTGATTCAATATTCACTGGCCCAGGCAATCCTATGCCTATCCCCCTTACATCTTTTTTGTCAATCTCGGATATAAGCGCAGAAATCACATTACAAATCCTCCTTAAGATATGCATTTTTCCCTGATGCGCTTTTGTGGGGGTTTTTATCTTTTTCAATATTCTTCCTTGCGAGATAAGCGCGCCAGCTATTTTTGTTCCGCCGACATCCAAAGCAACAATATATTTCATTTTTAAAATTCAAACTTTTTTCTTGAAACCTGCTTTTTCTATTTTCTTGTAATCATATTTTATTTTTGTAGATTGAATTGTTAGAATTTCTAAAGCATCTCCGCCAGTGTTTATGGTTCGGTGGGCATATTTTGAAGAGATTAGATAAATTTTGTCTTTCTTTAATTTAATCGCAATGCATTTCTTGTTCTGTATGAGCAGAACTCCTTTCCCTTTCAACAAAAGATATAATTCCGTAAAATTGTTCTTGTGATAATGGCCGCGGGTCATAAAATGCTCTTTGCCTATTTTTCCTGGTTTGATTGTTGTTAAACTGTACTCGGTGTCTCCTGCCTTTTTCCTTAAAACTTCATAGATTATCGGATTTCCCTTTAGTTTGAGATTTACTGATTTTTTGTCAGAGAAGAAATTCTGCATGTCTTTCAATCTTATCGTGATTTTTTTGTTGTAGCTTTTCTTGATATATTTTTTAAGCTCCATTTTACAAGTTCGCGTGTCTCTTCTTTAATTCTTTGAAACCCCTGTGTTCTTTTCTCAACATATCTATAATAACGGTGTCCAGATAAATAAACACGGCCTGTTCAAACAAAGAAGCTAAAGGCTCGAGAGTTCCATCTAACTCGGCTTTAAGTTCTATAACAAGATGCGCGGCTTTTGCTATCCTTGAGTTTTTCCTTGCTGTGATAGCTACAATCTTAGCCTGGTGTTTCTTCGCTTCTTTTACAATGTCTAAAGTTAATTGAGTTTCTCCTGTGCCGCTTACAGCTACTAGTAAATCTTTCTGTGTTATTGGCGGATTTACAACATCGCCTACAACATAGCTATTCAAACCATCTTGCCTGAGCCTCATAGCAAAGGCTTCTGCGACAAGCTTGCTTCTTCCCGCGCCTGCAAGGAAGATATTATTTTTATTTGTCATCAACGAAATAAATGAATTTGTGGCCTTTGCTGGAACTTTTTCAAGCACCTTTTCTATTTCTGCTGTGATCTTCTCTGTTTGTTTTTTCTTCATTTTACTATTTTTGCTATCTCCTTTGCAATTTTTTCTGGATTTTTTGCCTTGGTGATAGCTCCCCCAACGATTATTATGGCAGGATTGAATTTAACAATGTCCTTTATGTTATGTTCATTTATCCCTCCTGCAACCACAAGCTTCTTTTTTGGGATTAATAGGGCAATTTTCTTCAAATCTGTGAGCACCGATACTTTTTTTTGAATGTCAATTCCTGTGTGGAGACAGATATAATCCACCTTGAATTTTAAAACTTCCTTTATTCTTTTTTTTAAGTCATCCACACCAATTAAATCAGCCATAACTTTCTTTTTTCTTTTTCTGGTATCTTTGACCGTGGCAATTATTGTTTCGTCGTTTGTGTCTGCGCATACTGTTATGATTGAAGCGCCTGCGTCAAATGCCATTTCAGCTTCGAGAGCGCCTGCATCCATTATCTTCAGATCTGCAACGAGTGGTTTGTGGAATTTCTTGAACTCTTTTGCAATTCCAATCCCAAATTTTTTGATGAAGGGAGTTCCTAATTCTATAATATCAACATATTTGGAGGTTTTTTTGCAGATTTCCAAGGCTTTTTTCTTGTCAAGCAGATCTAAAGCTATTTGGATTTTCATCTTAACCTGTTGATTTTATTTAATCTTCGGATATATTTGGCTTGAGCAAGGAATTTAGACTTAAGCCATGCTTCAACCATTTTTGTTGCGGTTTTTGTCTTGGTGATTGCGCCGAAAGTTATGATATTTGCATTGAGATGCTCTTTTGCGTGTTTTGCCGTCGATAGATTATATACTGGAGCAGCGATGATGCCTTTTATTTTATTTGCTGCAATAGCCATTCCTTGACCTGTGCGGCAGATAAGAATCCCTTTTGCTTTCTCCTTCTTGACTTTTCTCGCAACTTTTTCTGCATAATCTGGAAAATCATCTGCTGCGATAAATCTTTTTGCGCCCAAATCCGCATAATTGTAATTTTTTGATTTTAGGAAAGCTGCAATTTGATTTTTCAGCTTGAACCCTGCATGATCGCTTGCAATAAAAATTTTGTTCTTCATTTTTTCTTTTTAGTTTAAGTTTATTTCAATGCTTCAATTATTGTCTCTGCGATATCTATCTTTGACGCGCGAGAGGGGATAGTATTTGTGGATACTACCTTCGCGATTTTTTCTAGTCTTTCTAGACTGTTTTGGTCAAAAATCCCGTGAATTGCAATACAATTAATGCTTTTGGATAGGGGATTTATCTGTTTAATCGCTTCTATCATTGTTCCTCCGGTGCTTATAATATCGTCGATAATTATTGCTGTCTGATATTTTTTATGGTGTTTCAGCTGTTGTATCCTGACTTTTGATGGAGTGAGTCTTGTCTTTTTTAAAATAATGTATTTTGAATGCAATATTTTGCTTATGGGGGCTATCCATCTTGCGCTTTCCTCATCTGGGCCTACAATAATATAATTTTGATATCTATCTTTGATGTATCTTGCTATAATCTTTGCGGTGCTGAGCTCTTTAGCATTAGGAAAAAATGCTTGCAGGTTTTTCAGCCTGTGCAAATGAGGATTTATTACAAAAACCTTGGAGAAAGGACTGAAAAACTTTGCTATGATTCTGGCATTTATGGCTTCGCCTGACTCAAATCGTTTGTCTTCTCTAAGATAGGGGAAATAAAGCGCCATAAGCGAGATATTTTTCGCTCCGAGATCCTTGGCAGTGTAGAATGCGATTAAAGTTTCTATTATTTTTTTGTTTACGTCGCCGTAAAATGATTGAAAAAACCAGATATCTTGGCCTTTTACATTCTTGGGGAATCTTATCCTTAGCTCATTATCTGGAAATTCTTCGACAATTAGATTAAAATGTTTAAGTTTTAACTTTTGCGCGACCTCTTTTGCTATGGCTCTCGAACCAGAACACCCTACAATCACTTTTTTATTCCCCATGCATCTACCCCTTTTAATCGGGATTAGCAAGGAAAAAGATTTAATAAAGTTTTCTTATTATAATATCCATGATAATTTCAAGGGGAATCTGGATAAAGAATACGGCATTGTGGCTATCTGAACAGAAAGTGTTAATCATCTCGGATTTGCACATCGGCTATGAAGATGCCTTGAGTAACGAAGGCATACTTGTGCCAAAGCTTACTTTCAAGGAGATGAAACAAGAGATTCAAGAACTTTTAAAGTTAAAACCGCGAGTTGTTGTGATAAATGGCGACTTGAAGCATGAGTTTGGCGAGATTTCGCAGCAGGAATGGCACGATACCATTGAGATTCTTGATTTATTGATGAAAAACAAAAGGAAAGTTGTGCTGATTAAGGGCAATCACGACGCAATTCTCGAGCCTATCGCTCGAAAGAAAGGATTGAAAATAGTTAATTATTATATAGCCGGCGATGTAGCGATATTACATGGACATAAAATCTTATTAGACAAAGAAATTTATGCAAAGAATATCAAAACAATTGTCATTGGACATGAGCATCCCGCGGTTTCGATTCGCGAAGGAGTCAAGAGTGAGTTGTACAAATGTTTTTTAAATGGGAAGTGGCATGGCAAGAATCTTATTGTAATGCCTTCGTTCTTCTCTGTTTATGAAGGCAGCGACGTTAAACGCGAGAAACTTTTATCGCCTTTCTTGGAAGAAAGCGCGCTGAAGGAATTCGAGGTATTTATTGCAGGAGAAGCCAATAAAGTTTATAAGTTCGGTAAGTTAAAGAATATCTAATGAATCAAAAAAAGATAGGAACTACCGGGATTTTGGAAAATTTGCTTTCTGATAAGAATGTCAAAGACATTTCAAAAAAAAGCGCTATCGAAATCTGTTTTGGTTATACAAATAAAAGAAAATTAAAAGAATTTTTATCAAAATTTTCTCAATACCATATTGAAGCTGAGGAAGTGGTTTATATTAAGTTTAATAATCAGACAAAAAGACTCGAGAACACGAGTAGAAAGCCAAGGGAAATTTCTCTTACTCCGACTGACGGGCCAAGCCGAGAATTAATTGTTGGTTATATAGCGAGGAATTTTCAAAAAGAAATTTAAACTATTTTTATTTCTCTTTTCTTTTAAGCAGTTATCCCGATAACAACAATGTTGTCAAACAAAATGTTGCTGAATGGATGTGTCATCAAACCTATCCCCCCTGTAGCAAATGTCCCGTCTAATGTCGTTTCCATGATATTGCTGCCATCGACATATACATTGAAATTTTCACCTTGTATGTCTAACTTTATTGTGTGCCATACGTCATCGTCGATTCTCTTGTTTGAAGAGCGCTGTTTTAACTCGGATTTTGTTCCTGAAACTACCTTAGACAAGATGTAGTTGGTTCCTGTCGGCTGGGTGTTTGTGGCCAACAAGTAATAGTTGTCAGAATCTTGAACCCTGAACAATATTGCTGGGCCTTCATGCTCGCCTGCGTTGAATACTTTAAATTCCATTTCAACTGAGTAATCCTGCCATGTTGCTCCCGGGCTTGCTGTGACTAATCTTCCCTTAAGCTCGAGAACTTTTCCATAAATGTCGTTAGATTGTGTTGTTCCTTTTACTGAAGCAACTAAATTGTCTTTCAAGACAATATTCCATTGCGATGGAACTGCCCCGGACATATCATTGTTGAAGTCGTCTGAGAAAAGCGTTTCAACTGGTGCTGGGGGAGTTTGTCCGTTTCCTTCATTGCCCTGGCCCCCGCCACCGCCTTGTGAAGCTGTCTCACAACCGGCACCGATGATAAATATCGCCGATATCAGTAAGAGAGTTATCAAAACTGCTGTAAACAAATTTACCTTAGCCATAAGCTTTTTAATTAAGCGAGATTTAAATATCTTGTGCCAGCGTGCCAGAACGGTTAATGGGACGGTCTCGAAAGAATCTTTTTAGAAAAAAGATTCAATCAAAAAGAAAAAAATAAAACAAGAAAACCGTTGTCTGAAAGGACATCTAGGTTCGAATCCTAGCGCTGGCGTTTATTTTTTCTTTCTCTTTACTTCTTCTTTTCTACCTTTTTCCCTAATCGCGGCATTGGCAGATGCGAGGGGAGCCCAAGTTCATCTTCAAGAACTAGTGCTTTCAGGTTGCATTTAGCCAGGATTGTGTTAAGAACTTTCGTTCGGACTTCTTCCTGAATCTCTTTCTTCTTCCAGTCATCAATTATTTTCTTCGTGTCTTTTGGATCAACGAGATAAAGAACATTTCCTTCGAATGATAACTCGGCCACATTGCCTGTATGATTGGCAACGCCAACATAGTTAATCATAAAATCAAAATCAAAATTGATAACATCCTTGCCTGCGGTAAGTTTTACTTCTTCTTTTTTGATATTGGTTATGTTCATCTTGGTATTGACTTTAACTTCTCCGCGAACAGGAGCTTTCCTTTCAACAAGAATTTTTTTTAAATTAAAACCTATAACTACCATTTTCAAAAATGTAACAAAAATAAAGTGTTAGTGAATTTATCTCATGTCTTCTTCGCCAACTACAACAAAGTCGCCTATTGCCATAATTGAAGAATATGGAATGAACAATTCACCGGCTTTTCCCTTTTCTAGATTAAGAGATCCAGCATAAGATGTCGCATTTGTAATCACTATCTGTATGAGCTCGCCGCTTCTCGTCTCAAAAGTCATATCTTTCACAATGCCGATTCGCTTACCTTCTTTTGTCACAACCAATTTTCCTACAAGTTCTTTTGCGGGTCGTTTTTCTAATGCCATTTTATAATTATTAAATTCAACCCCGAGTTATTTATAAATTTTTCTCTTTTGTTATGATAGTGTTGAAAATCAACTTTCTGGCGAGATTCCTAGAATTTTGAATAAAAGTGGACACCCCCACCCTCCCATTGCCGATGGAGAAAAATCACGAAGGTTTAAAAACCAACCCGTTTTTCGGTTTGTGACAGTTTATTTATAAATTTTTGTATAGTATAGTATATATTATATTATTATATTATTATTATATTATTATTATATTATAGTTTTTCTCATTTTTTGTTTTTATTCTGGGTTTTTTCTGAACCTTCATTTTTAATTTATCTTTGGAGAATTCAAAAGGCTAAGGGGAAAGATTACAAACGTAAAGCAGGAGAAAAACGAAAAACCGAAATTCCATATGCAATGTAGGTTTTATTATTGTTTCGTGAGGACAAAGGTTTTTAAAGTTCAGGGCAATCTAACTTTCCACGGGAAATGTAGGTGTGGGGGTGTTCGCTTTAGCACGACGATATTTCAGAAAAATTTGAAAAAATCGAGGGAAAATCAAAAAGATGGAGAAGAAAAAAGGAAGGGAAAACGGAAAAAACGAAGGGAAAGAAGGAAGAAACGATGAGAAGGGAAATAGCATAAACAAGATTTTCGATTCTTTTATCAAACAAACCATATTCAAAAACAAAATAATCTTACAGACTAACTATACCCCGGAGAACATCCCGCATAGAGATAAACAAGTTTCCCAAGTTGCCGCTATTGTCGCGCCAAGTTTGAGACTTGAGAAACCGAGCAACCTTTTTGTTTACGGTTTGACTGGGACAGGAAAGACACTTGTATTACAATATGTTAAAAAACAACTACAGAAAAAAGCACAGGAGCAGAATATAACCCTTTTGATTCCTTTTATCAATTGCAAACTAAAAAAAGTTTCTGATACTGAGTATAGAATATTAGCTGAGCTGATTAGAAAATTAGGGGATAAGGTTCCAGCTACGGGGTTGCCTACTGATCAGCTTTACCATCGATTTATGAGTCTAATTGATGACAAAAAACAGGTGTTAATTGTGGTTTTTGATGAGATTGACCAAGCTGTCAAAAGAATCGGAGACGAGTTCCTTTATAATTTTACTAGATTAAACAACGAATTGAACAATGCGCAGATAAGCATCATCGGAATTTCTAATGATTTGAAATTTTTAGAATCTTTGGATCCTAGAGTTAGAAGCTCTTTGAGCGAGGAGGAAATGCTTTTTCCTCCATATAATGCGTTGCAGCTTCAAGACATTTTGAAAGAAAGGGCAAGGGGGGCTTTCAAGAGCGGGGTAATCGGTGACGGGGTTGTTGAAAAATGTGCGGCATTTGCTGCGAGAGAACACGGAGACGCGAGAAGGGCCTTAGATTTATTGAGAATCGCTGGAGAGTTAGTAGAGAGAGACAGTAAGAGCAAGATAACATTAGAATACATAGATAGAGCAAATGAAAAAATCGAAACAGAGAAAATTTTAGTTGCTGTGGAGATGCAACCAAAGCAATTTCAGCTCGTTTTGATGTCTATAATAGAACTCTTCAAGAAAACTATGCATGAAAGGAAAGACGCGGCATTGTTTACAGGAGATATTTATAATTTATATCGGGAACTTTGTAAAAAATTCAAGGTGGATTATCTTACTCAGAGAAGAGTAAGTGATATTATCGCGCAATTTGATATGCAGGGCATAATTAATGCTAAAGTTATAAGCAAGGGGCGTTACGGCAGAACAAGAGAGATAAGAATAGATTTGCCTGCATTTTTAGTAGAAAAAATTAATTTAGTATTGAAAGAAGCACTCGTAATATAGCGTTTCTGTAGTAACGTTAAAATTCAAAAATGAAAGAAGATGTAAGGTTGTTGCTGTCGCAAGGCTATCTTGTAGGTAACGATATCGCAAAACTCTTGGAAGATCCCTTTGCCGAGATTCCTCTGGCAAAAATCCTTCTTAATCTGAACCCACCAAAACTTATCACAAAGAATTTAATTTATCAAAATATACATGAAATTGTAAAAAATCTTGAATCAGGAAACTTCGGTAGTTTTAGTCTAGAGCAGCTGGAGAGAATAAAAAAAGCGTTTTCTTTGGATGTGACAGAAGAAATTAAAGTTAAGAGCGAGCCGACGAAAATACCATTTGACTGGAAAAGGAACGCGGTGGTTATTGATTCTCATGAATTTCCTGCAAAGAAGATAACTGTAGAAGATTTTGTCAAGTATTTTAGAGACAGATACAATGTTTTGAAGATTTGTTTACAGGAGAGGGAGATAGAAGGATTGAGCAGCATCGGAAAATTATCAGGGCAGAGAAGAATGATTTCCATCATTGGGATGGTTTACGATATAAGAGTCACAAAAAACAAAAATCTTCTGATTGAAATTGAGGATATGACAGGAAAAATCCCGGTGATAATCAATAAAGACAAGACAGAACTGTTTGAAAAAGCGCAGAGCATAGTTTTAGATGAGGTTATCGCTATCACAGGGGCGGGTTCGCGAGAAATATTATTTGTTAATGATGTAATTTTTCCAAATCTCGCGAAAGAAAAAAAGTTCTCGCCAAAAGAGGAATATGTTGCGTTTACTTCTGACATTCATCTCGGCTCAGTAAGATTTCTCGAGGATAATTTTCTGAAATTTATTGACTGGCTTAACGGAAATGTGGGTTCGGAACAGCAGAAAGAGATGGCAAAAAAAGTAAAATATCTTTTCATTGCCGGAGATAATGTTGATGGGGTGGGGGTTCATCCTAAACAAGAGAAAGAATTGAATATCAAAGATGTCAAGGAACAGTATAGGCTTTTGGCAGAGCATCTTGGAAGAATAAGAAAAGATGTTACAATAATTATGTGCGCGGGGGGAAAGCATGACGCTGTGAGGCAGGTAGAGCCACAGCCAAAGATTCCAAAGGAATTCGCGCCTGAGCTGAATGCAATGGAAAATGTTATGCTTACAGTCAATCCATCGGTTATAAGAATCGGACAGACAAAAAACTTTCAGGGATTTGATGTGTTGATGTATCATGGAGATTCCTATGATTATTATGGGGATGTAGTTGATGTGTTGAGACTCAACAACGCAAAACTAAAACCCGATATGATTAGTCACTTCCTTCTGAATAAAAGGCATCTCGCGCCTTCACACACTTCCACAACTTACTATCCTTCAGAAAAAGACTATCTTGTGCTAAGAATGATTCCTGATATTTTTGTTGTTGGACATATCCACAAAAGTGCTGTTTCGCATTACAACAATATTTTGACGATTTCGTGCTCGTGCTGGCAGAGCAAGACAGCTTATCAAGAAAAATTCGGGCACGAGCCAGATCCTTGCAAGGTTCCAATATTAAATTTAAAAACAGGAAAAGTCAGCGTGATGGATTTCAGTTGATTTAACTAAGAAAAAATAAAAAAGATAAAAAATGCAGCAATATTTCAAGGAGATCCAGGATAGAACGCATGAACTTTATGATATAGCGAAGCAAGCAAGAGCAAAAGGATATGATCCCAAGTCTGTTGTTGAAATCTCTCTTGCAACAAATCTTGCACAAAGAACCATGGCATTAGTCGGGACAATGTATCCTCAAGTCAACAATGAAAAAGTCGAGACTCGAATCCGCGAGTTAGAAAAAGAGTATGGATTCTTAGATCATGCTGTGTGCTTGAAGATTGCAGAAGAGATTGCAAAGGAAAAGTTCTGTAAGTTCCAAAGTTTGTTGGAAGCAATAGACGCGGGCATAAGAGTTGCTTTTGCTTATTATACATTAGGGGTTGTCGTTCCTCCTCTAGAAGGTTTTACACATTATGAAGTGCGCAAGACAAAGAAAGGAGAAGATTACTGGGCCGCATTCTTTTCTGGGCCAATAAGAAGTGCGGGAACAACAGCGGCGGCATTTGCAGTAGTAATTATAGATTATCTAAGAAATATGTTTGGATATGCAAAATATGACCCCACAGAACTCGAGATAAAAAGAACCATCACAGAACTTTATGATTATCATGAAAGAATTACTAACTTGCAGTATTTGCCGTCGGAGAAAGAGATTGATTTTTTCGTGAGAAACTTGCCGATACAGATTGAGGGACTGCCTTCTGAAGAGCGCGAAGTTTCAAATTACAAGGATTTAGAGCGGGTTCATACAGACAGATTAAGAAATGGGGTTTGTCTTGTAATCGGCGAATCATTGACGCAAAAAGCTCCCAAGCTATTGAAGATTGTCCAAAAACTTAGGACAAGGGGATTCAAACTTCCTGATTGGGATTTTCTTGAAGACTTCGTGAACATGCAGAAAGAAATGATTAAAGAGAAAAAACAAGCAGCTACAGGAACCTATATCCAGGATGCTGTGGCAGGCAGGCCAATCTTTGGGCATCCATCTTATTCAGGTGCGTTCAGGTTGAGATATGGGAGATCTCGATATAGCGGCTATAGTGCTGTTGCTCTGCATCCTGCGACGATGAAACTGCTGAATGGATTTATTGCTGCTGCGACGCAACTTAAGTTGGAAAAACCAATGAAAGCCGCGGCTGTTGGTGTTTGTGATGATATCGATGGACCAATAGTCAAGTTAAAAGACGGCTCAGTTTTGAAAGTCAATGCAAGAGAAGATGCTGACAAGATTGATAATAAGGTTCAAGAGATTTTGTATAGCGGAGATATCCTCATAACTTACGGAGATTTTTTCAACAGAAATCAGCCGCTGTTGCCTTGCGGGTATAATGAAGAGTGGTGGCTGGCTGAACTGAAAGAAATTGCGACTAAGTATTCTAATCCTGAAATGCTGCAGGGAAAAAGCCAGCAAGAGCTCGAATCAATCCAAAAATCTTTACAATATCTTGATAGAAGAGCGCCTTCACTCGAAGATGCGATAAAAATAAGCGCGTTGTTTAACTTGGCGCTTTATCCAAAATACATTTTTTTCTGGAGCCAGATAAATTTTGAACAATTTTTTGAATTGATGAAATGGTTTACTGAAGCAACAATCCGCGACGGTAAAATAGATTTGCCTTACGAAACCCATAGACGCGAGGAGCTCGCCGTTGCAAAAAGAGCGTTAGAGCTACTTGGAGTTGAGCATCAAGTTGCGACAGCAAGTGTTGTCATAGAAAAAAACGAAGCAAGTGCTTTGGCAGTGAATTTGGGGTTAGACTCTGAGATGAAAAATTTTAATAATGTCTCGGAAATTCATGAAAAGTTGCAAAAAGAAAGACAAGAAATACAGCAAAAGAATGTTTTGGAGATTGTAAACTCCTTTTCAAAGCTTAAAATTAAGGATAAAGCAGGAACTTTTATCGGTTCGAGGATGGGAAGGCCTGAGAAAGCAAAGCCTCGCGAGTTAACTGGCTCACCGCATGTATTGTTTCCTGTAGGAGAAGAAGGAGGGAAACTTCGAAGCATGATGGCCGCGATGGAAAAGGGGCATGTCAAGGCAGATTTCCCAATATATTTCTGTGAAAACTGCAAAAAAGAAACAGTTTATTATATTTGTGAGAACTGTGGCAATAAAACAAAGCAACTTTATTACTGTCATCAATGTTCGAAGAACTTATTGAGTGAATCTTGTCCCTTACATGGCAAGGCGAGAACATATCACGAGAGAAACATCGATATAAAACATTATTTTGATTCTGCCGTCAAGTTATTGAATCAGAAAGAACTGCCGGCACTAGTTAAGGGAGTCAGAGGAACGAGTTCTGTGAACCACACCCCTGAACATCTCGGCAAAGGAATTTTGCGAGCATTGTTGAATATACATGTAAATAAAGATGGAACAATCCGTTATGATGCTAGTGAAACTCCAATAACGCAGTTCAAACCATGCGAGATTAATGTTCCAATAGAGAAATTGAAAGCATTGGGCTACAAAAAAGATATGTTTGGCAAAGAATTGGAACATGAGAATCAGATTTTAGAGATTATGCCCCATGATATTCTTTTGCCTTGTGCAGATGCTTCTTCTGACGAGCCTGCGGACGAAACTTTTTTTAAAGTAGCAAAGTTTGTTGATTCTCTTCTTGTAAATCTTTATGGCTTGCCCGCTTTTTACAATCTGAAGAAGAAAGAGGATTTAGTTGGGCATTTAACTTTGTGCATGGCACCGCATAATTGTGCAGGGGTTGTTGGAAGAATCATCGGATTCAGCAAAACTCAGGGTTTCTTGGCATCGCCTTACATGCATGCTGCGATGAGAAGAGATTGTGATGGAGATGAAGCTGCAATAATCTTGCTTCTTGATGCTTTGGTAAATTTCTCAAGAGAATATCTGCCCGCACATAGAGGAGCAACACAAGATGCTCCATTGATTTTGAATGCAAGAATAAGGCCCGCTGAAGTTGATGACATGATTTTTGATATAGATATTGTTAAAGAATATCCTTTAGAACTTTATATGGCAGCTGAGAAAGAAATGATGCCGAACACGATCAAGATTGAACAGATTAGCGACAGAATAAGGAATGGCGGGGAGTTTGATGCTTTCCGAAACCTGTACTACACCCACCAGACATCTAATGTCAACGATGGAATTCTATGCAGTTCTTATAAAACTCTCATAACGATGAAGGATAAGTTATTTAGCCAGATGGATTTGGCGAAGAAACTGAGAGCAGTTGATGAATCAGACATGGCGAGGCTTATCATCGACAGGCACTTTATGAGAGATATCAAGGGAAACTTCAACAAATTCACACAACAGCAGTTCAGATGTGTTAGTTGTAATGAAAAATACAGAAGGCCTCCTCTCGCGGGCAAATGCATCAAAATTTTGAACAATGGAAATACATGTAATGGCAGAATAATATTCACGATTGCAGAAGGTTCTATTGTTAAATATCTCGAGCCAGCGATATCATTGGCGAAGGATTATAATGTCTCTCCTTACATTCGGCAAAGTCTGGAACTTGTGAAGGCTGCGATTGAAAGCATGTTCGGCAAAGAGACTGAGAAGCAGCAAGACTTGAAGAAGTGGAGTTGATTTCTAGCACGATAAATTATTTATATAAAACAATTCCTTTAATTTTTATGAATTTAGAAGACAAAACTAATAAAGAAAACAAAGATTTAGATTCTTTAACAACTGGAATTGTAATCGGAGGAATCGCCATAAGTTTAGTGGCGTTTTTATATCTTTTTTTCAAATATGTATGGGCAAATAATCTTATTGAAAAAACCATTTATCAAATAACTAATTATGGCCATTAGAAAAGATAGTAGACAATCACTGGCAATAGCAGCGAGCCCATCATGTGGATTTTTTTTATTCCTATAAGACTTGTGGCGATTCCTATAGATGCCCCCGCAATAAGAATGAGTAATGAGAATGGGCCTGAAAGGATGAGCGAGAGAATTGTTATGAAAATTATTATTGAAAGACAGAGCCACTTGTAATTTATTTTTACTATGCCTTTTGAGAACACCCGGGCAAAGAACAATGAGAGAAAAACTGAAACACTCGCGGCAATTAAACCAGCGAGAAGCAAGAAAACTAATTGCTGTAGATTAAGAAAAGGCAAGAACTTTCCTGCGAATACGGCAACTCCGCTTCGCGGCTTTTGTATAGCATATAGCGCAACAAAGCTCAAAAGCATGGTTATTGTATTGACTGCCCCAAGAAGCACAAGAAACATCTTTTCATCAAATTTTTTCAATGCCGAGGCTATTGTCGCAGCTTGGGCAGAGCCCACACCAGGCAAAAATGATACTAAACTCGAGGCGATGATGCTCAATCCAAGAGTTTTTACAGTTTCTTTTCTCTCAATCTTTATTTTTTTGATTTTTTGTCTTGGAAGATGAACATTTTGCAGAAAACTCATTGTAAGGAGAGAGATAGCAAATAATCCTGAGAATAATGGGAATAAAGATTGTTTTATTGTTGTCAAGTTCATTGTTGCTAAGCCAAGAATTCCTGATAGCGCGAAAATAATGAAAGCCCACATTTTCTTTTCTTCCTGCCAGATTAAAAATCCTACAATTGCAATTAATAAGAAAGCCATTATCTTAACAAGGAAGGGATAAAATAAGGGAGCAGTTACAATAAATATTGGAGTTAACGCGATGGCGATGAGAACCCCGAAGAACGCGCCAATTGTTGTTAATTTTATTGCACTATAGCCTTGGCCTTGCATAAGCATCCTATGGCCAGGTAGAACACTTAACACAGTATCTTCGTTCGGTGCGCCCAAGAAAACAGAAGGAACAAAATCAAGAAAAGTGTGGGTTATGGACATTGTTATAATGAAAGTTGCTAAGACAATAGGGGTTGTGAATTGCAGGAAGAAAGAGGATAATACAAATAATAACAACGCAACAAGATTTATGTGGATTCCTGGAAAAAGTCCTGTGAAAGCCCCGGCGATTATGCCAATGAAAATCGCAATAAAAATTTGCTCAAGCATTTTACAAATTTCTTATCCTGCTTATCTCTATCTCCAATTCGCCCTTGTAATCAATAATTTTGCCCAAGATTTCGACTCGCTTGTCTTTGAAAGAGTCTGATTTTTGTCTTAGAATGCAGTTTATGCTTGCTGTGCCGTCGTTGACTGTTATAATTTTAAGAGTTTCTATATTTGTCTCTTGAGTTACTGTTCCCTGAATCTTTATCCATTCGTCTAAAGATTTTTCATTGATTGTTTCTATTGATTTGGTTTCCGGCTCGAGATTATTCGCAAGAATAACTATAATAAAAGTGGAGACTAAGGCAACAACTAAAGAAAGTTTTAACAGTGCTCGAGTTTCCATAGATAATTAGTCTAAAACGTGTTTTTCAAATCTCCAAAGTTCCAAAATAATCAAAGCGATTAATGTGGTTATTACTGCGATTACATATAAATCAAGCATCACTGCTATGCCTATTGCAGAAACGAGCCATATTGAAGCTGCGGTTGTCAATCCAACAACTCGGCCATGTAATGCCATTATTGTCCCTGCGCCGATAAAACCGATTCCTAGAATAATATAACTTACTAGTCTTCCTGGATCCGCGATGCTTCCATAGACATTTGAAAATCCATAGATACTTATCAAAGTCAATAATGCCGAGCCTAAAGCAACTAACATGTGGGTTCTTAAGCCCGCGGTTCCTTGAGATTTTGTCTTGCGGGTTTCTCTCTCAAATCCAATCAATCCTGCCAAGGCCACTGCTACAAGAAGTTTTATTATTATATTTATATAATCCATTTTACCTCTTTTCTTTCTATGCCCAGGATTTAAGCATTTTTATTCTTTTTGTTTGAGTTTATTCGAAAACTATAAAAAACATCTTTGCTTATGGGTTTTATGGATATTGAAAAGAGGTTTCAGCTTGTTAAAAGGAATACAGAAGAGATTGTTACAGAAGAAGAGCTAAGGAGACTATTGAAAGAGAAGAAAACTCCGGTTGTGTATTGCGGTTATGAGCCTTCCGGGCCGATGCACCTTGGGCATTTCGTAACGATAATTAAACTTATGGATTTTGTCGAAGCAGGATTTAAAGTCAAGGTTCTCTTGGCTGATATTCACGCTTTTTTGAACAGGAAGGGCGGGGAGAAAGAAATTGAAAAGGAAGTTAGCGCGTGGAAAAAAACAGTCAAGGCGATTGGTTTGAAAGCCGATATAGTTTTAGGGAGTGATTTTCAGTTCGGCAAAGAGTATCAGATGGATGTCATGAGACTCGCGCAGGAATCCACAATTAATAGAGGATTAAGAAGCATGCAGGAAATTGCCCGCGATATAGCACACGCAACAATCTCACAATTATGGTATCCTTTGATGCAGGTTGTAGACATCAAATATCTTGGAGTTGATGTCGCTTTAGGAGGAATTGAGCAAAGAAAAGTCCATATGATTGGAAAAGAGATGTCAAAAGCCCTGGATTACAAGTTTGTAGCTCTGCACACCCCATTGATAACATCATTGAAAGGGCCGGGCGAGAAAATGAGTAAAACTATCTTGGGCTCGGGCATTGCTGTGACAGATTCTTATGAGGAGATAAAGAAAACATTGCAAGGAGCTTATTGTCCTGAGAAAGTGGTTGAAAATAATCCTGTTTTAGAGATAGCGAGACTGATTATCTTTCCCTTGAAGGATAAGTTTAAAGTCGATAGGGCTGCGAAGTTTGGGGGAACATTGGAATTTTCAAATTATGCTGCGTTGGAAAAAACTTACAAAGATGGCAAGTTACATCCGTTAGACTTGAAGAATGCAGTTGCGGAACAGCTAGAGAAAATTATAGCCCCTATAAGAAAGAATTTCAAGTAAACTCTGAAATAATCTTTTTATTATAATAAACATTTTAAAGCGATCTTTTCTATACAACTCATGAAAAAACAAAATCTAGACCCTTTTGTGGAATGTATCTACTGCTCGATTCTTGAGGTAAAAATCACTGTTGAAGACAAATTTATTGACCCTACACCTGCGGGTTTTAGGGTTTATGGTGGGAAAGCCCATTCAGAAGAAGTTGGACAAAAATACCAAACTGTCATAGATATAAAAGGAGGACTTGAAGGAAGTCTCACACACATAAGTGGTATAAAAAAGTTAATTTTTAATGGTTTATGCCCTTTGGAGAAAGGAGATAGTATAAGAGCATACATTTTAAAAGCGAAGACAGAAAAAAAATATGTAGAGAGTACGGGCGTTCATGATGGAGCCCGGCTTGAGTACATAGCTAGAGACTTTAATGAAACTGAAAGTGTTTTCAAAATAGAAAAAGTGAATGATTGGCCCGGCACGTTGCCTAAAGTTCTAGCTACTTACTTGGATATGAAGGCTTACAGAGAAATATATCTTACAAGATAAGTGAAATTTTTAAATCCCTAATCTACTGAGTTTCTTCTTGTTCTTGTTTTGGTTCTTCTTTGACGACTTTTGTCCCGCACTCTGGGCAGAATTTTTCCTCGCCGCTCAATTGTAGATGACAAGTTTTACAATAAACAATCTCCACTCTTCTTTCTATGACTGGAATATAACCGCTTCTTCCGCTGATTAATTTACCAAAGATTTCAAGTGTTTTCGGGTCATCCATATATTTTCTTAAGTCACGGCCGCCGCCTGCTGTCATTGCCATTTTTTTCTCCTCGCTCCCAGCCCCTTGTGTTCTCTTTTTTCGTTATTTCTGTGAAAAATAAGGGCAATATTAAATATTTAAACTTTTCCCTCGAGCTTTAAGTATAACTTTCTGCGAGTTTTTCGGTTTTCACAGCTCTTCGACGCCAAAATCTTCAAAAATACAAGTTTTTGTGTCAGAATTTTAAATAATACTGTATATTGTAGCAGTTGAGAATTAATACGGGAAAGAGAAAACTAAATGAAGTAAGTGAAACTCGTAAAAATTTCAGAAATCGCCCCATTTAGTTTAAACATCTTTCCCCCGAAAGTCAGATTCTTAAGAAGTTTTTAATTTAAATACATTATGTCGCTACCTTATAACCTTTTTTTAATATATTTTGCAATAGAAAGTAATTTAAATTAGCGCGGGCAAAGAGATTTATGGCTGAGTTTTATAAAAAGAGGCTGAAGAATGGCGCAACCTTGTTGTTTGAGAAAAGAAATCTTCCTGTCGTGACTATCATTGCTGCGACAAGGGCCGGAGCAGCCTATGAGAACGAGAAAAATAAAGGAATAGCACATTTTACAGAGCATATGTTATTCAAGGGTTCGAAGACACGGGGGCAAAAAACTATCTCAAGCGCTATAGAAAAAGCAGGGGGAATCTTAAATGGCTTCACTGCAGAGCAGATTACTGCATTTTGGTGCAAGATGCCATCGAAACAGGCAAAACTCGGAGCAGATATTATTTTTGATATGTTCTCAAATCCAAAGTTTGATTCTAAGGAACTTGGGAAAGAAAAAGGAGTGATTGTTTCCGAGATAAAGAGAACTCATGACATGCCAATGAACTTTTTGTTTGATAAAATTAAAGAGCTTCTTTATAGAAAGCCATTTGCCTTGCCTGTATTGGGTAGCAAGGAGACTGTTACGAGTTTTAACAGAAATACTTTTGCAAGATGGCATGATAAGTTCTATGGCGCGGAAAATTCTGTAATCGCGGTTGTAGGCGATGCAGACATAGAAGAAATTGAAGATATTGCCAAGAAAAATATTAATTCTTATAAAAATCCCATGCCTAAATTAAATATTCTTCCTGCTGGAAAGAATAATGAGTTTATTGAGAAGAGAAAAGACATTGATCAGGCTCATTTGACATTGGCTTTCAATTCAGCTAAATTAAGCGATAAACAAAAACATTCTGCGGATATATTCAATGGGATTTTTGGACAAGGAATGTCCTCATGGCTTTTCCAGGAAGTCCGAGAAAAACGAGGATGGGCTTACACAATAAAGAGCTTTATCGAGAATGAACGCGATTATGGGCATTGCATTGTTTATGCAGGCATCAATAAGGAGAATTTGAAGAAAGTTCGAGAAATTATATTAAAAGAATTGTCTAAATTTAAAAATTTGAATTCGAGAGACTTGGAGGAAGCCAAGGAGCAATGCATTGGAAACTGGCAATTGGACTTGGAAGATAGCGAGAAAACCGCTGCTGCTATTACATTCCAGGAAATCGCAACCCAAGCAGAAGATTTTTATGAATATGATGAGAAAATCTCAGACGTCAAGCTTGAGGATGTCAAAGCTATAGCAAAAATAAAGAATTATGCGTTCGCGGCTGTTGTGCCAAAATAAATTTCCTGAAAATGTTAATTGTCAAGGTTCCTTTTATCAATGGATTAGGCAAGACTAAAGGATGTGAAAAAGCGCCCAATATTCTTGCAAAAAATGCTGAAGAAATTAAAGTTGATAATGATAATGTAAAAGAATCTTTGGAAAAAATTTCTAAAAGGGCAGTTCAGATTCTAAAGAAAGGCGAGAGAGTTTTGTTTATCGGCGGGGATCACTCAATATCTTATCCTCTTGCTAAGGCATTTGCTAAATGTGCGAAGAGGAAAAAATGTCTTGTGATTTTTGATGCTCATGCGGACTGTATGAAACCGATGCCAGAGCCTAGTCATGAGGAATGGCTGCGGGCAATTATAGAAGAAAAACTTTTTGATAAAATTGTTCTGTTGGGCTTAAGGAAGATAGAGCCAGAAGAAAAAACGTTTTTGAGCAAAAGAAAAGAAATAGAGATTAACAAGCTTAATTTACGGGAGAATTTTGATATTTATCTTAGCATTGATATTGATGTTTTAGATCCTGCAATCGCGCCAGGGACTGGTTATCTAGAGTCAAATGGAATGAAAATCAAGGAGTTTTATGATTTGCTCGATAAGATTAAAGACAAGACAAAAGCCATTGACTTAATTGAGGTCAATCCCGAAAAGGATTTAAACAATAAAACTGTTAATCTAGCAGCAAAGCTGATTAAATATTTGATTAAGAAAGAGGAATCGAGCTAAGAAAAATGAATAGAACTTTGAAGTTGCTTGTGTTTTCAGATATATTTGTATTAACTGGATTTGGGTTGATTGCGCCTATAATGGCAATTTTCATCAAAGAGAATTTGATTGGAGGCAGTATTGCGGCTGCAGGAATCGCGATTGCTATAACCACATTTATCCGATGTGTTTTACAGCTTGTTTTTGCAAATGTTGCTAAACCCAAACACAGATATCCTATGGTTATCCTAGGAACTTTTTTCATTGCAGCGGTTCCATTTATTTATATTTTTTCAACTAATGTGAATCATATCTTTATTGCTGCCGCAGTCCAGGGTTTCGGGGCTGGATTGGCAAACCCTGCATGGTTTTCATTGTTCGCGGCAAATTTGAATAAAAAAGCACGAGGATGGGAATGGTCCATCTACTCGTCGAGTGTTGGGATTGGAACTGCCCTTGCAGCTTTTGTGGGCTCGCAGTTGGTCACTAAAATAGGATTCACTCCAGTTTTTGCAGCTGTGGGGATTTTAGCTTTAATTGGATGTTGTGTTCTTATAGGCTTGACAAAAGCGGAAATTAAAGATCATAATATCAAAACAGTCAGCGCAAAAGTTAAGTTGCATAATTATTAAGATGAGATGTTTTCTTGCTATCGAGCTTCCGAAAGAAATAAAAGAAGAGTTATTAAAATTGCAGAAACAGCTTCCTGACGCCAGCATGAAACTTATTGAGCCAGAGAATTTGCATTTGACTTTAAAATTCTTTGGAGAAATCGACGATTCTCAAGTTAATAAAATAAAAGATACATTGGATCAAGTTAAATTTGGAAAGTTTAAGGCAAGTTTGGGCAAGATAGGAGTTTTTCCCTTGCCCACATTTGTGCGGGTTGTTTGGATTGCTCTTGAACCGATAGAAAAAGTCAAAGAACTTCACAAAAAAATTGATGCTGTTTTAGAGAAAGAAGGAATCAAGAAAGATCAGTCGTTTGAATCTCATATAACACTGACCAGAGTCAGATTTATCCAGAATAAAGAGGAATTTTCCAAAAAACTCCAAGATATAAAGATTAATCCAATTGAATTTGAGATTACAAAGTTCGCGCTGAAGAAATCCGAGCTTACAAAGGCAGGGCCAATATATGAGACAATCAAGGAATATACCTTGCAGTGATAATTTTCTTTAGTGTGAAGATTTTATTTTTGTTTATTATTTTTTCTAAATCTTTATCTTTAGCATTCATCACTGCCTTGACGGTTTTGAATTTTTTTAATAGTGCTTTAGCTGTTGCTGGGCCGATTCCTGGAAAGCTTTCAAGAATAAATTGCTGCTGTTGTGCGAGATTGAAAGCTTTTCTTTTTGCTTTGAGTGAGATTTCTTTTTCTCCCCTCGCCTGTCTTTTATCAATTAAAATGAGAAATTCTGCGGTGTCGGCTGAATTTCTTGTCAAAACAATTGGAATTTTGAACTCTAACATAATTGAGAGCATCATCCCGCGAATTGCGTTAGGATTAAGCTTGCCAAACTCATAAAGTGGATGATCATCTATGCCTTCGATTATTAATAGGGGGTTGGGGAACTGTTTTAGCTCTTCTAATTGTCTTAAAAGCCGCTTGTTAAGCATGCTTGATACGAAATCTGCAAGAGTTTTTCTTTCAACGGCAACTTGGCCAATGATGTAATCCGCGACTTCAAGCTGCTCGAGTTTTATCTCATGATGATGGTCAATGAGCTCTGCTAACACTAGTGAGTTCTTTTCTCTTTTATCAACTACAATCATAAAGTTTTAAAATAAACAGGACTTATAATATGTATGCTTATTAAGATACTCGGAGGGTTTGATTTGTTTGTGGCTTTAGTTTTGTTCCTTTTAGCTTTGGAAGTTAATATGCCTGCGTTGCTGTTGATTGTTATGATTGTTGTTTTGGTTGTTAAATCCCTCCCTTTTATCTTTACTCTAGACATCGGAAGCATAATTGATGTAATTATTGCATTAATGCTCTTGTTTGCAATATTTTTCAGTGTGAATGCTTTAATTTTAGTTATTGCTGCATTGGCGATAGGCCAGAAAGGAGTTTTTAGTCTGTTGTGATTATCTATTATCTGAATTTTATTTTTATATAGAACACTCGACGCAGGCTGAGCCGCCTGAGTAATGCAACTCCGCTTTTGTTAGCTTTCTTCCCTTGCCGAGATAAAGAACTTGTTCTGGTTTGCTCCCATAGCGATAGATAGTTATGCCCTGGCATTTGAGTTTCCATGCCAATAAGAAAATTTTTCTGATTTCTTGAGGCTTCGCATTCTGTGGCAAGTTGACTGTTTTGCTGACTGCATTATCTGTATGTTTTTGAAATGCTGCCTGCATCTTCACATGCCATTCTGGCAAGATGTCTAAAGCTGTGACATAAACTTTTTTCAAGTCCCGAGGTAATGGAACTTTTTGTATTGAACCTGTTGAAGCTACCTTTCTTATTAGAGCATCGTTGAACAAATCTTTTTTGATTAATTCTATCTGAAAATCGTGATTGATTTCAACAAAACGCTTTTTTTCCATTATCTCTCGGACATAAGCCATCGCAAATAATGGTTCGATGCCGCTTGAGCAGCCCGCGATGATGGATATTGAGCCTGTTGGGGCGATAGTCGTGCATGTCGCGTTTCTCAAGCATGGAACTTTGCCTTTCCATATGCTTTTGTCAAAATTTGGGAAACTTCCTCTAGACTTTGCAAGAACTATTGACGCTGTTCGGGATTCTTTGGTTATAAACCCCATTATTTTTTCGGCAAGTGCGAGAGCTTCATTAGAATTGTAAGGAATGCGTAATTTTATCAACATATCTGCGAATCCCATGATGCCTAATCCAATTTTTCTATTCGCCTTTGTTATTTTTTCTATCTCAAGTAAAGGATATTTGTTTGCATCTATGACATTGTCAAGAAAATGTATCGCATTGTGGATTGTTTTCTGAAGCCTCTGCCAGTCAATCTTGCTGTTTGCTACGAATTTGCTTAGGTTTATCGAGCCAAGATTACAAGATTCGAAAGGCAGCAAAGGAACCTCGCCGCAATTATGGACAATTAAACCATTCGCAACAAAGGAATGTGTTTTGGGCTCACTTATATCATAAACTTTCATTGTTCCTATTTTCTTTATTTCTTTGACTGATAAATCTAAATTATCTTTATAAATTTTAAAAGGTTTTATTTTTTCAAATTTTTTTTGTTTTGCTTCTATAGAAAACCCTATTTCTTTCATAAATCTAAATGCGCTTTCTCTTGAGATTATCAATTCATGGTCTGCATTACAGAAAAATTCTTTTGGATTTCTTTTAGAATCGGGTAAAATTCTTTTTCCAGCTTTTCTTCTATTTTCATAAACCTTTGAAAGAATATCAAATTGAAGAAGTAGTAGTTGAATTTGCTTTAATAATTTTAATGAAGATGAGGCTAGTCTAATACTAATCCCCTTTTTCCTATTTCCTTGGACAGAACCATCTGCTCCAAATATGGCAGAAAGAATATTTTTTATAGATTCCTTCTCCATCTGAAATACTTTTAATGGAATTTCTTTTTCTTTAGCTTTTTTGTATCTTATTCCTAGATTTATGAAAAATTTTGCAATCTTTGAACTATAGGTTATTCTTATTTCATTATTTTCTTCTCTTATTTTCACTTCTTTTTTGTTTAATTTGTCCATATAAGGCTTAATTAGCGATAACATTTCATTTTTATCTTCTTTATTAAAAAAGAAAATTACTTTTTTTTGATCTTTTGTCAGATGTCCATCTCCAATAAGCCAACCCAAAGCAAGAGCTTCTTCTTTAGAAATTTTAATATTGCCAAAAGGACATTTTCCTAAAACCAACTTATCTTTATTTGTCAATTTTTCTGCTTCTTTCCAACCAGTAGTAGTTAATATTTTATGGTCGGCTGTTGCATTAATTTCGAATCCCGCATTAGTTTTTATATTAAAGACCTCTTTCACTCCGGTCTTTCCAGCCCATAAAATTGGATTTAAGCCACTGATTGTTGAGATAAAATAAGGATTATGGATTTTTTCTATTGGAATTAACCCCCCATTTGTTGAAATAAGACTGCCTTCAGCGACGCAAGGATTAGTAGATTCTATTTTCCCTAGTAGGGGTGTGGGTTGTTTTCTGTTAATTTCGTCTATGAAAACAATCCCGGGATCGCCTGTCTGCCAAGCTGAATCGCATAAAAGTTCAAAAGTTTTTCTTGCGTTTATCTTTTTATCTGATTTTTTTGTTCTTGGGTTTACTAATGAAAACAATTTGTTTTCAAGCGCAGCTTGCATGAATTCATCTGTTGCTGCTACAGAAATATTAAAATTGCTCAATTGTCTCTCTTTCTGTTTAGCCAAGATAAATCTTTCGATATCAGGATGGGAGCAATGTAATATTGCCATATTTGCGCCTCTGCGCTTACCTCCTTGTTTTATGACTTCGGTTGTTGCGTCGAAAATATTGATGAAACTTACTGGGCCGCTTGCAATTCCTTTAGTACTTTTTACCATATCGCCATCTGCCCGGATTTTTGAGAAACTGAAGCCTGTGCCCCCACCTGATTGCTGGATAAGCGCCATGTGTTTGAGAGTTGTGAAAATGCTTTCTAAACTGTCTTCAATCGGAAGAACGAAGCATGCTGAAAGCTGGCCTAAATTTGTCCCGGCATTCATTATTGTAGGAGAATTAGGCAAAAATTCCAAGTTTTTCATCATTTCGAAGAACTCAGCTTCGGTTTTCTTTACTTGCTCATTGCTTTTGTTGTATCTTGAATCTACGAATGCGATTACTCTAGAGATTCTTCTGAACATTTCAGTCGGGGTTTCAATGATTTTTCCAGTATCATCCTTAAGCAAGTAACGCTCCTCAAGAACTTTCAGCGCATTAGCGCTGAATTTCAAGTCATCTTTGATTTTGAAAAACTGTCTGAGCTCTCTGGCGATATGTCTTGATCTTCTGTATAAAGAATAAACTTTGAACAATCTTTCATAATTTTTCTCAAGAACTTGCTCTACAGTGGTTTGGATTTGTTCAACTGTGGGAATGCCTTTTTCATAATGGTTTATATTTTTATTAAGGGCATTAATAACCTGCTGCGTGAATTGCTTGGCTATTCTTTCATTATGCATGTCTAAGGCTTTCATTGCCTTAAATATCGCCTTGTCAATCTTCAAACTATTAAAAGAAACTAGCGAACCATCGCGCCGTTTTACTAAAGTAACCCCTCGGGGTTTAACCTGTGCCTTTTTCATATAAAATCAAGACATTAAGAATTTAAAAGTCTTTTCAAAATGATTCGAGTTTCTTTTGTGATGGCTCGCTTTTATTGAAACCTTTTTGCATGTTTTCTAACTCGCGGTACATTTTCTTCTCCTTGTGATGCGAAGCCCAATAATTGCTCTCATCTCTTGTTCCCTTTGTCACAAGAACAATTAATTTTCCGGGTTTTAATCTCGCGGTTCTGCCTGTTCTTTGAATTTTTCTTATTGCTGATGGAATCGGCTCGTAAAAAACAACCAAGTCAACCTCAGGCAAGTCCAAACCTTCTTCGCCGATTGAAGTTGAAACGAGCGCATTGATTCTGCCTTGTGAAAACTCGCGCAATATGGCTTGTTGTTCTATCTGTGTTAGGCCATTTGTCTTTCTTTTTGCCTGGCCAATGAAAGTTTTTGCTTTGATTCCCATTGCATTCAAGATATCTCGGATTTTGTTAACTGTGTCTCGATATTGCGAGAAGACTATTGTCTTAAGTTCTGGCTTGTTCTTGATTTCTTTCTGCATCACTTCCTTGAGTTTTGCGAATTTTGGATGCTCAATATTATTTTGGAAAAGTTTTGTCAATATCAGATATGCATCCCCCAACTCTTTTGTGTTTACAAGTTGCTGAACTGCTTTGCTCTTGCTTTGATCAGCCTGATTAAAAATTTCATTAACATAATTATAACACTGCTCTATCCCTTGGGTTTCTAACATCTCAAGGGCATGCTGTATTTTAATTGCCTGAGCGCAAATGCTCATGCCCCTAAGAATATTGAAATGCTTGTTGCCTGTTGTTACCAGTCTTATCAATCTTTTCTGCAGCTCTATGATATTTGTTTTAGTTGTTCTTCCGAACAAAAGTTTTCTGTTCTGCAGTTCATCAACTTTTCTGTCATAAATTGTCTTTAGCAAGTATTTGACTGCTTTCATCTCTTCTGTAAGCTCAACCTTTATTACATCGCTCTCAAGTTTCTGTAGATAGGATTTGACATCTTTGCTCTCGCGAGTTCTTATTTCAACAGCATCTATGCCTAAGTTCTTGCAGATTGTCTTGATAACGGGGGCATCGCTGCCTGGCGAAGCTGTTAGTCCTATCAATCTTGGCTCGCGGGCTTGTTTCAAATATTCTTTGGCAACATAAACATAACTATAGTTCTTGAGACATCTGTGGCACTCGTCTTCGATAAGCAAGGAGACTTGTTTTAAGTCAATCAACTCATTTTTCAAATCATTCTCGATGCATTGGGGTGTTGAAAAGACTATTTGCGCGCTCTGCCATAACTTTGTTCTTTGGTTTGGATTGATTTTTCCTGTGAAAATGTGCTGCTCATAGCCGGGAAGATATTTTTTGAAATAATTGTAATGTTGTTCTGTCAAGGGCCTTGTGGGGGCGAGAAAGATGATCTTTGAGTCGGGGAACTTATCAAGTCTCGCTTTAGCTAGCATCAGTGCAATGAGTGTTTTGCCCAATCCCGTAGGTAGAACTACGAGAGTGTTATGCTTTTTTGCAGTCTCTAAGATGCTTAGCTGATATTCCCTTGCCCCTAATTCCATATTTCTTTCAATGTGCTGAGATTTATAAAGAATTCTTTATCTTAGCAGCGATTTTCTTCATCTCATCTGGAGAAATTTTCATAACTTTTGTAGGGTCTGGCCCCGCAGGATGAGCATCGTTCTTGAATTTTGGGATCAAATGAATATGTGCATGCGGGACTCCTAAGCCATAGACCACATAAGAAACTAGAACGCAATTCACGGCTTTTTTAATGACCTTTGATAATTTTCTTGCGGTCTTCCAATAATCACAGAAAGGCTCATAATCATCAACCCATTGAACATGTTTTTTGGATACAAGGAGAGTATGGCCGGGATTTAATGGATTAATATCAAGAAAAGCAAAAAAGTTTTCGTCTTCATAAACTTTGTAACAAGGAATCTCGCCTTTCACAATCTTACAAAAAATGCAATCTGTCATCTTCAAAAATCCTCAAGAAACTTGAGTTTATCCAATATAACGGCAAATTGCTTCAACAATCTCTTTATCTTCATATTTTTCTTGAAGCGATTCGTCAAGTTCTAATTCTTTTGCCTCTTTTTCTTTATCTTTTTTGTTTGTTTTCATTTTGTTTTCACTTTTTGTTCACTTTTTTTCTATGTGTTCCTCGAAAATTGTTTTATAACTGTGTGATTCGCTCTTGCTGAACCATAAATCTAGTTCTTGCTTGGCCTCTTCGCTTGTTCCTGAAGCATGGATAAGATTTTTGCCCCCGATTCCTTGCTCGTCAGCATAGTCCATGCTTAAATGTGAAAAGTCGCCACGGATTGTTCCTGGCAGAGCTTCGTGGGGCGATGTGGCGCCGGTAATTTTTCTTACAACTTGGACTGCGTTAATTCCTTCTATTGCTATCGCAACTACAGGGCCTTCGATTATGAATTGCACAAGACTTTTAAAAAATGGTTTGTTTGAGTGGACTTTATAATGTTCCTGGGCAAATTTCTCATCAACCCATTGCATTTTCATTCCTACTATCTTCAAGCCTCTTTTCTCAAAGCGAGAGATACATTCGCCAACTAAACTTCTGGCAACCCCATCTGGCTTGATTAAGACTAAAGTTCTTTCAATCATTGGCTTTTTATTTACCTCTTTTAAATTTTTTTAGATTTTGATAACATCAATGAGATTTTTGATTAAGTCTATTATAACAACACAATTTTCTTTCTTTGAATCGCCTAAATAATGGCTGCCTGGGTTGATTACTACAACTTTGCCTATCTTCTCTATCTTTTTTTCGTGAGTATGGCCGTGAATAATGAAGTCATATTTTGCCCCTAGTATATTTTCAATGACCGTTGGTTTGTGGGTTATAGCAAATCTTTTCCCTCCAATCTCAATCTCGCCGAAGCCCCCGATAAAGAACTTGCCGCCTATTTCTGAAATCTTTTCTTTCAGTTTCTCGGGATCGCCATCGCAATTGCCCTGAACAAAAATCATGTTCAATCCTTTGAACAATTCAATGCTCCTAGGAGAGACTATATCACCGGCATGTATAACAAAAGTTACTTTTTTCCTTTTGAATAGCTGCACAGCTTTCTTAATGTTCGGAATATTATCGTGAGTGTCTCCAATTATACCAATTTTCATTGTAAGTTGCTTTAAATCCCCCTACAGAGATTTGTTAAGAATAATCACTTTATAATCTTTTCTTTACTTTTATGCAACTTTTCGACAATATAGTTTGTTTTTCGGTTTTTGTTTGAGAAATTTCTGAGAAGTTATTTGGAAGTGGACCCGTCGGGAATTGAACCCGAATCTCACCCAAGCCAAGGGCGAATAATGCCGTTATACTACGGGCCCTAGTTTCTAGAACTCGAAAGAATATTTAAATTTAATTGGATTAGAGTTTTATCTTTGAGACGAATGCTGTGATTTGCTGCAAGCCTTGGCCGCCGATGATTAAATAGACTGTGATTATTATCAAACCCATGAAGAATAATTGTTCAAAGATGCTTCCCGTGCGGATTGGACCTTTGATATGCCCTGATTTCCATAGCCATTTTATGCCTGAGACAGTTAAAGAATCTGCAGCAAGATGAAGTAAATATCCGAAGGCGAGAGCAATCGCAAATATAATTGAAACTTTGAGAAAGAAAATTACGATTAACCCCAGTGTAAAAAAGATTAATGCACCAAAGACACTGTGGAAGAATCCTCTGTGTTCTGAAAAGAGTGCTATGCCTTGCCCAATTCCGAACAAGTATTTCTTATTAACAAAACTTGTTGGAGAATCAACGTCTGGCAAGATTGCGCCGAATGTAAGAATAATTGCAAATATGATTGAAAAGTTTAATGAGAAAAGTTGGATTGCAAGAATGTAGAAGAATAATGCGAAAAGAATATGGGTTCTGAACATCATTTTGCTTTTTTCTTTAATTCTTCAACAAGTTTGTCTATCTTAACCCGCGTTTGTTTCATTGTGTCTCGATATCTGACGGTTACTGTCTTGTCTTTCAAAGTTTGATGGTCTATGGTTATGCAGTAAGGAGTGCCTATCTCGTCATGTCGCCTGTACATTTTTCCGATGCTTCCGGAGTAATCGTAATCTGCGTCAAATTCTTCTGATAATTTTGTATAGACTTGCTCTGCAACTTCTGGCAAACCGTCTTTGTTGACTAATGGAAATATTGCGACATAAGTCGGAGCAATGCTCGAGGCAAGTTTCAGAACAACCCGCTCTTCTTTATTGACCATTTCTTTTTCAAAAGCTAAATCAAGCAAGACAAATACAGTTCTGTCAATCCCCATTGATAGCTCGAATATGTTCGGGAGGGTTTTTTCATCGTTATCCATTACTTCTAAACTCTTACCAGATTGTTTTGCATGTCCTTTCAAATCATGATCACCGCGATTGTTGCATGCAACCATCTCAATCCATCCCAAGCTTGTTTCAACTTCTAAATCCCAAGCTTCTTTGGCATAGAATGCTCTCTCTTCATCAGTTAGCTTTCTTAATCTAATTTTTTCCTTGTTAATTCCTAGAGATTCGTAGAATTCTTGGATCCATGCGAGATAATATGCTATGAGCTGGCTCGAGATTATCTTTTTCTTGACAGCATCTTCTGCACTGACATCTTGGATTTTGTTTCCAGTCATCAATCTCAAATTGGTTTTCTTTATTCTGCTGAATTTTTCCATATTAGCCCTGTTTGGATTGAAGAAAACCTCTATCTCAGCCTGATTGAACTCACGCATTCTCAATAATGACTGTCTTGGCGAGATTTCATTCCTAAAACTTTTTCCTAATTGCGCGATTGCCTGCGGAAATTTAATTCGCATTGTTTGATATAATCGCGGAAAATCAACAAAGATGCTCTGGCATGTTTCTGGCCTCAAGTAAGCTTCCTTTCCTTCTGGACCTATTCCAACTTTAAACATCATATTCCATCGCGCGGTTTTGCTGAGTTTGCTTTTGCATTTTGTGCAGGAGATTTTGTATTTTTCTATGAGTTTGTCATAGTCTTCGATGCTTAATTTTTCAGGAATTGCCTTGCCGGTTTTTTCTTCTATAAGCTTATCTACGCGATAGATTGATTTGCATTTCTCGCATTTTACAAGAGGATCTGTAAATGAGATGAGATGTCCTGAAGCTGTAAAAACATTTTTAGACATTATCTGCGAGCCATCTATCTCAAGAGCGTTGTCTTTTTTCAATCTCTCCCGCCAATGTTCAATGATTTTGTTCTTTAATGCAGCCCCGTTCGGGCCATAATCAAAAAATCCACTCGGAGCATCACTATAAAGCTCGGAGCTAGGAAAGAAAAACCCGCGCTTCATCGCGAGATTCATTACATCGTCTAATTTGCTCTTAACTGTCATTTTTATACTCTTTTTATAACGATTATAAATTTCAAGTTTATTTAAATTTATCTTAGTATTAGCCTTAACAAATAACATGCTGTGCCCGCTGCCAAAGGAATTATCAGATTGTCATCTGCTTCTGTTTCCCCTATCTTGATTGCCAAAGCTTCTACGAGCATGCCAAATATTGCTGCAACAGCTGCGTAAAGGGGCTCTATGAAAATCAATGCGATTAGGAACGAGACGATTGTACCAATTATTGTACCATATAGTGTTTTGAATTTGCTGAATGGCTTATGTTTGTATCTCTGGCCGAAAAATCCAGCGAGAGTTGACATGGCATCGCCAAAAGTCAAGACAACGATTGATGCGAGCGCGATGTCCTGCGTGAAAAGTTTGAATGTCAATAGACATCCTGCTAAAAAGAAGATTAAACCTTTTCCAGGGAGCCCTCTATCATAATCCCTCTCAAGTTTTTCTAAAAACCAGCTGATTCCTGGGAGTCGGATTTTTATTGAAACTATCGCAATCAATGTAATCAGTAAAAATGCAAGGAAAATGATTATCAGTGCGATTTCGCGCTGCAGAGTCAATATAAGGAGAATGACGATTATCCCGCATAAGATATGGAATAATTGCCTTCCTATTTCTGTGATTGCTCGTGTCATTTTTTCTTTTTTCTTTTGCTTTTCTTTGCTATTTTTTTATTTATTATCTTTGTAACAATTAGGGGGATATAGTAACCTAAGATAGCGCCTGCAATGACATCGCTTAGATAATGCATGTTAGCCCATACTCGAGCGAGAACAAATAAACATGCAAAAACAATCCAGACTACTTTCAAGGTTTTATTTTTGAAAAATGATAATGAAGCGAATGCGAGAGCTGTGTGGCCTGAAGGGAATGAGTGAATTGACATGTTGTTCGGGCGCGGCCTTGCTACAATGGCTTTTAACGAGAGTCCAATTATCGCGATTACTGCCAAGCTTATGATATACGGGAGGATTTTTTTCTTGTCTTTTGTGAATAGGATAATCAATGTAGAGAGAATGACTAAGGGATAGAATATAATCTCTTTTTCTATGAACATTAACACTGAAAAGAAGCTGTTTGCACAAGGACATTTGATGATTTCTATGAAAGCGAGAATCTGTGAATCAAAAATCAGCGCGAGAATAAATGCTAGAATTGCTGCGCAGAAGATTACTAATTGCCTGTGTTTCATATTATATTTTGTCTAAAGATATTTAAATAAATTGTCCTTTGATGTTTCATGGCAAAGATTAATCCTGGAGTCGAGATTTTACTGAGATATGGGATTGCGATGGCTATCGCATTGTTCGCGCTGATTTTTCCATTATTTTATATTATCTTCAGGCCATTGACTGTTTTTCCTGTATATTTTTTGTTAAGAGCATTTTATGATGTGAGTTTGAACGGCTTGGAGAGCTTGATTGTCAATGGTGTGGGGATTTCAATCATCGATGCTTGTGTTGCTGGAAGCGCATATGTCTTGCTGTTCCTGCTTAACGCTCTTACTAGAGATATAGGATTTAGAAAACGAATAGCCTTATTTGTTTTTGACTCTCTCTGCCTTTTACTCTTGAATATTGTGAGATTAATTGTACTGATTTCTTTGTTTGTAAATAACTCTGCGATGTTTGATATTACTCACAAGCTATTTTGGTATGTTTTGAGCACGGTTTTTGTTGTTGTAATATGGTTTTTCAGTGTTTGGGTGTTTGGGATTAAATCTGTTCCTTTTGTTTCTGATATAAAGTTCTTATTACAACAAAAAGCGAAGAAAAGCTAGGATTCCCGTTGTTATTAGAGTTACAATCACCCCCGCGATTATGACCCCCAAGGCGATTGCAAAGAAACTTTTAACTCGTTTTAGTCCTAGAAGCCATGCAATGAATGTTCCTGTCCATGCTCCTGTCAATGGAAGAGGAATCGCGACAAAAACAGTCAAGGCAATCAAGCCATAAGTCTCGTAAGCTTTCTTCACTTTCTCTTTTTTATGATTATTGTGATTGAGATAAGCATTGAAACCTTTTTTGTAGAATCTGCTCTTTAACAGAAGCTTGTGAAGAGTTATCAAAAAAAGAAAGCATATGGGAATAACAAGAATATTAGCAAGAGTGCAGAAAATAAATGCAACGATAGGATTAGTGCCTAAGGCGACTGCATAGGGAATGCCGCCTCTAAGCTCAGCTATAGGCAAAAGGCTTAGAAGCATACCCTCTAGCAAAGGATTCATTCTAACCTTAGCCAAATAGGGCAGCTAAACCTTCTGCAGCTTCTTCATGTCTCTCTTCTTTCTTCTCTTCTGCTTTTGCTTGTGCTGGGGCTCCAGCTGCCGCAACTGGCATGGCAGCTGCTTCTAAAAGTGCTTTTTCGATGTCAACACCCTTCAAACTTGCTACAACTGTCTTCACTCGAGACTCGTCTGCGTGAGTTCCAGTAGCTTCAATCACTTTCTTCAGATGTTCTTCAGTGATTTCTTTGCCTGCCTTGTGCAAAAGTAAAGCTGCATATATGTATTGCATTTTTCCTCCATTTAATTTGTCTTGTTAGTCATATTTAATATAAGATTTCCCTGAACATTAGCTTTGCTTAGCAATAATTTAATTGTTTCTGTGGCTGGATAGGCAATATGAACAGCCAAAGCAATTGAGTGTTGCGAATATAGCTTTAACTCGTTGAGCATGCCTTGCTTGTCTATTTTTATATTGTGATATATCTTTTTTTCTTTTGAATCATAAGCAGCTAAGGGCTCGAGACCAACTGACAATGGCATTATCTCCAATTTTGATAGAACAGAGGCAACATCATCTGAAACTTTTTCGCCTTTCTTCGTCAAAACAGCTCGCTCTTTGATAACTATTTTTCCGCCTACTATTCCTGCCTTTAGTTTTACTTTTGATAAATCAGATATTGCGGGGCCTGCTGGCAAATCAGTTGGCCCGGCTTCTATAACAATTTCTTGAGAAGCAATCTGGCCCGCTTTTATCTTTGCCGGCTTTTTGTTTTCTGCGAGAATTGCCGCAAGTTCATATGACTCGAGAGATGAAAGTAATATTGCTATGTTGCTCTTTATTGAGGGTTCTAATTGCTCAATATCCTGTTTCTTTTCCTTGGCTTTCTCAAACGCTTTCAATGCAAGATTTCTTTTGACAACTTTTACAATAGCTTTTCCTTTGAGCAATCTCTTTAACTTCTGAAACTGTAATGAAGAGATATTTACTATAGATGCAATCATTATGGTATTGTGGGTGTCAATGAGTTTCACTAGTTCGCTGAGTATCTGTTTCTTTTCTTCTGAAACTTGCGCTTCTATTTTTTTATTTTCTTTCTTCGCGCCTTTTGTTTTTTTTGCTACCATTTTGATTTATTTTTTTATTTTCTGGTTTTTATTTGAGTTTTATTTTTACTGGCTTACTCATTGTGAATTTTAGCATGATTGAGCGGATGTTCAGCTCTTTTTTCGGCAGAGCTTCTGTGACTGTTTTTATTGCAATCTGTGTGTTCTCGGCTATCTCTTTGTTTTGCATGCTTTCCTTGCCAACTGCTATTTTCAAACTTGCTTCCTTAGCTTTTATTTTAACCATTTTAGATAGTTTTTCGATAATATCCTCAATTGCCTTTTCATTTTCCTGCATTAGAACGCAGCCCATTTTGGGATCGGGCATCTTTCCTGCGATTCCTAAAACTTTTCCGAACCTTTGTGCAATAAAGGGCATCAGTTTCGCATTAGCGATGAAAAAATCATATTCTCTGATAAGTTTCTTTAAATCGCTTTTTGCTATTTTCTCTAAATCCCCTTTTGTTATAGAATATGCGTGTGAAGAAGGTTTTTCCAAGAACGCGGCAACTTTCTTTTTTACGCTTAGATGTGGCAATATTGCGAAAGTGTTTAAAGAATCTCGGCGCGGATCGAAATCTTTTAGATTTATGATTAAGTCTACAGTTTGATCAAACTTTCGCTTTTTGCTTACTTTTCTTAATTCTTCTAAGGATTCGTTAAAATTCATTTTTCCTCCTACATCCTCAAACTGACCCGTCAAGTAGTAGTTTTAACGGAATAATAAGAAGAAAGAAGGGGCGTTTATAAAGGTTTCTTTTCTGATTTTTTAGATTTTTCCAACGCTGTCAGATATTCTTTAATGCGTTCTATGATGCTTGCAACATGGAATTTTTCTATCTTTTTTGAGAAGATTTCTTCGAGACTTTCGAACTCGCTTATCCTATAAAGGTTATTATTCTTTTCAACAAGGAATAAATCTCTGAGTCTTTTCAACTGTCTTCTGATGTTTGAATCCGCAATTCCTTTTAATTCCAAGTTTGATTTTTTTCTGTTTTCTATGGCCAATGTTTTTACTTGTTCCAAGTTCAAATCTTTTTTGCTGTCTCTCGTTTCAAACAAAACTTGTAAAATATCAACAACAATATCTCTAGAATCCCCAGGTTGTAACAATCCTAAACTCAAACAAATCTTTTTCAACAAATCGCGCTGGCCGAGTTCATAAGGCTTTTCATATTTTCTTAATGTGATCTCGCTCAATGAACGTTCTTTCATGTATACAATAATGACATAATACTTATAAACTTTAAGTCTCAAATTCTTTTATGGAGTTAATCGCATTGTTATCATCTGGAAAAGGAACATGGGGGCAAGTGGCAGGCTTGGTCAACAGGGGCGCCTGGGATAGCATAACTTTAATTTGCGATAATTTTTTCAAAGCTTCTGTAGGTAAATTTGATTTTAGCAAGAAAGCGGAAGTGATAAGTGTGAGTTTTGACAAATCAATCAAAGAAGCAATCGAGGAAATAAAACAAAAATTGAATGGAAAGTTCAAAGGAACAGAAGTCGCTTTGTCTATAGCTTCTGGCGAAGGAAAAGAGCATATGGCACTTATCTCTGCATTGCTGCAACTTCCTGTAGGAATCAAATTTGTTGCATTAACGCGAGACGGAATAGTTGAATTCTAGACTTTTTTTTGATAAATTTTGATAGAAATAGTAATAAAAAATAAAAATAAAAAAAGAAAAAATAAAAAATTAATTAGAATTATCTCTTTTTCTTCTTCTTTTTTCCCTTCTTTTTCTTTTTTGCCATCTTTTTACCTCTTTTTCTTTAATTTGAATTTAAAATTATTAAAAGATAAATGTGCTTTTTCTTTATATACTTATTCTTTTTTTTGAGAATTTTTCTGAAAAAGAAATTTTTGGGAATTTTTGAAAATTTCGCTAAAAATCACACAAAAATGGACCCGTCGAGAGTTGAACTCGAAATTCCTCCCTGCGAAGGAGGCGTCTTGCCATTAGACTACGGGCCCGCCAAATTATTAATATCCAAAGAAAATTTGTTTTAAATAATTTTAGTACGCATCAAATCTTATAACATTTTAAATTATTCTAACGAACCAGACAACTGTTAAAATTAAAAGAATCAACAATACAATGAACGCAGCTGCTTTGAAAACAAATTCTGCGATTTTTTTGGATTTTGTTAATCCTAGAGCTGCGACATAAATGAAGCGCCCGCCGTCGAGTATTCCTAATGGAAGCATGTTGATGAGCGCAATCGAGAAGCTTATTATGATTAACCACCAAAACAAGTACTGAATCAATTGAAGAATCTCAGGATTGAATCTTGGAGCTGCATAAGTAAATGGAGAGAAAAATGGGGAGGATAGTTCAAAGATTGTTAATGTTGTTTGATCAATATAAGGGAAACCAATCCCCAGATACGGCAATGAGTCATTTGTAGGATTATTTGCAAAAGTTATTTCATATTCGCCTTGATTTGTTTTTATTGTTGTTGTTTCTCCTGGCTTGAAGTTGATTATCGCGTCATGAACGTCTTCGATTTTGTTTATTTCATAATCTCCTATTTTTTGCAATGCGCCTGAAAGATTTGCTTTGACTGCGGGAGCGTCGAGATAAACAATCGCTGTCAAGCTTCCTTTGCTAATTAATTTGAATGAATCAAATAATTCTTGTCTTAAGTAAAATGTTCCGTTGTCTTCTGTCTTGACTTCAAGAAGCTCTGTGATGTTTTCGAGTTGTTTGTCGCTCATGTTAAGAAAATTATCTATGGAATAGTTTCCTACAGTTTCTATTGAGCTTGCGTTTATTCTCTGATTTCCATACAAATATCCTATGACTCCTGCTGGTTGATAACAAACTGCAAAGAAAAGCTGCATCAGTAACAAGAAAATTATCCCAAAAGTAAAATTTGAGAAACTTCCTGCGGACAATATAGCGAGCTGTTGCCTTGGCCTGCGTCTTCTTAGTGCTTTTTCATCTGGCTCTACAAAAGCAGCAAGGAAAGGGCCGAGAAATCCGAAGCCAGTTGCCTTTACTTTTAATTTGTAAAGAGAGGCGAAGATGCCGTGCGCGAACTCATGGACTACAGCAACTATCGCTATGATAACAATCCAATAAGTAAAATAAAATGGAGGCAATGGAAGGTTGAAAAGTTGTGGCAAGTATGGAACAAGAGGCATGATTGGAGGAACTTTTGGAACAGATACCATGGTTAATATTAATTCAATGCTGCGATACAGAAGCCAGAAGGCAGCTAACATCGCTACAACCCCGAAAGTTATTGAGAAATAACTCAACACATGAAGAGCTTTAGAAAACTTTTTGCTAGCCCAATTAATAAATTTCAAGCCGATTTTTGTTCTGTAGAGAAGGAAAATTTTTGATTCTACTTTTAGCTTTTTCTTGTGCTTGTATAGAAAACCCCCCAAAACCGCGCAAAAAATAACTAGAAGAGCAATATCAATATAAATAAAATCCATCTTTTTTCTTGTTCTTTTTTTATTAAACTGTTATTTACTTCTTTGTTTTCTTGCTCTTGGGCCGCAGCGCGAGGCTTTTGCATTTCCTGCATCTCACGCCACCTTCAGAAACCTTTCTTGCCTGCGCTCTTATCTTGCTGCCGCATCTTCGGCATACAAATACTCCCTTGAATAATCTTGCATGAGCTGCTTCTATTTTTGCCATTTTACAACAACCTCTTGATTATTTTTTTTCCTTCCACATCCCAATATTCCACTTGTGAGCCATCTGTGATGTTCTCGAGCAAATCTGAAGCAATCGCAGAATCTATTGTCTCGAAATTTTCGAGATCCATCAAACTTGCTTTTGAATCTTGTTTGTTTAAACTGAGTACCTGTGCGCGCTTTTTTTCAATCATTGGAACTGTTATTCGCTCTGAGCCGGGCATTACAGTAATTCTTTTTTTATCATCTAAAATGCCTATTGCCTCTATCCTGCACTTGCTCGCGCCATGCTTGCCGGTTTTGCTGATGTCAACTGACTTGATAACACAAGGAGCTTCGTTAATTATTGCGAAACTTCCTGATCTCAACTCTGTAGCATCAACCAATTTTGACGACATGTCAAGACAAGAAAAAGATAATTTATAAAGATTGTGATGATTGTGCTTAAAATTATAGAGAATTATAAAGATTTTGCTATCTTTATTGAACTTCTCTTGATTTTTTTCCTTGCTTTTCTCTTTGCCCTCGGTTTTTTTATTGGCTCAATTCTTTGCCCTGTCACAAGGTTCTTAAGGATTTTTTCAACTTCCGCTTCTTGTTTTTCTCTTTCATCTTGCGAAACGCGCTTCTTTGGGAAAAATTGTTTAAGCACCCGCTCTAAATATGCAGTTTTTAATTCTAACTCGGCAATTTTTTTGTTAAGAATCGCCAAAGCCACCCATAACTGCGCCTTGCCCTTATCCTTTGCTTGTTCGATTGCATATTTGTGTGAGTAACTCTCAAGAATAACTCGTTCGATATGATACTGTAAATCTTTACTAAGCCCCTTCCGCCAATTTTCAGCCATGGGTATTAAGAGTTTAAATAATATTTAAAACTTTCGTTTGATGTAATGATGTAGTGACAAAGGGTAAGGTTTAAATATGGTTTTTCCTTCTATATTTTTGTTTTAAATTTCAAGGAGAAATGAAAATGGATTTACCAGATATAGACAAATTGAAAACTTTGTTTAGGCAAAATGGGATTGGAATTGGAGATACAATCTCTGTAGAGATCCAATATATGGGTAATGGACTATTCCAGTATGTTAATAACAGAAAAGATGGAGCGGCTATATTTTTACCCTTGGATAATAGACCACAAGGAGAGTTTATTCCAGGAAGGGAATATTGTCTCTACAATCATCAATTAGTTAAGAGTCTGATTTTAGTCGAACCTGCGAAAAGAAATATAAGAAACCATTAATATTGGGATAAAGAAATAAGGAAAGACATTTAAACTGATTTTTTCTTTTGCTTGACATGGCTGATAAAACCCAGAAAAAAGATTTTGTAGAATTAGATTTCAGCGCTTATGCTAACGGAGTTTTGTTTGACACAACTCTTGTGGGCGAGGCAAAGAAGGCGGGGATTGATACTAGTAAAGGAAAGTTCGAGCCACTTGTTGTCTGCATCGGCGAGGGAATGCTCTTAAAAGGTTTTGACAAAGCACTCGAGGATAAAGAAATTGACAAAGATTATAAGATTGTTCTTAAGCCTGAAGAGGCTTTTGGAAAGCGCGATCCTAAGTTGATTAAAACTATTCCATTAAGTGCGTTCTCTGAAATTCCTCACGCTGGAATGTTAGTTAATGTCAATGGTTTTGTCGCGAAAGTTGTCTCGGTTACAAGTGGAAGAACTCTTGTAGATTTGAATAATCCTCTTATGGGCAAGGAGATAAAATATACATTCAAGATAAAAGCGATTGTCAGCGATATTAAAAAGAAAGTTGAAGCTATTGCAAGGGTTTTAAGAATTGATGTCGAAAGTTTAGAAGAGAAAGAAGGCAAGTTGCTTGTTGCGGTGAAGAATCAGAAAAATTTGAACAAGAGCGATGCTGAATTGTTCAAAGAAAAAGTTAAAGAAATTCTTGGAATGAATTTAGAATTTAAGTAGACTAAGCAAACTCAAGAAAATATCGGATGTTTACCTGACTTTTTTAAAATATTGATTAAAGAATACTAAAATTTATATACTGGTTGTTTTTTATTTATCAATAGAGCAAAAATAGGTAAAAATGGCTGAATTATTTCAATTGAAAGAGGAAATTACTCATGAAGTGGATAGAGAGCTTGAGGAAATTATCGCCAAACATAAGGCAGCGATTAAAGTTTTTGGATGCGGTGGCGGCGGCGGGAACACCTTGACAAGAATGAAGGAGATTGGGATTAAAGGTGCGGAGCTTATCGCGATTAATACTGACGCGCAGGATTTACTTTATACTTGCGCAGATTCTAAAATACTTGTTGGAAAGGAATTGACTCATGGTTTAGGGGCAGGAAGCAATCCACAGATTGGCGAGGAAGCTGCTCACGAATCAGAGCATGAAATTAAGCAGAAATTGCAGGGAGGAGATATGGTTTTCATTACTTGTGGATTAGGCGGAGGAACCGGAACAGGGGCTGCGCCAGTTGTTGCAAACCTAGCGAAAAAAATGGGCGCGTTAACAATCGCTGTTGTTACATTGCCTTTCACAATTGAAGGCCAGAGGAGATATGAGAACGCAATGATTGGCTTGGAGAAACTTGAAAATGCTGTTGATACTTTAATTGTAATCCCCAATGATAAATTATTGGAACTCGCTCCTGATTTGCCGTTGCATACTGCGTTCAAAGTTGCTGATGAAATTCTCACGAGCGCGGTCAAAGGAACAGCAGAACTTGTAACTAAGGCTGGATTAGTTAATCTTGACTTTGCGGATATTAAAGCTGTGATGTTGAATGGCGGGGTTGCCATGATAGGTGTGGGGGAGAGCGACTCGCAGGACAGAGCAACTGAAGCTGTTGAAAAAGCTATAGAAAATCCATTGTTAGATGTTGATATTTCAGATGCGAGTGGGGCACTCATTAACATTATCGGCGGATTGGATTTGACATTAGAAGAGGCGAAGAAAGTCATCGAGACTATCGGACAGAGAATCAGCCCTAACGCAAAGATGATATGGGGCGCTCAGCTTAGTGAAGATATGGACAAAACATTGAGGGTTTTGCTTATAGTCACGGGAGTCAAAAGCTCGCAAATCTTGGGGCCCGGAGAAAGAAGATATGACAAGAATGTGAGAGAAATGGAAGAAGAGCTCGGAATAGATTTTGTTGAAGAGCCCAAGTAATAACAAGATTTTTAAGTATATTCTTTCTTGATTTTTATATCGCTATCTAAAATGGAAGAAGAGAAGAAAAAAAGCATTTTCAAGGCAGCTGGGGACTTTTTTGGCAAGTGTGTCAGGGTCTTCAAAGTAGCCAGAAAACCCACTACAGAAGAAGTCAAGCAAGTCTCGAAAGTCTCGGCTTTAGGGATATTAGCCATTGGGATGATAGGATTTATTATCGGATTACTTTATATATTATTATTCACTTAACAATCTTTAAAAAAGATTGTATCAAAGAATAGAAAATAAAAAATGGATAAAAATTATTTTGTTTTTGGGATTTTGATATTGTTACTCATAGCCTTGTTACTCTCGGGCTGCGGGTTTGTGAGTGTCCGCGAACTGAAAGAAACTCCTGAGAAATATATCGGCAAGGAGATTGCAGTGAGCGGAGTGGTTTCAAACAGCATAAAAATCGGAACATTGTCAGGATTCTCTCTTACAGAAGGCGAGTACAGCATAAGTGTTCAGAGCAAAGAACTTCCTGCAGAAGGAAAGAAAGTGACTGTGCAAGGAGTTTTGATGAAAGAAGTTTTCCTTGGTTACTACATTTATGCTAAAAAGATTTATTAACTCAAAAACTAACAAAAAATAACAGCGGAATTAAAATGATATTTGTAGTGAAAGTTACGACAAACAAAGAAGACCAGGCTTTGGACTTGATTGCGGACAGGGCTGAGAAGAAAAAATCGAATGTTTTTTCTGTTGCTAGGCCGCATGGATTGAGAGGTTATATTATTCTCGAGGCTTTAGATACTGAAAGCGCTGAGCAGGCGATTTACAATCTGCCATATGTTAAAGGATTGATTCCCAAGGCAATAAGCTACAAAGAGATAGAGTCAATGATCCAGCCAGTGGTCACAGCGATTAACATCGAAAAAGGCGATATTGTGGAAATGTTGACAGAGCCTTTCAAGAGAGAGAAGGCAAAAGTTGTGAGGATTGATAAAGCTCGAGAAGAAGTTGTTGTCGAGCTGCTCGAAGCAGCGGTTCCTATTCCTATAACTGTAAAAATAGACAATGTAAAAGTTATAAGAAGAACTAAGGAAGAATTAGAGGAAGAAGAAAAGGAAAAAGAAGAAAGGTGATTATTTCTTAAGTTATTTTTCATATAAGACATAATATGCCAATGTTGCGAGAGCTGCAAAGATAACTGCAATCATTATCACTGCAAATGTGCTCTGAAGTTTGATTAATAACAGCATTGTGAGAGCGAATACAAAGGCAAAGAACCATAATATCCTTGAGCTTACTGCAAGTTTGAATCCCAAGCCTATGGGAACTAGTGCGAGAAACGCGGCAAGCATGCACAAGAATGCAAATTCACTTGCGCCGAAAATTCTGACGATTAGACCTAATGCCATCAGAGCGAGAGGGCCCGCGATTGAGATTTTGCCAATGTCCCACTCTGTTAAGTTTTGCCATCTGTGCCTGACATGAGATGTTTTTGGTTCTACATCAAAGTTTAAAATTGCGAACCATGGAATGTTAGCGAAGGCAAAGATTACAGGAAGAAGAATCCATGCCGGAAATTCAAATGGTAATAATGCAGAGCCGCGCTCTGTGAAAGAGCGGAACCAGTATCTTCTAAAGCTAAGGAGCTTGGTTGTAGTCTTGCAATCTACAGCAAAAGCAACGAGTTTCTGAGCTCCGATAAAAACTCCGAAGATAATAAATGAATATAATAAGCCGAGTAAAATGTCTAAAGGTTCTATACTTATGATTGGCCATTGGAATTTTACTGCGAAAATAAAAGCCATGAAGATAGAGGCTAGCAGCCAGACAAATAATTCATTAAAATACTCTTTTTTCCACTCCATGCTCTTTTATAGACACAGGGTTTTATTTACTTTTCGCTTGGCTAGCCTTGATATTGTTTTAATGCTTCTGCTGTTGCCTTTTTAATTTCATCAAGGCTGATTTTGCCACCAAACTTCTTATAGCCTTCCATGAAGGCAATTGCTAATTGCTCATTTCTGCAAAACGCTTCAAAAATTCTAAGATATCCTTCATAATCTCGATTTAATTTTGTTATATCTTGGGCAGATTCCCATATATCTTTGTCCAATAATTCATCTATAAGGGAGTCACTCTCAAGCCTCCTAATTTCTCTAATGAACCCATTCCTAGGCAAAGCTTGATAAATTGCTTCGTTGTCAAACTGATGTTCGTGACATAAATTATTCACTATTTTCATTGGAGGAAATGTTTCAAAACCCATAAAATCTTTAATAAAAATATCTAATTTTTCAAGCTGTTCTCGCTGTCGGTATAAATAATCTGCATTTCCTATAGTAAGAATGAGCACATCTGGTTTTTCTGTTAAGAGGTTATTTACAATAGAGGACAAACGACTAGCTATAGTTATCCTTTCAGCATACTGGTTTCCGATCTCATATAATACCCCCTTATCTGCTGGCGGAATATGTAAACTCTTTAATTTACTAAAATGTGTTCTTAGTTCCTTTTCAAGCTTCTTAAAATCCAAATTGTCTAAAGAACAGTGGATAGTGCCTTCATTCATGGCATTAATCAGCTCATCCCAATAAAGATGGTCTTCTTGTGGTACTGTACTTTTTTCAAGACCAATTTTAATATTATTATAACCTTTAATTTTACTTAACAAAAAACAACTGGGCTTAAGAGAGAAATCTTTATTAAAATTAAATTGAGAAATTATCCCAAACAGTTCAATACCCTCAGCCATCTAAACATCATCAATAAAAAGCTTAAATAGATTATTGCTATAGATAATATGTTTTAAGATATTTCTCATAACTTCTTTCTCTTGAGTTCGTGCTCGAGCCAAACTTGCCATTCTTTGAAAACTCGCTTTCCTTGAGGAACCCCTATTTCTTGCCTTACTTTGTCTGAGATTTCATGAAACGCATTAGTGCACCTGAGTACAAATGGAGCTTCGAGCAAGTTTGCATCTTTTGTTTTGACACTTGCCTCGACTATAGCCTGCTTGATTTTTGCTCTTAGGAGAATGTTATCCCAGACAGCATCCCATGAGCCTGCCCATCCCTTGACATTGCCCGCAATATCTTTCAGAACTTCTGACTCTCCATTGATCAAATCATCTGTTGCAACAAGCTCATCTTTTGTGACATCATATCTCATCAAATCAACGAAACCATGCTCGGTTGCAGGGTCTAATGTCCAGTGTTTTCTCACTTCTGTCAGCTGAAGAACTCGGCGCCAGCGATGCATTCCATCGGGACTTTTGATTGGATTGGCTATTGCGATTATGTCAGTTGCTTTAAAACTAGTAGCGGGAACTTTCAAATCATTGACAACTCTGTCGAACACTCCGTAAGGCGAGGCTCCATGAATTGTGCCCGCAACTACATTAGCTAACGCGCCAACTCTCATGGCTTCATACAAGCTTAGAGCTTCTTCACTTCGAACCTCTCCGACTATTAAGCCAGAGTCTCCTAATCTCAAACTTGTTCTGATGCCTTCGGCTGCGCTGAGTTCAGAAGATTCTCTTGTCAATGCTTCGCGAACCTTCATTCTTAAAATGTCGTAGCCCATCTCACGGAAAGAATCTACAGGAAGCTCCATTGTGCCTTCGCACACAATTATTCTATATCGGGACATGATTTCTAGCATGCACGCGCCCAGCAAGGAAGTTTTTCCCGAGCTTCTTGTTCCTGCGATTAACAGTGTTCTTGAACCATCGATGAGGAATGATAACAGTCCTGCGGCGAGAGGGTTTATCATCCTGTTTTTTATGTATAATGGAAGAGTCCAGGGCTTCTCTCTATGTCTTCTTAATGCATATGCAAGGCCATAGGGCGAGAGGGGCTGTTGGATTATTGCTACTCTTGCTCGAGCATTGCCAACAATAAGTTCTGTGTCAAGAACGGGGTTGGCTTCATCGAGAGGACGGCCGGACATCATCCTGAACTTCGCGGCCCAGGATTCTGCATCTTCATGTGAAGGAATTATGTTTGTGTCGCATTCATCAAACTCCTGATGTCTGACAAACATAGGAACTGCGCCTGCGGGAGCATTAATCATTATGTCTTGGAGATTTTCATCTTGCAATAAAACCTCTATCAAACCAAATCCAATAGTATATCTTACTAAAATAGTAGCAAGTTTGTTAAGTTGCTTGTATGTGAGCGCGACTTTTTTTGTCTCGCTTAGTTCTTGTAAAAGATCGCGGGCGATGCTGAAAAAAACCTGTCTTATTCTCGCGGGGTCTGTGAACTCCTCTGCTTTGGGTTTGTGCTCAAGCAAGACATTTCTGGCTAAGTTTACAAGAGACTGCATATCTTCATTTAAAGTGAACTCAGGGGCTACAAGATGATAGACATATTTTGTTGAGTCAGGGGATTTTAATATCGTCACGGAACTTTTGTCATGTTCTGGGCCTATTTCATATTCGTCGATTATCTCTGCGTCAGGAGGCATCGACGCCATGAGTCTTGTGAAGGTGAAGTTTGGAACTATCTCGGGGCGGAATAAGTCTACATATAAACTTCTATCGCCCAACTGATATCCTTCTAAGCGATCTTTTATGGATTTTATTAGTGTCAGATTCTCGAGCATCGCAGTGATTTTTGTCAAGAGTCTTATATAATGATTCTCGCAAGTAAGATCTGACTCGGGCATGTTCTTTGCGACAATCTTTTCTTCGTGCAAAATCCTTCTGGCTTCGACATAACAGCTTATTGGATCCTGTTTTAACAAACTTAAAATTAAATAACGCATGACTTCATATCTTTGTGTCAAGTGTTTCTTACACTTGTAGGGTTCAAGAGTAGATGTTGCCAATACTTTTTCCTGTTTTATCAAATGGATATAGAGCTGCGCGATTTCATTAAGCATCGTGACTTCGTGGAAATCATAGCTGTAGTTCCTCTGCTGAACAAAAACAATTCTTGAGATGCTTGGAGCTTCTATGAGAAAGTCAATTGTCCTGGCCATCACAACTGGCGAATCACCGATAGCAGGGACATAAGCTGCGCCGAGATAGTTGACATACATGACATCCTGGCCAGCTTCGCGGACAACTTCATAAGTATATAATTTGGTGCCCTCTTTAAACATCATTTTTGTATGCCTCTTTTTACGATATAGTTAGTTAAGTTATATTTTTAATTGTTGCGATAAGAAAAGATTAAATATGTTTGTTTTTTATTTAATCTAATGGCTCTAAAAAACCCGAATGAATGGGAAAGAGAAAAGACAATAATTTTCTTTGTAAGACATGGAGATAGACTTCCAAATGGTGCAAGATTAACAAAACTTGGCAAGAAACAAGCAAAGGAAGTTGCCAGAGAATTTAAAAAAATTAAGAATGAAGTTGATGTTATTTATTGCAGTTCAATGTCTAGAGCTAAAGAAACTGCAAAAGAAATTGAAAAAGTATTGAAGAAAAAGCCAAAAACTGTTGATGAACTTTCTGAATTTAATAAAATAATCTTCGAGCAAAAAATTTTCCATCCATTATATTGGAAAATGAAAAGGTATTATAGAAAAGCAGTAAAAGCACTAGATAATATTTTGGAAAAACATATGGGGAAAGTTATAGTTATTGTGGGGCACGGGGGGTGGATAAGGCTTATGCTCAAGAAAAAATTAGGACTTAGCATGAAGCAATGCAGACATTTTGATCATCACAATTGTCATATAACTCGGTTGAGATTTAAGGGCAAAAAATTAGACTGGATAAGTTACTATAACAGTAAAGGACTCCATAAGTAGCCCCCTTAAGTTAAATATTTAAATTGAATTTTCTTTTTCATAGCGACATAAAAGGGGCAATTAAAGGAAAAAGCAAAAATGGATAATCAAGAGCTCGGAGCAGTTTCAGCTTTACTTTCTGATTTTAGTACAAGGATGAATGACTTGGAAGAGAATATGAGAATGCTTAAAGAAAGATTGACTATTGTGAGCCAGACTGTTCTCAAACAGAATGAGAGGCTTAACAAAGAAATGATACTTGTCAAGGATGACATATCCAGCTTGAGAAACGAGATTGACAGATTGAAAGAAGCTGTAGAGCATATAGTTAATGAGAGCTCGGAGATGGCAAGAAAGGAAGAATTGAAGGTTCTTGAAAGATATATGAAAATGTTTGAGCCTATGAAATTCGCGACAGAAGATGATGTAAAGAGAATTGTGGGCAAGATGATGAAAGGCAAAAAAGATGGAATTATAGAAGTTGAGGAATAAAAAAATAAAATGCCTAAAAAAATTCCTGTTAATGAAGTTTTGAAATTGAGCCGGCAGGGTTATACAGATGCTGATATTATCAAATATTTGAGAAGCGAAGGATATAGTTCTGTTGAAGTTAATGACGCTGTTAATCAGGCGAAGATTAAACAAGAGCTTGTGAAAACCGCCGGAGTTGAGGGCAGCGAGTTTGAAGGCATGGAAGAAGCTCCTTCGCCAAGTGAGGAGTACGCAGAAGCACCTGTTGAAGAGAGTGAAGTTAGCGAGGTTGGCGAAGAGGAAATTGGTGAGGGAGAAATGCAGCCTTCGATTATGGAGCAAGGAGGAGAAGGACAAGAAGTTCAGGAAGAGTATGCTCCTGAAGCTCCTGCGCCGGAATATCAAGAAGCGGAAGCGCCGGCCCCAACTGAAGAATATGCGCCAGCGCCCCAGGAATATGCTCAACAGTATCCTTATTCTTATGGAACCGCAGCAGCATCGACATCTAACGAAGCTGTTCAAGAGCTTGCGGAAGAAATCATCAATGAAAAATGGGAAGAGTTCAAAACAAAAATCGGCGACATGACTGAGCTTAAAAGATATATCGGGTCAAAATTAAAGCAAGTTGAGGATAGAGTCAAGAGAGTTGAGCTCAATTTTGATAAAGTTCAATTAGGAATCATGGGGCAAGTCAAACAATATGGCTCAAGAATTGACAGCTTAGATGCTGAAGTCCAGGCTTTGCAAAGCGCATTCTCACAAATTTTGCAGCCACTCGTGTCATCGGTGAAAGAGTTGAGGGATGTCAGCGATGAGATAAAGACAAAGAAAACAAGAACTCCGGCCACGAAAGCTAAAGTTGAGAAATTGAAAAAGATTGTTGCGAAAGCTGAAGGAATTTCCAGAAGAAAGAAAAAGTAATTGTATTTATTTTATCTCTCCATCCTCTATTCCCTTTGCTGTGATGAAGAAAATTGTCTCAGACTCTGGCAAGTTTGGCGCATCAATCAGCTTTGCTACGCGAGAATCTTTCCTGCCTTTTCTTAAATATAGTCGATATGTTGAAGCATGGCCCAATATATGCCCGCCTATCGGAGTTGTAGGATCGCCGAACATAATCGCGGGATTTGCCATCACCTGGTTTGTTACGTATACCGCGAGGCTGTGAGCTTCTGCAAGTCTCATTAAGTTGTGAAGATGCTTGTTGAGTTTCTGCTGCCTGTCTGCGAGCATTCCTCTGCCAGCAAACTCTGCTCTGAAGTGAGCCATTAATGAATCCACTATTATAAGCTTGATTGGCTCGCCGTTTTTGATGAGATCTGTGACTTTATCAACGAGCAAAATCTGATGATCTGCGTTGAATGCTCGCGCTACAAAAATATTCTTGAGAATTTTTTCAGGATCTAAGCCCTTCGCTAGAGCAATCTGTTTGATTCTTTCTGGTCTGAATGTGCTTTCTGTGTCAATGTAAACTGCCTTACCGTCTGCTCCGCCTTGTTCTCTCGGAAACTGGACATTTATTGCGAGACAGTGTCCGAGTTGAGTTTTACCACACCCAAATGCGCCTGCAGCTTCTGTTATCGCGCCTGTTTCAACTCCCCCTCCTAGCAATGCGTTAATATTATTTGAACCTGTACTGATTTTGAAGACTTGCTCACGCTTTTTCATGTATTCTGTTGCGTCTTCGAACTCCAAATGTAGCATCTTTCGCGCTGCAAGAATTGCTTTTCTTGCGACAGTATCTCCCAAGTCTGCGAGTGCGCCCAAGTCAGATGGAGTCATGACTGCGATTGCCATCAGGTCACCATATCCTGCTTCCTCGAGTTTTGAAGCTGTTGTCTGCCCAATTCCAGGCAAATCAGTAAGCTTCAACTCGCCCATAGATTTATCCTCGCCTTTTTTTTCCTTAGCCATGCTTTTATGAGAGCTTATAGTTTTATAAAGATTATTCTAAAATGATATATGCTTTAGAATTGTTAAGAACTGCTTTATTTGCTCAACTCTTTTATTATTTCTTCAGGAATGGATTCTTGTAAAGAGTTGATAACAAATTCGTTGCGGTTGAACAAGATGTTTTTTCTAGCTCTGCCGGAAAAAATCCATTCAGTTCCAAGGAGCTCGGCTTTCTTGCCTAGGAAAAACTGCGGATTTTCAAGGTTTAGAACTTCGTTATCCTGAATTTTCAAAAGCCTTGCGATATTCTCGCTGAATGCCATTGCTCTTATGTTGTCTGTGCCATCATCTATCACTATATTCAAGATAGCGCGCTTGCTTGGGATAATCGCGCCGTGTCTAACACATACTGCTTTGTCTCCTTCGAATGAGATTTTCATGTTACACTCGGGGCAGACTGAAAAGAACCCTGGCTGGAATAATTGGACTATGTTGCCGCGGACACTTGCTTGGTCGCCTGTTTTGAGTTCAGAGAGTTTTGCCATCATTGGTTTTTCTAACTCTACCTTGACTTTTTCAATCTTGACATCGCTGAGTGCGAGTTCTGATGTCGAATTGAGATGGATTTCTCTTACGGTTGTGCCGCGAACATCTGCATTTTTTATCTCTATGATACTGTCTTTCTTGATTGTATTATTTTTTATAAGTTCGATGTGGTTAGTGTCCCATAACACAACTCGGACAGCTGATGTTTCATCCGCGATTAGCATCGAGCCTATCTCCCCTTCATGTTCTGCCCGCTTGTATTTTCTTACTGGATAAACATCTATAACTTTTCCTATAACCTGTACTTTTTTCATTCCTATTAACAAGTCAATTATCTTGAATTTTTGCTTGTCAAATGAGATTCCTAGCTCAGCTGCGATGACTTGGGCTGCGCCCTCATCGCTTATCAATCCAGATAGCTTTGCTTTCTTCGCCTCGACTTTTCTTTGGATTTCTGCGAGCTCTAAACCGCTTAATCTAGAAATTCTTTCTATCAATTGTTGATAAGTCGCTTGAATCATGGTTTTTACAGAACTTGTGAATTTTTAAAGTTTTATGCAATCAATCAGTTATTTTTTGTTATGGTTTTTTACTTCTCTATGACAAAGTTTAGAACTATGGGTTTGTAAACTATATTATTATTTTCCTGGAAAAAGTGAATTTCTTTAGTTGTGAGAGTGAAAAGCAAGTAAGCTCCTTTATCTTCTACTTTATCATTCCAGTGGGCCACGCCAAGCGATTTGAAACAATCTTCATTTATTGTTGTGCAGGAACTTTTTCTTGATAAAATCTGTGAATAAATGTTCTCAAAATTGTCCAAGTATATCTTTTCTCCCACCAAATCTGTTTGAAGCGGGGGTTTGGGCGCAATATCTTTAATTATTGTGTAAGTTGCGAATGTTGCTTTTTTCTTTTCTTCAAGAATTATTGGCAGCGAGGTTGAAGTCAGCTTATCGCCTTCTAAAATATTAGCAAAATCTGCACTTATATTCTTGTTTGGATAATCTTTTATTAATCTGCTGAATGTTTGATTGTATTTGTTCAGGAAAAGCCGATTTACTTGGTCTGTCTGAGGATGGCAGTGCTCGCTCCATATGAAATAGTTTTCTTTTATGTAACATGAATCGCTTAGGGGGTCTATTGCAGCTTCCTTGGCAAGTTCATAGAATCCCTGTGAAGCCGCGAGCTTCTGAGATTCATGTGCGTAGAATGTGAATTTGACTTGCTCATTATTAAAATTGTTCAAAATTGATAAAGTTTGGATTTCAACCTTAATTTTATTGTTTGTTGTGTTGAATGCAAACCATGCAGCTGCCATAAAAATAATCACTGCAAGAATCATGCCCGCTGCGAATATGCCTGCTTTTTTATTTTGATTATGTTTGTTCATTTTGCTTTTATTTTAACCCTGTTTTTGTATTGTGATTGTGAGAGTTTCATTTGATGGAATGTAAAATGTCGAGCCTTCTGCTTGAGCTTGGTTGAAAATAATTTTGTAATCTGCGCCGAAGGCTTTGCTTGCCTCGTCTTCTAGAATTGTTTTGTATAATGGATTTATTTTTGAGAGCTTTGCAAGTTCCGCGATGCTCATTGTCTGCTCTTGATTATCATAAGCAATGGTAACTGATTTCTGAAGCCATGCCTGAACTGAAAGAACTTCTTGATTTTCCTTTGCTATATCTTTTATAAAGTTTTGCGTTTGAACTGTGGGATTATTCCATAAAGCTTTTGATATTACAAAAAAGATTATCAATAAAGTAAGTATAATCACAATTCCAACAATATCCTGGAGAGATTCGCCTACTTGGGCTTTTTTATTTTTTCTTTTTATCATTTTATTTTACAGATTTTTTTCAACTTTCTTTACTGCAACATTGATTGTAAGAGTTGAACTCTCTAATTTATCCTGATTTCTCTTTAAAATATAATATTTCGAATCAAGGCAAGCTATAGAATATTTTATCTTGACTTTCTGTTCTTTTGCCTGGCACAATGTCAGTAAGAACATATCTCCCAATTCTACTGCTTTGTTATCTATGCTTACATTTAGATATAACTCGTCTTCATTTATTGGGATGCATGCTTTGATATTTTCTACTGTTGGCTCGTTGTTCAAAATTCCTTGCGATGCGAGACATTCGGCAAGTTTTCTTGAGATTATGGCGGCTTCTGCATCGCGGACATCAAACTGTTTTGAATAATGAGAAGCCACTATAGCTATAATGCCTCCAAGAACTATAGTGAGAAGTATAAACTTCCATAACCATGTTATTCCATGGCCCAATTGCGCTTGCTTTGCTCTTTTTTTTATCATTTTCATCTTATTTCTATTATTGTGATATTATCTTTTCTTGAGATTTGAACATTATTCTGGATGTAGCAAGGATATTCATAGCCTCTGTCGAATTGGCTGTCTTTTACTATGATCGCGCCATTTTGGGTTTCAATTGTAAATGATTTGGCATGTTCAATCATGATTGTTGTTCCTGAACTTGCCTGAGTTGCTAAAAGACAAGTTTCCTTGGCAAGAATTTGCTTTTTCATTGCTCCTCCGGAAGATTGAGAATTAATCCATACAGTAACTGTTATGATTATGGCTACAACAAAAAGCAAGTTGAAGAAAAATTCCCATCCTATCTCGAAGCCTCTTTTATTCTTTATCATCTTAGTACAGATATTTTTTTAAATGAAAGGGTATTAATAAATTTAGTGATTAGGGTTAAAAATGGGAAAAGGATTAAGGAATTTTTTGATATTTGGAGGCTTGTTATATTTCTTACTCGGCGTGCCAAAAATTGCAAATGCTGAACAAGGAGATTTGAAGAGAATGCAGGCGCATAAATGGAGAGATGTAAATAATGGAAACATTTGGGAGTTTTCTAAAAATAATCATCTAAGAAAAACTAATGGTCAATATATGGAGTATTATGTGTATGAAGAAAAAAATAAGATGTTTTCAGACGAGTGGGGATCGAAGAATTATTATCTTGATCCCAAATTGAACCCAGGAGCTTTCATATGGTCTATTGAATCTTCTTCTTCTTATTTTTTTAAAGGAGAAACTCTTGTGATTGCTGATAAAAATATAAAACTTGTTCCAATAGGAAGGGGCAAAATATCGCAAGAACAACCAACAGAAGAACAAACTAACAAACCAAAAGGAAAAAATATCGGAGATGTTGTTAATGAAACTTATTCTAATGTAAAGAAGAATATAGGGAATTTGTTTTCTTCGATTAATCCCGGCGGAATTCCTCCCCTTGTTAGAAAGGAAATAGAAGAAAAAGCAGTTAAAGAAACAACAATCTCTGACTTAGAAGATGGGATGTATTTTTTTGTTCACAGACTTACAGGAGAAATTTATGATCAATCTTCGAAACAAAATGTTTTCTATATATTAGAGGAAGGGGGAGATATAAAAACGGGAGTACATAATTATGGTTTAATGGTAAAAATCCAGGATCGAAGGGATTATTATAAACTTACAATAGACTTCTGGAAACAAAAGATAACAAATATCAAAAAAGTTGGATCAGATTAAATTATAGAATTAAAATTTAAGGAATGCTTTCTATGTTTTGGCATTGGGCTGCGATGTCTGATGCTGTTAGCGGGGTTAAAATTATAGCATTACAACCTTCGCGCTCACCATCACAGTGCATTGCGGCTGCGTGCGCTGAAGTAAAGAAGGTAATCGTGTGACCGGCAGCTTCTGCTATAGCTATGATCCAACCAACAACAGGAATTAGTTTTGTCGCTCCCTTTACTCCTATTTTAGTTAGGCCTTTAGCTAAAAGACGAGGAACGAAAAAGGCCGTGGTGCCGCCAAATCCTATATAATTTTTAATTTCTCCCACTATATCTGCCCCTTTTATTGACATAAAAACTATTGCATAATTTTGATTTGTGTCTAACTTTTCTACCTTAATTTCCGTTGGTAACTCTGCTTTTTCTTCTTGGCTAAGATATTCAAGATATGTTAAATTTTTTGATGGAACCCTTGTCTGCTCGAGATAACTTAACAAATCAACTTGATGGCCTTGAGCGTTTTCTTCAAAAGTGATTGTTGAACAGATGACACAGCTTGATTTTGCTGTCCCGGCGCCAGGAACCCCCCAATCACGCCAAGCACTTTCAGAAAAAAAGTCCATCTTGCCTTCGCCCATCATCCACCAGCAGTCATACATTGAATTGGCTATATCGCGCTTGATGACTTCTTCATTCGATGTGGAGATTTTAATATCTTGAGTTTTGCAATTGAGGGGGATTGTTTCAGGCAAAATGCCTTCGCCTCGGAGCAGCGCATTATTTCTTAGAATAACAGAATTATGACAGGCTTCTTTGTCAACTGTGCTCGTGAATGGAAATGCTCTCAAAAAAAGAAAAATTATCGCAGCTGACAAAATTGTGATAATAATACCAATGAGCATGGATTGCACTGTCATGCCTCTTTTATTTTTCATTGTATTTTTAATAACAATAAATTTAATAAACCTTTCCTTTTTAATTAAGTGCATGACAACTAATTCAATTGAAAATAAATTAAAAAGTCTTTTGGCCGGTGTTGGATTGCTTTTTTTGATTGGCTGTGGTGGAAGTAAGGATATTTCTCCTTCTCTTGTTAGCAAATTGGAGGATAGTGCTAAAAACTTTAGATATTCTAACTATCCTTATGAAATGTCAACTTTTTATGACGACGGACAAAAGATTGATTATCATTTTGAAAAGCAAAGCGAAAGTGAAGGAAAAGGAAAGCATCTTTTGATTATGCAAAAAGAAAAGGAGAAAGGCGCTTATGAAATTATGATTGATTACGATAAAGGCAGAATAACTCAAATTAAAAAAATAAAAGAATGGTAAAGATTTAAACAACACCAAAGCGCTTCAGCAAAAAGAAAATTCCCGCGCCTATAGTTGCAAAAAGCACTACGATTATAATGATTCTTACAAGCATTTCAGTTTCCATTTTATGCGCTCTCCATTGCTGTTTTTACTTTCTGGAAATATTTGTAACCGTCAAAATTTACATTGCAGGCTGTTATGACTTGGGGCCTACAGTTGTTTGTTACCCCGCCGCCTCCGGCGTTGAATGCTATGATAGCAAGTTCGTAATCTTGGAATTGTTTGATGTATGAGACTAAATGTTTTGTTGCTGCGTCTATATTTTTTGTTTCGTCGAAGCGCTCGTCTATCACTATGAGCTCAGCCTTGGTTTTTGAGGATGCAAGAGTTTTGAGAGAGTTGTAATAACTGGTTTGGCTGTATTGCGAGTCTACAAAATTCCATCCCTGTCCTGTGAATTTGTTATCAGGATCATAAATTTTCAAACCGAGAGCATCGGCTGTCTGCGGCATCAACTGCATCAAGCCAACTTCCCCATCTCTACCTACAGCGTTCCATACACCTTGGGATTCTATTGCGATTATGGCTTTGATAATTTTTGCGAATTCTTGTTGATTTGCAATATATTCTTTCACTTCTGGATAATATTTGCTTACAGCTGAATCGATGGCTGGCTGATAATTATTGTTTGTTATTGCTTGATTTGTTGTTGTGGTTTTTAATGAAATTTCTGTTTTTTCCTGTTCTGTGAGCGTTGATGAAACAGTTGCCTTGACTTTACTAATATTGTAATATGTTTTAGCATTTGTTAGCCATATATCCGAAAGCCCTATCTTAACAAATGCAAGAGTCTCGTTATGCATCAATGGCAGAGCTATTGTCTGGCAGATTGAACATTTCTTGTCGCAAATGCATAACAAATTTTGATTAACATATTTCTGTGGCTTTGCGAATTTATTGTTTTCATTATGCTGGGCATCGAAAGCTACAATGTACCATCCTCCTGGACTTTGTAACACATACCTCTTTGTTTCAGCTTCTGTCAAATTTCCTAAGATTTGGGTTATTTTATCTAGAGTCCCTTTTGCCTGCATATCTTTTTGATTTCCGAAATAGGTTGCGAAGAATCTTTGGGCTGCTATGATTATTATCACGACTATCGCAACAGCAATTAAGATTTCTATTATCTGCTTTAAGAGAATGCCTCTTTTATCCATAAATAAAGAACTAAATTGTGATATTTAAAATTTTGTTTTGATTGATTTGATTACGGGGTTACTTGAGTTGCGTTCCAGAATCCGAAAGCGCCTTTTATCTTTGTCATCAAATCCCCGACTACTTGCCTCATCGAGCTGGAGAAAATCAACAAAAGAATTACTAGCGTGATTAGTGCAAGAATTATAATAATAACTGTATTGATAGGAAGCTCTAAGCCTTTCTTGTTGTGCATTTTAATGTTTGTTGAGTTTACTGCTTAAGCTTATTCTGCCGGAGCTGTACAAAATTCTGGGTCGTCGAAGCCAACATTTTTACATTCAGCTTCTTGGTAAGCTTTTATAGGAGATTCCCAGCAATGCTTATTATCTGTCCCTACTGTTTTGTTTTGCGCATCTTTCTTTGGCAATGCCGCAACATAGTTACAATAAGAAATTTTGTCGTTGCTCAAACATAAAGTCGCACAGAACTGTTTTGCTCTTGTGATATCGCCGACATCATAACTTGGAGCTATTGGTGTTATCTTTTGCCAAAGATTAGTCATACCTCCTGTAAAGTATAAAGCCAAAATCACTAGAACAAGTATCGCAAGAATCACTATAATTATTGTGTTCACATTCATCTCAACAGCTTTCTTATTCATTTTCCCTCTTTTTTCCTGTTTTATTTATTTAATTTAAAGCGCGAGTTGTTTTTAAAACTTTCTTTTATGAACTGCATTTCTTTATAGCGCTCAGCATTGGCTCTAGCTCAGATAATTTGTTTTGAGTTTCTCTTGAAATTAACAGATATAAACCATTTTCTGTTTTGTAAACTGAGCTGCTCACGACTTTGTACTCTTTTTTTCCTATGGGAGAACCTAAGAAACCCTTGCTTCCCAAACCCTCTTGCTCAAATGTTGGGGGTTCGCTTTTCCAGTTCAAGTTTTTAGTTGATGAGAAAGTAATATCCTGTTTTGTCTCGATTTCTTTTGCGCTCAGGAACAAGTTGCTTATAATCTGTGTTCTGTAAACTTTATTATTATATTTCCATTCTAATAATGTATCTTTTCCAGTCGCTTTGATTACAAGTACAGAATCTTTCGCAAAAGTTGCTGGCCACGAAGGAAAAATCTCGCATAAACAGTTTGAATCTTTCATTGCCTGACACGATGAAATTTTTTGTGATAGAGCATTAAAATTGTTATCACTGAATTCTTGAGCTTCTTTTGCCATGCCCCCGAGAACCCCTAGACTAATCAAAAGCTGCTTGCCAGGGCCGATGAATAGGAGATAGGCAACTCCGAGAACCAAAACTAAACCAAGAATCATCTTTATGATAACCCATATATCAAATGACATTTTTTAACTCTTTTTTTTATCTTTATCTTTTAGCTTATCTTCCGAAGCGCAAAAACTCTTTTATTTTATCTATGACGTTTATGCCCTGTTTGTTAAGAATCAATATTAAGATTACTGCGAACGCAAGAACCAATAATGCTATGACCCATGCTATGACTTCGCGCTCAACGCCCTTTTTTCCTTTCTTGTTGCTTTTACCCCCTTTATATCGCATACAACCACAATGTTTTTTAACTTTAAAAATTTATTTAATATATGGGATGGAAAACTTGGCTTTTAATTTCTAGTCTATTTCTTACGCCTGCTTTAATTAAAGCTCAAGAAGCAGAAGAATATGAAGAAATGGAAAGAGTAAAAGATAACGTTGATTGGAAATATTGGGATTCTTGGGAGTTTGGATACGACGGCAGTTATTGGAGAATAATGGAGGATATTGCTGTAAAAATTAATAAAGTTTATTTAGATTCTCTTATTGATCCAATTCCCCCAAAGGATGATCCCGGAAGAGAGCTTAAACGATATTATGTTGTTGTCAATGCTTCTTTCAGAGCGCTGAGCGATAAAAAAGCCATAGATCCTTCTGGAGATTTTTTAATAAAAGATGTGAATGGTAGAAAAATATGGACCTCAGATTATGAAGGCAGAGACGTTAATGGCAATTACAAGGCAGGAATGTATGAGAGACTTAATCCCAACAAACTTAAGCGAATTTATCCTAACAGCCCACCTTTTGATGAAATAACTGTCGGCGCTGCTCGCGAGTTTGCAGCTTCAAGGAAAATGGTTTTTGCAGTTGGCGAAAACGATATTTATGGAAATGGAAGAAAAATTGCCAGATATATAGAAGACAATGTTTGGCTTTGCCATGGCAAAAGTTCTACACCTTTAGCAAGTCTTGAGAACTTGGGCTTGCGCGAAGGATATTATGAAATAAAAAAGCAAACTACGGAAAATTTAGAAGGAAATTTAGGAGAAAGGTGGAAAGAAGAGATTTTTGCAAAGTCTCTAGAATATATCTTGAATTATCTCAAAGCTCAGTGCCCGCTTCCAGAGGGATTAGACTCAATATCTTATAGAAGATTAACACCAACTTCTTTTGAGATTACACAGTATGAGAATCCCAATACTAATATTGATTATACTGACTCTTACAAAATAAAATTAGAAGAGGTGGTTCTAATGGGCAATAATTGTTTTAAAATAACTTGTATAGTGCCTTTAAATGAAGACCTAAGGATGGGAGATAGAGATACTTATTTAGTTTATGTTGATGATAACCAAAATATTCTAAGAGTAATGCCCTATAATAAGGATAGGGGGGAATTTATTAATTTAGAAGATGCGTTTAGGAATTCAAAATAAAAATTATTATTTGTAATTCATTGACTAAAGGGGGTAAAATTAAACAACAATCCCCGAGACTGCGACCGCTGCCAATGCGGCTAGGGCGATTACTGATATGAATGCCGCGAGTGTGTAAAGAGTCATGCCTGTCATTAACATTTTGCTTATTTCTGCTTTCTCGCTCAATCTGTCTTCGCCAGATTCTATTGTAACTAGGGTTTGAGTAAGAATGAAGATTATTTCTATTAAGTAAATTCCTACGATAACTTGGAGCCAGAAGGGCGGAATCATTTTTACTACATCGAACATCTGGGTTATCGCACTGATGCCCATGCCTCCAATCATTTCTGTGCCAGAGAGATCGCCCACTGTTAGCATCAACTGTAATCTTGAGAGAATCATGGTTATCATTGATGCCAATCCCACCACTATCGCAGCGAGGAGAGGAGCAAGGAAAGTCATGTTGCTTTTCATTCCGCTTGTGATTTCTGCGAGCAGGTCTTTCAATCTCTCGTTGACTTTGTGGATGTTCTTAACATAATCGCTTATTGCCATTAATGCTCGAGCGGCAACTTGTAAACCTTTCTTTACTGATTCAATCAGAATCTGCATCGATGTCTTGACTAGCTCGCTTGGATAAAAATTAATCGCGCCGCGGGAGCGATTGAATATCGCCTGTTCTACGCTCATGCCTGCTTGCTGGATATTCATGTTTACTGTATTAAAGAAGCCCGCTGTTGGTGTTCCTTTCAATGAACTTGCAACTCGGCCGAAAGCCATTTCAGCTGGAATTCCATCAGCAAGTCTATTGCCCAATTGGAATATCGATGACGAAAACTCTTGCTCAAGGTTTTTTGTTTTGTTTCTTGTTTCTATGAGCTTCCGAGTCTTTAACTTGTAAGCTATCGCGAAAAATAATGCAATTGAAAACGGAATTAAAATACTTAGGAGCAGCGCGACAGGGCCGAACGGGCCGACTGTTGCTCCATTTTCAGCTGTTTTGAAGTCGAACATTGTCTGATTGCCAAAGAAACCAATGCCTAGCTGCTCGAAGCTGTAATCTGATTGGATTCCTAAAGCATCTGCTAATCCAAATTGCATTAATAACGGCAGAATTCCTATGATAAAGAAGGGAAGTGCGATTAAAGCTGCTGTGAAATAATGACTCTTGTCTTTGTAGCTCGCGTATTCGGGATTTCTCTCAAGGAGCTCGGTTTCTCCGAAACCCCCTGGCCTTTTACTGAGCACTTGATTAGTCATGTAGAAAACAAGGAAAGGAACAATTATGTTGAATAATATCGCGACATGATACCATTGAATCGCACCTTGTAGCAAAGTTGAAGCTAAAGGTAATAACGCGAGGCCAAGAGTTGGCAGGACAATGCCCAACATGTAGATGTTTGTTATAGGAGATTGGACATCATGTGTGTATCTCAGCATTTTTTCGTAAACTCCGTCGAGCATAACTTCCAAAGCTTTCTCGAGAATTGAGATTCTTCTTGATTCTTGTGGCTCGTACAGGGAGGATTCGACAAGATGAATGGCTTCGACAAACTCGATGCTGTACTCGCGCCATGTCTCCAGATAAGCGTCTAAGGCATCTTTTATCGTGGCGAATTTCGCTGTCTCGACATTCCAGAATATCTTTTTCAAATCAAGAGAGAGTGGAGGCTGTAGATGCTGCGAGGCGAATCTTATAGCGCTCTCCATGTTGCTTGTGTGTCTCATATATACCACAAGATACAAGATGCATGGGACCATCTGGCTTGAGGCCTTTAAGCGCCATTTCTGCTCTAATCTTTGCGGCATGGTATTAAGATAATAGAAAATAAAGATTGAAACAAAAAACAAAAGCATGAAAATTAATGTAGGAATAGTTTCTGTCAACAGATAAATCGCGACTGAGATGAGGAGAGTTATGAAAATGCCGGCGATGAGAGCGAAGACTGCTAACCCAGCTGCCTGGCTTGGTTCTATTTCAAGATGTGCTGTTTCTATAGATCTCTTGATCTTAGCTTCGTCTTTCTCATTGAGCTTTAGCGATATAATCTTGCCGAAGTTTTTGCAAGCGCTCTCATAAGAATTCAAGGAAGCTAAAGTTTCTTCTCTGAATTTGTTGTATTCAACAGAATAATCGCTCGGAGCCTCCTCTTTCAACTCGCGCGCTATCTTGGCTTCATAACTTTTTAAGATATCTCTAACTTCGTCTTTCGTTACCATGCCTCTTTTTGTCAAAATATCAGGAAAATCGCCCAATATTGACTTTATTCTCAGGAAAAAAGATTATAAAAAGATTTCCAAATAGCATCAAAAAGTATATAAAGCTGTCTCCTCTTGAAAAATTATTACATTTAAATTAAATTTAAACGACAATTTTTAAATAAAACAGAAAAATGGTGTTAAAGATCTTAAGAGTAAGCGATGTTGTAGGAATGAAGATTTTTACTGATGCCGGCGATTACCTTGGCGTTGTTGAAGAAGCAAACATCGTCGAGAATAAGATAGACGGATGGAAGGTAAGAATCGCAAAAGACAGCACTTTGACTGCAGTTTTATCTGGCGCACGAGGCTTAATAATCCCCCACCAATATGTCAAGGCTTTTGGAGAGGTTTTAATAATAAGCAAGGCTGCAGTGCCCATTATGGAAGAAAAGGCAGACGACATTCCAGTTGATTAAACATAAACTCAACAAAGCAATTCATATTAAAAAATGGGTGATGCACAAACCTTGGGGATACTCTCAAGTCCTTTTTTATCGAATATATTACTTCCTTTCTTGCTCGTTTTTGTCGTTATTTTTGCGATACTTGAAAAAACCGAGCTTTTGGGCAAGGAGAAGAGATATGCTAATCTGATTATAGCCATAATTATTGGCTTGTTGTTTATAGGGGCCCAGAGCATGGTTGGATTCACTCTAAGATTATTGCCGCTTATCGCGGTGTTCCTTGTTATTTTACTTGGCTACTTTCTAGTGTTTGGTTTTATTGATATCCATAAAGTCAAGGGATTGCAGATTGCTCTAGGAATAATCTTTGGCTTGGCTTTCATTGCAGCAGTTTTATGGGCTGCAGGAGTTTTAGACAAGTTGACAGGAAGCATAACTGCAGGAACAGTCGGAGTTGTAGTATTTTTAGTGATTTTGGGCGGGGCTGTCGCGCTAGTGCTATCGGCGAAGGGCAAGCAACCTTCGAGTTAAAAGAAAAATATATAAAAGGTCTTTGATTAGAATAAATTAAGGAAGATAATAAAGAGGATTGGAAAATGGACGGATTGACTGATTATGGTTGGGGCATGAGTTCTTTCAGAACTGTTATAGACCAATGGGCGCAGTTCGGAATATTCGATGTCTTGTTGCCTTTGTTACTTGTGTTTACTCTTGTTTTCGCGATATTGGAAAAAATCAATATTTTCAAGAACAGGGGAGTCAACCTTGTCATTGCGCTTGTTTTGGCGTTTTTCGCGATAACAAATCCTTATGTTTCTGTGTTTTTTATGTATCTGTTCTCAAACTTGGCAATAGGAATCGCGATATTGCTTGTCATGATTATATTGCTTGGAATAGCATTTAAACCTGAAGAAAAAACATGGCAATGGGTTTTTGGAATTGGGGGGTTCATTTTACTTTTAGTTGTTTTAGCTAAATCAGGATTTTTTACATATGTTTTCGGGGCAAATGCCTTTTACTGGATGCAGCAAAACTCAGCTGCTTTAATATTGGTGTTCATAGTTGCTTTTGTCATTGTCGCGCTTGTCGTTGGAGTTGGCGGCGAGAAAGGAAAGAAACTTGGCACTATCAGTTCGCAGTAAATCAAAAGTTAAAAATTAAAAAATAAAATAATAAAATGGTTGAGATTGATTTGACTGGAATAGGCACTTTCGTTCCAGTGTTTGGATTTTTGCTTGTATTTGTCGTTACTTATGCTTTGCTTGGCAAGACAAAATTACTTGGAGAGAACAAGTTTGTCCATATCCTTACTAGTTTTGCCATCGCAATTATATTTCTTGTTTCTGCGAACGCGATTGAATATGTCAAGGTTGTGACGCCGTGGTTTGCTGCGCTAGTTGTTTCATTGCTTTTCATTGGGCTGATTGTCGGCTTGATGGGAAAAGAAACTATGGAAAAAGTTTTCAAGCCTGGATTTGCATGGTTCATTGTGATTGTCTTGATTGTAATTTTTCTAGTTTCGGCAGTTTATGTTTTTGCAGATGTAATAAACAAGTATATGGGCGAGCCCAAGGCATTCTTGCTACAGCCGCAGATATTGGGGATAGTTCTTCTTGTAGGATTAACTATATTCGCAGCATGGCTTTTGACTAAGAAAGGCGGATAATTTTGTTTTTTGTTACTTTTTTAGATTAAATTTTTAGAACCTCATTCCTCTGCCGAATTTCTTTGCGAGCTTTTGCAGAGTTTTCTTGTCCATCTGTCCAGAAGCTAATCCCTGCATGTCTTTTGCTGAGCCAGTGACTAGTTCTTTCATCATCTTGTGCTGTTTTATCAGCTCGCGGATTTCATTGGTTGGGACATTTGAGCCCTTGGAAATTCTTTGAATCCTGCTGGAGTTGAGGGTTTCGGGATTCTCGCGTTCATGGAGAGTCATGGAATCTATTGCAAATTTCCAGCGTTTCATCTTCGCTTCTTGAACATTGAACAGGTCGGGCATTTTTGTCTTTACTCCCCCAAGTCCTGGAATCATGTCTGCGATTTTGTCTAATGGGCCCATTTTTTGCATTGTTTTTATCTGGTCATACAAATCATTAAGTGTAAACTTGCCCTCCTCTAAGCGCGATTTCATTTTTGCCTGTTCTTTTTCTTCTATGATGAGCTTGGCTTTTTCCAATAGCGAGCGGATGTCTCCCATTCCTAACAATCTTGAGACAAACGAGCTTGGGTCGAAAGTTTCGATATCTTGGAGTTTCTCGCCTGTTCCTATAAACAAAATATGGGAGTTTGTCTCTGCGCAAGAAACAAGAGCGCCGCCGCCTTTTGCTGTTCCATCAAGTCTTGTGACTATCACTCCATTGATTGGGCAAGCTTTTTTGAAACCTTGTGCTTGGCTCGAGGCTGCCTTGCCAATATCAGCTGCAAGAGTTAGAATGATTATGTCGGGCTGGATTTCTTTGTATAGAGAATTAATTTCATTGATGAGCGAGGAGTTTAGAACATCTCTTCCAGCAGTATCAATGATTACAAGATCGTGTTGCTTTATCTTGCTCTCGAATTTTTTCCATATTGCCAGAGCATTCTTTTCTTGTTTGTCAATAAAATATGGGAGTCTTGCTTTTTGCGCGAGCTGCTCGAGTTGTTCAGGAGCTGCGGGCCTGTGAACATCCAAGCCAACCAAACAGGTTTTGAATCCTCTTTTGCTGTAATAGAAACCGAGTTTTGCTGAAGTGGTTGTCTTGCCGCATCCGTATAATCCGAGGAGCATTATTTTGAACGGCTTCTTCTTTTTGTCTATTTTAATCTCATGCTCTTCTTTGCCAAGAATCTCAACTAACTCGTCATGAATAAGTTTGATTAACTGTTCTTTTTTCTCCAAGCCTTTTATGTTTTCATTAGCTTTCTTTCTTATCTTTTCTATGAGTTCAGTTGTAGTCTTGGTGTCAACATCTGCTTCAAGAAGCGCTCGCTGGAGTTCTTTGGTTATATCATCAATGACCTTCTTGTCAATAAAGACACTTGAGGCTATCTTATTCAATGCTTTTTTCAGTGTCTCGCCTAATTTGTCTAACATAAAAATGAAAAGCTGTAGTTATTTATAAAGATTTATAAATCTGTGATGGATAAATTTTTTGTAAGAAAATGGGGAAGCGATTATTTTTGTTAATATTGGCAACGATTGTTGTAAATTTGTTCATCCTAACCTCTCCAAATGCTCTTGCTCAAGACAGATACAGCGCGATGCAAGTTACTGTATTAAATCAAGACCCTTATCCTGCCCAGCCAAATACTTATGTTGAAGTTGTGTTTAAAGTTGAGAATACAGGAAATCTGGAAGTGAAAGATTTCTTGATTGAACTCCTCCCGCAATATCCTTTCACCTTGGATTCGAGTGCTGTGAAGGATTTGGGGAACATCGGAATAGGGCAATATGACGAGAAAGCGATTTATGTTAAATATAAAGTTCGAGTTGATAAAGATGCCATCGATGGCGAGAACGAGATAAGTGTAAGATATGTTTATGATTCTAACAAAGAATGGAGAAATTATGTCACGAATGAATTTAACATCACAATAGAAGACACAAAAACAGATTTCGATGTCGCGATACAAGATTATTCTTACAAAACTAATAGTTTGAGTTTGGCTATCTCAAACATTGGTGATGAGGATGCTAACTCAGTCACTGTTATCCTGCCTGAACAAAGCAATATTGCGATATTGGGCTCTGACAAAAATATTTTAGGGGGCATTGAAGCCAATGATTATACTATCGCTTCTTTTAAGATAACGCCGAACCAGGACGGCCCGCTTATCGTGAAAATATTGTATACAGATTCTATAGGAATAAGAAGAGAAGTTGAAAAAGCAGTTGTTTTCAAAGCCTCGAGTTACATACAGAAGACAAACAACAATGGAACTCCAAATTACACCACCCTGATTTATATTGCTATAGGAATAGTCGGCATAGTAATCATTTTTATCTTGTTCAGGATTCTGAAAAAAAGAAGGAAAAAATAAAATTCATTTTAAGCAGTTAAGCAACTAAGAAGCAACTAAGGGGGGAGAGATGAAATTTACAGATTCACTAAAATTTGCCTTGAATAATCTAACCACGAGAGGACTGAGAAGCTGGCTTACGATTATTGGGGTTATTATCGGAGTAGCGTCAATTGTCGCGATAGTTTCTGTCGGGCAGGGGATGCAAGGGGTCATTTCTAATCAACTTGGTGCGCTAGGCAGCAACCAAGTTTATGTTATGGCGGGCTCTTCTTTTAGCGGGGGTTTCGGAGGGCAAAGTTTTGCCAAAGAACCAGGAGAGTTAGATGATAATGATATCGAAATTATAAAATCTGTTGAGGGAGTTCTATATGTCGCGCCGGATTTATTTGGTTTTGTCGATGTCGAATATCTTGATGAGACCAAGAATCTTTATCTGATGGGCACTGATGAGAATTGGGCGAAGGTGCGAGAAAAAAGTGTCTCGATGGAATCTGGAAGGTTTCTTTCTAAGGGAGACAGCGGAGTTGTGGTTCTGGGGAATAAAGTTGCGAAAGAAGCTTTTGATAAAGAGATTTATTTGGGCTCGCAGATTAAAATAGAAAATGAATCTTTCCGAGTTATAGGAATAATAAATGAGATTGGAGGTATGGGCGGCGCAAATGAGGATCAATCAGTTTATCTTTCTCTTGATGATGCAGAACCATATTCTGGGGGATTCGGAGTGGACAATTATTATGCTATTGAGATTCAAGTTGAACAAGAAAGAACAGATGAAATCGCGGAAAAAATCAAAGAGAGATTAATGATATCAAGACATGTTACTGAGGAGACTCTTGATTTTTCTCTCTATACGCCTAAGATGCTTCAAGAAATCGTGATGGGAATTCTTGGGACAATCAATATGTTCCTTTATGGAATTGCTGCGATATCATTAGTTGTCGGAGCTGTCGGAATCGCGAATACCATGTTCACTTCGGTCACAGAGAGAACAAGGCAGATAGGAATTTTGAAAGCACTCGGCATGACTAACAAAGATGTGATGAATTTGTTCCTTGTTGAATCTGCATTAATCGGGCTTGTCGGAGGAATCCTTGGATTGCTCGTGGGATTTGTGATATCTGGAATAATCGGGCAGATTGCAGCAATGTTACTTGTGAGCTCACACCTTGGAGGCGCGACAATGGTTTCAATAACACCTGGATTAATATTTTTTGCACTCGCGTTTTCAGTTGGAATTGGGATAATCTCTGGGATATTCCCCGCCAGAAGAGCTGCGAACCTACAACCTGTAGAAGCGTTGCGTTACGAGTAATCTTTTAGAAAAAGATTTTATCAAAAGATAAAAAAATAAAAGATAAAAAGAAAAAATAAAAACAAAAAATGGAAAATTATGTTTTGCATGCTAAGAACTTGAGCAAGATTTACGGAGATGAGGAAGTCACTGTCAAAGCAGTTGATGATATCACTTTTGGAATCCACAGGAATAAAATCACGGCGATTGTCGGGCCAAGCGGCTGTGGCAAGAGCACTTTGTTACATTTAATGGGTTGTCTTGACAAGCCAACCAAGGGAAAAATTTACTTAGATGGGGTGGATACATCCAAACTTGATGACAATAAACTCGCGAAATTAAGAAATAAAAAAATAGGATTTATCTTTCAGTTCTTTAATTTGCATCCCATTCTGAAGGCAGTCGAGAATGTTGAATTGCCTTTGACAATTGCTAGAGTTTCTGAAAAAGAGAGGAGAACAAGAGCTTTGGAACTCTTGAAGATTATGGGGTTAGAGCACAGGGCAAATCATTTTCCTAATCAATTATCGGGCGGCGAGCAACAGAGAGTTGCTATAGCAAGAGCTTTGGTGAATGAGCCATCTCTCATAATCGCGGATGAGCCAACTGGAAATCTGGACTCAAAATCAGGCCACGAGATTATGCAGCTGCTCGTGGCATTGAAGAAAAAAGCGACAGTCATTGTTGTGACACATGATATGGATATTGCGGAACATGCTGACAAGATAATCAGGATGAAGGATGGTAAGATTGTTCCTAAAGATCACTATCTCAGCCGAACAATTGCTTAAGAATCTCTTTCTTGTCGAATTTTTTTAAGTCGCTATATTCCTGGCCCATTCCAAGGAACAAGATAGGCTTTTTTGTTATATAACTCACACTTATTGTGGCCCCACCTTTCTCATCTACATCTGCTTTTGTCAAGATAACAGCGTCGATGCCAATTGTGTTGTTGAATGAGCGCGCCTGTTCTACAGCATCATTGCCGGTTATGGCCTCGCCAACAAAAATTTTCAATGATGGCTTGGTGACGCGGACAATTTTTTCCATCTCTCTCAACAAGTCTGCTTTTGTGTGCATTCTTCCTGCCGTATCCACAAGCACAACATCAATTGCCTTGGATTTTGCATGAGCAATTGCATCGAAAGCAACTGCAGCAGGGTCTGCTCCGTATTTTTGTTTAATGACTTCAACCCCAAGTTTGCTCGAATGTTTCTCCAGCTGTTCTATGCTTGCTGCTCGGAATGTATCGCTGGCTGCCAAGACACTAGTTATTTTGTTTTGCTTGAGCATGTGCGCGACTTTAGCTATAGTTGTTGTCTTGCCGCTTCCATTTATTCCGAAAAAAACTATTACAAATGGCTTTTCTGATTGTTTTATTTTTGAAATTAAGTCAAAAGGCTCGAGCAATAATGAAGAAATTGCGTTTTTGAGCGCAGTTTCAATTTTATTTTCCCAATCCTTGCGAGAAATCTCCTTGTTGACAAGTTCTTGCTTGAGTTTTACTCGTAGAGCATCAATGGCTTCGAGAGCAACATTGTTCTCTATGAGGATTGTCTCGAGTCCATTGAAAAACTTGTTGAACTCATCATCGCCAAGCTTTTTTGATACAAAGACTTTTTTCAATCTTGAGAATAATCCGCCTTTTTTCTCCTCAAGAGCTTTCTCCTCTTCAACTTCTTCTGTCTTTTCTTCTACTCTTTCTTCAACATCTCGCTCTCCTTTCTCTTCCTGTTTCAACTCTTGAATCTCTTCTTTGACTTCTTCTATTTCTTTTTCTGTCTCTTTAATCTCTTGCTTAAGTTCTTTTTCCTCAACTTTTGATTCTTCTGCCAACTCTTGCTTCGTTCCTGTGATGAATTCCTTTATCTTTTTCTTTAAAAAGCTGAACATGAAACAGAAAAACAAGAAGAATTTATAAATCTTTATTAATTAACTGTATAAAAGAGGCAGAAATGATTTGCAAGATTTACTTGTTTAGGCATGGGCAGACGTTTTACAATAGAGATCATATATTTACGGGATGGAAAGACTCTAAATTGACTCCTCTTGGTATTAAACAAGCTAAGATTATTGCCAAGAAACTGAAAAATAAAAAATTCTCGGTTGCTTATACAAGTGATTTGTTGAGATGTACTAAAACACTCAAAGAAGTTCTTAGATATCATCCAGAATGCAAAAAAAAGATAGTTGACTGGAGATTGCGCGAAAGGAGTTATGGCAAGTTACAGGGGTTGAGTCACAAGAAGTTTATTGAGAAATATGGCAAGGAGAAGTTTGATATTTATCATCGAAGCTATGATACTCCTCCGCCGAGCGGCGAAAGCATCAAGGTGGTTGAAAAGCGAGTGTTGGCTTTCATTAAAGATATGTTAAAATTGATGAAAAGCAAGAAAGTCAATGTTGCTATCTCGGCTTCGGGAAATTCAATGAGGCCTTTCAGGCGGCATTTCGAACATTTAACTGTGAAGCAGATGATGAAGCTTGAAAATCCTTGGGATGATTATTTTGAGTATTCTGTGAAATGTTGAAAGATAGAATTCTACATAAAAGTTTTTAAATCGAGGGTTGCTTGTCAGTTTGGCTAAGATGGGATTTAGAAAATGATAACTTACCAAGAAATTTATGACGTGTTGCGCAAAGAGAAATATAATGAAGCTCTGCAAACGCTTCCCGAGAACTTTTTACAGGAAGTTGGCACTTATTTAAACGAGAAAAAGAGCATTGTTGCGAGAGAAGGCAACTTGTTTTCTGACACTTTACGAATGACTCGAAAACAACTTGACAATGCCTTGAGTATAATCAAAGAGATATTAGCTATTAGGCAAAGAAAAGTTTTGGATTTGGCTTTTGTAGCTGCTGCGACAGGGATAAGTAGGCGCGACACTGAAAGTCTTTTGGTGCATGAACAAGAACTCTTTAATGTTGCTGTGAAACAACTTGAGCAGAACCATCAGAATGTTGCTGCAATATTAGAAGGACAAGTCAAAGAGGAGAAAGATTTAAAAAATCTCTTCGTGAGGTTTAAAGAGGAAGTGCCCGCATTTTTTGGCAGTAATGGCAATGAATTAGGGCCTTTCAAAAAGGGTGATGTTGCTAATTTGCCGAAAGAAATCGCAGAAATACTCGTGACAGACGGCAAAACCGCCTTGATAGACGAAGAAAAATAATCAAATATCATCAAATAAAATAAAAATAAAGAAAAATGAAATTTCCAAAGAAAATAAACAGATATTGTCCATATTGTAAGAAACACACAGAACATAAAGTTGGATTTGTAAGCCCAATAATCAAGAGGGGCGCGATGAAAAAATTTAGTATCCAGAGAGCCAGGAAAAGAGGCAGGGGAAGAGGAATGGGAAACTTAGGCAAATGGGGAAGCAAAGCTGCAATAGGGAAATGGAAAAGAAAAACTAAATCCACCAAAAAAGTTGTGTTGATTTATACTTGTCAAGTTTGCAAAAAAAGCAAACAAGCGACTTATGGAAGACGCTCTAGCAAGGGGCAGATAAAGGAAGGAAAATAATAATATAAAAATAAAAATCTAAAATGGTTGAAAAAAAGAAATTTTTTGATGTAAGGCTTGAAGTATTAGATTCTATAGTTCCATTGCTCACGACAAACGCTGACCTTTTGATTGGAAGAGTTGTCAAGCTGGATTTAACAAAGATTTTGAAGGGCAAGAACTGTGAGGCAAAATTTCTTGTGAAGAAAATTGAGAATGAGATGATCGGCGAGATATACTCTTTCACGATATATCCTTCTTATATACGAAGATTAATTGGACATAACATCAGCATTGTAGAAGATTCCTTTGTTGTCAAGGCCCAAGATTGTGCTTTGAGAATAAAACCTTTCCTTATCACGAGAAAAAAAGTCCACAGAAGCGTTATGAAAGCTTTGAGGGATGATGCCCGGGACTTTTTAGAGAAGACAGCTGTTGAAAGAACGAGAGACCAGATTTTCCAAGCTGTGATAACAGGGATTTTACAAAGACAATTGTCAAAGCGCTTGAAAAAAGTCTATCCTTTGGCTGTTTGCGAGTTGCGAGTTGTGAAAGTTGAGAAAGTGAAAGCATAAAACTCGGAAAGCAAAGGCAAAGTTTAAAAGTTTTCTAAACTCTTTTATCGTATGCCTCTGTAGCTCAGTGGCAGAGCATCTGTTTTGTAAACAGGGGGTCGGGGGTTCAAATCCCTCCAGAGGCTTTTATTTGTGCGAGAATAAAGAATGGCAGATATCCAACCCCTTATGGAATTAAACATACCAGAAATTAGTTTAGCAAGGCCAGCGCCTATAGAACTGAACAATCCGGGGTTTTATATTGTTATGTTTTTCTTGCTGCTGATTTTTCTGTATTGTGTCTATATTATTTATTTTAGTTTAACTACCCGCAGAAAAAAGATTGTTCATGATTATTTTCCTATGGTTTCTGTGATGGTTTACTCAAAGGATGGAGGGAACATAATTAGAAGAATAATTGACAATCTGCTCAAACAGAATTACCCCAAGAGCAAGTATGAAATAATTGTCTATGATAATGCCTCAAAAGATGAGACAGACGAGATATGTATAGAATATAAGAAAAAAGGCTTGATTAAATATCTGAGAGCTGAAAAGCGATATCCAATGAAGGGCCCGCTGCTTGACTTGGCTATAGAAAAACTAGCCACGGGCGGGATACTTCTGATGACTGATCCTGATGTAATTGCTGAGAAAGACTGGATTCTGGATATTGTCCAGCCTTTCAAGGATGAGAAAGTGGGCGCAGTTGCGGGAACAATCCATTGCGGGAATTATTATAAAAGCATTATTACAATGATGCGGGCTGTCGAGGATGAATGGAGGTTTGTCGCGCCGATGCTGCGAGATTCGGAAACTGTTTTTTCTGTTGGCGCAAATCAGGCTTTGAGGAGAAAGGCATGGGAGCAAACAAAATTTGGCACAAATCTGTTAGATGATCTTGAAGTGATTACAAAAGTTATTGATAATGGATGGAAATCTGTTGGTGTCTCAGCGACAGGAGTTGAAGAGGAAGTCGAGACATTGCAGCAGTATTGGAGGCAGAGAACCCGATGGTATAAAGTGAACATTAATTCTTTTTTCGGGCAGACAAAGAAATGGAAAAAGTTTATGGAAGCATGGCCTCATGCAATCCAGCTTGTGGCATTAGTTTTGATTATCACATTTTTATTTTCATTGAACTCGGTTTATTCTGTGTTTTTCGCTGCTCTTGATTTTGCCATGATGAATATCGCTATGATGACTGCTTTCTTGAGGATAAAAACCGGCAAGAAGTTCATTCCTTTCATTCCTCTTTATCTGACTTTCGATACACTGCTTTTCGCAGCGACAGCGATATATGTACAGACTTTCGGAAGATTCTTTCATTTAACCCGGGAAGTGTGGCCTTCTTTGCAAGGAAAATATTATCATGCAGGAACCAAACTTCATGACTGGTTTTTTAACTTTGAAGAGAAAGTGAAAGATTATACTGGAATGTAAAAACTTTTAAAAATGGAGATTTGCTAAGATTTGTTATGATAAAAATATATGAGATTAAGTTGGCGAAGTTGCAGAAAATCAAGAATGTCTTGGAAGCTCAGGACACTGCAACAGGCGAGTTGGATGTTGAGATTGAGAAAGAGGCAGGCAAGGGCAATTTGGAGAAAGCAAAGGCATGGCGAGTCAATGAATTCAAGAAAAATGGTTATATTTTGCGAGAGGCAAGGGCCTTGGGCATAGAAAAGAAAGTTTCATATTTGTATATCTCGGGAGATGAGAAATTTTTCGAGAGAAACGAGAAAGTTTTATTTGATTTAGGCGCGAAAGTTTTGGGAGGAAAAGATGCTCAGGAGATTAAAGAAAAAATTGAAGCGTTGGAGCAAGGAGCTTCAGAAGGAATAGGATTTATCTTCGGATAGGAAAGAAAAATGGCAAACAATAAAAATAGATTTGACAGATTAAGAATACAATTTGATGAGGAAAAAGGGGCCCAAGGAAAATTGAACATAAGATTTGCTGATGAAGAACATATGGCCCCCTATATAGCCCCCAAAGATATCATGCGTTCTTTCTGTGAACACAATCAAGTGAATTTGGAAGATTTCAACGAGCTTTTTAGATGGTGTTTTAAAGAAGGAAGATTTTATGTTGTAGACAAAGAATTTGACTTCAATATTTTAAGAGGATTAAATCATTATGAAATTATGCGTTATTTCAAAAAGCGCAAAATAAAATCCCATTTTTGCGAATATGGGGGCGGGGAATTATATTTCTTTGAACGCAAAAAGAAAAGAATGGATTATGTCTCTATAATTGGAGAATCCAAAGAAGAAGAAGAAGCCCCTAGGATTAGGGCGGATCTTTTTAAGAAAAGCATTATTGATCTTATATCTTGAAACTTAATCTTTTTAAATTGCAGTTTCTTATAGTTTTCAGTCAAGGTGGACCCGTGGTCTAGTGGTTACGACGCAACCTTGACGTGGTTGAAATCGCTGGTTCGATCCCAGCCGGGTCCACTGAATCAGAGATTAAATAAAAAAAGAGATAAAAAAAATGGCTGAAAAAGCAAAAAAAGGAAGCGACGATGAAAAGCTTTTTGCGTTTTTGTGTTATTTACTCCCACTTATTGGCCCGATAATTGTTCTGGCCACTAAGAGCGAGAGAGGAGATTTCAGTATCTACCATGCCAAACAAGGACTTGTTTTATTCATTACATGGATAATTGCATGGATACTCTGGGTAATTTTGGCATTTATCCCAGTTATTGGATGGATAATCGGCACAATAATCTGGCTTGGATTAGTTGTGTTGTGGATACTTGGAGTAATCAACGCATTAAGCGGCAAGAAAGCTCCATTGCCTGTAGTGGGCAAATTTGGAGACGTTTTCAAGTTTTAACATAGCGCAGAAATAGAGAAAAGCAGAGAAGACGACGTAGAAGAAGATTTATATAATCTTTTTTCCTTTTCCAAAAATCTAGATAGAAGAAAAGAGGCTAGCCAAATGCAGAAGAAGGCACAGGTTACTTTATTTATAATTATAGCGATAGTTATAGTAGCTTTCGCTCTCTTAGCCTTCCTATTTCTAAAACCACAAGTAACTGTGCCTTCAAAACTGCAGCCTGCTGAGAACTATTTTAAAGATTGTGTTGATGTGAAAGTCAAAGAAGCAAGCCAGATCGCGGGCATGCAGGGCGGTTATATTGATATGCCGGAGTTTGAAGCTGGCTCAGAGTACATGCCTTTCTCGAATCAGTTGAATTATCTTGGAATGTCAGTCCCTTACTGGTTCTATGTTTCGGGAAATAATCTCGCGAGAGAAAGAAAACCCTCACTTGCAAGCATCGAGAGCGAGTTTGAAAATTATTTGAGCGAGAGTGTGAAGGAATGTGATTTTACTTCAATAAAATCAGAAGGTTATCAAATTGAAATTAGCGGAGAGCCCGCTGTTGATGTAAAGATTAAGGGCTCGAGCATTGAAACAAATGTTGCGTGGGCAATTAAAATGGCTTGGGATGAACAAAGTATTGTGATAACTAATCACAAAATTACGACCAAGAGCAATTTTGGCGCGCTTTACAATGATGCGGGTAAAATTTTCACAGCTGAGCAAAAAACTTTGTTCTTGGAGAATTATTCTGTCGATGTTTTGAGGCTCTATGCGCCTGTTGATGATATTGAGCTAAGCTGTGCGCCCAAGATTTGGCAAGTAAGTGAGGTTAAACAGGAATTGAAGAGCGCGCTAGAAGGAAATATTGCTGCGCTGAAAGTCAAGGGAAGCGATTACAGTTTGGCGAAGCCAGAGAACAAATATTTTGAAGTTGATGTTGGAACTGTCTCATCAAATGCATATTTCTTGTATGTTCCTGCGTGGAACTCGAGAATTGAAGTATGGCCAACTGAAGGAGAGATTATGAAAGCCGAACCAATAGGAATGCAGGAAGGTTTAGGAATTTTAGGAATGGTTGGATTATGTTATGTTCCTTATCATTTTGTCTATGATGTTTATTATCCAGTTGTTGTGCAGTTGAACAAGAACGGCGAATTGTTCCAGTTCGCGACAGTTGTTGTTATAGATAAAAGTGTTGCAAGAAACGCCACAGTTTCAGAGTCTAGTGAAGTTGAGTTTGATATATGCAACTATAAAACACAAGAAGCAAAGATTTTTAGCTATGATGAGAACTCTGTGCCTGTCGAGGCTGATGTTTCATTCAAATGTTTCAACCAAGTGTGCAACTTAGGCAGAACAAAAATGATAGAGGGCAAGGCAAAACTCGAGACTTTAGTTCCTCAATGCTACAACGGATTCATTATCGCGAAAGCTCAAGGATTCAAGGAATCTAGGCTTATGTTCACAACTACAGAACCAGTTGTGTTAAACATGTTTTTGGCCCCTACACACGAGTTAGATGTTGAAATGCCTAACTTGAGACAAGGCGAGTATGCTTTGATTAGTTTCAGTTCGCAGGGTTCGAGTTCATCGATATATTATCCTGAACAGAAAAAGATTAATTTGAGTGAGGGAAATTATAATGTTACAGTTTATGTCTATAAAGAAGCCAGTATCACGATTGGAGCACAGAAAGGAGAGACTTGTGTCAAGATTCCTGTTGAAGGAATCGGCGGAATGATGGGACAGATGCAAGAGCAGTGTTATGAGCTAGATGTACCTCAGCAATCTTTCACAAATGTTCTGTTCGGCGGCGGTCAAGCTCAATTTTTTGTTACCGAGTCTGATTTGAAAGGCAAGAGCAAAATCAGCCTTGTCGCGGAGACTTCCAGCATTCCTGCAAACTTGAATGATCTGATAGAAATTTATAGCTTGATTGGCGCGAGCCAAGTTAATATTCAACTGAAATAAACAAAAAACCAAAATGCAATTTAATAAAAAAAGATTTGGCGTGGGCATAATCATAGCATTTGCGCTTTTCATTTTCTTGGCTGTCGGAGCTGTTGGGGTTCATGCTCAAATGACTGCTGCTGAGCTTGGACAAACTCTTTCGAACACTAACACTAATTATCTTTATCCTACAGATACTGTAAATCCTTGGACTCAAAGTTCTTGGAGCGCGGATTATTGCAACAAATCAGGAATGGATTTCCTTGTTTTGATTGATCCTGCTGCTTGCTCGCCTGCTGTTGTAAGAAGCGATTTGTTAGAGGAGCAGGATGTTCCTGTGCTTTGCAGGATGACAGGAATCAAAATCAATCCTCTCATCCAGGTGCCTTATATCAAAAGCATTGTCCCTGTTGTCGAGAACAAATCAAATGAGATTGGATTCGTGAATTTCTTGCCTGCCCGTGCTGCCCTGAGTTATTATGCGCCAGCTGAACAGAAAAAAGCGGGATTTGAAGGATTGCCCACGATGAATAATCTTGGTTATCTTTGGATACAGTTAAAACAGCAGCCCAGCGAAGACAAAATGCCTGATAAAGTCATCGCAAATATGTCTGTGAAGATAAGATATGACATCGCTCGGACTTTCGGGATTAATGAGAATCAGTTTGTCTTGCCTTTGTTGGACAGTGGGGAGTGGAGTTTGAGATATAAAGAGTTTGGATTCTGGAAAGGAAAAGGCTATTTGAAATTGCAGGAGATTACTGGATTAAGTTCTGCGAAGATATCAGTTTACACCAGTCCTAACTCTGCGCCTATAAAAACAGTTGAACTTCGCGAAGGAGTAGATCCTACAATAAGAGATGAAATAATGTTGCCTGGATTTTATTGCGGGGCTGGATTAAAGTTGAGATTAGATGAAATAACTGTTCCTACAACCAGGGCGCGAGTGTTAGTAAATGGAAATGAACTCTTGCTTGGAAACAGTGAGCCATTATTGGATTCGGGATGCGAAATAAACAATATTATCTCAAGTTCAAGTTATGGCGGCAGTGCGGATATAAAGTGTGTCGGGAGCTTCAAAACTTTGACAATAAAAGATTATGAAGCCCAAATCGAAGTCAAGGATCCTGATGCAAGAACTGTTACAGCAACTGTAGGAACCGATATTATGATTAACAAAGATAATTCTCAAAAACACTTTTATGTTGGATTTATAGGAAAAGAATACACTAATGAAGGATTCACAGATTTCATGATTTTGTTTTCTCGAAGCAAAGAGTATGTTTTAATTGATCCTAAAGATAAAGAGAAGATTGTCAGCAGAATCCACGAATATATCAAGAGCAAGAGGGGAGTGAACTTGGAGCTCAATGTCATGGCACAGTCTCAATGGATTACTGAGATGAAAGAGTTGTTCAAGAACCAAAATTATGCGCAAGGTTTGGAGTTTTATGCAAGAAAAACCAAGTTGGATTTGGATTTGAATGTAGGAAGTTTATCTGTACCGTTCAAGATTATCTCTGTAACTGGACCTGAACAGATTTATTACACAAAAGATATTGAAGACATGTACAAAGGGGCAAAACAGAAATGGCGAGATGTTGCATTTGCTTATGCTAACCAGCCTTCGCCCCAAGGAACTTATTATGGAGTAATCGCGCTGCACAACGCAGCTGATTTGGCTTCGAGCATGCATAAAAAACTTGACCAGGCTGAAATCTTGACAGAACTGATTAATAAATATTCGCAGAGCGATGAGCCAGAGATTATCGGCGAAGTTGAGAACGCGAGAGAAGAATTAAGAAGAGCTGTTGCGGGCGCAGGCGACAGAAGCGTTTCAATGACAAGGCCGAGCGGAAGTTATCATATCGAGCTTATTTCAATTGAGAAGCCAGGTTTGGGGACTAAGGAAGCTCAGGTTGAGTTGAATGATACTAAAGCAACAATCACAGTTGATGATACAATTGGAGATTGGGTCGTAAGCGAGATAGATGACACAAGTATTAGGTTGAAAAATCTTACAAACAATGAAGTTACATTAGCAGCGGGCTCGTGGCAGTACTTCAGCGGCACTAAAGTAAGACTTTTAAGCACAACACTAAAAAAAGAAGTCAAAGTTACTGTGTTGCCTTTTGAAAAGGAAAGAGAAACAATAACTAATTTTACAGTTGCGATAGGAATTGAAAAGCGAGCTATTAAACTTACTCCTGAGAAAACTAACGAGCTTATAGAGAAACTCAACAAGAACATAGCGAGCTTGGAAAAAATCCGCGATAATTTGGGAAAGATTGTAACAACATGGAAGAAAGTCTGTCAGGTTGGAGCGGGGGTGTTATGGATAAAGAATTTTGTTTCGGGATTGAGTGGCGAGGCATATGCAAGAAAAATTGTCATGAAACCTTGGACTCAAAGATGCTCGGATTCAGTTTACAGACAGGGCATCAATGCCAAGAGCATTTCGGATTGTTACAGAATCAAAGAAAAAGAGATTAATAATGATATAGAATTGGTTCAAAACTCATTGAGCAAGACAAACAAGTTTATCAGCGATGTGAAATCGAAGAATGGAGTTACAACCACGGGGGGATTGCTTGGATTAAGCAAAACAGTAAATGATGAAAAGTTCATGGAAGAAGCTGAGAAGAACTTTCCTCAGGAACTGGAAGGAATAAAAGTATATGAGCAAAAAGAATTGCGGCGGATTATTTTAGGTGATGGAGCAATTGAGTTCGAGGGGGTTACATATGCGAATATCAGTAAATTGCTCGAAGCAAAGCCGAGCGTGGATAAAAGCAAAACCGCAAAGATATTGAATAATGTTGTTAATTCTGAAAACATAGCGGGAAATTTCTCAACACTTTACAGCAGCGGAAGATTGTTCAAAGATGATGTCAAGAATATTGTCTTGGATTTGGATATTTATAAGCAATGCTCGGGAAAAAGCCAGAGTGAGATTGCCAACTCAGCGATATGCCAGGAAAAAATCAAGGGAGGTTATGGAACATTGGCAGAGACAGCTGAACAAGTGAAAGATTTGAATACATTGAGCGCGTTCTCAAGCAAGTTTGGGATTAGTCCGACTGTTGCAAGGCCACAACAATCACAGTCATTGAAAGCACAGGTGTATCGAGCTGATTTGAATTTCATTAATAAGATTAAATTTGGAACTCATCCTCAAATTTTAGCTGGAGATAGATATAGCGCCTTCTCATATCTTGGAGCTTATTACATCGCTGTTGTTGATTCTGCTGCAGAGCACAAGTTCACTATCAACAGATTGTATAAGATTGATGGCGATGGGAATGTCCAAAAGTTTTATAACTCATTGACAGAACCTTCGCTTGAAAAAAGATTGCGCGAGATAAATGTTCCTGATATCGAAGAAGTCGACATAACTTTATGCAACAACAATGAGATTAAAACTCCCCACAGAAGCGAGATTAAGTTCTGGGAGTCTGGAGTTTATGAAGGATTCGTGGCATGGATGCCGGTTGACGCGAGAGCTGGATGGTATGTTGCGACAACAAGCTACTCAGGCTTGGAAGGTGCGATGGCTGCTTGGAAAGAGAGTGGAGATATCAACACTTTCTGGATTTGTAATGTTGGAGTAGATGGTTTGCCTAATTTTGATTATAGTTCAGGGCCATTAGGAGATGATTGCTGCACTCAAGTTGTGTTGGCTACAGGAAATGTTCCAGAAATCGCGGGCTGCATTACTCCTGGATGTTCTTCGAACTTGATTAACAAAGCTAAAAAGTGCTCGGCAGAAGCAATTCGCGAGTTCGCGGCAGGAAACAGAAAAATTCACACCAGTTGTGGCGATTATACTCTTGGAAAACCGCCTGTCTCGACAGCTTCTGCGCAATGCGAGGATTTCATGAGCGCGAGTGACTGTAAGTTGATGTATAACTTATGCGACCCTGTGATGTGTCCTGCATCGAGATGCGACTTCGGCGGGAGAATGCCTGTTGAAGATGTTGTACAAACTGGAGTTGTGGGTTCATTGCTCCTATGCTTGCCTAATTTTGATAATGGCAAGGGTGTTATAGTTCCTATATGCTTGACAGGAGTCCATGCTGGCATTGATAGTTTTATCGGAATAATGAAATCAGGGAGAGATTGTCTGCAAGAACAATTGAAGAGCGGCAAGACAGTTGGAATTTGTGATCAGATAACATCAGTTTATATGTGCGAGTTCTTCTGGAAGCAATTAGATCCTTTTTTGAAGGCAGGAATTCCCGCGATTACGGAATCGTTAACATCAAGAGGGGGAGGAGAGTATGCTTTGTTTTCTGAATCATGGAAACAATCAGTAAATGCTGCTCGTTACTTCACAGATTATTATGCGCTGAACTCTTTCAATGCGTTCAAAGCAAGAAGCACAGGACAGATTGGAAGTGAGGTGTGCAAGAAATTTGTTTCAACTACATATCCTACTCAGTCTAATCTCTTGGATGAATTGTCAAAGCCCGAGTCTCCTACACAGGCAACTGCATGGTTCGATGAGATTCCAATGGGAGGAGCATCTCCTGACTCACATTACAAAGTCTTTGCTTACATATTTGCAGGAAATGACCAGGGAGCTTATTACTCAATATATTTGAGACGCCCAGCAAAATCAGGATATTATGAACAGTTTATCCCAGAAGAATATCTTGTAAAAGATGGCTATGGATACTTGGGAGTAGGGCAGTATCTAAGCATCTCGCCTGATTTCACTGCCCCCAGCGGCTATAAAGAAATTTGCATTAGAATCAATCAGCAAGAGATTTGTGGGTTTGGACAGGCATCGACTAATTTTGCTGTGAATGAATTACAGAATGTTTATTTGCAAAATCAACTCGATAATCCAGTTGAGACAGCCAAAGAATGCGTGAGTGGCACTCCATCAATTATTCCAACAGCGACATTAAACATCCAGAGTTATGTTGAAAGTTCTCTTGAACCGCAGATATACAAGAGAGGAATTGTAAGAATATGCTCTTCGCGAAACCCAGGAGAGTCAGTACAGCAGACAGAGAGATACAAGAGAATAGGTTATTGCGACAACAAAGATGTTGGATGCTGGCTTGACATGAATTCTGTCAATGAATCTGTGAGCGATTTAGGAATCCGCGCAAATATAGTGAATGAATCAGATCAAAAAGATATTGCATGGGCAATAGACAAGTATAATTTGAGCGCGCCAGCACAAAGCCAAATTGAATTGGATAATTTGGAGCCGAAGCTTCAGACAATTGAAAATAAAGTAAATGCGTTCATCACAGAAGTCAGAAATTACAAAGTAGAAGATTTGAAAACTGTGAAAGTTCAGCTTGATACAGAGATTGGTGAGATTGCTAAAGAGATTGATTCATTGTCTTATGATTTCAAGCAGATAAGCGCGAGATGCGCGAGAGCAGATGAGAAAGCCCGCGCAGAGTTCTCGATAGCAAAGCTTTATGATTTGAAGGCAAAGCTCTATGCTTCGAGAGAGGTTTATCAGACTGAGATGAAGATGGAAGCGGGCGATAAATGTGTTGTTGGGCAAGGGGGAAAGTGGATGACTGTTGTGACATGCCCTACAGATTACGAGTGGATAACCAATCCCAGCGATTCTTCCGAGCATCCTGGACAAAAATGCTGCAGAGAAATAGTCAAGATTCAAGAGCTCGAATTCATGTGGCCTGTTCCTCAAGTTGGGGTTCTTGGCGCAGGAAGCTGTTTTGGATATGAAAGAGTGAGACCAAAACTACATGAACATAAGGGATTAGATATCAATGCTGCTAAGGGAACTTCTATTCTTGCGGTTGCGCCTGGAAAAGTTATTGATGCAGAAAATAATGAGATTGAGATGGGCACGAAAGGAACGGGCTATGGAAATTATGTTACAATAGAACATGAGATTGGAAAAGAAAAAGTTTACTCATTTTATGGACATATGAAAACAGGCAGTGTGAGAGTTAAGAAAGATGATATTGTAAAAGCAGGGGACAAGCTTGGCGAAGCAGATAACACAGGATATAGTGAGGGAGATCATTTACATTTAGAGATAAGAGTAGGATGTGATACTCAAGATTGTGCTAAAGATCCATTGTGTTTCTTCAGTGAAGCGGACAGGACAAAATATGTTGGCTCAAAATGCACTCCTAAGAACTGTCAGGATGTTTATCAGCAACTTGGAGTCAGAGAAAAAGTTGTGAAAGAGGAAGGAAAGAAATGCGAGGATCAAAAAACTAAAACAAACTGTGATACAGCATCGGGATGCTGGTGGGATTCTAAGTATAATAATTGTAAGAACTGCCCTAACAAATGTGAAGGTGACACAAAAGGGATAGGAGTTATAGAATATATAGGGAATGTGTTTGGTGGAAATGCTCCTGCTGAAAATGATCTTGTTTTTAAAACGCAGCAAGATTGCGAGCAGAACGAGTGCTCTTTGGCTTGCTTGTGGTTCGAGAGCAAATGTCAGAGCATCAATGATGCGCTTCAGAAAAAAATGCTATCATTGAACACAATGTCGATTGAAGATTTGAATTCATTGAAACTTTTGATTGAAAACAACAGAGCAAGTTTAAGCAATGCTGATGTTTTACTGGGGAGAATTGCAACAAGGTTACAAGAATTGCAACCGCAGGCAGGAAGTGTTTCTCTTGTTTATAGTGTTAATAATGGTGGCAGTTTTAATATAATTGAAAGAGAAAAGGGATATGGGCCTGAGATTAATTATGGAGATAGTGTTAAAATATGTGCTGTTGTGAAGATGGGAAATGATTATTATTCGGGCGAGAGTTTAACTGTAGGAAACAAAAAAATGAAACAATATTCTGGCGACGCTTCAATAAAATGGTTTAATATTTATCCTATTCAGGCGTATTATGATGGGGATGATGTCTATAATGGGATCGTTCCTATAAAATATGATGAGACGAGCATCTCGGGAGATGGTTGGTGTATTAATGCGAATAGTGCTGTCGGGAGTTATTGGTATCGTGCGGATATTACACTAGACTCAAGCACTGTTTCTTCACCTGGCAAAATTAATAATAATTATCTTGAATCATCTGCATATGATGTTGGAATAGAGAATGTTTTGAAAGTTAGCAGGAAATCCACTAATGCAAATCCTCTTGTTGCTGAAATGGAGGCTTTCAAAAATGTTCCTTTTGTAGGTAGAACTCCTAATGCCGAAAATGGAAAGTCCATTAATTATCTCTACAAAGGAATGGAATGTTATTCGCTTGTTGCGATAGCTGCTGAAAAGGCCTTTGGCAAGAGCTTCCCATCTGATAGTATCCCCACACTTCTTGCGAGCAGCAATGTTGAGGTTGTGAAAGATATTGGTACTGGTGAAGAGATAAGATTAATGAAAGTTTCTGAAATTGTCTCTAGAGCTATCCTGTTCAGAGATGAGTTTTATGTTTTGTTTTTGTACAATGAGAATAAGAGGGAGTATGACCATGCATTGGTTTTTGTTGATGATAATGGAAACAATGCGATTGATTGGGAGGATGATATTACTTATACTTCCAGTACTTGTTTGGTAGATGGTCCATCTACACAAAAGGGAACTTTAGTGAACGCGCAAGGAAATATCTGTTATACCCAATTAAAAAGATACAGAGAAACAGATCCTAAAGCAACTTTAGTCAGATTAAAGGTTTAAATCCAGAACTTTTTATGATAGAAGTTATAAATAAAATAAAAAATAATAATCAATAATCTTTATCGTCGCCTTCTGGCACTGTAGGGGCTTTTGGGGTGTACCCTGGTGTGTATCCATCTGGTACATATCCAACATTTTCTATGTTTCTTTGTACAATCTTATAGATTTCGAAGCAAGCTTCTTTTCCCTGAATAGCTTGTCCTATTGTCATGTCTGGGTCTAAGTTTTTTGGATCTGCGTAGTCATCAGGAGTCAATCCTTGTGGACTGTAATTACTTGGGACAACTGTAACTGCGGCTGGAGTTTCTAGTACTTTAGGAGGCACTGTAGTTTTTTCACCGCGACTAAACATAGCTGAAGTAATCAATGCAGTTGTACCTACTATCCCTACTAATCCTGCTCCAATTGCTGTTGGCTTCATCCATTTCTTGTGTTTGTCCCAACTATCTTTTGGGTACCATTCACGTTTTCCGATTTTTATTTTCAATGGCATTTTGATAATGTGTCTATTTGACATCTCCAATATTTCATAAGAATAGGGTATTTATAAATCTTTCGGTTTGTATTCATTGGGTAGTGATTACAAATAGCCGAATAGCTAAACTCAGTTTCTTGATAGTTTTGATAGAATCTTTTTATAAAAGATTCTTATGCGGGGAACAGGATTCGAACCTGTGAAGGCACTAAGCCACTAGGTCCTAAGCCTAGCCCGTTAGACCACTCCGGAATCCCCGCATGCATTATCAAGAGAGGTGTAACTTTTAAAATTATTGTTCGCTTCTGTTTGCCTTAAAATCAAAGTAAAAGGGCTCAAGTAAATCAAGTTAAGAACTAATGCGCTGTTGATGGAGAGATGTAAACTATGGTGTCGCCTCTGATAAAGGTCAAGCCAATGTTTCTTTTTATCTCGCCGTTCACTAATTCTTTTGAGTTGTTCAGAACGATGTTTATGTGTATGTCAAATGCTAGTAGAGTTCCTACAAGCTGCCTGTCACTTTTCAACTGAACCAAAATCTCTTTGCCTTTCGACTGATTCAACAAATCTAATGGCCTTTCTATACTATTGGTCATTTGTTTCTTTATTTTTCTGTTGTGAAATTTATTCTTATGCAAAGAAGTTGAAATCAGTTTTTAAACTTTTCTGCATCGATGCAGCGAAAACCACATCGGTAAATTGGAATATATGTCGATAAATGGGAAAGATTGATGATTAATTAGAAAGATATTTAAACGAGGCACTTATGACTCCTATATGAGAACAGGAAAAAAAATTACAGGCGGGAGATACAAGAAATGCAGAAAGAAAAAGCTCTTTGAGATAAAAAGATCACAGAGATTTATCTTGCTTGGGGCTGAAAAGAAGAAAAACTTGAAGATTAGAGACAATAAAATCAAAGTTACTTTTTTAAAAGCGAATAAAGCGAATGTCATTGATCCCAAAACTCATAAAGCCAAGGTGGTTGAAATAAAAAATGTTGTTGAAGTGCCTAGCAACAAGTTTCTTGCAAGAAAAAATGTCATTGTCAAAGGCGCGATAATTGAGACTGAGCTTGGGAAAGCCAGGGTCACCAGCAGGCCAAGTCAAGAAGGACAGATTAACGCTGTTCTGATATAATTTTTTTTGAACTGTTGAGTTGACATTATTTCTATATGATGTATGCTATAAATCTTTAAAAAGGTCCAAGCAAAGATTTATAAAGCTTTCTTAAGTTGATTTATAAAGCTTTTGTTGAATTTTAGAGTAATAAAAAATATAAAATGCCTGCTAGTTTTGTCAAAAAATGTCCGGAATGTGGTTCTACTAATCTAATCTACGACGAGCAAAAAGGCGAGATTATCTGCGGTGATTGCGGGTTGGTTGTCGAAGAGAAAATGATTGACATGGGCCAGGAATGGCGGCAGTTCAAAGAGGGCGAGAAAAAAGGACGCGGTGGCGCGCCCCTAAGCATGCAGAAATTTGATCAAGGCTTGACAACTAATGTCGGCGAGATAAGTGATATTTATCAATTGGGCTCGGAAAAGAGAATCAGGAAGTTTTTCAGACTCAAGAAATGGCAGGAACGAGTTTCAACAAGCATCGAGAGAAATTTGAGACTTGCAATGGCTGAGTTGCGAAGAGTGGCTTCATTCTTGAATTTGCCAAATTTTGTGAAAGAAGAAGCTTCAAGAATCTATAATCTTGTATTGCAGCGCGGATTAGTTAGAGGAAGAAGCATGGAGAGTGTTGTTTCGGCTTGTATCTATGCTGCTTGCAGAAGTTCTAACATTCCAAGAACTTTAGATGAAATTTCGGCTGCAAGTGACGTCGAGAGAAAAGAGATTGGAAGAACATATCGTTTCATAACAAGAAAGCTCGTAATGAAGATAACCCCCAGCAATCCTAAAGATTACATCGCAAGATTCGCTTCTGTGCTGCATCTTTCTCCGAAGACACAGAGTGATGCGTTGAGAATCTTGAAGAAAGCAGAAGCTTCCGAGCTAACCAGTGGAAGAGGGCCAGCTGGAATCGCAGCTGCTGCGTTGTATGTCGCGGCATTGCTGAATGATGAGAAAAAAACTCAGAGAGAAGTCGCTGATGTGGCTGGCATTACAGAAGTCACGATTAGAAACCGATACAAGGAGCTTTTGGAAAAATTAGGAATGGAAGAAAAACTCAAGATCAAAGAAGCTGAAGCAAGATTAGAGAAAAACAAGAAGAAAGAGAAATGAAAATAAGATTCTTTAGATAATCAAATGTCTCTTTTTTAATTCTGGGATTAAGTAATCGCAATTTATTGATGCAAGTTTGATGCCCTTCTTTTTATATGAAGAATCAATCCAGGAAAATTCGTTTATTTCATGACTCGCTTTTGGTTTTCCTCTAGTCTTTACAATATAAGTTTCCATTATGACTAACACATTTTTCTTTTTGAAATGCTTTGCAACATAAATATTAAAATATTTCATAGAAATAAGTTTGACATTCAATTCTTCTTTTAATTCCCTTGAAAGAGTTTTTTCAGGAGTTTCTTTTTTTCTTATCTCGCCGCCAGGCATTATAAAATGGGGTTCATTATATTTTCTAGTCATCAATAATTTTTTATTTTTCAGAATAATCCCTGCAATTTTATGGTGGATTTTGTATTTCATTTTTTATTCTTTAAACAATCAAGCTCATAAAATCCTTGGCGAGCTCAGAATTCTTGAAAACTTTCTTGGCTTCTTCGAGAATTATGTGATTGTTCTTTGCATATCTCTGGCTGATGTGAGTGAGAATTAATTTTTTGGCTTTTGCTTTCTTGGCGATTGTTGCGGTTTGTTTTGCTGTCAAATGCCCTCGTTCAAGTGCCTTGTCTGAGTGTTCTGTGCTCAAGAAAGTTGCTTCTGAGATAAGCAAGTCAGCTTGTTTTGAAAGTTTGACACAATTTTCATTGGCAAGGGTATCAAAGAGAAATGCAACTTTCTTGCCTTTCTTCAGTGTCGTGGCTTTGCTCGCGAGAATTTTCTTGCCTTTCCATGTAATATTCTTGCCTTCCTGCAGATTTTTTAAAATCGGGCCTTCTTCCAAGCCTTGTTTTTTGATATAATTCATGTTTATCTTGTGTTTGTCTTTCTCGATGAACGAGAATGCGAGACAAGGGACAAAATGTTTCATCTTGTAAGCTTCGAGCCTGAAGTCTTTTGCTTCGAGGAATGTGCCGTCTTTTGTGATTTCATGGACATCGACTTTTAATTTCTCCCTGAAGATGAATGTTCTGAGCAATAGCGACATGAATTGCCTTGTTCCATATGGGCCATATATCTGTAAAGTTTTTGAGTAATTGTTTAAAGCTAGAGTTTGTAACAGCCCTGGCAATCCTAAAACATGGTCGCCGTGCCAATGAGTGATTAAAATCCTAGAGATTTTACAAGGGTTGAGCTTGGCTATCTTAAATTGCCTCTGTGTTCCTTCGCCGCAGTCTACTAAAATATTCTCGTTGCTATGAGTCAAAAGGATTGCTGTCTGACCTTTCTCCGCTGTTGGAGTTGCCTGACTTGTGCCTAAAAATGTGATTTCCATTTTATCTCGTTTTTTGAAAGAGGGCAAGTTTTAAATATTTATCTTATCTTTTTAAAAAGACAAAAGGGAATGGCAAAGAAAAAGAAAGCAAAAGCAAAGAAAAAAGAGAAAAAATCTGAAGTTCAGCAGTCAAGGGCTTCTAAAGCCACATTCAAAGCGATTTTGGCTGGCGAGAGGGTTTTCTCGAATGCTAAAGAGGCTCGGGATTTGTACAGCAGGAGCTGTTTCGGCGAGCCAATTGAAAACAAAATCTATTATTCGCTTGTTGAGGCTCTGTATCTGTTGGATTTAAAGAAGCTTGTTGTGTTCGAAGGCAAGAAAAAATTGAGTCATGAGGCTTTTATCGATAAAGCGCGAAAACTTGATAATAATTTCTGGACTAAATACTGCGTGTTCAAAGATATGCGCTCAAGAGGATATATTTTGAAGACTGCGCTGAAGTTCGGCGCGGATTTTAGGGTTTATCCAAGAGGCGTGAGGCCTGGCAAAGAGCATGCCAAATGGATTCTTTATCCTGTTTACGAGTCCTCGAGCTTAACATGGCACGAATTCGCAGCCAAGAATCGAGTTGCTCATAGCACCAAGAAAAATTTGTTGATTGGCATAGTTGATGACGAAGGCGATGTGACTTATTATGAAGTTTCTTGGACAAGACCTTGAGGAAAGAAAAAGTAAAATGCAAGTTAATTATAATAATGACAGAGTTAAGCAACTTCAATTGAAAAAACAGACGATTGTCGAGCTTATGAAAAACAAGGGGCCATCATTGCCCAGTGTTATCTCGCGCGAAGTCAATATGTCATTGTTGTTTACTTCTGCGTTGCTGAGCGAGATGGTTAATGACAAAAGTGTAAAGTTCACTAATCTGAAAGTTGGGGGCTCGCCTTTATATTATGTTGAAGGGCAAGATGCTTTGCTTGATAACTTTGTTAATCATCTTCAAGCTAAAGAGAAGGAAGCTTTTCAGATTTTAAAAGATGCGCAAGTGTTGGATGAGGAGTTTCTTGAGCCTGCGCATCGCGTTGCAATGAAAAGCATCAAGGATTTTGCGATGCCTTTGAAGCTTTCTGTCGATGGCAAGGACAAAACTTTTTGGCGTTATCATTTGCTTGCTCAAGAAGATGCCCTAAAAAAAGTAGAGGAAATTTTGAAAAAGAAAAGAAAAGCAGTAAGAGAAGAAAAGAAAGAAATTGTCGCAGAAAAAAAAGAGGCCCCGGAAGTCAAGGAAGTCAGGCCAAAGGTTTCGAGGAAGAAAGGCAAGGAAGATTTTTATGCTAAAATTTATGAGCATCTCAAGGGGCAGGGAGTGGAGATTATCGCGGAAATTAATGAAGGCGAGCTGATTTGCATTGTCCATGCTAATTTCAATTTCGGCAAGGCAAAGTTATTAGTTGTTGGAACTACAAAGAAAAAAATCAGCGAGGCTGATCTAAGCCTGGCTTATCAGCAAGGCATGCTGAGGAAAATGCCTGTCTTGTTTCTGACTTATGGCGAGATGACAAAGAAAGCCAAAGCATATTGCGAGATGTTAGGCAGTTATATTTTCATAAAAAAACTGTAATGGCTATTGTTATCTTGAATTCTTGATAAGGTTTTTAAAAGATACAGTCTTGAAATTCTTAAAGCCCCGTAGTGTAGCGGTCAAGCATTTAGGCCTTTGGAGCCTGAGACCCCGGTTCGAATCCGGGCGGGGCTATTTTATAATTCTTGATTATTTTTCCTTGTTCTAAATTTTAGTTACAAAAGATTTAAAAATAAAAGTATATAGGAGTTAATACTAAGGAAAAAATGACAACATTATATGGTGGGGGAAGAGGAAAAGCAGGAAGCCACTCTCCTAAACAGGAAAAGCCCTATTGGATTAAGCTTAGCGCGAAGGATTTAGAAGAACTTGTAGTGAAACTTGCGAAAGAAGGCATGGATTCTGCTAAGATTGGATTGACTCTTAGAGACAATTATGGCATTCCAAGTGTTAGGATTATCACTGGAAAGAAAATCGAGAAGATTCTTAAAGAGAACAATATAGAGGTTCAACCTCTGGAATTAACAGCTTTACGCAAGAAAGCCAAAACTCTCGGAAAGCATTTTGAGAAGAATAAGGGCGACAAGACAGCTAAGCGAGGATTACAATTGACAGAAGCTAAGATAAGAAAGTTAGAGCATTATCAGAAAAGAAAGAAAAAGTAGGCAAGGATTAGGGAAGGAACAGAGCGAGAAAGACTACGGGGAACTAGAAATTAATCAGAAATTGGAAAAGAGGAAAATGTTAGAAGAAGCTGTTAAAAAATTGAAAGAAATATTTTCAAAAGAAGGGATGATCCGCGTTATCTCACATCTCGATACAGACGGATTGACTTCTGCGGCGATTTTCTCGCAATCTCTGAAAAAAGAAAATCAAATTTATTGGATATCTACTGTGAAACAGCTTGAGCCGGAGATGCTTGAGCAATTGATTCAAGAAGCTAAGAAGCAGAAATGGAAAGCGCTTGTGTTTTTGGATTTGGGCTCAAGCAAGATAGCACAGATAAAAGAAATTGCCAAAGATGTTTGTGTTTTTGTCATAGATCATCATGAAATTGAATCGAAAGTAGCGGAGTTTCAATCTGCTGACAATTTGTCTGACAAAAATCTATTCTTTATATCGCCGCATCTTTACAATAATGAAAAAGTGAGCGCTTCATGTTTAACTTATCTGTTTGTCAAGGAGCTTGGAGCTGATAAAAATCTGGCTCAGCTTGCTGTGCTCGGCTTGATTGGGGATGTTCTTGACAAAAATATAGGTAAGACTGCCCGAGGAATTTTAAAAGACGCTGAGGAAAGCGGCATGCAGATTAAAAAGGGATTGACTGTATTTTCGTCGATGAGGCCGATTCATAAGGCTCTTGAGTTCAGTTCGAGCATATTCATTCCTGGGATTACTGGCTCGCCCAACGGCGCGCTAACAATGCTGCGAGATTTAGGGATAGAGGTTAAGACAAATAATGGCTACAAGACTCTTTTAGATTTGAATAAGGATGAACTTTCGAGATTGATAACTGCAGTTTTGCTGAGAAGAGTGAGCAACGGACATAATCAAGATGTTCTTGATAATATCTATCTAATAAAATTGCTGAATCATCTGTTCGATGCAAGGGAAATCAGCACAATGTTAAATGCTTGCGGCAGATTGGGTTATAGCTCGCTTGCTTTAGCTTTCTTGACTGACTCGAAGCGAGCTCATTCAAAGATAGAGGAAGTTTATGCGCAATATAAGCATCATATTGTCAAGGGATTGAATTGGGTTAACAGCAAGCCAAAAATCCAGGGCGATGGCTATGTGATTATCAATGCGAAGGATGCGATTAAAGATACAATCATAGGGACAATTGTAAGTATTATGGCTTCTTCTTATATTTATGATACTGGCACTATCATCGTGGGCATGGCATATCGCAAGGATTCAAAAATTAAAGTTTCTGCGCGAATTGTGAAAGACAGAAACAAGAACGGAGAGATAAACTTGTATAATATTCTGCAGGATGTTGTTGAATGGACTGGCGGCGAGGTCGGCGGACACATTAACGCGGCTGGATGTTTAATTTCAAAGGAAAAAGAATCCGAGTTTCTTGAGCTTTTGGAAAAGAAACTTGCCGCGCAAGAGATAAAGTTAGTGTGTTAAAGAAAGATTTAAAATACACATTTTTCTTAGGTTAGTTATGAAAGAAATACGAGTCACCAAGAGCAAGTTTGTACGAGTTAGATGCCCTAAATGCAGCGCGGAACAAGCAATATTCGGCAAGGCAACGACTAATGTAAGATGCTTGGGCTGCAATTATATATTGGCTAAGCCAGCCGCGAGCAAATCCAAGGTTCGAGCGAAAGTTCTTGAAGTTTTCAAATAGGTTCAAATAGATATAGTCAAAGATATAGTCAAATAGTCAACAATAAATTTTGTGAGATTTTAACATGAGCGAAGAGAATATCAAAGAATCTGCCAGAGAATTCCCAGAGGATGATGAAGTTCTGTTTGGAACTGTAGTCAAAGTAATCGGGACAAGCGTTTTTGTCAAGCTGGAGACTTATAACAAAGAGGGAGTTATCAGCTTCAGTGAGGTTGCGCCGGGCAGGATAAGAAATATCAGGGATTATGTAAGAATCGGACAGAAAATTGTCTGCAAAGCGCTCAGAATTGATCGTATCAAAGGACATATTGATTTATCTTTAAGACGAGTGGGCTCGAAAGAGAAGAAAGAGATTATACAAGAATACAAAAGAGAGAAAGAATTTTTGGTTGTGCTAAATTTAATCATAAAAGACAAAGCGAAATCAGAGTCAATCACAAATGCGCTCAAGAAAAAGATAAAGTTCAGCGATTTGCTGCAGAAGATAGTCAGCAACCCTGAAGAAGCCAGAGTTTTATTAAAAGAAAAGTTGAACAATGAAGAGATTAACAAGTTAATGGAAGTTGTTGGTGAGAAGCTAAGAGAAAAAAAGATTGTGGCAAAATCAAAAATCGCTCTGACAAGCGAGGCAGCCGATGGAATAGAGAAAATAAAGAAAGTTTTGGTTGAGATTGAAGGCAAGGGCGCGGAAGTGAGTTATATCGGCGCGCCGAATTATCTTGTAAGTTTGGAAAGCTCAAATTATAAAGAGGCAAACAAGAAATTACAGAACTTGCTTGGCGAGCTGCTTGCAAAAGCCAAAGAAAACAATTATAAAGCTGAAATCAAAGAAAAGTAGATAAACTAAAAATAAAACTAAAAACAAAATGGTAAAATGTACATGTTGCGGAAAAGAAGTGGAAGGGGTTAATATTATTTTTAAATGCCCACAATGCGAAAAGAATAAGATAGTAAGATGTGTTCGCTGCAGAAAGCTCAGTATTAAATATAAATGTTCTTGTGGTTTCGGAGGGCCTTAAAGGAAACGATATAAAATGGCGGTCGCGGCTTTGAAGATAAAAATAATGCCTGTTTCTCCTGAAGTTGATTTAGAAAAAATAAAAACTGATGCAAAAGAAGTTATAGAGGGTTTGGAAGCAAGGCTACACGCGAGTGAGATAGAGCCTATTGCTTTTGGCTTGAATGCGCTCATATTGACTATTGCCTGGCCTGAGAATAAAGATCTGGATTTGATTGAGAACGCTGTTGCAAAAATTGAGAATGTACAATCGGTTGAAACCATAGACTTCAGAAGGGCTTTTGGCTAAATCTTTTAGAAAAAGATTTTATCAAAAGAAAAACAAAAAATAAAATGTTTAGCGACGAAGAAGCAGAAGAAATCAGAGAACAGTTGCTTGAGCAACTTGATAATCTTCCTGAAGAGCAACAGGAACAAGCAGAGACATTGAAAAAACAAATCAAGAGCGCGAACAACGAGCAATTGGAACAATTTGTGAGGGCACAGCAGAAACAACACAATGATGGAGAGAATGAATGTATTTTTTGCCAGATTATCGAAGGAAAGCTTGATACAATAAAAATTTATGAAGATTCTGATATTATTGCAATATTAGATGTTTATCCTGCGTCTGTAGGGCATATGCTTGTGATGCCGAAACAGCATTTAGAGAAAATAGAAAATATCTCAGATGTGTTGTTAAATAAATTGTTTGTTTTTGTCAAATCAATCATGCCGGTTTTCCTGAAAGTCACTGGAGCAAAAGCTGCAAATGTTTTTGTTGCTCAGGGCGATGAAGCTGGACAACGAGTAAAACATTTCTGCATCAATTTAATTCCTCGATATGGCAAGGATAAAGTCAGCTTTGAATGGAACAAACTTAAAGCTGATAAAAAAGAATTGGAAAAGTTAGGCGAGAAGCTAAGAAAAGAAGCTGCAAGAGAAATCGGAAGCAAACTTGAAGTTGAAAGAGAGAAAATCGCCAAAGTTAAAAAGAAGGAAGAAGAAGACGAGAACGAGAAAATAATGAGGCATGTTAAAAGAAGAATGCCTTGATTATTAGAACAATCAAATCGCCGAACAATGCTGTGGCTACAAGCGCGATGAGAAACACTGGCACGAAAGGGATGCCATATTTTATCAGAACTTTTTTGTTTGCTTTTCTTAATGCTGCGATGTCTTGAGAGCTTAGGCCATGGACGCTTGGCTTGATGATTTTTTTGCCCATTTTAATTTTACCGACAAGCCAGTCACCTTCTGTCAGTTCTCGCGGAGAGACAAGTTTTATCATGCACGAGTTCTCAGTTGCCTTGACTATAATATAGAGAAGAGGGAACAGCAAGATGATTACAGGGAATAGAAGAAATAGTGTTGAGAAATATGTCAATGCAAGAGAGATTATAGCAAGAACAAGAAAGATTATCCGCATTGTCTTGCTTTTTTTCCACATTTTTTTTATTTCTGTTTTGAGGCTCCTATAATTTTTTATCGCGAAGAATATTATGAAGAAAATGCTGTAAACCGAGCCCAAGAAGAAAATGTTTATCAGGAAACTTAGGAGAAATGGCTCCTGGAAAAGTTCTAAAGATGATGCTATTATGAAAGAGGGAGTTGTCGCGAAGACAATCGCCAATGCCATAATGAGCTTTGCATCCCCCCCGCCGAAGAATTTTGCATAATAAAGCACATTAGCGAGAATGAAGAAAAGTATGAAGGCGATTATTGCATAAAACAAGTATGAAAATTGGGATGTTAGGACTGAAGCAAGAATTCTTATGGAGAAAGCAATCGCGATCAATGAGAAACAAAGCCAGTTTGGAACCTCTCGCCGCTTTATGTCGGTTATCGAGGCGAATATCAAGAACGCGAAAGCTATGGAAAACAACAAGATGTCGCTCAATATTATCAAGTCCATTTTATTTGTTTAATCTGCCTATTATCCCTTTTTATTTTCTTGTTTTTTCCTTGTTCTTTGAGAGCCGCCCCTTTTATAAATATTGTAAGCGCGCTTCTTTTTCAAGCTTTTTTTGCTTTTCCGCTGTTCTGAAAAACCGTAATCCATACGAAAGAGAAAAGATTATATATTAATAAATTTTAACCTTTTTATAAGAGTGGGTTTTTATAAAGAAAAGAGGAAAAAATGCCTGATGAAGAGCCAAAAACATTAAGTGTAGAGGATTCTTTCAAAGCTTCTTTGCCAGCAGGCTTGGCAGGGGGCATTATCGGAGCAGTAATCGGGGTTGTCTTGAGCTTGTTTGCGATATTCAACATTGGATTCCAGGGATTGTTTGCTTCTTTGATATTGGCCACATTTGGATTTATCGTCGGATTTATCGCGATATACTTGATAACTTTCATATGGTATATTCTCCCTGAATGGCTCAAAAAGCCAGTGACTTATCTGTTTGTTTTGGTTATTATTATCGGAGTGATATGGGCAGGAATATTTTTATGGAAACTTCCATTGACTTCCGAGTACTTGAAGTTCGCTTCTCCAATGTTTGATTCTGTCGGCAAGGGATGGCATGACTTGAGAACTAACTGGGGCGCATGTTTCTACTTGAAGCCGCCTTGTCCTTTCTTGATTGATTGGGAAGCTCCTGATGTTCAGAGTGCGCAAGAGGAGCTTAGAGTAGATGTAAGTTTTTCAGAAAACAGGATTGTCCAAAACCGCGTTAATCTGGGGGTATCGATAACTGTAATCAATCCTGAGCTCGCTGAGCTTAAAGTAACCCCCAAATGCTACTTGGGAAAAGACAAAAGACAAGAGTTAAGAGTTGAGAATATGGGAACTTATGCTTTTGGAGATGAGTTTGTGTTCGGAACAACGCAGCTCGGCGAAGAGTTACACACGAGTCTGAGATGTGTCGGCGATATATATGACGCAGCTGACAAGCAACTTTATTCTGATTATGTTGTTGTTGAGCTCGAGCGGCCAGTAACTGTCAAGACGACATGGCCTGTGCACATTGGACAAGAGCCAAAGATAGGATTAGTGAGAAGCTCGATGCAGTTCAATGCGCCTTATAGCATTGCGATGGCAAGCAATAATGATATGCCATTCAATGAAGGCAAAGATTATGAGTTCACTATAGTTTTGAAGAAAAGAGCAGAAGATGTAAAACTTAAAGAATTGAATTATATGAACTTGAAATTCACAGATGATATCATGATACAATGTGAAGGTTTCCAAGGGATTGATCACGAGCTCGAGATTAAGGATTATAGTTACGGAGCATTGAGAAACTCAACCCAGTATGACTCAACTTATGACAAATTCTCGTGGCCTTGCCAACTGTATGTCTCAAGCGCGCCAAGAACAAGTGTTTTAACTCCTGTCGTGCTAGAATCTAAATATATTGTTTACTCGACTTATTCAGCGAGAATAATCAAGTCGCCGTAATCACCATAAAAAATGAAAAGAGGAAAGAAAAAGGAAAGATGAATAAAAATATTTTTGTTGTCGGAGCTCTAGCAATTATTCTGCTTCTTGTGTCTGCTCAACAGGGCTGTGAGGGTTTTGGCTTGGGCGGAGGTGGAAAAACACAGGCAGGCAAATATGGATTGGATTTCAATCTGTTTGAGGGAGTTGATTATCTCGCTTCAGGAAGAACACTGCAGCAAGGAGAAAGTTTCTATGTCGGGGTTCATATAGAAAATTATGATCAAAAATCGAAAACAGGAGAAGTGTGCATCTTGGATAATGTGGCTGATACATATGGAGGCATCTCGAGCCAGGACAATGGCGAATGCAAGTTCTTCAGCATCCAAGCAGCAGATGTTGTCAAGAAAGAAACTTCTACCCTTACTGGAAAGAAAATTGTTGATGACATAACTCCTGCGACTGTTGATGTTTATTTTCCAGAAGATGGTTTTTACAGTTATGCGGGATTGCCTGCCTCGCAGCAGCCATGGAGCCAAAAAATGTATGTTTCAGTTCGATACAGGCAAAGTTCTCAGGCTACAGGAACTGTTTCAATTCCAACTCCGGGTTATGAGCAGATAGCTCTTGCCCAAGAACCCTCACCTTTGTTGATTGCCGCAACCAAATCTATTCATAGAGTTCAGGATTCTTATAAAGTTGATTTGGAAATCTCTTTGAAAAGACAACAGCAAGTAAAAATATACTCGGCTGATTTCACAGAAGAAAATACAACTTATTTTGCAGCACAACTCTCGCCGCAGCAATTGCAATGCTCCCTTGCAAACGGCGAAATTATCAGAGGCAAAGTAACCATGCAAAACGAAAGGCTTATAAAATGCTCAAGTGTTGTATATTTATCTGGAGAGTCACAACAAGCATATCCGCTTGTCATCGCCTTGGATTACGGAGTGGCGATAGAAAAACAATATCCTTTCGCCATAAAGACTTAATAAAAAAAGAGGAAAATGAAAGAGAAACATAATATTTTTGTTGGAATTGTTTTAGCTTTGTTAATTGGAGGATTATTTTTAGTTTCGGGGCAGCAAGGATGCCAGAAAGAAACCAAGCCAGTTTTTAACACGACTGCCTTAACAATGAATTTTGTTGCTGACGCGCCTCCATCACAGCTTGTTACAGAAGAGAAATATCCAATCTATGTTGATATCGCAAACAACGGGGGTTTTGACATCGCTCCTGGAAATGCGCATTTCTTCTTGAGCGGGATAGGCGAGAATTTACAAGGAGTTACATTACATCTGCAGAATGTTAATTTATTGAACAAGAAAACCCCAATGCAGGAGGGGGGCAAGGAAAGATTGACTTTTGCCACCCAAGCGACTCCGCCTTTGAGAAATTTGCCTGCCGAGTTTAACTTTACAATCAAACTTGACTCTTGCTATAAATATGCTACACTCGTACAGACAAATATTTGTGTTGGCAAGGGCGATGGAATCTGCAGCATTTCTGGAGAGAAAATATTGACAGGAAGCAACACTAATGCTCCATTACAAGTCACTAGCTTAACTGAAAGTATTCAGGGAAACAAATTATATGTTACATTTACTATCGAGAATAAAGGAAAGGGCGAAGTTTATTTGCCTACACTTGATTGTGTTAAACTACAAACACAGGACTTGGATGAAAAATTGAAAAAGAACCAAGTTGAGATAAGCATCAAGGCCGAGGAAGGCTTCGCTTGCTCGTTACAATCAGCTGTTCCACCTTACGGTTCAATCAATGCATTGACTGGAGTTACAACTGTAAGAACAATCACTTGCGAGAAAACTTTATCAGCAGCTGCAAGTCATTCAGCGCCTTTTGAAATTGCTTTGGCTTACATGTATCGAGAAACCTTGCCAAAGTCTTTAGTTATCTTGCCGCCATAATTTCTAAGATATAAATTGTATAAAATTCAGAAATTCTAAAAGATTTGTCCCTACTCAATCATCTCTATCTCTACATTGACGTCTTTTGGGATCAATAGTCTCATTATGCTGTGCAGAACTCGCTCATCAGCTGGCAAATCCATAAGTCTTTTGTGGATTCTCATCTCAAATCTGTCAAAAGTGGCTTTGCCGTTGCCGCATGGTGATTTTCTTGTCGTGACTTTTAGTTTTTTAGTTGGAAGAGGAATAGGCCCTCTTATCACAACTCCGCTCTTCGACGCTATATCTTTTATTGCAGTGATAATTTCATTTAGCTTGCTTATATCAATGCTCGCGAGTTTTATCCTTGTTCTTGCCATAATGAAAGTAGATAAAAACCATATAAAAAGGTTACTATTGTTACACATTATTGAAAACCCGGCAAATCTGATGCTGTAATAATATATACTAATTATATAAAAATGTTTAAAAATGCGAATTTGTTAACTATTATATCATGTTAAAAGAGGAAAAGCTAAGAACTATAGTCTTGAGTGTTTTTGTACTTTTTGTTATAGCATTGTTACTAATATTTGTCAAGTTTGATATAACTGGGAGAACTGTTTTCTTCGAGAAAAATGATTTTGCTACGAATGAAGTTGTCAAAGGAATGTTGAACTTAAAGCTTAGAGAAGGGGAGCTGTTGCCTTCATCAACAAGAGTTGTGGCAACGCTAGGCGAGGCAACTAAAGAAATGAGTTTAAAAGAGTTTGTTGATGCGAGTGGCTTGAGTCTTGAAGAGCAGCATGGGGCTTTTTATTTTGATGATAAAGAGCTGAGCGGAGAGGGTTTTGGTTATGGCTTCGAAGGACATTATATGGTTTATCCCGAAATTTCTTTCAAATTGAATATCGGCCAAGCAGAAGTGAACAGCGAGAATGGCGAAGAGGAGATTGAAAGTGTTGGAGAAACAGCAGAAGAAAATAATGAGACTAATAGTACTAGTACTGAAGGCGCTGAAGAAAATCAAGAGACACAAAATCCATTGACTGGATTTATTATTTCTTTATTTAAAAGATTTGGGATATGGGATGGTTTTGCTGTATTGGAGGAAAATGCAAATGGCAAGATTATTGAGGCGACATGCTCGGCTGAAAAAATATTTTCTTATGAACTTGGAGAGGGCGAGAGCGCGGATTTAATCGTTGGGAGTGTGCGAGTTCAAGACAAAAAGATTGATGATGATAGTGTCAGACTTGAGATTAAGGATAATATATTGGAAGCATCAACAGAATATTTTGAAAGTTTCAGCGGTTTCGGAGAAAGTTACCTTGGCGAAGAGAAAGATTTTAATTTGGAGTTGGGTGCTTTGGGATTACGAGCTGAACAGCCAGGAACTTATACTTTGACTGTCAAGTTTATTTATCAAGGACAAGAGTTATTGCAAGAATCACAAGATGTAACCATCTCGCCTGCTGAAATAACAATAAAAGTTGTTGACAGCGAAGGAAATATCCAAGATGAAATAACTTCAAATGAGCCGAGAATAAAATTAAAAATTGGAAAAGTTAAAGTTGGAAATCGAGTTGAGAATAACCTTCAAGTTGAAAATATTGAACAAGAAGGAGTCACTGGCGGCGTGATAATGGAAAATCCTGTGTCACTGCCTGAATCTGAGATAAACTTCATTGCAGTTCCTCCAGAAACTATTATTCAGATAGACCAACCAACAGACGCGCAGAAATCACAGGGCGCGTTGACTGAAATATTTGCGATCGAGCCTTCGCAAGAGATAGAAATTGAGAGCGCAACAATTACACTTGAAAAAATAAGCACAATGCCTATCGCGAGAATTTTGCAGTGTGATGATTGGAGTATTGATGATTTTGCATGTTTGAGCTCGTGGAAAGATTCTGGTTTAGAGTTCCTTGATAATGGAACTCACATCTCATTCAATCCTAAACACTTCACTGCTTATCTTGGAACAGGAAACATGACTTGCCCTTATTATGCTAACGAGAGTGTTGTCTTGGTTGAAGATGTCCAGTGCAATGGAACTGCATTTATTATTAATAATGCCAGCATAACAATTGATTGTCAAGGCAATACTATCAATTATAGTGTTAATAGCGCGGGGTATGCCATTGATAATTCTGGGGGTTTTGATAATGTTACTATAAGAAATTGTGTTATAGAACAGATTAATGTTAGCCAGGCTAACAGTAATGCGATTTATTTCAATAATGTAGAAAACAGCACAATCGAAGGCAATATAATCACCATCAATAGTAACTCGAGAGGGATAAACTTTTATCAAGGTTCAAATCATAATACAATTGATAATAATGATATTGTTGTTCCTACTACTGGAAATGTGATGGGAGTTTGTAGCACGGGATCGGCATGCAATAACAATACAGTCACAGATAATATTTTTACTGGCGGCGCCTATCTTTATTTCTCGGGTAATTCTGACATCGTTGCGAATAATAGTCTTTACAATATCACAGAAATTGAGTTTGACGGGGATCACAACTTTTTTGCCCACAACTATATTGAAGATAGTATAACAGGAAGTCGCGACGGAACTGTATATTGCAATGCTGAAGGTGATATCAACAACACTTTCTTCAACAACACTATAATCACTTCTGGCGATGACGAGAACAACGGGATATGGATAGAATATTGTAATCAAACTAATATTAGCAATAACAACATCACGACTAATTGCAAGGGCTGTAAAGGGATTTATCTAGAGTATCCAAGTACAACCTATGTGGATTATAATAATATCATAACTTATGGAAATGCTACAACAGCCGCCACCCCGGTTTATAGTTATGGAATACATATAAATTATGTTGCGGATGACTTTAAGTATATTCGAAATAACAACATAGAAACTTCAGGAGTTGGAGCCACAGGAATTTATCTTCAAAACACTGAAACTTACACTCCTGAATCACGAAATATATTCAGAGATAATGTTATAACCACTGCCAAAGGTTATGGATTTGACATTAGCGCAGATTGTTATTCTCCTGGCGGCGGTGGCGCAGAGCCCAGTGATATTGACTCGAGTAACTTGGTTGAAGGCAAGCCAGTTTATTATTACTGCAATGTTTCTAATACTCTTGTCGAGGATTTGGATGCTGGGCAGATTATTGTAGGATACAGTTATGATGTTGACCCTTCTGATTTGACTTTCAGGAATGTTTCGAGTGAAGATGGAATTCTGCTTGCTGAAGGTGTTGTAGGAGTCTTGATTGAAGATTCCAACATTGATACAAACAACCAAGAGGGCGTTGCAGGAGTCTACATGAAATACACTTCAAGCTCGAATGTTTCTGAATCTATCTTAAACAATAATTATTATGGGGTTTATGATGTGAATGGGAACAACCGAATAGAAGAAAATAATTTTACGAATAATGAATATGGGGTTGTAGCAAGATTATGTGATAGTGATGTTGTCTTTTCAAATGTTATGGATGCTAACACTGTTCATGTTTTACTGGATGCAACTTCAGGAGGGGGCGGTGGCCCAGGAAGTTTGCATAATGTCTCATTCAATAACATTTCAGGAGGAGATTATGGAATCTATTTGAGTGATGAGGATAATTGTGATGTTGAAGGCAATACTCTTGATGATGTGGATTATGCGATTTATATTGCAAGCCCTGGAGAAGCGTTGTTAGAGAGCGGCAGCAATGATTTCACTAACAATGAGATTACTAACAGCGGGATTTATGACTTTTATATAGAATATGCTGATGACCCAGCTTCGGGTTATGATTCTGTGACTAATTTGAGCGTTGATGACATGAGAACCAGTTTTAATGCATGGAATATTGCCTTGAAATCAGCGACATCACCTGCAACCGACCCTGACGGCTATCAAAATATAAGCAAGTATCTTAATATAAGCAACACAACTGAAGATCTCTCAGGCACTTTCCTTTGTGCGGGGGAGGCTTTAGACTGTGGGAACTTCTTTGAGGAAGAATGTCCTGGACAGCAGGGTTGCTCATGGAATGTTGGAGGATGGTGCGAAGGCACTCACTCAACTTGTGACACTTATAATGACTCTTATTGTGAAACTCAACAAAATTGTGTATTGGGGGTTCCTAGTTCACCATGGATTACTCTTAACATCTCTTACAATGAAAGCGAGCTCGGCGATGTCAATGAAAGCACTTTAGCAATGTGGGAATATTCTGGGGATCCGCCAGTGTTTGGAACATGGAGCATTATTGATGGAAGCAATGTCAGCACTGCTGGCAATTATGTTTATGTTAATATCAGCAACTTCAGCATCTTCGCGCCGATGGGCGAGGCCGGCGGCGGGGACACTTCAGCGCCTAATTACAGCCAAGATGATGACAATTCAGGAGGGAGTGTAAGGCAAGGAACTAATGTCAATGTTTATGTTTACTGGGAGGATGATGTTGAGTTGAGCCAAGCAGTTTTCAGAACTAATGATTCGGGAACTTGGACTAATGTCTCGACTTGCGATATGGCAGGAAACTCGGGATGGTGTAATAATACTATTAATACAGCAGGAGATGCTGGCAAGATAATATGCTGGAACCAGTGGGCTAATGACTCAAGTGATCAATGGAATACAACAATGAGCAATATTGAGCATTGTTTTAATGTCAGAACATCTGGCGGCGGCGGTGGAGGCGGAGTTGAGCCTGTAGAATGGTGCGGGGATAGTATTTGTGATGCAACCATTGGAGAGAATTGCACTAACTGCCCAGAAGACTGTGGACATTGCTGTGAACAGTTATGCTCGGCATTTGCAATATTTCCTCCAGGGCATCCTTCTTATAAAGAGTGTTGTGAAGGATTAACTACAAGTTTCATTTACGATATGGATTGTTATCGAACAACTAATGATTGTGACGTGTGTGCGTCTGTTGGAAGCGAATGCTGCACTAAATGCGGAGATGGATTATGCCAGAGTTGCGAGAATTATTGCAATTGTCCTGAAGATTGTGCAATGAACATAACAAATTGTTCAGCGCTTCCTAAACTTGATACAGATGTCTCGTGGAATATCCCTGACAAAATATTAATACTAACTTGGCAGACTGCTGCAGGAAATCAGTTGTTGAACACAAATGTTTTGGCTGCTGACAAGGTTCAAGGACAGAGAAATTTGAGCAATTTCACTTTGATTGGGCAAGGTATCTCGGGGAATTCATGGCAAGAGAGAGTTGATGAAAGGTTGAAATTTTTTAAAGTCATAGCGAAAGTTAAACTTGGAATAGGAGCTTGCAAGCCAGAGTGCTGGCAGTATTATCAGGGAGTGCATCGCGAGGGATGGTATGATCCTTGCACAGAAGAGTTTTTGAAAGAGGATTTATGTGTTATAGGAGATGAGCCACAGTGCTGTTTTGCGCCTTCAAAGAGCGAGGGATGGTATAATGTCAGATGTGACTTGGCCAAGCCTTCTGATAATCTGATAACTTATGCCCAGTGCGAAGAAGGAGAGTATGCTATAGCATGCAACCAAAGCTCAGATATTTTTGTTAAATACACTCAGCCTCTGATATATAATGAACCTAAACGTTATGGTGAGACTCCTCAAACAAGCATCAATTGGTTCTTGTTCCTTCCAATCGAAGGAATTCACTCAACTAAAGATTTCTTACTTAGCACTGTTCCTATAGATTATATTGCGAGATGGAATGTCATGAGACAGGATCAACAGGGCTCGGCGAGAGGATGGTTCAACAGAGGCAAGGGAATTTATGGAATTTACGAAGAAGATCACAGATATGAAACTCAATCTGAACAAGGAAATAATTATATGACGGGGGCGGCGATAATGCAAGACACAGCTTATTCAAACCAATATCAAGGAGGCTATATCACTCCTGGTGATTCAGTCACTCAAGGGCCTCCAGAATACACAGTCACAGGAATTTTCCCTCTCACAGACAACTCGCCTTACTTTGTCGCTGCGACAATGGACTTTGATGATTTCACGTGGGTCGGAGAGCTTCCTGAGCGAGTTAGTTATAATTTATATGGAAATCAGGACGGCATGGCCAATTACATCGCTCTTCCTCTTGACACGAGGTTGGCGAAGGCGGTTGATTTGTGTATAGCTTTAGGTTTGGGATTAGGGAATGATGAAACCTCTGTTGTTGCGGCATGGGACCCGATTGAACAGTATTATTTACTAGGTACCTTTTCACAATGTAAATTTATAAGGGACTTCCCCGAAGATCAACTTAACTTTAATCTTCAAGCAGGAACTATTTATTATGTTGGTGGTTTAACCTCAAATATTACTTGGGTGCAAGAATAAATAATAAATTACTTGAGTAAAGTTAATTTTCCTCTTTGTTTGTTATCAATGTCTGTCACGAAGTAAACTCCGTTTGAGTAATTTCTCAAATCAAGTTTTTCATTTTTTATATCCATAATTTTTCTTCCTGAAGCATCATACAAGAATCCTTTGAATTGAGATGGCAAGACAATCATTCCTTTTGAAGGGTTTGGTGTTATGATAAGTCTATTATCTCTTAATTTTCTTTCTAATTGTTCTTCTGTTACGCCAAGTAATCTTAATGAGCATGAAGGGAATGTATCACCGTCGATAAACTGATTTAAATAAAGTCCTTTTGATTCTGCTGCATAAGTACCTGTAGTCATCTTGAAAAAAATGCTGTCTCCCAAAGTTGGCCTTGAAGCTGTTGGGAAGTTTTCTGCGTTGAAAGCAATGTTATAGAATGAAGTATTCCTTCTGAATCTATCTTGCAATGTATCTGGTTTTCCTTTAACCCAACACTTTGCATCAACACTATCAATTAAGTCATCCTTAACTGCTTTGATAAGTAATGAGTGTCCTTTATGAGTATTATATACATTTTCTGTGAACAAGTCAATAACTAGATTTGCTCCGGTTGCACTTGTAACATTTCTCCATGTTTTTGCACTGTCACCATCAATATCTTTTGCTTTTATTATTACTATATCTCCTATTACTAAACCCCAGCCATCTGGAACAGTTCTACTGTAATAACTGGTTGTCCCTGTCCTTCCAACTCTTGCCATAACTGTATCAATCCCATTTTTATTTGTTATGATTACATCTGCACTATCTGCACCAGCCCCATATAAATCTCTCCATACCCTTCCATGAAACATGGGCGCAGCAAGACTTGGACTTATTTTTTCTTCTTTTTTTTCATCTATCATGACATATTGGACTGGATTGAGAGGAATGAATTGTGTGTTCTTCATGTCTTGGGGATTTGTGTTTAGAAGTTGGGCTATGAGTTGGGCTAATGTGATTATATTTGACATTTTTCGATATGATTTATAAGATAAAGAGATATTTAAACTTTTTGGTTTGTCACTGACGAGGGGTTAATAAGCCGCTATTCGAGAAAGATATTTAAAATAAAGGTCATTTTAAAAAATATGGAGAAAAAAGTAATATTAAGTGGAATGAGACCTACTGGAAAGTTGCATCTAGGTCATATTGTAGGGGTGGTTGATAGTTGGTTAAAACTACAAAATGAAGGAGAAAAATGTTTTTTTGAAGTTGCAGATTTTCATGCAATGACAGATAGAACAGATTATTCAAAAATAAAAGAAAATATTTTTGAAATGGTTATTGATTGGCTATCTTTGGGAATTGATCCTAATAAATCAACAATATTCTTGCAATCTCTTGTTCCAGAGCACACTGGACTTTATACTTTGCTTTCTATGATAACACCCGTATCTTGGTTAGAACGGTGTCCTGTATATAAAGAGATAGTTGTAAATGAAAAAATTAAAAATCCTAGTTATGGCATTCTTGGTTATCCTATATTACAAGCTTCAGATATGGCATTATACAAAGCAACCCACATACCTGTAGGAAAAGATCAAGCACCTCATCTTGAATTAACAAGAGAAATCATAAGGAGATTTAATGGCCTCTTTGATTATGTTTTTCCAGAACCTAAAATAATTTTAACAGAAAATCCTAAAGTATTAGGTACTGATGGAAGGAAAATGAGTAAAAGTTTAGGGAATTTTATTTCTCCAGAAGAAAATAAAGAAAACCTCCTTAAGAAAGTAACAACTATGATTACAGATATCCAAAAAATAAGAAAAGCCGATATTGGACATCCCGAAATATGTAGTGTATATATGCTTCACAATTATTATAATCCAAATAAACAACAACTTAAATTAGAGTGTTCAAGTGGTCATAGAGGTTGTGTTGATTGTAAAAGACAATTAACAGATATTTTATACAATCATTTTTCTTTATTTAGAGAAACAAGAGCCCATTATTCTTCTAAAAGAGAACAAGTAAGACAGATTTTATATGATTCAAGCAAAATAGCAAGAAAAGTAGCTAAACAAACATTAAAGGAAGCTCAAGAAGCCATGAAAATTAATTTTTAAGAAAATTTATAAAGCTTTTTCTTGTTATTGATTAAATGAAAATAGCATATTATCTTATGGGGAACACTTGTCCTTTAAATTGTAATTTTTGTTTTTGGGACAAAAGATATAGGGATGTTTCAACAAATTTCAAAAAGTTTATAATTTCCCAAATTGTCAAAGCAGGTTTTAAAGGGATTATACTTAGTGGAGGGGACCCTGCTTATTGCAAGGATTTTCTAGAGATTTTAAAGTATGCTCGGTCTAAAGGATTATCTATAAGCGCTCATATAACTGGACTGAATATTACAAAAAACAAAGCAAAAGAAATATTAAAATATGTTGATATAGTTAGTTTGACTTTAGATAGCTCAAATAACCAAAAAAGTTTTATTATGAGAAAAAGCGGAAACATCTTCAACAAAACATTATATTTAATTAAAACATTCAATAACCTCAGAATAAAAGTTGACATTAAAACATTAATAACCCGATTGAATTTTTCAGATATACAAAATATCGGAGATATATTAAAGACCTATAAGATAAATGAATGGTTTTTACTTGAATTTGTTCCACTAAATAAGGCCAAAAGATACAAGAAAAAATTCTCTATTCCTCATGAGGAGTATAATTCTCTAATTTTAAAGATAAAGTCCAAATTTCCCCATCTAAACATTAATGCATGTAAAGCAAAAGATATGCCTGAGGATTCATGTTTTGTTAATTCAATAGGAGAAGTCTATACTTATAAACAAAAAGTAGGGGATATTAAAATAGGAGATTTAAATAAGGAGAAATTAAAAAATATACTCAAAAAGAATAAGCTTTAGTTTTCTTTAAAAGAAAACATAACTTTTCCATGTTTTACATTTTTAAGAACATCAACCGCTTTCTCATATTCTGTAATTTTAAATTTATGAGTTATGACTTTTTTTAATATTTTTTTATTTTTTCTGATTAGTTCTATAGCCCATTTGAAATCTTTAGGCACATAACCTAGTTGCGTAATCATTGTAAGTTCTTTTTTGACTAATTTTGAAATGTCAAAGAAGAAATCTTTAACCATGCATCCACTTTCTATAACAATTCCTCTTGGTTTTACCGCTTCAACAGAATAGTCAAGTGAACCAACATTTCCTCCAGCATCCATAACAATGTCATATTCACTTTTTATCTTCTTTACAGGAATGTTTTTTTCATAAAATTCATCAATGATGCCTTTTATTAAATTAACTTGTTCTTTATACCCTGTAATTCCTATAGTTTCGGCACCTTTAGATTTAGCGTGAATTGCAGATAACATCCCTATTGGACCAGAACCTATAATCAATATTTTTTTACCATTTAAATTAACTCTATTTAGTGCTTTTGTACTTGCCATAGTCTCTATTAAAACAGCAACATCATCGTCTATATCATCAGGAATCTCAAATAATATTGTATTTTTGGGCAGAGGGGTATATTCACCAAAACCACCTGCCATTGGTTTTCTTGTTGTTATTCCAAACAATTGATTTTTTTCACATATGTTTTCCATTCCACATAAGCAATTGGCGCATTTTTTGCATGGTAAAATTGTTGACCACGTAACTCTTTTTCCGTTAACTATTCCAACATTTTCATGCCCCAGGACTATTGGAAGATCTAATTTCAAAGACCCATTTATTGCATGTTTATCAGTTCCACAAATTCCACTGTAAATCATTTTTGCATATGGTTTAGAAGTAAATAATTCTTTTTGTACAATTCTTAACTTTCCATCTTTACCCAATTCTAATGCCTTATATTTTATTGTTTTTTTCATCTTAGTCTTTCATTAATTCTTTTACGATCTTTCTTGCTATTGGAAGATTTTTTCTATATTTTTTTTGATGTTTTTCTAAAAGTTTTTGAACTACATCACAAGCTTCATTAATTGCCAAGTTATTTGCTTCTTTTTTATCAGAAATATTTAAAATTTTCTTAATTATAGAATCATCTTCGCAATACCATTCAAGAATATTAAAAGCAGTGTTTTGAAATAATTCTATATTTTTGTTTTTTAATTTTATTAATTTAGATCGTGCTATTTTTGGTTTATCTAGAAGAAGTATGCTATTTTTGGGTATGCTTTTGCCCATTTTAGATCCATTTAGTCCTGTAATTATTTTATTGTATGTTATACTAGGAATATAAAATTCTTTTCCTAATATAGGAATTAATTCTTTTACAAGAGAAAAATGACATATTTCATCTATTCCTAAATTAATTAAAGTTCCTTTATAATTAAAAAATTGAGGATAAAGAATATCAGCAGCCATAACTAATGAAGAGTGTATTTCTCCAAGAGTTAATTTTCTATCATATATTTTTTCTAGATTTTCTAAACTAATCTTTCCTGTAAATAAACTTGCTTGTTTTAATACTTCTAAATTTTTAGTTTGTAAATATATTAAAGTATCTTTTGGAGAAAGACCAGTTGCAAAAAAATGAGCTAAAAAATCTATCAAAATTCTTTTTATTTCAGATTTTTTTGTTTTTCTAACACAAATAGCTTCTAAATCTGCTATTGGAATAATTATTTTAGCACCGTAGTTTTTTTGATAATATACTATTTGTTTAATTACAGCCAAACTTCCTAAATGCAAAAAACCACTCGTCATAAATCCACTTACTAAAGCGACTTTTTCTCCTTTTTCTGCTTTTTTTAACCATTCTAAAAATTTATAATGACCTACTATTAAATTCCTTCTTAAGAAAATGGGATTATTTTTTAATTTAAAATCTATAGGTTGTAAAGAATAATGCTTAATTAGGTATTCATATATTTTAGGTGTTAAAGTAGGTATTTTCCAAGGATTAAGTTTATTTATCATCTTTCAATACCATCTTCTCAGCAATTTTCTTGGTTTTTACAAGTTTTTTCTGGTGATTTTTTAAAAATGAAATTATAAAATCTATACATTGTTTTTTACAATCTTTACACATTAATTTTCCTGCTTTACAATTTTTTTCTATTTCTTTAACAAAATCATCATTAGGATGATGGAATCTATATATTTCAAAAATTCTACATATTGGGGGTTGTCCTCCAAGTTCTTTTTGTTTTTCTATGTTTTCTCGCCCCCCTGTAAATGAATTTCTTAATTTTTTTGCTGCTTCTTCTTCACTATCATCGAGAAAAATAGCAGTTTCTGGTTGTGACGATGACATTTTTTTATTAGCTAATAAACCCCCTTGGTAAATAATGTAAAGTGAGCTTGGCAATTCAAGATTATAAGGCAATCTTTTTGCAATATCCCTTGTTACTCTTATATGCGGATCTTGTTCTAATCCTATCGCTGTAATACTTGGCATTCTATCTTCATATTCTTTTAATTGTGGATGTAAAATATCTGCATATTGCAATAAATTAGCAGAAATTTTTCCTAAATCTAAATGACCATAAACTGCTTTAAACATATTTCCAGTAATCTTTTTACTTAATTCAAAAGCAAATTCATAGTATCTTTGTTCTTTTTTACTTTGAACAAAAACATCTTTTTCATTTAATCCTAATGCAAGAACATGAGCTAAATTATTAATAGCATATTCTTTTGCTTTTTCTAAAGAGGGCACTTTAAAATCTGGCCTACTAACATATCCATCAATATCACAAATTCCAAAATAATTTTTTGAATTGTATTCCTTGAAAGAAAGAAATAAATCTACTATCATTTTATGACCAAAATGAAATTTTCCAGAAGAAGCTATTCCAGTCATTTGAATAAAGGGCTCTTTTGATTTTATTCTTTCAAAAACTTTGTCAAAATCCCTATGTGCCATTATAATATTTCTAGAAAAAAATCTATTATTTTTAAAGAATTTTTTCATTTCTTCAGAAATAGGTTGAATACCAAATTTTTTTGCAGCTTTTTCATAATCTAATAAAGTATCCCCCCAAGGATCCATGAACTCTTTTTTCATTTAACGAATAAGAATAAAAGCTTTATAAATTTTCTTAAATGGTTAAATAATAATCAACAAAAAGTTGAAGATTTAGCTAATAATTTTCTTTAACTCAAAACCTTTTTAAGAAAGGATAAATTATTATCTTTATGACGTTTCTGGGAAGATTGCTTATAAAGGAAAAGGCAATAAGATTAATACTTATGGCTTGGCTAATGGGGCTTACTTTGTTTTCTTGAAACCTGAAGATGGCAAAGAATTGCTAAAGCCGGAGAGGGTTGTTTTGATGAGGTAAAGGTTAGTTATTTTTTTAATAATTTTGATATAGAAACTCTTAGGTTTTTTATTCTATTAATAACATTTTCAGCCTCTTCTACAGATATTTCTTTTCCATAATAATTCACATCATTTCTTATCTTTCTTATTTCATCAAATTCGTCTCCTCTGTCACTTTCTTTTATAATCTCTTTAATGAAAGCAGTGTAACATTCATGATTATAAATTTTGTATCCTTCTTTTAAAGCCAATGCTTCTAAAAGTTCTCTCAATGAATCATAAACAAGAGAAATTTTTGAACTCGCAGTTACTGCGCTCATAACAAGTTTTTCTTCAGATTTCAATTTATTCTCGCTACTTTTGATTAGAGAGATTGTCATATCTAAATCAGGGTTTACATTCTTTACTATCCTTTTATTACAGCATTCTCTCCAGTTCATTTTTATAATAATATTCTCCCTTTTAAAACATATCCATTGACTATGTTATTTGCGAGCTCTTTACTTTTAATATCTTTTACTGATTTAAACCAAAATATTCTTATTTTTCGTTTGAACTTTCTTTCAAAACTTTCTATATTTAATTCTTTTTTATGCGCAAATATGGCCAGATCAATATCCGAATCTAATTTAACTTCAGCTTTTGAAAGAGAGCCAAATAATATTATTGTTAGAGAAATAAGTCTTTTTTCTATGAATTCAATTAATTCTTTCATTCTTTCAGACCAATATATTCTAGATAAATCAATAAAGTGCTTATTTTGATTGTTTGCTGAAAATAAAAGTAAATTCTTATATTTTCTTTTCATTAAAAACTTTTCAGAGTAATAATAAGATAATAGTTTAGAGGCGGTGGGTGGTGATATTTTTTTAATTTTGGCGTATTCTCTTACATTAATTTCTCTATAGCAATCTTCAAAAAAAACCATTAAATCGTTAATTATTTTTAACATATGTTAATATTATTTAACAATTGTTTATAAATCTTTCGTTTTTTCTCTTTAAGAGTTTATTTCATAAAGCCAGAAGAAGCTGGGTTGCCAACAAAAAAAGTTGTGAAGACGAGATAATCTGTTGTGAATGGATGTTTTCTATCAGTTGATAATATAAGTTATCAATTGAGAGATAAAGTTTTCAGTTGTTTAGATTGAAGTCGGAGAAAGTTGTTATAATAGATTAAGTTTGTCGTGATTAAATAAAAGATAAATTATAAAAGGTCGCGACATTTTCTTTTCGTATGAAATTGAAAAAACCAATACTGTCTATTTTGTTATTATTAACATTTATTTTATTGTTTTCTAATGTTATTGCAGAGGATCAAACACTTCCAATAAGGCTAGTAAACAATGTTCCTGGCAGGGCGATTTTTACTTATCTAATTGCTAAAGATTTAGATCATGAATTCATTGAAGCAGGCGAAACAAGTACTTATTGGTTTGAAATAATCATTAAGAGAGAGCTCTCAGAAGAAGAAATAAGCGACTTAGTCAAGGAACTCCCACAATATGAAAGACAAATGCGAGGAATTTTTAACACAACTGATTCTTTGTTTCGTGAGATGCAATGGCAAAGAGCCAGAATTATTGAAAATTTATCTCTTGATGAAAGTGGAAGAATTGTTAGTGGAGTGATTATGTTTAAAGATAGTTCAATTGGAGATATTGTTGCCAAAAGAGCATCTTGGGAAATTCGGGTCGAGAGGGCTTTAATTAATTTTACCGAAAGGAAAATTTATGTTTATAATAAGGGAAGCTATAGCATTCATGATGAAAAGACAAAAGCATGGTATTTTTATGAGGCTTTTGATGAACCCTATGAAGAAGATATGAAAATAAGTTATACTTATGATAAATTAGGCTCATTTTGGTTGGATGCCCCAAATACTAAGGTAAAGATTTATTGCTATCTTCCTGGCGATGATTTTTGTTCATATGTAACTTATTTTATAGACCAAAGCTCAGATTTTGCTTTAAATATCAGAGATTTCACAAGAATTAGTGGGATGTTTAATTATACTTGGATTTACAACTCTTTTTTGATTAAGAAAAATAGCAGTGGCGCTATAGTTGCAGGAGTCAAGATTCCTCTAATCAAGCGTTTTCTTTATTCTTCTTATTTTGATTTAAGGAGTAAGAATTTAGCATTTTTAGTTAGTGAAGCAGAAAATGAATATCTTTTTTGTTATGGTGAAATTGATGGAAAGTTGCAATATTCTTTAGCAGAAGAATGTGAATTTAAAATTATTGCTGAAGGAGAAAAAGAAATTGGTATCACAACTGAAATTCAAACGAAGAATGTTAAGATTTTAAAGCCTTCGAATGAGGAAGAACTGATAAAAATAATGGAAATATTAAGAGGTTAGAGAATTAATGTGTTCTGCGGTATTCTTCAAATCTTTCAGCTAATCTTTTACATTCCTCTGCCTTTTCTTTATCGCCTAATTTTTCATGAAGTTCTGTCATTTCAAGATATATTGGAATACATTCTTTTGTCATCATCTTACTAGAATAACAGTAAATTGCATCTTCATAATCTTCGATGGCTTCTTTATTTCTACTAAAATATTGGTGTATTTGGGCTCTAAGATAATGCATGTTTCCTACCTGCTCACTTTCTAATATTCTTTGATTATTTATTGCTTTTGTAGAATAAACTAAGGCGCTGTCAAGCTGCCCCTGCTCTTTAAAGTTCAAAGCTTTTTTGATATAAATTTCAGCAGGATTTTCTGTTTTTTCTTTAGATGGGGGGCCTTCACTTACATAAGCAAAACCCTTTTCTTTTTTATCGCAAGAAAGTGCTGTAGATAGAGCTAAGATTAAACTAAAAATAGTTGCTCCGAAGCCAAGTTTGTTTTCTAAGTTTTTCATTATGTTTATAATGGTTTAAGATATTTAAAGGTTTCGGTTTGTCACTGACGAGGGGTTAATACTTATAACTTACTTTGTTTTTCTAAAGCCAAAAGATTCTAAAGAATTATTGAAACCGGAGAAGGCTGTTTTGATGAAGTGAGGAGTCAATAATTTTATTAAACTATATTTGGAAAAACTTTTTCAATAATTACTTTTATTTCTTGTAATCTTTTATGATTTAATGAAACGCCAATGCCATAGTTGTGCTTACTTAAAATTAATATGCCTTTCCTTGCAAGCATTTTTGCTATTTGCTTTACTTCTTTCCCAATATTTGAGGGAAATCCCTTTGGCAAGTTCTCAAAAGGAGTATGGCTATGGCCTATTTTTCCAGCCAAATACAGTTTTTTTAATAAAGTAGCAATGATCTCCTCTTCTTTCATAAAAATATAAAGATGAAATACACTTATAAATTTTCTTAAAAAAGAAAGTTTTCATTTTTGTATGATATTGTTTAAAAATAGAAGGATTTATAAATATCAATTTCTTGCAAATAATATGTCAGAATCAATATTTTTAAAAGTTGTAGGGCACAGTCCAAAATTAAGAGTTTTAGATTTTTTGCTTACGTTTCAAGCTTTCGATTACAGTTTAACAGATATAGCAAAAAACTCTGAAGTAAGCTATACGAGTTTAATGTCGTTTTGGCCGGAGTTTGTTAAGGCAGGGCTTGTAATTGAAACAAGAAAGGTTGGCAAGGCTAGAATGTTTAAACTTAATGAAAAAAATCCAATAGTAAGGCAGATGCTTAGATTGCAGTGGACTATTGCTAAAAAAGCTAATGAGATTTTTGAAAAAGAACTTGTTGTCAATACTTAGAGTTCTAAGAATTATTGCTTGAATGATAAAAGAATGAAGGTTGAGTGAATGTTTTCTATCATTTGATAATATAAGCTATCAATTGGCATACAAAGTTATCGGTTGTTTCAGTTGAAACTAAAGAAGATTGTTATACTGGATTAAGCTTGTCGTGGTTGAGTGAACAGTTGCGAAACCGAGATAAATTTAAAAAGTTTAAAAGTTTTATTTTATTATGAGAAAATATGTGCTGTTTATGTTGTTTATCTTGTTTATTTTAATAAGTATTTTTCTAACATCTTCTGCGACAGCTATTTTTGGATGCGCTCCAACTCAAGACCCTAATAAATATGCACACTTATGGAAAGACGAGATTGGCACATTTCATCTTATCTTTTGCTTTACTCCTCGAGAAAATGTTCAAAATCATTTAAGTACTTATGGATTAACTTATGATGAAGGAGAACTTAGGGGCGCCTTTAATGTTAAATATGATCAACAGCAGCAAAAATACGAAGCTTATGTTGGTCAGACTCCTTTAAGCAGTGTTATAGCAGCTCTACAATATGAAGAAACTTTTATTGAAGAGAGGGACGTAGACCAAGGAGATAGGATAGCTGCGATGCTTGGTAATCTCGCTTCGTTTATGGTAGAAGATAAAATAACACAAATAAATTATCTTTCAACAAGCATATTCTTCGATAAGAATGGAATTATAAGTAACGGAAAAATATCAGTGCCAAGATATAAAGAAGAAAAAGATAACGTAATGTATGCCGGCAGCATAATTTCGACTTACTATTATGGTGGATTTCAGAGGCCTTACACTCAACCAGAATTACAAATTTCAGGCATAACTTTAGAATTTTCTAAACCAGATGAAAGGAAGCTGACATGGAGTGAAGCTAATGCATATCTTATCAAATCAGATCAGTCAGGAAAACAGATGCTAAGTCAATATACTGCTAATGTTGGAACAATTGCAAAATATATCTCCAAAGAAAAGACACTTAAAGTAGAAAAAGGAAAATTGTACAAAGATGGTCAAGAATTAAGAAATGCTATAGTGAAATTAGTGACGCAAGGCGAGACACTCATTTGCTGTTCAACAGACCCTAGTTATTGTATTTCGGCAGAAAGTAAAAATTATCCTTTAAAAGCTTTGTCAACTGCCTGTAGTTTTGGTATTGGTAATTTTGATATAAAACATAATGCAGAAAAAGGAGAGACCATTATTAAAGCTAAGGCCTTTGAGATTGTTTATACCACAGACAAAGATAGAATTTTAGAATTAATCAAAGTTTAAGTTCAATCGAAGCGATTAGTAATTTGCCTTAAGATATTTTTCAAGAATTTTTCCAAAGTTTTTAGCCCTTTTTTCTTCACCCATTTCCTTAAAGGTTTTAGCGCTTTCTATACGAGAAGCAATTATAGGATCCCAAGAATCCAAGTCAGATAACTTTTCAAACCTTTCACCATTTCCCAAATAAGTAGTAATAGCAGTTCTAAAACATTTTAGAGCTCCTTCACAATCCCCCAATTCTCTATAAATTTTTCCACGCTCTATCCAAGCTCTAGAATCCCATTCGGACAATTCAAGAAGCCTTTTTTTTGGCAATCGTTTATAAAATTGAAGTTCTCCTTCTCTTGCATGGATTTGAAGAGAATCTAAACAGTCTAATGCCTTTTTTTCCTGTCCAAGATAATCATAAATTATAGCTGAAGCAAACCAGCCTTTAAATTTCTCTTCGTTTTTTACCTTTTGATAGCAAGACAAAGAGAGTAACGTAAACATCGCCATTGCTAACTTAACTAAATCTTTCATTGTTTTATTTTAAAGAGATTCACATTTATAAGCTTTTCGGTTTGTCACTGAGGAGGGGTTAATAAATAAGAAACTTTTGTTTTGGAACAATTAAATAAATTTATAAGTCTCTAACAAATTTTATTTTTATGAAACAAGAGGTCGCTGCGGGATTGATTTTTAGAAATAAGAAATTGCTTTTGATATATCACAAAAAATTAGATATATGGATGTTTGTTGCGGGGCATGTCGAAAAAGGAGAGACTAACAGAAAAGCCATGAAAAGAGAAGCTATGGAAGAAATTAATTTAAATATTAATATTGCGAAAAAGCCATTTTATATACTTAAAGAACGCAATGGCAAAAACACTCTCCATTATATTTGTAAGGTCAATAAAGGAAGAATTAATCTAAAGATGGACGAAGTTACAAATTATAAATGGTTTTCACGGAAAGAAATTGAAAAAGCAAGGATGCATAAATTAGTTAAACAGATTTCACTTAATGGATTTTCTAAATCAAAGATAACTTTTTAAATCTCAAAAGTATAGGCTATACATGGCAAAAAAGAGGAAAGTAAAAGCAAAGAAAGTGAAATCTAGAAGAAAAGTGATGAGAGCTCCGAAAGCTCCGGCTGCCAGACAAGTCTCAGTTGTTCAGTCAGAACATATCTTGGGATTGGTTGGTGGAATTTTAGTGATGATTGCCGCGATCATATCGATGATGGGGGCGATGGAACCAGTGGCTTCGTTGATATCCTTTATCTTGGGTGCCTTGATGATAGTCTTGGTTTATGTAATACATAAAACTGCGAGAGTCTCTGCGATATTCTTGCTTGTTTTGAGCCTGTTCGCTCTGATACTTGCACCACACGGATTTGTTATCGGGCCAGTGTTGGGATTGATTGGGGCAGTGATTGTCTTGGCAAGAAGATAAGTGATAAGTTACAATTGACAAGTAATTGGATAAAGGGCATTTAGAAAAGCGAAGGTTTTTCAGAAATTGTTTCTTTTATTAATTTATTGACTTGTAAGTTTCTTTACGAGCGCGCTTTCTACTAAAAGAGCTTCTTTGCCTGTTTTCATGTCACGCAGCTTGAACTTTTTGCTTTTTATCTCTTTTTCTCCGATGAAAATCACAAAAGGAATGCCTTGGGAGTTGGCATAATCAAGAGCCTTGAAAAGTTTGTCCATGATGAAACACGAAATGCTTTTGTTTCTGAGAGATTCTGCCAAAGCAATTGCCTTTTTTTCCTGCTTGATTGGAATTATAATTGCTTTAATTTTGTCAGGAATGATTTGGGCGAGTGCTGAAAGCCTTTCCAATCCGAAACTCAAGCCAGTGCTTTTTATTTTGTTCACAAGATAACTTCCGCCGCCTATGATTGTTTCTTTCATTTTGTTTGATTTTATTTCGAAAACACTTCCATTGTAATATGTCAGGCCTCTTGCAAGTGAGACTTTAAACTTGACTTTGACTCCATAAGCTTTGCAATAACTTTCGAGCTCCTGGATTTCTTTGAACGCGCTGTATCTCTTAAAATATGATTCGGGCTTCTTGAAAATCGCGAGGATTTTTTCAGCTTTGTATTTTTTCAAGTTTGCTCTGACTTCTGATTCGCTGAGTTTGTCTAACTTGTCAATCTCCTTGATGACTTTTATTTTGTCTGGAGAGTTTACTTTCTGCTCATCTAAGATTTCATTCAAGAGTTTTCTGTTATTGATGTAAATTGTTGCGTCAATTTTCAATTCTTTGAGGATTTCTGAGACTAACTTGAGAACTTCTGCTTCGTCTCTGATATCGGAGCCTATAACATCGATATCGCACTGCGTGAATTCGCGGAATCGATTGCTTGAGACTGGCTCATCGCGGAAAACCTCTCCGATTTGATATCTTCTAAATGGAAGTTTCTGATTTTGTGCGATTCTTTTGAGTTGGAATGTAAATTCATATCTCAATGCCAAGTTTCTTTCTCCTCTGTCTTTGAGCTTGAAAATGTCGCTGACGGCTTCGTCTTGAGCTTTGTCTTGCTTGACAAACTCTTCATATTCTATAATCGGAGTTTCTGCTGGGTTGAAACCATATGCCTTGAATTTTTTTAAGAGAATACTTTTTATTTTTTCTCTTTTCAAAGCCTCTTCGCCCGAGATATCCTTGAAACCCTTAACAGTTCCTGTTTCATTTGTCATTTTATTTTTCCAAATCTTTATTTAAATTGTCAACTTTCTTCATAATCTTTTTAATTAATCTTTTAATTTCGGCTTTTGTCTCATATTTAGCATCCCTAATTTTCCAGTTAATTACTTTTTTATTATATTTTTTATTTTTGTTAAATACTGCTTCAGGAACATCATCAGCAATAATCACAGTTATATTTTGCCAAGTCATTAATTTTGAGCTTAATCCTTGAACTCTTCCATTTATATTCAACCCAAGTTCTTCTGCTATTTTAATTGTTTTTGGATTTAAAGGAGACCCTTTAATAAGGCCTGCACTTTTAGCTTTAATATTTTTATTTTTGTTTATCTTATTAAAATAGACCTCAGCTACTCTGCTTCTAAATCTATTATATCTGCATACAAATAATATATTCTTCTTTACTGTCTCCATTTTTCACCAATTTTTAAAAGGGCGGAAGGTGGGAGTCGGACCCACTCCACACGGGCCACAGCCGAGTATACTAACCGTTATACGACAACCGCCATATTTATATTTAATTCCTGTGGCATTAAAAATCTTTTGAGAAATAGGGTAGCAACTAGGTAAAGTCCTAACAATGAACTAACCTCCGATTTTGCTTTTCCATAAATATACTAAAGAAAGGGCGTTTAAAAATATTACTTTGTGACCATCCAGCCGAAGAGCTTGCTCCATAGCGAGCTTGTGTCGCGATATTCGACATTCGCTATTTTTGCGGCAAGTCTCATGTAACTCTTTGCTGCTCTGCTGTTGGGGCTGGCTAGCACGAGGGGATTTCTCTCCATGATGCTGTCTCTGACTGCAATATCTTCGGGAACGCGGGCAATTATGGGTTTTTCTAACATCTCGCGGATGTTTTTTGTCGAGAGTTCTCGCTTGTTTTGAGTTCTTGTGACTATGACTCCTGAAACATTCTTTTGCATTTTTTCAGCGAGCTTGATTGTCTTGAGGGCATCTGCAACAGCTGGCATTTCTGGATTTGTTACAACAATCAATTCATCGTCTTTGTCTAATGCGCCTATAGGGAGGAGGGCTTCGTGGCCTAATCCTGCTGCTGAGTCTACTATTATGAAATCAGCAATTTTTTTCAATTGTTTCAGCGCACCATTGAACCTTTGTGGCTTTATCCCCCGCAGTGCTTCTATTGATAATGATGCAGGAACGACTTTTGTTCCAGAATGATGGGTGTATGTTGCATTGTAAATATGTTTTTTGCCCTGTAGAACATGATTCAAAGTGATTGGAACTACTGGCGAGCCCAAATGAAGCGCGACATTAGGTGTTGTCAAGTTGCTATCAACAACAACGACACTTTTTCCTAAAGAATTTAAAGCAATTGCGAGATTAATTGCTGTGACTGTTTTGCCAACTCCCCCCTTGCCCGAGCCTATAACAATAGTTTTAGCCATTTTTTTGTTAAGTTCAAGATTTTATAATTCCTCATTTAATTGCGCTTGTCATGCTTTTTTTATGATAAGCCTTGATTTTTGGGTTTTTCCTTGCTTATCCTTTTTATCCTCTTTGACTTACTTGCTTTATTTCTTACCTTCTATGTGTCTTACATAGATTATAAAATTTTCTAATAACAGGTTCCATTCCTTGAGCTTGTCCATGTTTATCTCGATTTCTCTGCCGACTGTGGTGATTCTTAGGGCGACATTTTTTCTGAATTCATGTTCGCGGACTTTCTCTAAATCAGGGAGTTTTCTGAATAAAGAATAAAGATCCATGACTTTTTGCACAATGTCTTCCCCGTAAACTTCGCGAATGACTAGTTCTCGGGCCTTTGGGGCTGTTGGGATGTCTTTAATCTCCTTGCTTTTCTTGGCTTTTTTCAGCATAAGCTCCATGCACTTGTCTATCATGCTTTCCCATCGAGTTAACAAGTTGAGAATGACATCAGCTGTCTTCGCGTATTTTAAACTTACATAAAATAAGTGCTCGGCGATTCTTTTCTCTTGCTCTATCTCGTTCCACATAAATCTCTTAAAAAGCCTCTTTTGTTGTCTTTAGTTTAGTCTATTTTTTTTGTGATTTTTCGCGCAAAATATACCGACGACAAGATATTATTTATACCTTACGATTTTGTGTTACCACAAAAGAATTACGAAATGAGCTGTTTTTATGTTTTTAATATGGGCTTTGTAAGCTTTATGACACGCGTTCCTGCTGTATTTTTGCCTTTGTCTTGAGCAAAAGCACTTTGACAGAGCCGAGATATTTCTTCAATTGTTCCAAGTTGACAGTTTCTGTCCTTAAGTTATCGTTCATTATAACGAGTCTGTCTTTTCTTATGAAATTCATGGCGCTGCTTTTATATTTTTCAGCAATAGAAAGAAGCTCGAATATAATCTGGATTTCTTGCTGTGAAATATTGAATCTTGGGGCGCATTTTTCCTTGAATGTTGGCCAGCTTGCTTTTGGTTCTTGCAAGGCAATTCGTTTATACATGACTTCATAGTTCAGAACAGCTTGGATAGTTGATGTGGCGCTTATGTTGAGCTCTTCCAAGATTTTCTTGAGAAGCAGATTTTCTTTGATTAAAGGATAAGTTATGTAAACCATGTGATCTGCTGTTCTTAGAGAGCGCTCTGCCCGAGTTAGAAGCTCAGCTATAGTATTGGTTGTGGTGTTAGTTTCCATTTTGCCCCCTGCCTACCCTATCTTGTCTTTATTTTGATTTTATTTTAATATTCTTAATAATATTTCAAATATAACGACGAGAATTATAAGAAGTATGATAAACTCGGGCTTGATCTGAATCTTGCTCTTGTATTCATCAAAGTATCTAACTAATCCCCCGCCTGAGGATGGAACACGCAATTGTGGGGCTGCCATTTTCTTTTTTTGTGTTTTGTTTACCTTCTATTCTGTTATCCTAACTAATTCTCGAGGATATAAAAAGGTTTCTTTAAGCATTTCAAGCCCGATACAAAAACCCCCTTTCTTTTGGTTTAGTTAGTGATTTTATCATTACAATATCTTGATTGTGATTATCATACAAGGGCGCTTTGTAAAGAACTCTGTAGCCGTGCCATAACAACAAGCCAAGAACATCTGTTTTTTCTTCTCCCAAATCAAGAATAATCAATTGCAAACCTTGTTTTAATGCAGCTTTTTCGACTTGTTTGACTAAGAATGAAGCAATACCCTCGCGCCTGAAATTCTCGGCAACTCGCATGTTCTTAAAGTGCAATGTTGAAGGCAACTGTGATTCTTTGGCTGGCTGGAAAATGGCATTGCCAACAAGTTGCCATTGTTCTTGTTTATTCTCGCGGACATAAGCGAGAATAGTTTCTTTGTAATGCATGGCAAGCTCTGGAATGCAAGTCTCTCGAACCCATTCTTCATAATTTGGATAGTTCATTGGATAAGAAAGCAGAAATTTTGTGAGCTGTTTTAGTTCTTTTTCATCTTGCAGTGTGCCAAAGTGAAAATTCATTTCCTAATTGAACATTACTAAAATATAAAGATATAGCTTAAAGAAAATATACTTTTGAGAATAATAAAAAAGGTAGCTAGAAAATAGGCCACTTTCTGTCAGTCCTCTTCCTTAATTGGGAAGAATGGACTGTGCCAACATCTGACTAAGCGTTCACGAATGAACTTGCACCAGCCAAGGTAGCCGCGCTTAAAATCTTGCGATTTTGGCGCGCCTTGTTTGTAAACAAACTCGGCGTTTCATCAAATCTTTCGCTTCTCGGTTCTGCGCATGCTTCATAACTCAGCGAAAGCTGTGTCGTTTCTGTGCCAGAGCTATGTCTCTCAACATGTGTCTCGCGACACTGGCTACTTCCTGCAAATCTCTTTGTGAGAATTGCGAGGGGTGTGTGGACCTTCCTCCAACACTAAACCAATGTTTCATGTTCGGAACATTGCCCTTTTCAGGGTGTTAGTGTCAGACAGTTAGCTATTCTAGCTACCTAAATTCAAGAGGCTAAGAAGACTTATAAAGATTTCCCTGAGATATCTCTTGCGAGTGACAAGATTTATAAATTCTGCGCGAGATAAATAATAATGGATAAAAAAATTTGGATGATATTCTTATTTGTAATGGCATTTGCCTTGGGGTTTGTCTTGTTCGCTTGCTTTGCCAGAGCAGGCTGTGTTAGCGAACATTATGATTTTCATTGCGGCGATTCTGTCAATGAAAGCTGTGTGATGAATGAAGACCTTGTTTCAAATGGAACTTGCTTTCATATAATAACCAACAATACTTTTGTAGACTGTAACCAACATTCAATCCATCTAGAAACTTCATTCCCATATCTTTATGGCATCATGAGCCTTTTCAACGAAAATATTACAATAAAAAACTGTAAAATTGACAATTTTTGGGATGCTGGAATTCTACTAGACCATGTAACCACCGGGGCGATAATCAATAATACAGTGTTTAACAATAGACGGATAGGGATTCTTTCAACAGCCTCTTCAGAGATTTTGGTTGAAAGAAATAATGTATCTTATAATTGGTTTTCAGGAATGCGTTTGGACATGAGCTCTTATAATAACTCAATTATTAATAATATTGCTGAAGGGAATCACATACACGGAATAGTTTTAATAGAGGGAATACAAAATACAATTGTTGTTAATAATACTGCAAAAAATAATCGGCAAGGAGGAATTCTTTTGCAATCCGCTAGTAATAATTATGTTGCCAATAATGATTTAAGTGGGAATTGGTTGTATGGACTGACAGTGTTTTATAATGCTGATAATAACACGCTTTTAGAAAATAAGATAGATTCAAGCGGGCAATATGGGGTTTATATCAGTTCATCCAAAAACAATATTTTTGTTGACAACACAATATTCAATTCTTCGTTAGGGGATGTTTATTCTTGCGATGAATTAAATGGAGAAGTATATAACACTTTATTGAATGTCTCTTTTAATAAAGATAAAGTGAATGTCACTAATGGGACTGTTTATGTTAAGTGGTACATGGATGGTTATGTTCAAGATATCAATGGAAATCCTCTTGAAAATGCGCAAGTCACTGTAATTGACATGTTTAACAATCGCAAGGATTTCATCACTAGGCAAGATGGAATTATCCCAAGAAGCATTGTAGAAGAATATGTTCAGGATTCTCAGGGCAAACATTATACTAATTTTTATCACATAATCATTAGAAAATTGGGATTTTATTCTGTTTCAAGATATCTTAATGTTTTCGGGAATGAATTTGTCTCGGTGACATTAACTAGAATTCTTGCGCCAAGACCGCCTGTAAAAGCTGATATTATGGATTAGGTTGCTGTCGAGTAATAATATCGCAAAACATTTATAAAGCAATATATACAATATATATTTTGTAGTATATTATTAAAAAGAGGCAGTGTTGGTGAAATGAACAAAAAAGCTAAATCTATATTATTCAGTTCAGTAGCTCTTTCAATTATCCTCTGTGTCTTAATTGTTTCTATTGCCACAATTGCCACAAGCAGTGTTTCTGGAAAAATAAAGGAAACAAGAGCATCTGAAAAAGTTTTAGAGAGAGTTCCAGAATCAGACGGTTATATTATAACTTTCAGAGAAGATATAAGTGTCAATAAAAATAAGTTGAAGGGACTTTCAGAAAATGCTAGAGATGAATTAAGAGCCTTTAACTCTGACTTTCAAGTAATTAAGTATTTTCCATTAATTAATGCTGTTTATGTAAAATCCTCTCAAAAAAAGATAAATGCTTTAGATGATTTGTCTATTGTAAAAAAAGTTGAAAAGAACAGGCTCTTTAAAGCCTCGCTCGACTCTTCTGTGCCCTTAATAAATGCTGACGATGTTTGGGGCTTAGGTTATGATGGCACAGGCATAAAGGTATGTATTGTTGATACTGGATTTAATTTTGATAATGTTTATTTGCCAGCCCCGGTTGCTTCCCAGGATTTTACAACTTGGGATTGGTGCCTAGAAGGTTCGAGTTTTGATCCTACTGATTCTGTCACAAGTTACGATTTTTTATTAAATATAACAACAGATACGAGTGACTGGCTTGAAGTTGGAGTAAACTGGTGGTGGGATGAAAGTAATAGATATAACATTGAAATTTATTATCCAAATGGAACTCTTGCCAATGACACTTTTTCTGTAACTGCACTTACAGATCCAAATGATTTAGGATGGTGGGCCATTCTCAATCTAACAAATGTTTCAGGTGGAATTAATGATACTTGGAGAATAGTTATAAATGAAACAGATATATCAGTGCCGGGTGGGGAATATCCAGTGGTTGTCTGGGGGTCGAATGTCACACAATTATTAAATGATTATTATTATGATAGCGGAAACTATTGGTTATGTTCTGGTTTATCTCCTGTTGGGATTGAACCCAGGACTTTTTATAATCTATATCCGACAGATGATGCTGGGCACGGAACACATGTTGCCGGGACAATTTTGAGCAATCATTCAACTCTTGAAGGAGTCGCCCAAGACGCTTCTTTGTATGTTGCAAAAGTTTTAGATTCCAGTGGCGGCGGTTCAACAGCTTCAGTTGTAAATGGCATAAATTGGTGTGTTGCTCAAGGCGCTGATATAATAAGCATGTCTTTAGGCGGCGCAGCGACTTTTGATTGTAATAGCGCTGATGCAGACGCTGTTGATGGTGCTGCTGAAGTCGGAGTTCTTTCAGTTGTTGCTGCGGGCAATGATGGGCCTACTAGCGGGACAATAGAATCTCCTGGCTGCGCGCGCAGGGCTTTAACAATTGGCGCGACAGATGATGCTGATGTAATCGCAAGCTTTTCATCAAGAGGTCCAGTAAGTGGCACTGAGTTATGGACAAAACCAGATGTAACAGCCCCTGGTGTTTCTATTAACTCAACATTATTTTCAGGATTTGGAAATTGGCAGGGAACAAGCATGGCAACACCGCATGTTTCTGGAGTTACAGCTTTAATTAAAGACAAAAATGCTTCATACAGTGTTGGTGAGTTAAAAGCAGTAATAATAAATTCAGCAGATCAAAACGGCGTTGGTTTTGGAAGTTATGACAACAACTATGGTTTTGGCAGAGTAGATGCTCTTGAAGCGGTAGATAACACGTATGTCACGAGTGTTAATTTAAGCAATAATACAAATGAGGCAGTTACCTTTACACTTGATTCATTACAGAATCTGAAAATGACAGTCTACTGGGAGGAAAATGTGACGACTGTTCATAGTAATATTAGTGTTGTGCTTTCAAATGGCGCTATAAGTGACACCTCAGGAGCAGCTGATTTTAACAATACAGTCAAGCAAGTTTATATAACAAATGCTGCTGTAGGAGATTGGCAGCTTACAATTTATGGATATAATGTTGTTGATGGGCCAAAAACAATGTATATTGCTTCAAATGCCCCATTCACTTTAACGAGTGATGCGCCTAGTGTAATCTTAAACGCGCCTGTAGATGCATCTATTGACACAGATGGAAATGTCACATTTAATTGCACTGCGCAAGACGATCTTAATTTAACAAATGTAACTCTTTATGGCAATTGGTCGGGAGGATGGCACGCAAATGAAACAAATTCAAGCCCTGAAAATAATACTCCTGTAACTTTTAACAAAACATTAAGTGATGGGGCTTACAGATGGAACTGTCAGGCTTGTGATAATGAAAGTCAGTGCAGTTCTGCCACAAGCAACAGAACATTAACTATAGATGCAATAACCCCACCTGTTGTGACTTTAAATGTTCCTGCAAACAATAACTTTACAAGCTCAACAAATGTAACATTCAGTTGCAGTGCGACAGATGTTGGGGGATTAACAAATATAACTCTTTATGGTGATTGGTCAGGAGGATGGCATGCAAATGAAACAACTGGAGTTTCTGGAACAAGCAATTCAACAACATTTTCAAAAATCCTTGATGAGAATTTAAACTACATGTGGAATTGCGAAGCTTGCGATGCCCTAGGAAATTGTAATTTTTCTTCAAACAGGACATTTACAATAGATACTGAAATGGTGGCGTTAACTTTAGTATCTCCTGATGACGAAAATAGTTATGCTGCCGGAACATCTCAAATAACTTTCCAATGGAATGTTTCAGACAATCTTGACAATAACATAGGCTGCAATGTTCTCACAAAAGAAAGTTATCAAACAACAAAATACTGTGCAAATGATACAACATGCAATCAGACAATTTCTGGCTATTCAGATGACAATAGTTATACATGGCGGGTTAATTGTTCTGATGGCATAAACCAGAACATAAGTGAGACAAGAGATTTTGGAATCGAAGCTTCTGCTGACGGTGGAGACGGAGGCGGAGGAGGCGGAGGAGGTGGAATACCACCTGAAGTAACCCCTGAACAGCCAACAGAGATTGATTATAGTCTAGGAAGTTTAGGCGGAGCTGGAGGTGCTGGCGGAGGATTAAATGCTTCAGAGAATGAGACATTCAGCTTTATTTTAAATGGTACTCTCCATACTGGGAGAATCACAGAAATAACTGAAGATAGTGTTACTTTATACATCTGGAGTGAACCAATTAAAGTCACTTTAGAAATTAATGAAACAAAGCAAATTGATGTCAATGGAAATGGCTATAATGATCTTAATATCACACTGAAGGGAATAAGCGGGGGCAAAGCTGATTTGTTCTTTAAAGAGATTAAAGAGGTAATTCCTTCAACACAACCAACAACCACAACAACGCCCCCAGAAGCTAAGAAACCATTTCCTTGGTTGTGGGTTATAATAGGAGTTGTAGTTGTTATAGCGGGGTTGATTTTATGGTATTTTTTAAGAAACAAGAAACTAAAGAGTCAGGGTTACAAGTAACTTCACACCACTGAAGAAAAGTTTATAAACTATTTTTTGTTGTTATTATTAGTAACAAAGAAAGAGGTAAGATGAATAAACAAGCAGTAACAAAGAGTTTTAGCATGGCTCTTGCAATGATGGCATTTCTGGCGATAATCTTGTATGCTGTTTTTGTTTTGGCTGATTCGAATCCCCCTGCTAGTTTACATTTTGAAGGAAATTCAACGACAAACTATGACGGCGATGGAATATTTTCATTAAACTGGACTGCGGGTGGCGGCGATGCAGCGGCAAATTATACAGTATGGATGAGCAGTAATGCTGGCGCTAATTGGGGGCAATATTTCAATGATTCTGCTACAGGCTATTTGGTTACAGGAGGGATAGATGCAGAAAATTATACCTTTAACGTGCAAGCTGTTAATGCAACTGGTAATGAAACAGCAAATGTGTCATCTAGTTGGTTGTATATTGATCAAACTGTTCCAACAATAACTTTGCCTGTTTACACAAATGCAACATTTAGAAAAAACACGCAAACTTTAACATTAAATATAAGTGTGAGTGATAGTGGTGCTGGCCCTAGTAGCTCTTGCATAATAGACATTCAGAATACAACGGACATCAATCAAACTATTGCTTGCTCTGGTGATTGGTGCAATGGCACTGTAAGTCTGGCGGGGATTCCTGACGGAAATAAAACTATAAGGGTTCATGGAAATGATAGTGTTGGGAATGCAGCCTTAAATAATGCTTATGTTGTGCAAATTGATTCTACAAATCCATTGGCCTCATTCGGAACAAATCCAGTTAATGCTTACAATTCAAGCAGCTCGACTGTTGTTTTTGATTTCAAATGTTCTGATAACCTAGGCCCAATAAGCAACATAAAACTTTATACTAATTTTTCAGGAGGTTGGACTGCTAATTATACTAGTACTAGCTATACTAATAACGATACGTGGCTTAATATCAGTGTTCCTGGAATAAGCGAGGGTTACTATATATGGGCTGCTTGGTGCAATGACAGCGCAGGAAATAGCGACTTGACTAACACGAACAGAACACTTACAGTTGATGTGAGCGCCCCTGACATAACTCTAACACTTTCAGATTATTCTATTCGCAAAGGTGATAGTATTACAGCAAGCTGTAATGCATCTGACGATAATGGGGTAGCTAATGTAACAGTTACATCAAATGATGGCACTACAATATGTACAGACAATGATGCTGACTGTTCAGGCACTTATGAGCCTGATGCAATTGGAGACAAAACAATTACTTGTACTGTTTATGATACTTTATCAAATGTTGATACTGAATCAGCTACACTAGATGTCAACCCCACATTAGGCGGTGGCGGAGGAGGCGGAGGAGGTGGAATACCACCTGAAGTAACCCCTGAACAGCCAACAGAGATTGATTATAGTCTAGGAAGTTTAGGCGGAGCTGGAGGTGCTGGCGGAGGATTAAATGCTTCAGAGAATGAGACATTCAGCTTTATTTTAAATGGTACTCTCCATACTGGGAGAATCACAGAAATAACTGAAGATAGTGTTACTTTATACATCTGGAGTGAACCAATTAAAGTCACTTTAGAAATTAATGAAACAAAGCAAATTGATGTCAATGGAAATGGCTATAATGATCTTAATATCACACTGAAAGGAATAAGTGGCGGCAAGGCAGACTTGCTGTTTAAAGAGATTCAAGAGGTAATTCCTTCAACACCACCCTCAACAACACCTCCAGCTCCAGAAGCCAAGAAACCATTTCCTTGGTTGTGGATTATAATCGGAGTTGTAGTTGTTGCATTAGTAATTTTAATTATAGTTGCAGTAACAGCAAGAAAAAAGGAATATTGATAAATTCTTGTCTTCTTGCACCTCGGGCTTTTTCTTTTACGATTTAATTTCCAGTTTTATTGATTAGAACGCCGACGCCAGGAATCGAACCTGGAAACCCTTTCGGGAACCTGCTCTCAAGGCAGGCGGAGTACCTTTGTCCCACGTCGGCTTGGGAGTATAAAGAAACAAGGGCTTATAAAATTTTTTAATTATCAACAAGAATCTTTAACTGTTTAACTGGAATTGCTTTGATTGTTTTCGTTTGTCATGTTTTCTTGTGCTGAGGGCAATCCTTTCATGGTGTCTATCAGAGCGAGAAAGAATCTTTCACTGACTTCTATGTGCTCGCAGTTGGCTATTTCAAGAATGAAGCACGAGTTCTGTTGATGTATATAGCTTGTGTTTGTGTTGCTCTGCTTTAACAGAATAACACTCCATTCGCCTTTGGCATCGTCGCAATTCTTTACTGGATAAGTGTTGTTGTTCTCTTTAGCGAGCTCTTCATTGGAAAATGTTGCCTCTGTGTAGGCTCCTAAAGCATCAGTGAACTCTCCCAATCTATAAGCAGTAAGTGCAATGCCTTCGCATTCTAGTGGCTCGCGAGCAAAGGAAATATAGATTTTTCTTGTTAGTTTGTCTGTGAGATTCGCGGCAATGTTCTTGTCTAAAACACGAGGATCATTTCTGAGCTTAAGAGTCCAGTAAAGTGTGTTGTCTTGCACAGGGCGATATATTGCTAAATCTGTCTGATATAATAAGAGATTTCCGAAGAAAGTTTTTGTGTAAGTCATGTTATGATATGTAAAGTTTTGTCCTTCTCCCTGGAGCTTGTGCCACATGCCTGTAAAGTTTAAGTCAAATACAAAAAATACAATGATCAAAGCTAATAGGACTATCAAGATTAATAATGCGCTGGCTATTTTCTTGTAATTCCATCTTCTTTTTCGCGTTTTCTCTGTCTTATTTTCTTTAGTCTTACTTTCTTCTGCCATTTTATTCAATTATCCCGAAAATCTGGAACAGTGCTTTCTCGCTTGCCTTTACAAGCTCTATACCCTTACCTTTAACTTCGAGACAGGAGTTTTTATAATTTATTGTTGCCGAGTCATTAGAACTTTCATTGAGCTCTTGAAGCATTATTATTGATGTTTGCCAGTCCACATCATCACAGCTTTTTATTGGCAAATTGGCTTCAGTGCAGAAGCTTGAGTTTTCCTGCTCTTTTGAACATGCCAGTTGCATTCTTAACGCGATTTTGCCCAGGGCAGAGTAGCTTGTGATGGATTGTTTTTCTGTATCTGTTGAAGCCACAAGATATACTGCTTTGTCCATGAAATCTGCCAAGAGCGGAGTGCCTTGGCTCGAGACATTCTCTACTTCTTGAGGCAGATAAAAAGTATTGAGCAGAATATTTTGATTATTAATCTTGATTTGGGTTTGCCATCCCATCTCTGTCTTAGCAAACTGATAATTCCGATAACTTTGCTCGCCTTGTTCTGTGCGCTCGCTGTCTAGTATTGCATAACCTATAGTAGATGCAACCATGATAAATGCTATCACTAAACCCATGATTACCTTGCTTCTCCGTTTGTCTTTCTTCTCTCTCATGTCTTTTGTCTCTAATGGTTTTATGTGTGGCATGTTTAATTGATTAAACCCTTGCTTTTTAAAATATTGTTTATTTTATCTTTATTTTTTTTATAGAATTCAAGAATTTCTTTAGCTTCTTCTATTGAAATACCCTGCCCATAATATTTGGAACTATTCCTTTTATATCTGAACCTATCAAACATGTTCAAGATTGTTTCGTTGAAATCGTATTTTGAAAGATAGGCAAAAGACGCTTGATGAGAGTAGGATTTAAATCCATCAACTGCAAGAACAGCATCAGCAAAATCACGCAATGCATCATATATATTCTCAAAAATTAGTTTTGGCAGTTTATAAATATCAAGCGAAAGAGTGTCTTTTATTCTTAATACCATGTCTTTGACTAAAGATTTTGCCAGGGCAGCATCTTTTATGCCCTTCTTTATCTCCTGAGTTTCTATAAAATATTCAAAAGGTTTCATTTTTTGTCTATATATCCATAAACTACAATGCCATTTATTAAATTAATGTATAATTCATCTGAGATTTTTTTGTATTCTATAGGCACGATATGGATTTTTCTGTTTAATGTCTTTTCAAATTTTTCTACATTGATGATCACTTGATTATCTGTGACTATTGCAATATCAATATCACTTTTTTTTATGTCTTCGCCACGAGAGTAACTCCCAAACAAAATGACGGCTTTCGGATGGTAATTTTCAACTAAAAAATCTATTATTTTTGATTCATATATCTTTGCAAGGTTGAATAATAACTTTCTGGCTGTAAATACAGGGCTATCAAGAATAGCATATATTTCGGTTATGTGCTTTTTAGTCTCTTTTTTGACTAAACCCTCTTTTTCCATCTCTTTTACTACATTAAGCACACTATTGGGATTAACTTTAGCTTCCTGAGCCAGTTCTCTTACATAGTATTTTTTAGAGGGGTCTTCAAAAATTTTTGAAAGCACCTTATCTTTCGCACTCATTTTATACATTTGTATATTTTTTTATACATTTGTATAATTATTTATATTTATAAATCTTTCCATTTCTTCTGTGGATAGATCATTCTACAAACCAAAAATCCGGCTTAAAAATCTTATTGATTTATAGATCAGAAGAATCTTTTGTCTCTAATGGTTTTATGTGTAGCATTTTTTATTTCATATTTCCGCCACCCCTATTAATGTAATGCCACTTAAGATATTGCTTCTTAAATTTTTATCTATTTTATTTAAGGAATCATAAAAATGCAGGAATATTGTTTTTTCCAGCAATTTTTCATATACCTCCAGGTCAGTTCTTTTCTCTTTTCCTATAACTGCGATGTCTATGTCTGATTTTTCAGTATCCTCCCCCCTAGAATAGCTTCCAAACAATATGATTGTTGTTCCAGGAAATTTTTCCTCTAAATAATCAATCAATCCAGACTCATAAATCATTCTTAGGTTTTCAGCCCTTTTAAGCCCAGTAACTAAAGGATTGTCTCTGTTAAGGGTTATTGACAATCTTTTTGATTCCTTATCTTTCTCAACCTTAAGATATCCTTCTTTTTCAAGCAAAGGCAGCGCTTTTGAGATTGCTGGCGGGGATACTTCTAATGCCAGCGCTAACCCCCGAGCATTGAAAGAGTTTCCTGCCTTAATGAAAAGATATCTCAAAATTTCTTGCTGTAATACTGTTAACTTTAGTTTATATATCTTAACCATAGTTTATAGATGTAAACTTTAGTTTATAAACTTTTCTGTTTGCCCTTTGAAAGAATCTGCATTCTTTATTGATTATTGGGATAGTCCAGTTATATTTTAAGATATGAATTGTGGCTTAAAAATCTTATTAATTATAGCTCCCGCTAGATATTAAAAAATAAGAAAAACAAAAAAAAGAAAGAAAAAAAGAAAAAAAATAAAAAAAAATTTAGCTAACTTGTTGCACCTTATTATGCTGTTACTACTGTTACTGTACTAGTCGCAGTATTCAACAACACACTTTGGCCGCTTAGAGCTGGTGTACCTTCTTTCAAGGCCTTTGCAGCGCGCTCTGTGTCAACTCCCTCCCATCCTGCCACTAACATGGCAAATTTGCCTGTTGTGTAAGGTGAGTCCATTAACTTAATAATGGCCTTGCCTGCAGCATCGACTTTTGTGGCGTTTGTCCACAATGCATCGCTGCCATAGACTGGGAAAGTTACGTCTAACATTTCAGCAGCTACTCTGTTGATAGCAGTTCCGCCCATAACAACTA